>NZ_JACJFM010000023.1 GCF_014164585.1 Oceanospirillum sediminis | reverse complement strand
GGAGCAGAAAATCAGTTGGCTTTATTTCCTGGAGCAATAAAGCCAACCGATGCTCGGTTAGATAGAAACCTGACTTTTTCAGGGCTGACTACGTAGGCTCCCAGATTATCCAGTAAACTGTACAGGTTATGCAGCTGCTCTCGTGTCGTCTGAGCTTCCTCTATCTGTATCGCCTGAATTATCTGATCTTCCAACGACAGGTCGGAGACGGTTAGCCGGTATGTCTGGCCATTATGATAAAAGTGATTGTCATTGAATTCAGAAGTGCCCTGTAACAGAGGGATCAGGGTTTGTTGCCACAGAAGGCTGTCTGACAGAGTCGCCTGTGTTTCTGCCAGCAGAGACTCAGCAGCGGGGTTGACCAGAAACGGATTTTGTTGCTGATCAACCAGAATATAGGGGTGTCTGAGCTGATAAAAGACTGATAGCACTGACATAATACACTCCGCAGCAGGTTATTGAATCTTACCAGTACAACGGCTGGTTTGTCTGCTATCAGGTCATTACATCAGATAACGGGGCGGCTTGTTCCGGATCGTGTGCGTGTTGCTGCAATAAAGTGATAAAGTCATGTTCTGGCATCGGTCTGGCCAGTAAAAAGCCCTGCAGCAGAAAGATATTCAGCTGAGCCAGCTTATCAGCCTGATCCTGCTGTTCTATGCCCTCAGCAATGATCGTCATGTTCAGTTCATCAGACAGGCGGACAATAGCTTCCAGCATAGGTTCTATGGCGGCTTCTTTGCCCAGGCTATTGATAAACACCCGGTCTATTTTCAGCAGATCGAAAGGAAAGCGGCGGATAAAGTCCAGACTGGAATAGCCGGTACCAAAATCATCAACGGCCAGACGTATGCCTGCACTCTGTATATGTTCCAGTTGTTGAATGATGTGCTGAACTTCCGCTTCTGTAAACGGAGTATCTTCCGTGATTTCCAGTAACAGATGGCGTGCCAGCTCTGGCATCTTCTGACAACGCCGTCGGAGCTGATCTGCCAGATTATTCTGCAACAGGTGCAAGCGGCTGATATTGACTGAAATATAACGGTTATGGATCAGTTCCGGGTGTTTAAGGATTAATTCTGATACCTGATCCAGCACCAGATCGGTCAGGTCTTCTATCAGGCCGAGCTGCTCGGCCAGAGGAATAAATATTCCTGGTGAGATAAAACCTTCTTCCGGATGTTTCCAGCGCATCAGGGCTTCCGCGCCACAAATCTGCTGATTACGCTGATCAAAAATAGGTTGCAGATATACTTCCAGCTCTTTTTTGCGTATCGCCCGAATCAGAGAGGATGATAAAGAGTTACGACTCAGTCGTCTGAGTCTGTTGTGCATATAAAGGATGCTGAACAGGCTGCCGATCAGAAGACCCAGCCAGCTATGCTTTACCAGATACCAGATAAGATAATCATCCGTGATGCACAGACGTAGGGTCAGGGGATAATGCC
Organism: Oceanospirillum sediminis; assembly: GCF_014164585.1. Lineage (GTDB taxonomy): Bacteria > Pseudomonadota > Gammaproteobacteria > Pseudomonadales > Halomonadaceae > Oceanospirillum > Oceanospirillum sediminis. Next base: position 82,709 of record NZ_JACJFM010000023.1, on the reverse strand, counting down.
GACTCTCAAACTGATAGGATTTAACCGGTTCTTGTTTCCTCTGTTCCTGTTCATTCAGGCTTTTACCTATTACCTGCACATCCAGTAACAGATCTCTGTGATTCAGCTCACGCCGGGTAATATCCAGAAATGTCTGAGGTCTGAGCAGAGCATCGGCTCCCATACCATCTTTAGCCTGATAGTAGATAAATAATGAACGGGACTGGCTCATTTTGGCTTTGGTCAGAGAGAGAGTCATGTCATTAGTCGAGTCTGCCAGACGCTTTCGGGTTTCAGGGTACAGCTTAAAGTTGACAGGGCCGGCATTGCTGACGCAATAAATACGATGGTTCTGATCCATCAGACCAACTTCTTTCAGACGACTCGATAAAAATACATGCTGCCTCAGCTCAGTAATGGTTTGTGCCGAGCAGTTTATATATTCATGCTGTTGGGTGATTTGCTGCAGCGTTTCCCGGGTCTGGTCGATAAAGTGTTCCAGTCGTTGAAGTCCGCGTTGACCATCTTCTGATACCTGCCAGTTAAGCCATACCACCAGAAACAGGCTACTTAATATCAGTGACAGCAGATAAATCAGAGTTAAAGAAAGGCTGAGAGAATGCTGTTCCGAAATCACTTTAAGACGGCTGAGCATATGGGTCGCCTTTGACGAGGGCATCCCCTGCATGATTTTTGCCTCCGGCTGCTTAATTAGTGATTTCAGGAATAAAGACACTTAATCTAGCATTGAAAAACAGAAAAAACTACTGCCTGAAAGTTATAGAAAACAAATCACTACATAGCTTTGATCGGAATTATGAGGTTACTGCTATCGCGTCAATAAGAGCCGACAGATAGATACAGCTGAACAAAAGTATTGCGATGTTTTCCAGCCGCTGACCGAAGAGTGCTATATGCAGCAATACTTTTTCTAACCCAGCCTGATCAGCCTGTAGTCAGAGCATTTATCTGCTTTATTATCAGACGATGTGTATGGGGAATATCCCGGATGTTATGGAATAGCGGATGAGGAGCGTTATATGAGTGACCAGATCAGAGTCGAGGAGGGGGAGGATAATACTCTGGATCAGCTGTTTTCTGAAATCAGGCAATGCCGGTATTGTGAACCCGGACTTCCTCTGGGTGCGAATCCGGTGATACGGGGAAAGAGCAGTGCCAGAGTACTGATTATTGGTCAGGCGCCGGGTACCAGGGTGCATGAAAGCTCTATTCCCTGGCATGATGCCAGTGGTAAACGATTGCGTCAGTGGCTGGGACTGAGTGATGACGTATTTTACGATGAGGGCCGGATTGCCATTATGCCAATGGGGTTGTGTTATCCGGGTAAAGGACGATCCGGTGATTTGCCCCCCAGACCAGAATGTGCCCCACGATGGCACCATGCTGTACTTGAGCAATTACCCGATATTCAACTGACCCTGCTGGTTGGTCAGTACGCACAGCAGTATTACCTGCCAGATAAACCGAAAACACTGACACAGACCGTGCAAGAATGGTCCCGATGGTTGCCTGAATATCTGCCGCTACCCCATCCTTCGCCCAGAAATACGCTATGGTTAAGAAAAAATCCCTGGTTTGAACAGGACGTTATCCCTGAGCTTCAACGTAACATTCGCTTACTCTTGCCAGATGTTATCAGAGAGTAATATATCGTTATAATGTGTGTTTTAATAATAAAACTCCGTTCAATCTGAAGACCGGACTACAGGGGAACAGCCGGATTAACTGCCTATCCGGTTTGAGGCTCTGCTAATTTTCAGTGATCGGTGAACAATCTGTCAGGCCCCGATATGAAAAGAATTCTGATCGTTGATGATATTTCCTCTAACCGCAAAATCGCTTCAGTTATTCTGAGTAAAAACGGCTGGGATACCGTGGAATCTGAAGGTGGGCCGGATGCGCTGGGTCGTGATGACCTGAATAGCTTCAGCCATATTCTGCTGGATATTAATATGCCGGAAGTGGATGGGCTGGAAGTTTGTCGTCGATTGAGAGCCGATGAACAGCTCGGGCATCTGCGCATCGTGGCCTACACTGCCCACGCGATGGAGCATGAGCAGGATGAGATTATGGCCCAGGGATTTGATGCCATTGTGACTAAGCCAATTTCTGTTGCCAGTCTGCTGGCAGTGCTCTGATATCTGATGATTCTGGACTTTTCCTCAGAGCTGTCAGGCCTGAGGAACCATATCTTTAATCACATCCTGTTCTGCCCCCAGTGGGATCTGTAGCCGGAAGTGCGATCCTTTGGTATCTGAATGCACCAGGCTGATATCACCCTGCATCAGTTCCGATAACTCTTTGACGATTGCCAGCCCCAGCCCGGTTCCACCATGACAGCGGGAGACAAATTCTGATCCCTGGCGGAAAGCCTCAAAGATATAAGGTTGTGCTGATTCAGGAATACCTTCACCGGTATCCCGGATATCAAAAATGACCAGATTACCTTTCAGGCTGGCTTTAAAGTCTACCTTGCCTTTAATGGTGAATTTAATTGCATTATCCAGCAGGTTGGTCAGAATCTGACGTAAACGGGTGTCGTCAATATACATAATGCAGGATTCTGGCAGGTCAAAGCAGGTTTCCAGAGCCAGAGACTTTTTAGCCGTTGCATGAGTATGGCTACTGGCCAGATCATGTAGCCAGCTAGCCAGCTCAATCGGGCGGTAGTTCAGTACCAGTTGTCCGGCATCCATTTTGGCCAGATCAAGAATATCATCAACCAGGTGTAATAAATGGCGCCCGCTGCTGTAGATGATGCCAGCATATTCTGCTGTTTCATCATCTTTTTGTTCCATCTGCAGTATTTCAGAAAAGCCGAGTATTCCATTCAGAGGAGTACGCAGTTCATGGGACATCCTGGCCAGAAAATCACTTTTCATCTGGCTGGCCTTTTCAGCCTCCTGTCTGGCCTGATCAGAGAGTTCAAAGGAGGCTTCAACGCTGTCTGCCATATGGTTCAGAGCTTTACTCAGCTGCCCCAGCTCATCTTTACGTTGCTGTTCAAACCGGAAGCTGTAATTACCCTGTTCAATATTACGCAACCCGGAGGAGAAGTATTTGACCATACCTGTAATAAGAGAAGCCATCCAGATCGCAATGACTACCACGATAGCCACCATAACCAGAGTTGAAGAGGTCAGCTTGATCGCAATATCCTGCATGATGCCATCAATGATATCCAGCAGATCACTCTGGCGCTGTTTAAGATTATTACTCAGCTCGCCAACCCGGGTTTCCATCTCTTCGGCAGTCTGCTTGGCTGGTTGCTGGAAATCATCAATATTGGCTCCGATAGTGATAAAGCCAAATCCTCGGGGGGAAGTGCCGTAAGGTCCGGTGTAGTAGGGAATGGTGGCTGCTGTTGTCAGTTTCCATACACCGCTCCACAGAATCAGAAAGGAGCCTGAACCGCCATACTGAGTCAGGTCATACCAGCCTTTACATTGAGGTGCAAAGTTAAGATAACGGCATTCCAGCCCCAGTTGTCCCTGGGCAATCAGCTCTTTGGCAGGACGTTTGCTGCGTGTCTGATTCTCAAAATCGCGAACATCAGACAGAAACATTCTTAAGGGTTGTCCGCTTTCCTGCCAGCGGTTATATAAACCGGCTTCAAGCCAGGGAATTGCCCGTTCACCGGTTTCCGGATTAAATCCTGCAATGGAATGATGTCGCGGGTGAACAATATTCCGGTCCATATAATCCCACATAAAGGCATAATTCCCCTGACTTGCATCTGCAATGGAGGCATAACGCATACTGTTAGGCAGCAGGTGATTGGTGAATGACATAATATGATCATGATTCAGAGCCAGGGTAACATAACCGATTACCTTACCCTGTCTGGCAACCGGAGTTGCCCAGCGTACAATACCCTGGAAACGTTTGCCGAGAGGGTTTTCTTTACCGGCATAGGCTTCCTGCTCCGGTTCAAATGGGATGTTGCGTTTTTCAGCTGTAGAAGGCGTTAAAGGACCGATAGCCCGAGAGGGCACATAAGGACCAATCACATCTGAAACATAAATCTCGCCAGGTTTCAGCTTTTTAACTTCAGAAAAATAATGTTCTGCCTTACTCCAGGTATTGGCCTGAACTGAAACGTCTCTTAAGTCAGATGGTAAGACATCAGAGGTCTGGACTTTGATCTGTTCCTTACCATCCAGTCCGATAAAGGTGATTTCATGGAACAGAGGCACATAATGATCGGGTATCACCTGCTCAGGTGGCCGGTAATGGAAGTCCTGACTGTTTTCCGGATTCGATGAAGTAACTGCTCTGCTTTTAACCGATGTACTGTCTGTCATCTGCTGCCAGCCAGAGCCATCTTCACTTAATTGCCACTGGCCTTCATCTACCAGTGCTCGCTGGCGCTGATGGATAAACTTTTTATACACTGACGGATCGACAGGGAGGCTTGCGGCCAGTAATAAATCCTGGTCTCTTGCATATAAAAAGTTGGCTACGGCACGGGCAGTATCGGTTGTCAAACGTTCCAGCTCTTCCCTGGCCCGGTCATTCAGGGCTTTTTCGGCTTCCCTGCTGAAGGTTTCTCCCATATCAGCAACGGTTGCCCTGACTTCTTTATTCAGAGTATCGGTTTCTGCTGCCAGTTGTTTTCCCAGATAAAGTACGCCCTGCCAGGCCAGCAGAGCCAGCAGTATCAAGGGGACTACTTTGATCAGAAGGAACAGGGCGACCAGTTTAGCCCGGATTCCTATGCCGACAGTATCAGAAGACATCTGTTTCAGCCCTAACAAGCTAATGGAGAATGTATTATATAATATGCGTTAATAATGAATCATTAAACCAGACCAAGGCCTGAATCTGGAAAAGAATAGCGCAGAGTTATCTTTACAGAGTGTAATACATTGAAAGGGAAAAAAAATTCTGTCGGAAAAGAAAAAGCTCCCTAAGGGAGCTTTATACGACGAAGTGTGACGTATCTCACTGATTCAGCAGTAAAGCAACCTGAGCCAGCATGGGCAGAATCCCAAGTACCAGGCCTGCTACAGCCATTATCAGAGTGGGTACAACACCAATGTTTTCATAACTTTCAGAATGGCTCATGACAGATCTCCTTTAATTCTTACTGGTCTGTCATCAGTTTTGCAACCTCAGTGCCATCTTTTTGATATTATTTAAGGTATTGTATTTAAAGGTTTTTTTAATTTTTCAGGCAAGCTATTCTGGTTTAAAGTTATTTTTGTCTGTCAGTTATGTCTTTTTTGACAATCTTGTCTTTCATTTCTGGTGTCAGACGATACCTATAGTGCCAGTACAGACTGGCCGAACGTGACAAAGTAAAGCCAGTGAAGGCCAGCCAGAGTCCATGATTGGCCAGAGGCTGGCTGAGCCACCAGATCAGCAGATAGACTGATGTCGACAGCAAAATGGTATTACGCATAATTTCTGTGCGGGTCAGGCCGATATAAACGCCATCCAGCAGATAACTGCCTGCCGCCAGCAGAGGAATCATAACCAGCCAGGGCTGGTAATGCCCTGCTGCGTCGAGTACCTCCGGAATACTGGTCATCCAGGTGGCAATGGACTGTCCGGCAATGAGATAAACCAGACTGAAGCTCAGACAGAGCAGAAAGCTGAGCAAAGCACTATGTTGTATGATTTGCTGAAGTTGAGCCTGATTATTCTGACCTGCCTGTTCTCCGGCCAGGGCCTCTGTGGCGTGGGCCAATCCATCGGCAGCGTATGAAACAAACATCACCATCTGCATCAGAATGGCATTGGCTGCCAGAATATCGGCTCCATAAGCGGCCCCCTGTGCCGTGAAAAAGATCATGGCAAACAGCAGTACCCAGGTACGTACTAACAGCTGGTGATTCACCCGGAACAAGCGGCCGATGCCTTTTATATCCGGGTGAATCCGGATATCAGGTCGGAGGCTCTTCAGTTCCCTGATTCGTTTAAAGGCCAGCCAGCAACCTGTGACTAATACGGCGTAGTCAGCCATGACCGATGCCAGTGCGACGCCTTTTACCTGCCAGCCCAGTCCCATCACAAACCAGAGGTCCAGCGCGATATTCAGGCTATTACCCAGAACCAGCATCCAGAATGAGAAGCGACTGTTCTGTAAGGCCAGGAACCAGCCTAGTAGTACATAGTTGATCAAAGCGGCCGGAGCAGCCCAGATGCGAACGAAAGCATAGTCTGCTGCCAGGGCTGTCAGTTGTTGGTCAGAACTTAATCCATTCAGCCCAACAGGTATCAGTACCGGATGCAGTATCAGTAAGATCAGAGCGATCAGCACAGCCAGCACAATCCCCTGGCAAAGCAGATTAATAACGTTCTGGTAATCTTTTTTCCCCCAGCTCTGAGCCACCATGCCCGTTGTGCCCATGCGCAGAAAGCCAAAGCCCCAGAACAGGAAGGTAAACAGGCTGGCACCCAGGGTGACTCCGGCAAGATAATCTGAAGATGACAGATGGCCCAGTACAGCGGTATCTGCCAGTCCCAGTAACGGCGTACTGATATTGGATAGGATAATGGGAAAGGCTAAGGCCAGAATCTGCCTGAATCGGGTTAAAGACATGTTTTACTCCGGAGGGATTCCGGTCAGAGGCGTTGCCGATTAAACAGCTATATCAGAAAAGGAGAAGAAAACAGTACCAGCAGAGACCGACTGGTACTGTATCGGAAGGATAATGCAGAATCAGCCCAGAGATTCCTGGATGATTTTGTATTTCTCCATCAGTTCATCTTTGGTTTCAGCATGATCCGGGTCCTCAGGAATACACTCTACCGGACATACCAGAACACACTGTGGCTCATCGTAATGGCCTACACACTCAGTACACAGGTTTGGATCAATTTCATAGATCTCATCACCCTGAGAAATTGCACCATTGGGACATTCAGGTTCACATACATCACAGTTGATGCATTCGTCGGTAATCATCAAAGCCATAACGCTACCTCATCACAAATCACAAGCTAATCATGCTAATCGTTTTTAAAATGCTCTTTTAAAGCCTGCGCAACGGTCGGGTGCACAAATTTACTTACATCACCTTTAAGGCATGAAATCTCTCTCACCAGAGTAGATGAGATATAGGAGTTCCGCTCTTCTGGTGTCAGGAAAATGCTTTCTACGTCAGGAGCCATAGCACGGTTCAGGTTAGCCAGCTGTAGCTCATATTCAAAATCAGAAACGGCCCTTAACCCCCGGATAATTACCCGAGCTTGTTGCTGAGCCAGAAAGTCGGTAAGCAGGCAGTCGAAACCACAGACTTCTACATTGCCGTACTGGCTGACAACGGCCTCCGCAAGCTCTACTCGTTGCTCCAGAGGGAGCAGTGGCTTTTTGCGCGGACTGGCTGCAATGGCCAGAATGACTTTGTCAAAAATCCGGCTGGCTCTTTCTACCAGATCGGTATGACCATTGGTAATTGGATCAAATGTTCCTGGGTAAACAACCGTCGTCATCGCATTTTCCTGGTTATGCGCAGGTTCAGAGAGGCTGGAATGGTAAACAAAATGTATCACTGGCACAAACTTCTATGTGCTATATCGTTATAGCCAGCAGGATATCTTCATTACCGAATCCAGATCACAACCTGAAATTTAAGTTAAAGTTACAATACCGGTCTAAAATAAAGTAATTACTTTAAAGCTTTGCTCTATTTACCTTAGCCCTACAGAAAGTGTTAGATTTAAATGGTATATTCAGGATGCTTTATAAAAAAACATACAAAAAGCAAATGACATTTTTGCTGTGAATATAAGCATCGCAGTTTGAACGCAAAGACCCGAGATTTACGACCGTGAAAACTAAAGAACGCATCGTACATGCAGCCCTGGAGCTATTTAATACTCACGGTGAGCGGAAAATAACGACGAATCATATCGCTGCTCATCTGGATATTTCTCCTGGCAACTTATATTACCATTATCGCAATAAGTCCGATATTATCGCCCGAATTTTTGATCAGTATGAAGACACTGTTGCTGATTTATTCGATTTACCGGCGGACCGTCCCATCACACTGGAAGACCGGGCTGCCCTGCTTGAAAAATTATTGGGGATTATCTGGGATTACCGCTTCATGCACCGGGATCTGGTGGGAATGCTGGCCAATGATGAGAATTTGCAGCAGCGCTATAAAGCATTTGCTGAATCCAATATTCAGCGTACTGAACAAATCTACCGCATTATGACTGCATCCGGTTTTATGGTTCTGAGAGAGGATCAGTATAAACCCCTGGCGCTGAATGTCTGGATGCTGTTTACCGGCTGGACGACATTCCTGAGGACTGCTCGCGGGCTGACAGAGGAAGAGATTACCCAGGAACAGCTATTCAGTGTGATTTATCAGCTGACTTATCTGGAGATGCCGTACCTGACGGAGGCTACCCGGGAAGAAACAGAGCGTTTACTGGAGCATTTCCAGCCAGAGTAAATACCAGTTTCTCTGGTAGAGCTCAGTCATACAGAGTTGCGATGCAGTCCGGTTATTGATCTGAACTGATCGCAGCTCTGAAACTTCTTTTAATCTGCAGCTTTTTACATCACGGCGTTGCGTTGGTAAAGACGGCAGATGACCTGTCCGGTCCGTTTCTCTTTCTGCAATACCCAGTTATCCGGTATCTGATTGAAGTCCAGTGTTTTTTCTGCTTCCAGATAGATGAGTGCATCCTCTGATAGCCAGTGTTTTTCTTCCAGCAACTGACAGGCTGGTAATAACAGGTTCTGGCCAAATGGCGGATCAAGAAAGACCAGATCGTAGTGGCTATCAGCAGGCGACTTAAGCCACAGAATGGCGTCCTGCTGAATCACTTCAGCCTTATTGCATTGCAGTAGCCTCAGATTATCCTGCATCTGACGGATAACACCGTTATGGGTGTCAAGAAAGGTTGCAGAACCTGCTCCTCTGGATAGTGCTTCTAATCCCAGAGCCCCGCTGCCGGTGAACAGGTCCAGTACCCTGGCACTGTAAATGGAAAGAGACAGCCAGTTAAACACGGTTTCTCTCAGTCGATCCCCGGTAGGTCGCAGGCCTTCTCCGTCTGGAAAGGGCAATTTCCGGCCACGCCACTCTCCGGCAATAATGCGTAACTGGTTTCGCCCTGCACCGTTTACTGATACAGACTCCTGGCCTTTTCTACCTGTTGTTTTCGGAGTGTTACGAGACACTCGACGTTGATTTCTGGGCATGATATCTGAGTTATTATCCGTCTTTGGTGTAAGAACTAACGGTTTAAGAGGTCTGGCAGTGCGTTAAATCAGAGAAAAAAAACGGTGCCTGTGGACAATCTGTTGTGGATTGTACCCCCCGTGTCCGACAAGTGGTAGGATAGGCGCGGCTAAATTTCATTATCATCTGAGCAGAATTTTCCTATGTTTGGTTTTTTCAAACGTAAAAACAAAAAGTCCTCTGAGCCTGAGCAGCAGGCAGAAGAGGCTGTAAATGGGACGGCTGAAGAGACTTCCGTTCAGTCTGACCCGGATAGCATCCCCGATAAAATGTCATCATCTGAGGCTTTGGCTCCACAGATGCCGGAGCAATCCGGAACCGAGGCGGAAACACTGGGTAAAGTTGAACCGAGTGCTGAGGGCGAAGCAGAAGCGCAGGCCCGAACCGGTGAGATTGTGTCCGAAGAAGAAATAAAGGTTTCAGCAGAAGCTGCTGTAGCTGAGGTCCCGGCAGAGCATTTTCCAGAACCAGAACCAGAACCAGAACCAGAACCAGAACCAAAGAAAAAAGGACTGTTTGCCCGAATTAAAGCAGGCCTTGGTCGTACCCGTGAGAACCTGACTGAGGGACTGGCCGGACTGTTTCTGGGCAAGAAGCAGATTGATGATGATCTGCTGGAAGAAATTGAAACTCAGTTGCTGGTTGCTGATATTGGTGTGGAAGCCACCTCCGATATCATTGAGCGTTTGACAGAGCGCGTGAAGCGCAAAGAACTGGATGATGCTCAGGCGCTGTATAAAGCCCTGCAGACTGAGTTACGCGAAATGCTGGAACCCGCCAATAAACCACTGGAAATTGACACAGAGAAGACACCTTATGTCATTCTGATGGTGGGGGTGAATGGGGTCGGTAAAACCACCACGATTGGTAAACTGGCGAAAAAATATCAGGCTGAAGGCAAGAGCGTTATGCTGGCTGCCGGAGATACTTTCCGTGCTGCCGCTGTTGAGCAGTTGCAGGTATGGGGTGAACGTAATCAGGTGCCTGTGATTGCTCAGCATACTGGTGCTGACAGTGCTTCAGTGATTTTTGATGCGATTCAGGCGGCTAAAGCGCGTCAGGCTGATATTCTGATTGCCGACACAGCGGGTCGTTTGCAGAATAAAAGCAATCTGATGGAAGAGCTTAAGAAAGTCACCCGGGTTATGAAGAAACTGGATGACTCTGCACCCCATGAAATTATGCTGGTGGTCGATGCAGGAACCGGTCAGAATGCCTTATCTCAGGCCAGCCTGTTTGATGAAGCCGTTGGCTTAACCGGTATCACCCTGACCAAACTGGATGGTACTGCGAAAGGCGGTATCGTCTTTGCCCTGGCAAAACAGATGGAAATTCCAATCCGTTTTATTGGTGTTGGTGAGCAGGCCGATGATCTGCGTCCATTTGATGCCGATCAGTTTACTAAAGCACTGTTTGATCAGTCTGAATCATAAACAGAGAGGCTTTAGCCTCTCCTTTTAACAGATCACAGGATGCCATGATCCGCTTCGATAACGTCAGCAAACGCTACGAAAACGGGCATGAAGCCCTTAAACAAGTCAGTTTTACCCTGATGCCAGGAGAAATGTGCTTTCTGACTGGTCACTCTGGTGCCGGTAAAAGTACCCTGCTGAAACTGATCATGCGTATGGAAAAGGCCACTCAGGGACTGGTTATGGTACATGATCGTAACTTGTCTCAGATGGCTGATCGGCATGTTCCTCATCTGCGCCGTAATATCGGTGTTGTGTTCCAGAATCACCAGCTGCTGTTCGATCGTTCCGTATTTGATAATGTTGCCCTGCCATTGGTGATTGAAGGGGCAGATCCTTCTGATATTGCCCGACGTGTCCGGGCCGCACTGGATAAAGTCGGGCTGTTAAATAAAGAGAAGCTGAGTCCTATCATGTTGTCTGGTGGTGAGCAGCAGCGAGTGGGTATCGCCAGAGCGGTTGTGACCCGACCACCGATTATTCTGGCAGATGAACCCACAGGAAACCTGGACCCCAAGCTATCGGCGGAAGTGATGCACCTGTTCCGGCAGTTTAACGAAACAGGCGTCACTATTCTGATTGCCAGTCACGATCTGGATCTGGTGTATAGCATGGGGAATAGGGTTCTGACCCTGAAAGATGGCTTTATGATCAGTGATGGGAATAATGCCGTATGAGTGAAACGGATAAGAGTCAGAACCGTGGAGCAACACCTCGGGTAGCGCCTGTACCGGCCACACCTAAGAGAAGGCAGCGTGTTGGCGATCCGGCACCTCCAAAAGGTGCCAGTCAGTCTGAAATTACTGATAGCAGTCGCCGCCGGAGTACCTGGCGTCATCATAATCAGATGGCGAAAGACAGTCTCTGGCGTATCCTGCGTTCTCCTTTTTCCAGCCTGATGACCTGGGCTGTACTGGCTATTGCGCTGGCTCTGCCCGCAGGGTTGTATCTGTTCCTGGGGAATGCTCAGGTGGTAACCAGCAACTGGGATGGAGCGTCTCAGATCTCCCTGTTTCTGAGATCTGATATCTCAGAAGAGCAGGCCCAGCGACTACAATCCAGTATTCAGCTGCGAGGCGATGTTGCAACCGTCAACTTTGTCTCTAAAGCTCAGGCGATGACGGAGTTCCGTGAGCTCTCCGGTTTTGGCGAAGCACTGGATTATCTGGAAGATAATCCGTTGCCTAATGTTCTGGTCGTCCGTCCTGATGCTTCTGCCGGTGATGTACAGAAGCAAGCCGGGTTACTGGAAGCCCTGAAAAAGATGCCGGAAGTGGAAGAGGCGCAACTGGATCTTAATTGGGTGAAACGCCTGTATTACATTATGGAGCTGAGTCAGCGAGCTGTGCTGGCACTGGCACTATTACTGGGGCTGGCGGTATTACTGGTGGTGGGTAACACTATCCGGCTGGCCATTGAAAGCCGTCGGGATGAGATTGTTGTTATTAAACTGATTGGTGCTGATAATGCCTTTGTCCGCCGTCCTTTTCTCTATACCGGCATCTGGTATGGATTGGGGGGCGGTCTGATGGCCTGGTGGATTATCAGTATCAGTATGATCTGGCTTGAAGGGCCGGTCAGAAATCTGGCCAGCGTATATGCCAGCAGTTTTGAATTAATCGGATTAGGTATCGGGGATTCCCTTTTATTGATCGGGTCTGCTACAGTATTGGGCTGGCTGGGTGCCTGGCTGGCTGTAGCCCGTCATCTGGGTGAAATAGAACCCAGATAAACTGGAACGTGGCCGAATGCACAGAATACAGAGTGAAACACGGGATATCTTGCAAAAACAGCAGGACAGCCTATATTAAACGCTCCTGAATTGAACTTATTGTGTAACACAGGTTCAGATTAGATCAGAATAAAACAACGCCGTTGAGGTTATATGAATACAAGCCTGCAAACAATTGAATCTCTGTCTCCGGGACAGGATCTGAATGCTTACATTCAGGTGGCTAACAGCTTCCCGGTACTGTCCGCGGAACGTGAGCAGACTCTGGCACGCCGTCTGCAGGGCGAAGGTGATCTGGATGCCGCCCGTGAGCTGGTTCTGTCCCATCTGCGTTTTGTTGTTCATATCGCTAAGAGCTATTCCGGTTATGGTCTTGCTCAGGCAGACCTGATTCAGGAAGGCAATGTTGGCCTGATGAAGGCTGTTAAGCGTTTTGACCCTGAAGTAGGGGTTCGTCTGGTATCTTTTGCGGTACACTGGATCAAAGCAGAGATACATGAGTTTGTGCTGCGCAACTGGCGTATTGTTAAAGTTGCAACCACTAAAGCCCAGCGTAAACTCTTCTTTAACCTGCGCAGTGCTAAGAAAGGTCTGGGCTGGCTGAATAATGATGAAGTTGAAGCCATTGCCAGTGATCTGGATGTTAAACCGCAAACGGTTCGCCAGATGGAAAGCCGTCTGAGTGCGCATGATGCTTCTTTTGATGCCTATACCGATGACGATGATGATCAGGCGTACCAGGCTCCGGCTTATTATCTGGAAGATCACAGATATAATCCGGCTAAGGAACTGGAAGATTCTGACTGGGCGGCAGATGCATCATCCCGCCTGCAGCAGGCGATGGATCAGTTAGATGATCGTAGCCGTGATATTCTGGTACAGCGCTGGCTGAGTGAAGATAAATCAACACTCCATGAGCTGGCCGATGTCTATGGTGTTTCAGCAGAGCGTATTCGTCAGCTGGAAAAAAATGCGATGAATAAAGTGAAGAAGATGATGGAAATAACGGTGTCGTGATCATCCGCTGTTAATCACCTCTTTTTGCTGAAAAGGCTGCCTTCCGGGCAGCCTTTTTTATTATCCGGATTATTATTTACTGCTCATTTTATCCTGTCTGTTTTTTAACCACCTGTGATTGTTCTTTTTGTTAGATGGAGCTAATATATTGTTTGTTTATATAAATAAAATGAATTGATATATTAAGGCGGGTTCCAAATGTGCATACGTGCCCTGATTGCCTGTTGTTCAGGTGCTGTAGGTGGAAGGCTTATGCAGAGGGTATTGCTGGCCGCAATGGTTTTATCAGCTCTGGTTATGGCTGTACCGGCTCTGGCACTTGAGAGCTATACCCTTAAATCTGAATTATCTCCTCAGAATATTGTGTTGGATGGTACGGTCGAAGCTATTCGTAAAAGTACGGTGGCAGCCCAGACGTCTGGAACTGTGAGCCAGGTTTTTTATGATGTGGATGACTCCGTTGAACCCGGTGCTGTTCTGTTGCAGATCAGCGATACGGAGCAACAGGCCAGACTGGAGCAGACTGAAGCGGCAGCCAGAGCCGCCAGGGCCAGTCTGACAGATGCCCGACAGAATGCTGAACGCATTACAGGAATCTATCAGCGTAAGCTGGCATCACAGGCTCAGTATGATCAGGCCAGAAATAATCTGGATGCTGCCAACGCCAGTTACAGTAAAGCTGTTGCAGCCCTGAAAGAAGCACGTAAGCAGGTGTCCTATACCCGGGTCATTGCACCGTATGGCGGCATTGTTACAGAGCGTCATGTGGAACAGGGAGAAGTTGTTGCTCCCGGATCACCCCTGATGAGCGGTATCGATCTGAACGCCCTTCGGGTGAATATTTATCTGCCGCAGCATTATGCTGCAGGTGTCCGAAAACAAGGTCAGGCCCGGATCAGACTATCTGATGGGCGTTATCTGACGGCATCGTCCCTGACGGTTTTTCCTTATGCCGACGCTGCGACACGCAATTTCCGGGTTCGCATTAACCTGCCTGAGCAGCAATCCGGGCTTTATCCGGGCATGATGGTGAAGGTAGAGGTGCCGGTAGCAAAAAAAGAGCGCCTTGTTATTCCAGAGCAGGCTCTGGTTGTTCGGGGAGATCTGAAAGGGGTTTATTTGCTGAATGAGCAGGGTGAGCCTCGTTTGTGTCTGGTACGCATTGGATATAAATCTGATGGGCATATCGAAATTCTGTCCGGATTACAGGCAGGAGATCGTATTGCTCTTGATCCGCATCAGGTACTGGAGTTTCTGAATCAGCAGAGGAAGCCGGATCATGTCTGAATCTCGTCTGGGTATTTCCGGGCTGACTGCCCGGACCTTTCAGAGCACACAGATTACACCGTTGCTGGCAATCGTTGGAATGCTGTTGGGGCTACTGGCGATACTGATTACCCCTAAGGAAGAAGAGCCGCAAATTGATGTGACATTTGCCAATATCTTTGTGCCTTTTCCTGGCGCTTCCCCTCGAGAAGTGGAGCAACTGATTTCTACTCCGGCAGAGCAGGTGATGTCAGAGGTGGAAGGGGTCGAGCATGTCATGTCTGTATCCAGAGCCGGTATGGCAGTGCTGACGGTTCAGTTTGAAGTGGGAATTACCCGCCAGGAAGCAATCGTTCGCTTATACAACCAGGTATATTCCCATCAGGACTGGTTGCCGCAGAACCTTGGTGCAGGTCAGCCTCTGATCAGACCTATGGGCATTGATGATGTACCTGTGATGAGCCTGACACTCTGGTCTGATAATCCGGAAATCAGCAGTCACCAGCTGAAAAAAGTAGCGCATAGTCTGGAAGTGGAGCTGAAGAGGATAAAAGGCACACGGGATATCTACACTCTGGGCGGGCCTGATTCTGTGGTGCATGTTCTGCTGGATCCGGCCAGGCTATCAGGGTTTAACATCAGCCTGGATGAATTGAGTCTGGCTCTGACCTCCGCCAATACAGCAGGGCAGGAATTGCCGGTAATACAGGATAATCGCCTGATTCCGGTGCAGGCTGGTGACTTTCTCAGTTCTGCCAGTGAGCTGGCCGGGCTGGTTGTAGGTATAAATCAGGGAGCGCCAGTTTATTTGCGAGATGTTGCGCAGATTCAGGTGGGAGCTGATACGCCGGAGCAGAGTGTTTTCATGGGTACCGGCCCTGCTTTTGAGGGACCGGAAGGGCTTTATCCCGCTGTAACGATGGCGATTGCCAAGCAGCCGGGGCAGAATGCTATTGATATCACTCGCAATATTTCTGCTCGTCTGGAGCAGCTGAAAAATATCGCTATTCCGGATGATGTCAGAGTAACGATTACCCGTGACTATGGCGTGACAGCCAATAATAAATCCAACACTCTGATCTCTAAGCTGGTTTTTGCGACAGGATCTGTGGTGTTGCTGGTACTGGCAACACTGGGCTTCCGTCAGGCAGTGATTGTTGGCCTGGCGATTGTGATTACTCTGATGATCACTCTGTTTGCGTCCTGGGCTTATGGCTTCACTCTGAACCGGGTATCTCTGTTTGCCCTTATTTTCTCTATAGGTATTCTGGTCGACGATGCAATTGTGGTGGTTGAGAATATCCATCGTCACCTGAGTGGTGGAGCCTGCAATCTCAGAGAAGCGATTCCAGTCGCGGTCGATGAAGTTGGAGGCCCGACAATTCTGGCAACCTTCACTGTGATTGCCGCCTTGATGCCGATGGCCTTTGTCAGTGGGCTGATGGGGCCTTATATGAGTCCTATACCGATTAATGCCAGTATGGGCATGCTGATTTCTCTGGTTATTGCCTTTGTCGTTACGCCCTGGCTGGCATTTAAACTGATGAAACACCAGCCTGAAGCTGCAGCGGGTAAGGATGACGGCTCTCATGAATCTGGTAATCCCGGGATGGTGAAGTTTTTCCGTGCGTTGATGAAGCCTTTCCTGCGGGAGAAAAAAGGCCGGGCTATGCGTGTGTTACTGGGGCTGGTTGTTATCGGACTGACCCTGGCAGCGGCGGCGCTGCCGGTTACCCTGTCGGTTGTACTGAAGATGCTGCCATTTGATAATAAATCTGAGATTCAGATTATTGTTGATATGCCAGAAGGCACACCTGTCGAGCAAACCCAGCGGGTGTTGCTGGACCTTGGCCGTTATCTGCAGACTGTCCCGGAAGTGACTCACTATCAGACATATGCCGGTACAGCAGCTCCTATTAATTTTAACGGCCTGGTGCGTCAGTATTATCTGCGTGAAAGTGCTCATACCGGAGATATCCAGGTTAACTTTGTTGATAAGGATCTCCGGGAGCGTAAAAGTCACGAAATAGCTCTGGCGATACGGGAACCTCTGCAGGCAATTGGCGCTGAATATCAGGCTAATGTAAAGATTGTTGAAGTACCTCCAGGGCCTCCGGTTATGGCCCCTCTGGTGGCTGAGATCTATGGGGCTGATGAAAAGGTTATGTCAGATACCGCACGGGCGCTCAGGCAGAAAATGGAGCAGACCCCCGGTGTGGTTGATGTTGATGATATGCTGGAAGCACCTGTCTTAAAGTATCTGCTGAGAGTGGATCGTCAGAAAGCAGCGACGCTGGGCGTTTCTCAGCAGACGATCGTATCTGCGGTCTCAACAGCTCTGGGGGGGGAGAATGTCAGCTTTCTGCATAATGCAGATGTAAAATATCCTTTGCCAATCAGGCTGGAACTGCCTGAAGCGGATAAAAGCAATCTGGAGCAGTTTCTGACCCTGAAGGTCAGAAGTCACACCGGACAACTGGTGGCTCTATCTGAAATGGTGAGTCTGCATGAAGATCAGTGGTCTCAGACGATCTATCATAAGGATCTGATGCCGGTCACCTTTGTTACTGCAGATATGGCTGGTGAGCTGGATAGTCCGTTATATGGAATGTTTGATCTGGTGGCACAATTATCAGAACAACCTTTGTCCGGGAATGTGCTGACCGATCAGTTCTTTATACTGCAGCCGGAGTGGCCTCTGGTACCTTCTGTTAAGTGGGATGGCGAGTGGCAGGTAACGTATGAAACATTCCGGGATATGGGCATTGCCTATGCTGTTGGCATGGTCCTTATTTATATGCTGGTCGTCGCTCAATTTCGCTCCTATCGTGTGCCTCTGATTATTATGACACCCATTCCTCTGACCATGATAGGTGTGATGCCCGGACATGCGTTGCTGGGAGCTCAGTTTACGGCAACATCCATGATTGGCATGATTGCCCTGGCGGGTATTATTGTTCGTAACTCTATTCTGCTGGTGGACTTTATTAATCAACAGCTAAAAGCCGGTATGCCCTTTGAAGACGCTGTGATTCAGTCCGGAGCCGTGCGGGCTAAACCGATTATTCTGACGGCACTGGCTGCGATGATAGGGGCCCTGTTTATTCTGGATGATCCTATTTTCAACGGTCTGGCTATTGCTCTGATCTTTGGTCTGACCGTATCTACTCTGTTGACCCTGCTGGTCATCCCTGTGATGTATTATGCATTCGCGCCTGGGCGCATTAAAGCACTGGATCAGAGCCGCACTGCGTAATTTCCTCTTTTTATTTGCTGCACTCTGCTATCTGAAAGCTGCTGACCCGTAATTCGGGGTAGCGGCTTTTTTTATGTGCCTCTGTTTTCAGACTTCTCTTTGTTAATCATGTCGATCCCTCTTATAAACAGGCTCTCAGTTCAGGTTGTATCCTCCGGCTGTTAACCGACTGCTTGTGTTATATTGTCGCTATTTCAAATCGACAGGTTAGCGTTATTTTGTCGCTTTGGTACTGATGGGTTCTGAGTTATCCACATCAGAATCGTTGTGAGGCAGATAAGAGGGACTATGAACAGATTCGGATTATTGACCGGGCTGATTTTTTTCTTAGCCGGATGCGGAGGCGGCAGTGGAAGTGACTCCGGAAATGATCAGAGTAGCTCATCTGCTGAGCTGATTGAGCATTTTATGATTTATCCACAGGCCGGACAGGATCAGGTGCTTGTGAATAATTCGTTTGATACCGGATACAGCTATCAGTACAAAGGTGGTTTGTGGTCAATGTACAGGCTTTATGGGGAGCAGGTTGCCATTACACGGGAAAGAGACGATAGCTTCAGGGCCGATGAGCGGATTCCGGAAACTTACCGTTCACAGCTGGATGATTATTCCGGTTCCGGTTATGACAGAGGGCACCTGGCTCCTAATGCGGCACTGGATCACAGCGAAGTTTCCCAGAGAGATACCTTTTATCTGAGTAATATTGTTCCCCAGAGTCCAGCATTTAATCGCTATCAGTGGAGTGATGTTGAACAGTGGATCAGAGAGTGCAGTCAGGAAAAAACAGCAGGCAATCCTTTACTGGTGATTACCGGAAGCAGTTACAGCAATATGCCTGAGACGATTGGTACTGGTGTTGCGATACCTGAGTATCAGTATAAGGTTGTTCTGCATCTTGATGAAGATCAGTATCTGAGAGCTTTTGCCTTGCTGGCATCACAGAATAGTTTCCACTGGGATAACCTTGCGGAGCATATAGTCAGTATTGATCAGCTTGAAAATCAGGTAAACGTTGATTTTTTCAGCACCTTGCCGGATAACCTGGAAGCGAATCTGGAAAGCAGCGTACGCATGGCCTGTAGCCTGCCTTCAGGGGTGACAGTCAGCCCTGCTATTTTTTACAATCCGGGTGAAACGGAATCCAGTCTGTCTCCTGCATCTGATCTGAGTTGTGGCAGTAAAACTACCTGTGCGGCTATGACTTCCTGTTCTGAGGCTCAGTTTTATCTGAGTAGTTGTGGTATGGCACGTCTGGACAGTGATCAGGATGGCATACCTTGCGAATCCATTTGTCGGTAAATTATTGTGGGAAAAAATTACACGTAAAAAGTGACCCGATTCTCGTTCTTCATGTAATAGATGGGTTATGCTTAATTCAGACCGTTTATCAGAAAGCAGGAGTACAGTGATGACTGATTATGACGATGACAATACATCCGGAGCCCCCGTGACTGTCCGTTTCACATCGACCGATTCAGGTAGCAGCTCTGGTGATTCCAAATCAGGGAATAGCGACTCTAAGTCGGGTGGAAATGACTCTGTAGCA
This sequence comes from Oceanospirillum sediminis, assembly GCF_014164585.1. Classification (GTDB taxonomy): domain Bacteria; phylum Pseudomonadota; class Gammaproteobacteria; order Pseudomonadales; family Halomonadaceae; genus Oceanospirillum; species Oceanospirillum sediminis. The sequence continues at coordinate 63,211 of NZ_JACJFM010000023.1, read as the reverse complement.
GGCGGAGCTGATAGCGGCAGAATCATCAATGGTGACTCCGGACTTAATACTGTCACTTATGCCAGCTTCTATCTGGCGGATGTTGAGCTGGCAGCGCTGAATAATACGGACTCTAAAACCGGTAATATAACATCCGGCTGGACTGTGGATTATCAGGTTTCCGACACAAACTCTAAGTCTGGTGAGACCACAATCCGGACAGAAACTGACCAGTTGTTTGATATTGAGCGTCTTTCTTTCAAAGATACTTCTGTTGCGCTTGATCTGGATATAGATGACAACGCCGGAGCTGCTCTGGCGCTATTTTTTGCAGCCTTTGACCAGGCCCCGGACCAGGAAAGCTTTGGACGGTGGATTGCAGAATCTGATCGACTAAACCCGAATAATGGTGATGCAAAGATTGATGAACTGGCACAATCAATGATTAATCACTACGTTCCGGGGGGTGTCAGTAATGATGTACTGGTTGGTCTTCTGTTTAAAAACGTGGTGGGTGTTGAAGCCAGTGCACAGGATTTAGCACTATACTCCGGGCTGATTGATTCTGGTGAGCACACTCAGGCCAGCTTATTTGCTATGGCAGCTCAGCTGGAGTTAAATACCAATCAGGTCGATGATCTCACCACAACCGGGCTGCAATATACTCCGGATGATTCAAAAATAGGCTAATTTATCGTATGGATACAGACGGTATACATCCTTCAGGTGAAGAGCTGAATAACTGGCTGCAACGTGGCGAGTGGGGCAAGATTAAATCGTATCTCGCCGTTCTATCGCACAATCAGTATCACGCTATGATCTGGTTGGCAAAAGGATTGCTGCAGGCTTATGGGCCTGCAGCAGACCGTAACCCTGAACAGGCTGTGCTGTGTCTGGAAAAGGCCTGCGAGATGGCTCCTGAAGAGATTCGTTATCTTAATACCTTGTCTGAGGTATTACTTCAGTCTGGGGCTACAGAGAGGGCTCTTGAGGTCGCTAAGACCGCTGGCAGGCTGTTTCCGAATAATAGTCTGGCTGCGATTGCGCGTGGCAGAGCCGCTCTGGCCTGTGGCGATAAACAGGAGGCCTATCAGGGCTTTCAGTCAGCACTGGATCAGATGCCGGAAGATTCCCCCGTCAAACGTCAGATTCATACTATTGCTTTTGGCCTGGCACCTTTTTGGTGGCAGGATCTGGTCGGGAAGAATGTTCGCCTGGTCAGAATGAACCGCTCGCATAAGGAGTTTCTGCTGTCCTGCCGTAATGATAATACCTTTCGGCATCATTATAACCTGTTTCAGAAAGCATCTCCGGAGCTGGTCGAGAAGGATCTTAAAAGAGCGGAAAAATCTCCGGCTGAAACCAATAAAATTGAATGGGTTGTGGAAAAAGACGGTCGGGCTATTGGTCTGGCCGCTTTAGTTGATCTGAACCTGAAAAACTCCAGAGCTGAAATCCTGGTCGGTTTTCCGGGGCAGACATCGGGGCTGGTCAGTGTTGAAGCGACCTTACTGGTGCTGGAATACGCATTCTCTGTGCTGGGTTTATGTAAAGTATACAGCTATGTGTATTCCGATAATCCGAATGGGCAACGTAATACAGAGCATCTGGGGTTTGAGCGTGAAGGTCTGCTCCGGTCACATGTTTTTGATCCTGAATCTGAAGCCCGTCTGGATCTCAATGTGAATGCCTGTTTTCCGGACCTGTTTTTCAAAAATACCCGACTGATGAAAATGGCTGCACGATTGTTGGGGCGTATCCCAGAGCCGGGAACCCTGCGTTGAACTATAACTTGTGTAAACAGAAGCAGGTCTGAATGCAATGATATAAATCAGAGGCCTGACTTTTCTTCAGACACAAAAAAACCGCTATAAAAGCGGTTTCTGTGTGGTAAGGGTATGGAAGCCTTACCTTGATTTGTTTAGGAAAATCCTTACAAATCAATATGCTAACTGGTGGAGGTGGCGGGAATTGAACCCGCGTCCGTCAGTCCTCTGCCATCGGATCTACATGCTTAGTTTCGTCTTTTTATTTAACGTGTAACACTCCAACGAACAGGATTGTTATACGCGAGCCTTAAAATATTTAGCAGCGCGGTCTAAGGCGGACTTTGCTGCGAGCCTGTTTCGCGGGCTCATAAACCTTGTCCAGAAGTTACAGGCAACTTCCTTCAAAGGCAGCCATTAAGCGGCTAGAGCGTAGTTTTCGTCGTTTGCGACTATTTAGTAGTAACGCGGGATTTACGAGATACGTTACCCTCTCGACATGCACCTCAGGGTTTGTAACCAGCGTCGAAGCCAAATCACCCCCGAATAGTCCTGCAATTATAATGAATTACAGAACTTTTACCAGTATTAACCTGCATGCTCTCGAACAATACGGGCTTTCTGGCGTCCCCAGTCCCGGTCTTTTTCTGTAGCACGCTTATCATGCTGTTGTTTACCGGTTACCAGAGCAATTTCGCATTTTACTTTGTTATTTTTCCAGTACAGCGCTAAAGGCACACAAGTCTGACCTTTTTGCTGAATGGTGGCAAAGATTTTTGCGATCTCTTTTTTATGCAGAAGTAATTTACGATTACGGGTGGGTTCTGCAACGATGTGCGTTGAAACACTGATCAGCGGTGTAATATGAGCGCCCATCAGCCAGACTTCACCCTGATGCATAATGACATAGGCATCGGTAATCTGTACTTTTCCTTCGCGGATACTTTTAACTTCCCAGCCAGCCAGAGAAACACCGGCCTCGAACTTATCATTAACATGATATTCGTGACGGGCGCGTTTGTTCAGCGCGATGGTGTTGCTGGTCGATTTTGTTTTTTTCTGTTTTTTAGCCATGACGGCATTATAAAACGAAGCGAGGCAAAGGGCTATCTGGCAGAGCCGTTAAAAATCAATTTCGTGGTACAATTTATTTTTTTATAGGGTCGGTCAGTTCCGACGAATGAACCCTGAGAGCTTATTTATAATGCCAACAGTAACCCGAACGGCTCTGGTCATGCATTCCGCAAAACAGATGTACGATCTGGTAAATGACTGTGAGTCCTATCCGCAGTTTTTACCCTGGTGCTCTGCTGCGCGTCTGATTGAGTCATCAGACAGTCATATGGTTGGAGAACTTGAGATTTCCAAAGCCGGTCTCAAACACAGTTTTACTACGCGCAATACCTTGCAGGAACCTCACAGAATTGAATTACATCTGGTTGATGGCCCTTTCAAACGTCTGAATGGAGAGTGGCGCTTTGATGCCTTGTCAGAGCAAGCCTGCAAGGTCTCTCTGACAATGGAGTTCGAATTTGCCAGCAAAATGCTGAGTGTAGCATTGGGTGGTGTGTTTAATCAGGCAGCCAATACTCTGGTTGATGCCTTCTGTCAGCGAGCGAAACAGGTTTATGGATGAGAAACTGATCAGGATTGAAGTGGTGTACGCTTCTCCTTCAGAACAGCGTGTAATCGAGCTGTTTTTACCGGAAGGAACCACGGTGCAGCAGGCAGCAGAAAAGTCCGGCATGGCAGAGCACTTTCCTGAGATTGATCTGACAACCAGTCCTATGGGGATATATGGAAAAGTGATCAAGAAACCGGACGAGCATGTACTGCACGAACACGACAGAGTTGAACTCTATCGTGCTCTGATCGCAGACCCTAAGCAGGCCAGAGCGCGCCGGGCTGCTAAGCAGGAAAAGTAGTATTCAGTTCAAGACCGGACTTTACTGTATATAATACTGTAAAGCCGGTTTACTGATCGCTCTTTTCCGGTACTCTGATAATGTCATTCAGAGTGTCCTGTTCAAAAAACAGTGTTACTCTTTCACGGGTTACATTGTCTCTTGGATCTTTGAGCCAGTAGACATAGTCCCAGCGATTTTTATTGAACGTTGATGTTGTTAAAGGTGTGCCCATAACATAGGCCACCTGCTCACGGGTCAGTCCCGGCTTGAGTTGATTGATCATCTCTTCTGTCATCACGTGACCCTGTTGTAGTTCCCGTTTGTAAATTCCGGGAAAAATGCAGCCAGAAAGTGTGACGAACGAAGAAAAGATGACTAAAATGATCAGTCTTTGCATTTGAGAATATCTTTCACCATGTTGTGCGAGTCTGGAATAATACCGGAATAAGCACTGACTGCGAAGCGAGACCGAAAAAACCATGGCAGATGAAAACCAGGAACTGAAAAAAGCAGGTCTGAAGGTAACTTTACCCCGAATCAAGATTCTGCAGTTGCTTGAACGAGCAGACTCTCATCATATGAGTGCTGAGGATGTCTATAAAGCACTGCTGGATGCAGGAGAAGACGTTGGTCTGGCAACGGTATACCGTGTACTGACCCAGTTTGAATCTGCAGGTCTGGTGGTGCGTCACAATTTTGATGGCGGGCATGCGGTATTCGAGATTGCTCGTGATGAGCACCATGACCATATGGTTTGTGTGGATAGTGGTGAAGTGATTGAGTTCTGTGATCCGGAGATTGAAGCCCTGCAGCACAAAATTGTGGAAGCTCATGGTTATGAGCTGGTAGAGCATTCTCTGGTACTGTACGTACGTAAGAAAGAAAGCTGATTCTGTTAATCACTGACTTTCTATGAGTAACAGCCCCTGATTGTATTTTTCATACGCTCAGGGGTTTTGCTTATTCGGCAGAGGACCAAAAGGAATATTAGTCCACAGGCTGGCTGCTGGTCAGCATTTCGCTGGCGTGAGCCAGTGTTTGTTCTGTCAGGTCGACGCCGCCCAGCATCCGGGCCAGTTCTGTAATACGCTGGGACTGATCCAGCCACAGCATCTCTGAACGGGTGCTGTTTTTGGTGCTGAATTTGCGGATGTGCAGGTGCTGATCTCCCTGAGCGGCGACCTGAGGCAGGTGAGTGATTGATAGAATCTGGCCGCTTTGCCCCAGGTTGTGCAGTAGCTTACCGACAATTTCGGCGGTACCGCCACTGATACCCACATCGACTTCATCAAACACCAGTGTCGGAATCGTTGAGGTCTGAGCTGTTACAACCTGAATAGCCAGGCTGATACGGGATAATTCCCCCCCGGAGGCAATTTTAATCATAGGCTTTGCAGGTTGTCCCGGATTGGTGCTAATCAGAAATTCAGTATCATCAGTGCCGGTTGGCTGGAACTGATCTGTACTGTTGACGCTGACTTCAAAACGGGCATTGGCCATGCCGAGCATCGAGAGCTGCTTATTGATCTCTTTGTTCAGGCGGTCTGCAGCTTTCCTGCGCTTCTGGCTAAGAATCGCTGCTTTTTCACGGAAAATTTCCGTCAGCTCCTGCAGCTGTTCGGCGACCTGGTCAATATTCTGTGGGCCACTTTCAATTTTGTTCAGTTCTTCTCTGAGCTGAAGGCTGTGCTGATATAACTCTTCCGGCGTGATGTGGTGCTTACGCGCCAGCTGATAGATCGTCGACAGGCGTTCCTCCACAAATTGCAAACGTTCTGGATCCAGCTCGCATCCGTTAACGAAATGGTGCAGCTCACCGGAGGCTTCTTCAACCTGAATCAGGGCTTCATTCAGTAACTGGCTGATCTCATTTAAGCGGGTATCCTGACCAGGGATCTGGCTGATGCGATGGCAGGCCTGGTTCAGCATCTGCCGAACACTGCCATGATCGCTGTCGCACAGCTCTATAATAGCCTGACCCTCAGCGATCAGGGTTTCAGCATTAGCCAGCCTTTGCTGCTCCTCTTCCAGCTGCTGTAGCTCCTGTTCTTCCAGTGCCAGCTGTTCCAGTTCTTCAACCTGATAGCGCAGAAGCTCCAGTCGAGACTGTTGTTCGCTGTCCTGGTTTTTCAGCTGCTCCAGCTGGCGACGGCATTTCTGCCACTGACGAAACAGTTCTGTTTGCTGGGCGACAGGTTTTTGCAGGCGGGCAAATTCATCCAGTAGAGTCAGATGAGTTTCCCGGCGAAGCAGGGACTGGTGTTCATGCTGGCCATGAATATCAATCAGATGGCTGCTGAGCTGTTTCAGTTGCTGCACAGAGCAGGGCTGACCATTAATCCAGGCTTTAGAGCGGCCATTACTATGAATGACCCGGCGCAGAATACATTCACTGCTGTCATCGGTATTCAGCTCATTCTTTATCAGCCACTGGCGGGCCACTTTAAGTGCAGACACATCAAAGTGGGCGTGTATCTCGGCCTTTGGGGTGCCATGACGTACGCTGTCAGCATCGGCCCTGTCTCCCAGAGCCAGTCCCATAGCATCCAGCAGAATGGATTTACCGGCTCCGGTTTCCCCGGTGATGACTGTCATGCCTGCCGGAAGATCCAGTTCCAGTTGCTCTACAATTGCAAGGTTGTTAATTGCCAGATAGGTCAGCATCAGGGCTTCCTCTTACCGGTCTGCTCAGAATTGATGTGGGTATTTATACAGTATTTTGTCGTATGGGCAATAACGGTGACCGTTTTTTTACATAAAAGTTTAATGACAGAACATGGCAGGGGTTGAAAAAAAAATCAGGGAACCAATATAGGCAAGCAGTTGGTGATAAACACTTCTTACGTGAGAGAAACATAAGCTATGACGACAGAAGAGCAGAAAAATACCGGGCAGGCTGAACTGGATCAGGAAGCGCAGGCTGCATCAGCTGTAGAAACTGAAGCAGAGCAGCAGGCAACCGAAGGTCAGGAGACCGTAGATTTTGCTGCCAGTCTGGCTGAGCTTCAGGAACAACTGGAACAGGCGAAAGATCAGGCACTGCGTGCTCATGCTGATGCTCAGAATGCCCGTCGCCGTGCAGAGAAAGATGTTGAGAATGCTCATAAGTTCGCACTGGAAAAATTCTCGAAAGAGCTGTTGCCGGTTGTAGATAGTCTTGAGCGTGCGCTGGAAACCTTTGCGCAGCATGATGTGGCTGACGCGGTAAAAGAAGGGGTCGAGATGACCCTGAATATGTTTATCAGCACGCTGAATAAATTTAATGTGGAACAGATTGATCCCGTAGGGACGCCATTTGACCCACAGTTCCATGAAGCGATGTCAATGGTGCCGAACCCGGATGTTGAGCCGAATACCGTGATTGCCGTGATGCAGAAGGGTTATCTGCTGAATGGTCGTCTGGTGCGCCCGGCCATGGTGATGGTGGCAAAAGCACCTTAACAGGCTGTTTTTAAAGCCTTGTCTGAATGCGCTGAAAAAAAGCGTAAAAAAATTCAGAAGCAGGCCTTGAAAGAAAAACTGAAGGCCTCATATAGCAGTTAAATGCAAAGAAAAGCGGCGAAAGATAAGACAACGTCGCTAAAAAGACAGAATTCAAGATTTAGAAATCGGAGATAGTTATGGGTCGCATTATCGGTATCGATCTGGGTACAACCAACTCTTGTGTTGCAGTAATGGACGGTGATAAGGCTAAGGTGATTGAGAACGCTGAAGGCGATCGCACCACCCCGTCTATCATTGCTTTCACTGACGATAACGAAACTCTGGTTGGTCAGTCTGCAAAGCGTCAGGCTGTGACGAACCCGAATAATACTCTGTTCGCTGTTAAGCGTCTGATTGGTCGTCGGTTTGAAGACGATGTTGTTCAGAAAGACATCAAAATGGTGCCTTACAAAATAGTTAAAGCGGACAATGGTGATGCCTGGGTTGAGGTAAAAGGCGAGAAGAAAGCGCCACCTCAGATCTCAGCAGAAGTTCTGAAGAAAATGAAGAAAACAGCTGAAGATTACCTGGGTGAACCAGTAACAGAAGCTGTGATTACTGTACCAGCCTACTTTAACGATTCTCAGCGTCAGGCGACAAAAGATGCGGGTAAAATCGCGGGTCTGGAAGTAAAACGTATCATCAATGAGCCAACAGCTGCGGCACTGGCTTATGGTATGGATAAGGCGCGTGGTGACCGTACTGCAGCAGTTTACGATCTGGGTGGCGGTACTTTCGATATTTCTATCATCGAAATTGCTGAAGTAGATGGTGAGCATCAGTTTGAAGTGCTGGCAACTAATGGTGACACCTTCCTGGGTGGTGAAGATTTTGATCTGGCGCTGATTAACTACCTGGCTGATGAGTTTAAGAACGAGTCCGGTATTGATCTGCACAATGATCCACTGGCGCTGCAGCGTCTGAAGGAAGCAGCAGAAAAAGCTAAAATTGAGCTGTCCAGCAGCCAGCAGACGGATGTGAATCTGCCTTATATTACAGCTGATGCGACAGGTCCTAAGCACCTGAATGTTAAGGTCACCCGTGCTAAGCTGGAGTCTCTGGTGGAAGAGCTGGTGAGACGTTCTCTTGAGCCTTGTGCCACTGCTCTGAAAGACGCGGGTCTGTCTGCATCTGAAATTGATGATGTGATCCTGGTGGGTGGTCAGACCCGTATGCCTATGGTTCAGGCCAAAGTAGCTGAATTCTTTGGTAAAGAGCCTCGTAAAGATGTTAACCCGGACGAGGCGGTTGCTATCGGCGCTTCTATCCAGGGTGGTGTACTGGCCGGTGACGTAAAAGACGTACTACTGCTGGACGTAAGTCCTCTGACGTTGGGTATCGAGACTATGGGTGGTGTTGCTACACCGCTGATCGATAAGAACACTACGATTCCGACTAAGAAGTCTCAGGTGTTCTCAACAGCTGATGATAACCAGACTGCAGTAACCATTCACGTGGTACAGGGTGAGCGTAAGCAAGCGCAGCAGAATAAATCTCTGGGTCGTTTCGATCTGGCAGATATTCCTCCTGCACCACGAGGCGTGCCTCAGATTGAAGTAACGTTCGATATTGATGCCAACGGCATTCTGAACGTATCAGCTAAAGACAAAGCGACAGGCAAAGAGCAGTCGATTGTGATTAAAGCGTCTTCTGGTCTGAGCGATGATGAAATCGATCAGATGGTAGCGGATGCGGAAGCGAACGCTGAAGAAGATAAGAAGTTTGAAGAGATGGTGCAGGTGCGTAACCAGGGTGACAGCATGCTGCACGCCACTAAGAAGACGTTAGAAGAAGCAGGCGACAAAGCGACGGCTGAAGAGAAAGATAAGATTGAATCAGCAATCAGTGCCCTGGAAGAAGCACTGAAAGGTGATGACGTCGAAGACATTAAAGCGAAAACCAATGCACTGACAGAAGCCTCTGGTGAGTTGGCTCAGAAACTGTATGCTGAGCAGGCGCAGCAAGGTCAGGCTGGCCCAGGTGCAGCAGGCGCTGCCGGTGGCGAGCAGGCGTCTGCAAAAGCAGATGATGTGGTTGACGCTGAGTTCGAAGAAGTGAAAGACGACAAGAAATAAGATTGTCTTCTGATCAGGACAATCCATGCGCGGGATAGCCAGGCTGTCCCGCGTTCTTGTATAAGCAGGCTGTTTTCATAATTTTCTTCTTTCAGACCAGATGGTTAGTTAGCAATGTCAAAGCGTGATTATTACGAAGTACTGGGTGTTTCCAAAAGCGATGATGAAAAGGCGATAAAAAAAGCCTACCGTCGTCTGGCGATGAAGTATCACCCGGACCGTAACCCGGACGATGAAGAAGCGTCAGAAAAGTTCAAAGAAGCCACGGAGGCTTATGAAGTTCTGACCGATTCATCCAAGCGAGCGGCTTATGATCAGTACGGCCATGCTGGCGTCGATGGGCAGGCCGGCTTTGGCGGCGGCGGCTTTGGCGGTGGTGATGGTGGCTTTGGTGACATCTTCGGGGACGTGTTCGGTGATATTTTCGGCGGTGGCGGCGGTCGTCAGCGCAATCCGAACGCACCTCAGAGGGGTTCAGATCTGAGATACCGTCTGGATCTGGATCTGGAAGAGGCCGTTCATGGCACTACTGTCAGTATTAAAGTACCGACAATGGTGGAGTGTGACTCCTGTGATGGTACAGGCTCTGCTGACCAGTCAGCCCCTGTTACCTGTTCTACCTGTGGTGGACATGGTCAGGTACGCATGCAGCAGGGGTTCTTCTCTGTTCAGCAGACCTGTCCCGCCTGTCATGGTCGTGGGACTCAGGTTAAGAATCCTTGTCGCAGCTGTCATGGTGAAGGTCGCAAACAGGATCAGAAAACCCTGTCGGTTAAAATTCCGCCAGGTGTGGATACCGGTGACCGCATTCGTCTGTCCGGAGAAGGTGAAGCCGGTGTTAACGGTGGTCCGGCGGGTGATCTGTATGTACAGGTCAGTGTGCGTCAGCATGCTATCTTTGAGCGTGATGGCAAGGATCTGTACTGCGAAGTGCCGGTTTCTTTTGTTGATGCGGCACTGGGTGGTGAACAGGAAGTCCCGACGCTGGATGGACGCGTTAAACTGAAAATTCCGGCTGAGACACAATCCGGAAAGATGTTCCGTCTGCGCAGCAAAGGGGTGAAACCTGTGCGTGGAGGTTCTCAGGGCGATCTGATGTGTAAGGTTCAGGTTGAAACGCCCGTTAATCTGACTGAGCGTCAGAAAGAGCTGCTGAGAGAATTCCAGAGTAGTATGGAAGACACCAGTGATAAGCATTCACCGAAGAAAAGTAACTGGTTCGATTCAGTGAAAAACTTCTTTGAAGACTTTAAAAGCTGATTAAACGGTTGTGTCCCTGAATCGTGTTGCACGTTCGGGAGATACCATATCGAATCAGTTCTGGTAGCAGGAAGTGGCTTTCGTGTACTCTGATGCACAGGAGCCCTTCCTGTTTTTGTTTCTGCCGGAGTCAGGCAGAATAGTATGTTTTTTTACCCACCTGAAGCAAATGCAAAGGTTGTTTTTATGGCACCTATCCCGATTGATAAGTCCGCTCTCTGGCAGGGGATACAGGATGAAGCGCGTCAGGAGGCTGAGCGTGAACCCTTTCTGGCCAGTTACTTTCATTCTACCATTATCGGTCACTCGGATCTGGCCAGCGCATTATCCTACCTGCTGGCGGTGAAGCTGGCGGATGATGTGATGCCGGCTGTTAGTCTGCGTGAACTGATCGAAGAGGCATTTGGCAGTAGCTGTCAGATTATTGAGTCGACCTGTCAGGATTTGCTGGCGGTGCGAGAGCGTGATCCGGCCATTGGGCAGTTATCCACTGTCTTGCTGTACCTGAAAGGCTTTCATGCTTTACAGGCCTATCGTGTTGCTCACTGTATGTGGTGTCATGGGCGACGTTCTATGGCTCTTTACCTACAGAGTCGTATCAGTTCTGTTTTCCAGGTAGATATTCATCCGGCTGCCAGAATCGGCAAAGGTGTCATGTTTGACCACGCGACAGGTATTGTGGTGGGTGAGACCTGTGTTATTGAAGATGATGTGTCTATTCTGCAGAACGTTACCCTGGGAGGGACGGGTAAAGAGTGTGGTGACCGCCATCCGAAGATCCGTGAGGGTGTGCTGATTGCTGCCGGGGCTAAGATCTTTGGTAATATTGAAATCGGCGCTGGCGCTAAAGTCGGAGGCGGATCGGTTGTGTTGGATAATGTGCCGCCTCACACGACGGTTGTGGGGGTGCCTGCAAAGATTGTTGGTCGTCCGGAATGCGCAAAACCTGCACTGGATATGAATCAGCGAATCACAGCAGAAGAGAACCCTGATAATAATGCTGCTTAAGCAAGAGTAATGAAAGGAAAGAACAGATTATGATCCGAGTAGCCGTAATAGGTGCTGCAGGGCGCATGGGCAAAACCAATATTGAAGCTGTCACTCTGGCAGAGGGTGTCGCTCTGGGAGCTGCAATTGTCGAGCCGGATAGCTCTCTGATTGGTGCAGATGCCGGTGAAGTAGCTGGTGTTGGTAAACTTGATGTGGCCATTACAGGCAGTCTGGCGGATGCCAAAGATGATTTTGATGTGCTGATCGATTTCACCTCACCACAAACCACGCTGGCGAATCTGGCTTTCTGCGCAGAATATAACAAGCAGATTGTTATTGGTACGACTGGCCTGAATGATGCGGAAAAAGCTGAACTGGAATCCTATGCGGATAAAGTCGCCATTATGTTTGCGCCTAATATGAGTGTAGGGGTTAATGTGACGCTGAAGCTGCTGGAGCTGGCAGCGAAGACGCTGGGTGATGATTATGACGTTGAGATCATCGAAGCACATCACCGTCATAAAGTGGATTCACCATCCGGTACGGCAATTCGTATGGGTGAGGCTGTGGCTGATGCGCTGGGTCGTGATCTGAAGGAGTGTGCGGTGTATGGCCGCGAGGGACAGATTGGCCCGCGTACTCAAAAAGAGATCGGCTTTGAAACTATTCGTGCTGGTGATGTAGTCGGTGATCATACGGTATTGTTTGCCACTGAAGGTGAGCGGGTTGAAATCACCCATAAAGCGTCCAGCCGTATGACCTTTGCAAAAGGTGCGGTGCGGGCCTGTAGCTGGCTGGCAGATAAAGAGACTGGTTTGTTTGATATGCAGGATGTTCTGTCTCTGAAGTAATGTCAGCTTCATACTGGCTGTCTTTTTTATGACTTTCTGCCAGGCTTTACACATTCTGCAATTCGCACAAGTGCTGGCAGGATACAGAAATTACTGTAAGTAAGGAGGGAAGTCGTGGACAGGCAGGGGGCAAATTGCATAAAATACGGCAGATTACTGGCCAGTGTATGGGCCAACAATCACACCGAATAATAAAAAAGCGAGATGAAACATTGTTTCATCTCGCTTTTTTGCAGCTATAGCCCAGAGTTTTCAGATCAGAATCGCGTGACGGGAGGAGGTTGACTTGACTAGACCAGCCATATTGGCCCTGGAAGACGGCAGTGTTTTTAAGGGTGTTGCTATTGGCAACGACGGCATCACCAGTGGCGAGGTGGTATTTAATACATCGATGACCGGATATCAGGAAATCCTGACCGATCCATCTTATACCAAACAGATTGTAACCCTCACTTACCCTCATATCGGTAATACAGGTACTAACAGCGAAGACGTTGAATCCGAAAACGTTTGTGCTTCCGGCCTGATTATCCGTGACCTTCCTCTTTTAGCCAGTAACTTCCGTAACCAGAAATCTCTGGATGATTACCTGAAGGAAAATGGCATCGTTGCTATCGCTGATATCGATACTCGTCGTTTGACCCGTATTTTGCGTGAAAAGGGTTCTTTGCGTGGCGCTATCGTAGCAGGCAGTGATATCTCTGAGGCAGCAGCACTGGACGCTGCGAATGCTTTCCCTGGTCTGAAAGGCATGGATCTGGCTAAAGAAGTGACTACCCGTCAGTCATACCGATGGAACCAGTCCGCATGGGAACTGGGTGAAGGCTATATCCACCGTGATGACAGCGAGCTGCCATTCCACGTAGTGGCTTATGACTACGGTGTGAAACACAACATTCTGCGTATGCTGGTCGAGCGCGGTTGCCAGCTGACGGTTGTACCGGCGCAAACGCCTGCCAGTGAAGTGCTGGCGCTGAATCCGGACGGTGTTTTCCTGTCCAATGGTCCTGGTGATCCGGAACCATGCGATTACGCAATTGCGGCGATTAAAGAGATCCTGGAAACTGATATTCCTGTCTTTGGTATCTGTCTGGGTCACCAGCTGCTGGCTCTGGCCTCTGGTGCGAAGACTGAGAAGATGAAGTTTGGTCACCACGGTGCCAACCACCCGGTTCAGAACCTGGATGATAAGACGGTAATGATCACCAGTCAGAACCACGGTTTTGCGGTAGAAGAAAGCAACCTGCCAGCTAATCTGCGTGCGACCCACAAGTCTCTGTTTGATGGCTCTCTGCAGGGTATTGAGCGTACTGATAAGAAAGCGTTCAGCTTCCAGGGCCACCCTGAAGCAAGCCCGGGGCCACGTGATGTGGCACCTCTGTTTGATCGTTTTATCGAAAACATCAAGGCTTTTACCGAGCAGCGCGGTTAACAGCACACCAGGTGTCCGCCCGGAAACTGGCGGGCACCAGAGGCTGAACCTGTTATCAATCTGATTTTTAGTGTGTGAGTTACCATGCCAAAACGTACCGACATAGAAAGTATTCTGATTCTGGGTGCCGGCCCGATCATTATTGGTCAGGCTTGTGAGTTCGATTACTCAGGCGCTCAGGCGTGTAAGGCGCTGCGTGAAGAGGGTTACCGGGTTATTCTGGTGAACTCTAACCCTGCGACCATTATGACTGACCCTGCCATGGCTGATGCGACTTACATCGAGCCGATCACCTGGCAGACAGTGGCTAAGATTATTGAGAAAGAGCGCCCGGATGCAGTACTGCCGACCATGGGTGGCCAGACCGCGCTGAACTGCGCCCTGGATCTGGAAAAGCACGGTGTGCTGGAAGAGTTTGGCGTTGAGATGATCGGTGCCAATGCCGACACCATCGATAAAGCTGAAAACCGTGAGCGTTTTGACCAGGCGATGAAAAACATCGGTCTGGAGTGCCCACGCGCTGATATCGCCCATACCATGGAAGAAGCCTGGGAAGTACAAGCCAAGCTGGGTTTCCCATGTATTATTCGTCCTTCTTTCACTATGGGCGGCACCGGTGGCGGTATCGCGTATAACAAAGAAGAGTTTGAAGAAATCTGTACCCGCGGTCTGGATCTGTCGCCAACTAGCGAGCTGCTGATTGACGAATCCCTGATCGGCTGGAAAGAGTACGAGATGGAAGTTGTGCGTGATAAAAACGACAACTGCATTATCGTTTGTGCCATTGAAAACTTCGATGCTATGGGTGTACACACCGGTGACTCCATCACGGTTGCACCGGCACAGACTCTGACCGATAAAGAATATCAGATCATGCGTGACGCCTCTCTGGCGGTACTGCGTGAGATCGGTGTTGAAACCGGTGGTTCCAACGTACAGTTCGGTCAGTGTCCTAAGACCGGCCGTATGGTTGTGATCGAGATGAACCCGCGTGTATCCCGTTCCTCTGCTCTGGCCTCTAAAGCGACCGGTTTCCCGATTGCTAAGATCGCCGCTAAGCTGGCAGTGGGTTACACCCTGGATGAGCTGCAGAACGATATCACTGGTGGTAAGACTCCGGCGTCGTTTGAGCCATCGATCGATTACGTAGTAACTAAGATTCCTCGTTTCACCTTCGAGAAATTCCCGCAAGCCAATGACCGTCTGACCACTCAGATGAAGTCTGTAGGTGAGGTGATGGCGATTGGCCGTACTATTCAGGAATCGATGCAGAAAGCACTGCGTGGCCTGGAAGTGGGTGCAAGTGGTTTTGATCCAGTGCTGGATACTACGGCTGAAGATCATCTGGAAGTGCTGAAAGGCGAGCTGCAGAATCCGGGTGCTGAGCGTATCTGGTATATCGGTGATGCTTTCCGTCTGGGTATGAGTGTTGATGAACTGTACGCCATTACCGGTGTTGACCCCTGGTTCCTGGTACAGATCGAAGACATCATCAAAGATGAGCAGCGTGTAGCCAGGATGGGCATGGCGGAGCTGAATGAAGATGTGATCTTCCGTCTGAAGCGTAAAGGCTTCTCTGATGAGCGTCTGTCCACTCTGCTGGACGTATCAGAAAAAGAGTTCCGTAAGCTGCGCCAGAAGCTGGGCGTACGTCCGGTTTATAAGCGCGTTGATACCTGTGCGGCTGAATTCGCGTCTGATACCGCTTACATGTACTCCACTTATGAAGAAGAGTGTGAGGCTGATCCGAGTGATCGTGACAAGATCATGGTGATTGGTGGCGGCCCTAACCGTATCGGTCAGGGTATCGAATTCGATTACTGCTGTGTACACGCGGCGCTGGCAGCCCGTGAAGACGGTTACGAAACCATCATGGTGAACTGTAACCCAGAGACGGTTTCTACTGATTACGACACCTCTGACCGTCTGTTCTTCGAGCCGATTACGCTGGAAGACGTGTTGGAAATTGTCGATAAAGAGAAACCAAAAGGCGTGATCGTGCAGTTTGGTGGGCAGACGCCACTGAAACTGGCCCGCGAGTTGGAAGCGGCGGGTGTACCGATTATTGGTACGACGCCTGATGCGATTGATCGTGCGGAAGACCGTGAGCGTTTTCAGAAGATGATTGAACGTCTGGAGCTGGAACAGCCGCCTAATGCCACGGCGCGTAGCCTGGATGAGGCACTGCTGCTGGCTCAGAAGATCGGTTACCCTCTGGTGGTACGTCCTTCCTATGTACTGGGTGGTCGTGCGATGGAGATCGTCTACAGCGATGAAGAGCTGAACCGTTATATGAATACTGCGGTACAGGTGTCTAACGACAGCCCTGTTCTGCTGGATCACTTCCTGAATGCAGCGATCGAAGTGGATATCGATGCGGTATCTGACGGCAAACAAGTGGTGATTGGCAGCATTATGCAGCACATTGAGCAGGCCGGTGTTCACTCTGGTGACTCTGCATGTTCTCTGCCGCCATACAGCCTGCCGTCCGATGTTCAGGATCAGATGCGCGATATGGTTAAGCGCATGGCGCTGGAACTGGGCGTTGTCGGTCTGATGAATGTTCAGCTGGCCTGGCAGGACGGTGTGATCTACGTGATCGAGGTGAACCCTCGTGCTTCCCGTACCGTACCGTTTGTGTCCAAGTGTATCGGCACCTCTCTGGCTAAAGTGGCTGCACGTTGTATGACAGGTATCTCTCTGGAGGAGCAGGGCTTCACTAAAGAGATCGTACCGACACTGTACAATGTGAAAGAAGCGGTGTTCCCGTTCAATAAATTCCAGGGTGTTGATCCGATCTTAGGCCCTGAAATGAAGTCGACCGGTGAGGTGATGGGTACCGGTGAAAGCTTTGCTGAAGCCTTCCTGAAAGCCCAGCAGGGTGCCGGTGAGCAGATGCCTGCGAAAGGTGGTCGTGCTATCCTGAGTGTTCGTGAGGCTGATAAAGCCGGTGTGGTGGATGTGGCTAAGACGCTGCAGAAACTAGGCTTTGAATTACTGGCGACACGAGGTACTGCAGCTGTACTGGAAGCGGCTAATATTCCGGTTAAAGCTGTAAACAAGGTCAGTGAAGGTCGTCCTCATATTGTAGATATGCTGAAAAATGACGAAGTGGATTATGTAGTGAACACTACGGAAGGGCGCAAAGCCATTGCGGACTCTTCTACAATCCGCCGTACTGCACTTCAGCACAAAGTGCCTTACACTACTACACTGGCTGCGGCGAAAGCCGTATGTATGGCACTGGAATATGGTGATGAGATTAATGTTCGTCGCCTGCAGGAAATCCATTCAGGAGTAAATGCATGAACCGTTTTCCGATGACAGTGGAAGGTGAACAGCGCCTCAGAGAGGAACTGGAAGACCTGAAAACTGTTCAGCGTCCACGGGTGATCGAAGCGATTGCTGAAGCCCGTGAACACGGTGATCTGAAAGAAAATGCTGAGTACCATGCTGCCCGTGAGCAGCAGGGGTTCATCGAAGGCCGCATTCAGGAGCTGGAAGGCAAGCTGTCTACCGCTCAGGTGATCGATGTCACAACCATCAGTAAAACTGGTAAAGTGATTTTTGGTACCACGATTGACCTGATTAATCTGGATACTGACGCAGAGGTGCGTTATCAGATTGTGGGTGATGACGAAGCGGATATCAAAGCGGGTAAAATATCCGTTAATTCTCCTATTGCCCGTGCTCTGGTTGGCAAAGAGGAAGGTGATATTGCTGTGGTAATAACACCAGGTGGCGAAGTGGAGTACGAAATTTCAGAAGTGCATCACATCTGATATAGTCGTAAAAAAGGGGGCTTTGTGCCCCCTTTTTTATTTTCTGTCTGAAAACTGTATTGATTCAGACTATTCTTCTGTGCTTATCAGCGGTTCAGGTAATGCTCATAACGAACCAGATTAGACAGGCGGGCATTCTGCTCATCAGCGGCCCGGAATAATACTGCCATTTTGCCGATGGTCTGTACCAGCTCTGCATTGGTCAGGCGGCGAATTTCTTCGATAAGCAGATTCTTGCTTTCGCGATCTGCTACGCTGATGCGAACTTTAATCAGCTCATGGTCGTTAAGTGCACGATCAACTTCAGCAATCAGGCCGTCACTCAGGCCGTTTTCTGAAACGATCACTACCGGATCCAGATGATGTGCGATAGAACGGTACTGTTTTTTTGTAGCAGATGTCAGAGGCATAAAACTTCCAGAACTAATTGCCTTGAATTTGGCAGAAATTAAACCCACATTGTAGCTAAGAGCAAGTCAGTTGATAATAACTGACAACATCTATGTTAGCAGGAATTTTTTGTGGCCAGATCAAAATCCAGTGCAGGCTGGTTAAAAGAACATTTTGATGATCAGTACGTCCAGAAGTCCAGGCAGGATGGCTATCGTTCCAGAGCCAGTTATAAGCTGGTTGAGCTGGATCAGAAGGATAAGCTGTTCAGACCAGGCATGACGGTTGTTGACTTGGGGGCGGCACCGGGAGGCTGGTCTCAGGTGGCAGTTGAAAAAGTTGGTGATAATGGCGTCGTCATTGCCTCTGATATTCTGGAGATGGAGGCTATTCCGGATGTTACCTTTATTCAGGGAGACTTTACGGAAGATGAGGTTTATGAACAGATTATGTCTGCGATTAATGGTCGGCCCGTTGATCTTGTGATTTCTGATATGGCCCCTAATATGAGTGGTATGTCGGCAATCGATCAGCCAAAAGCGATGTATCTGGTTGAGCTGGCCCTGGATCTGGCGACCAGAACACTTAAGAAAGACGGCGTTTTTCTGGCAAAAGTGTTTCAGGGTGAAGGCTTTGAGGAGTATCTGAAGCAGATCCGTGATAACTTTAAAACCGTAGTAACACGTAAACCCGAAGCATCCAGAGCCCGTTCCCGGGAGGTTTATCTGCTGGCAAAGGGATTTAAAGGCTAAACCCTGGTCGGATAGTTGAACCGAACAGAGTATAGTATGGTCTGATACAATTACCTGGGTTTCAGGTAAGCAAAGCGGTCAAACAGAGGGTGAGCCCTTGAACGATATGGCAAAAAATTTAATTCTGTGGCTGATTATTGCTGCAGTCTTACTGACAGTATTTAACAATTTCAGCGTCGACTCTTCGCCGCTGCGTCTGAACTACAGCGATTTTATCGAGGAAGTTCAGCAGGATCAGATACGTAAGGTTGTGGTCGATGGCTATACCATTCATGGTGAGCGTATTGATGGCAGCCGTTTTGAAACGATTCGTCCTGCGGTACAGGATCCGAAACTGATGGATGACCTGATTCGTCATCAGGTCACAGTAGAGGGACGTCAGCCTGAACAGCAGAGTATGTGGTCCCGTTTACTGGTGGCCAGTTTCCCTATTCTGATTATTCTGGCTATCTTTATCTTCTTTATGCGCCAGATGCAGGGCGGCGGCGGCGGCGGCAAAGGTCCTATGAGCTTTGGTAAGTCCAAGGCTCGCCTGCTGACGCAGGATCAGATCAAAACGACTTTTGCTGATGTAGCCGGTGTTGATGAAGCAAAGGAAGAGGTAAAAGAGCTGGTGGACTTCCTGCGTGATCCGGGCAAATTTCAGCGTCTGGGCGGTAAGATTCCTCGTGGTGTTCTGATGGTGGGTCAACCGGGTACCGGTAAAACCATGCTGGCAAAAGCGATTGCTGGTGAAGCCAAAGTACCTTTCTTCACCATCTCAGGTTCTGACTTTGTTGAAATGTTTGTGGGTGTGGGTGCTTCCCGTGTACGCGACATGTTTGATCAGGCTAAGAAGCAGGCACCCTGCATCATCTTTATCGATGAGATCGATGCGGTAGGTCGTCACCGTGGCTCTGGTATGGGCGGTGGTCATGATGAGCGTGAGCAAACCCTGAACCAGCTGCTGGTTGAGATGGATGGTTTTGAGCCGAACGACGGCATTATCGTGATTGCAGCGACTAACCGTCCGGATGTACTGGACCCTGCTCTGTTGCGTCCCGGTCGTTTTGACCGACAGGTAACTGTAGGTCTGCCTGATATCCGTGGTCGGGAGCAGATCCTGAAAGTACATATGCGCAAGGTGCCGATTGCAGAAAATGTGAATGCGGCCATTATTGCCCGTGGTACGCCAGGCTTCTCCGGTGCTGATCTGGCGAACCTGGTTAACGAGGCGGCCCTGTTTGCAGCCCGTGCGGATCAGCGTCTGGTTGGTATGAAAGAGTTTGATCTGGCAAAAGATAAGATCATGATGGGCACTGAGCGTAAGTCCATGGTGATGTCAGAAAAAGAGAAGCTCAATACCGCTTATCATGAAGCGGGTCACGCTATTGTGGGGCGTGTAGTGCCAGAGCACGACCCTGTGTATAAGGTGAGTATTATTCCCCGTGGCAGGGCATTGGGTGTCACTATGTTCCTGCCAGAGGAAGATCGTTATAGCCAGAGTCGTCAGGCTTTGCTGAGTCAGATTTGCAGCCTGTATGGTGGCCGTATTGCTGAAGAGATGACCCTGGGCTTTGATGGTGTGACAACTGGTGCGGCTAATGATATTAAGCGTGCCACAGAAATTGCTCACAGCATGATTACTAAATGGGGGCTGTCTCGTGAGCTGGGCCCTCTGATGTATAACGAAGATGAGTCTCATCAGTTCCTCGGTGGATCTGGTGGTGGTGGTGCAGGTAAATTCGGCTCTGCAGAGACCTCCAGTAAGCTGGATAAAGAAGTACGTAAAGTGATTGATGAGTGTTATGAGCGTGCTTTTACCATTCTGACTGAAAATCGCGATAAGCTGGATATGATGGCTGATGCGCTGATGAAGTATGAGACGATCGATTCCAAACAGATTGATGCTATTATGGATGGCCGCATACCGGATGCTCCGGAAGGCTGGACAGAGAAGCATGCTGAAGCTGAGCCGGTTAAATCGGCCTCGGAACAGGTTGATGATGTCAAGTCTGTGGATTCTCCCGATGATAACCGGGATGACAGAAATAATGATGAGGATGATCAGGATCAGAATAAGCTGCACTGATTAGGTTGCCTCATCTGCAGGGCGTGATTTAAAGTGTCTGATTTTCAGATTGAGTTACTCTGATGTCAGCACCTGAATCACGCCCTTTTTTATTTGCCGGTCATACGCTTGATCTGGCAGAACCCCATGTCATGGGAATTCTTAATGTTACCCCTGATTCGTTTTCTGACGGTGGCCAGAATGCCGGGCTGGATGAAGCGCTCAGGCATACTGAGAGAATGCTGTCAGAAGGCGCTGCTTTTATTGACGTTGGCGGAGAGTCTACCCGGCCGGGTGCTGCTCTGGTCAGTGAGCAGGAAGAGCTGGACCGGGTTATTCCGGTGGTAGAAGCGATCTGTCAGCGCTTTGATACAGTAGTGTCTCTTGATACCAGTACTGCTGTTGTGATGCGTGAAGGCGCTCAGGCAGGTGCTGGACTGATTAATGATGTCAGGGCATTACAACGTCCTGGAGCATTAGAAGCAGCAGCGATCTCTGGTTTACCGGTCTGTCTGATGCATATGCAGGGTAAACCAGAAAGTATGCAGGACAATCCTGATTATCAGGATTTGCTGACGGACATTATTTCTTTTTTCCATCAGCGTATTGGTGCCTGTCAGCAGGCTGGAATTGATGCACAGAATATTATTCTTGATCCCGGATATGGTTTTGGTAAAACCGTGGCCCATAATTACAGTCTGATTAAGCATCTGCCTGAGGTGCTGGCTCTGGGGTATCCCGTGCTGACTGGCACGTCAAGAAAAAGCATGCTGGGAGCCGTTACCGGACGCGAGGTGCAGCACCGGCTGGCTGCCAGTGTTGTTTCCGCTGCTTTATGCGCGGAGCGGGGAGCCAGCATTCTTCGTGTCCATGATGTAGCTGAAACGGTGGATGCTCTGAAAGTGACTCAGGCTTTACTGAGTGCAGAATAATTCGGAATTTGATAGGCGGAAACATGAGTCGCAAATATTTTGGCACCGATGGTATTCGTGGAAAGGTTGGCGAGTACCCTATTACCGCTGATTTTGTTCTTAAGCTTGGCTGGGCTGCAGGCAAAGTATTTCGTCAGCAGGGACGTAACCGGATTCTTATCGGAAAAGATACCCGGATTTCTGGTTATATGTTTGAGTCAGCGCTTGAAGCCGGGCTTGCTGCAGCTGGTATGGATGTTTATTTGCTGGGGCCTATGCCGACTCCGGGTATTGCTTATCTTACCCGGACATTTCACGCCCGTGCGGGTATTGTGATCAGCGCATCGCATAACTCTTATGCTGATAATGGCATCAAATTTTTCTCTGCAGAAGGTACCAAGCTTCCGGATGAAACCGAGCTTGAGATTGAAGCGATGCTTGATCAGCCTATGGAAACGGTCGGAGCGGCAGAGCTTGGAAAAGCCCGGCGTATTGATGATGCTGCCGGGCGTTATATCGAATTCTGCAAGAGTACCTTTCCTAACGGTTTTAGTCTGAACGGGCTTAAGATTGCTGTCGATTGTGCTCATGGTGCGACCTACCATATTGCACCGGCTGTATTTACTGAATTAGGTGCAGATGTTGTGCCTGTGGGCGTTGCTCCGGATGGCCTGAATATCAATCATGGTGTCGGATCAACCCATCCTGAGGCACTGAAAGCTGCAGTGCTGGCACATAAGGCAGATCTGGGAGTCAGCTTTGATGGTGATGGTGATCGCCTGATTATGGTTGACGGTACAGGACGTATCCTGGATGGGGATGACCTGCTGTGGATTGTTGCATCGGATATGCAGCGTCAGGAGATACTTCAGGGAGGGGTTGTCGGCACGCTGATGACTAACTTTGGTCTGGAGCAAGCACTGGCGGAGAAAGAAATTCCTTTCCTGAGAACGAAGGTTGGTGATCGCTATGTGATGGAAGGGCTGGCGGAAAAGGGCTGGTTGCTGGGTGGTGAGAACTCAGGTCATCTGGTATGCCGCCATGTACAGACAACCGGTGATGGTATTGTCTCTGCGCTACAGGTACTGGCGGCGTTACAAAGAGCGGATGTCTCATTAGCTGAAGCGATGTCTGGTATGAATAAACTGCCGCAGGTGCTGATTAATGTGCCTCTGGCGGAAAAATCGGCGGCTGATGTCCAGGCCGCAAATGCGGTTCAGGCTATGATACAGCAAACCGAAGCCGCGCTGGCCGGACGAGGTCGTCTGTTACTCAGACCTTCAGGCACAGAGCCTTTAATTCGGGTGATGACTGAAGGTAAAGATGAAGTTGAAATTCGTCAGTTAGCTCAGGCGCTGGCGGAAGTGATTGAAGAGGAAGTGGCCCGTATTCCGGCGGTCTGACTTGTCACAACGGGTTGCTTGAAGTAATATTCTGCGCCCTGAATTACTGGAATTGCTATGCGTAAAAAAATTGTTGCTGGTAACTGGAAGATGAATGGCTCGCCTGAGCTTGCCAATACTTTACTGCCACGTCTGGCGGAAGTTGCCAAAGATATTCAGGCTGATGTTCTGGTATGCCCTCCGACGGTATTTGCTTCTCTGGCAAAAAATGTTGCTGGTGAGTCTGTCGCTATCGGGGCACAGAATTGTAGTGATAAAGCGTCCGGTGCCTACACGGGTGAAGTTTCAGTAGCTATGCTCTCTGAAATCGGGCTGAGCCACGTTCTGGTCGGGCATTCGGAGCGAAGAGCAATTTTTGGTGAAACAGATGAGCTGATAGCTGCTAAAGTTGCTGCTGCAATTGAGGGTGGCCTGACAGCGGTTCTCTGTGTTGGTGAAACACTGGATGAGCGTGAGTCAGACAAAACTCTTGAGATTGTACTGGGTCAGGTTAAAGCGGTTCTGGATACTCTGTCGGCAGAGCAATGGACTCAGCTGGTTATTGCTTATGAGCCGGTCTGGGCGATTGGTACAGGTAAAACAGCGACCAGCGATCAGGCTCAGGAAGTACATCAGGCAATCCGTAACTGTCTGGCGGAGTACAGCGCAGACGGAGCTGGTGAGATGTCTCTGTTGTACGGTGGCAGCGTGAAAGCGGCTAATGCTGGTGAGTTGTTTGCTCAGCAGGATATTGATGGTGCTCTGGTGGGTGGTGCTTCACTGGATGCCGATGAATTTATCGCAATCTGCCGTCAGGCAGGTTAACTGAAGGCGAGAGATTGAGATGGAAACAATTATTCTGGCAGTCCATGTTCTTTTGTCCGTTGCTCTGATTGGTCTGGTAATGATCCAGCAGGGTAAGGGTGCAGAGGCGGGGGCTTCTTTTGGTGGCGGTGCGTCACAGACAATTTTTGGTAGTACAGGAAATACTAGCTTTTTAGGTCGGATTACGGCTATAATTGCTGCCCTGTTTTTCGCAACAAGTCTGACGCTGGCTGTTTATGCCAGTCAGAAAGCTAAAAGTACCAGTTCTGCCGCTACCAGTGGTATCGTGACAGAGCAAGCGATTGAAGAATCGAAAAGTACTTTGCCAGCTCTGGAAGAAAGTGCGCCTGCTGACAGTGATGTACCTGCTGATCAGTAATTGTTGTGACAATAAGTTATTTGCCGAAGTGGTGGAATTGGTAGACACGCCATCTTGAGGGGGTGGTGACCTTATGGTCGTGCGGGTTCAAGTCCCGCTTTCGGCACCACAGTTCATTACATGAAGAATGAACTGACCTGGAAATTGATGCGGGGTGGAGCAGCCTGGTAGCTCGTCGGGCTCATAACCCGAAGGTCGTCGGTTCAAATCCGGCCCCCGCTACCAATTATGATTCCTTCTGGGAGTCAAAAAAACACGTTTCTGACGCGTGTGACAAAATGTCAGTCTGTATTGATGCGGGGTGGAGCAGCCTGGTAGCTCGTCGGGCTCATAACCCGAAGGTCGTCGGTTCAAATCCGGCCCCCGCTACCAATTCAATATCTAAGCACTTTTATTGACTTAAGCTATAATGGTCAGTAGAATGTGCTCCTTCTTGATGCGGGGTGGAGCAGCCTGGTAGCTCGTCGGGCTCATAACCCGAAGGTCGTCGGTTCAAATCCGGCCCCCGCTACCAATTTTTATATAACAAAAAGCCCCTTTTTAAAGGGGCTTTTTGTTAGCTGCAAAAAAAGTTTCAGCTTTTCTTTTTGGGGTGGATGATGGCAAAGAAAGAGACTTTGCTGGTCGAGCTGGCGAAGCCAGTCGTCGAAGCACTGGGGCTGGAATTCTGGGGGCTGGAATATAAGCCTCAGGGTAATCATTCATTGCTGCGCGTTTATATTGACAGCCCGGACGGCATTAATGTCGACCAGTGTGCTGAAGTCAGCCGTCAATTCAGTGGCGTTCTGGACGTAGAAGATCCTATCAGCAGTGAATATACCCTGGAAGTCTCATCTCCCGGAATGGACCGCCCTCTGTTCACCATTGAACAGTTCGCGAAATATAAAGGGCATAAAGTAAGTTTACGATTGAATCTGGCCTATGAAGGGCGCCGTAAATTTACCGGAATTCTTAACGGCATTGAAGGTGATGATGAGGTGCTGTTGATTGTCGATCAGGACGAATATTGTTTCCCGATTGAAAATATCGAGCAGGCCCACGTGGTGCCGCAGTTTAATAATTAAGGACTTTTTGTTGAGGCAATGGCATGAGTAAAGAAATTCTTCTGGTAGCAGATGCCGTTTCAAACGAGAAAGGTGTTTCTAAAGAAGTGATTTTTGAGGCAATCGAACTTGCTCTGGCAAGTGCCTCCAAAAAGCGTCTTGAAGATGAAGAGGCAGACGTATACGTTTGCATCGATCGAAAAACAGGTGATTACGAGACATTTCGTCGCTGGGTTGTCGTTGAAGATATTGATCTGGATGATCTGGATTATGAGATTTCTCTGACAAATGCCCGTAAACAGCAGCCAGAACTGAATGCTGGCGAGTATATCGTTGAAAAAATTGAGTCAGCTGAATTTGGTCGTATTGCGGCTCAGACGGCTAAGCAGGTCATTGTTCAGAAGGTCCGTGAAGCCGAACGTGCGGAGATTGTGCGCCAGTATGCAGAGCGTCAGGGTGAAGTCGTCAATGGTACTGTCAAGAAAGTGACCCGTGACGGTGTTATTGTCGATCTGGGCAATAATGCAGAAGGTTATCTGGCGCGTGACGAAATGATTGCTGGTGAAAAATACCGCATCAATGATCGGGTACGTGCTTTGTTGATGGAAGTACGTCCTGACGCAAGAGCTTCTCAGCTGATTCTGAGCCGGGCCTGCCCTGAATTTCTGATTGAGCTTTTCCGCATTGAAGTGCCGGAAATTGCTGAGCAGCTGATTGAAATTCGTGGCGCTGCTCGTGATCCTGGTCTGCGAGCTAAAATAGCCGTTAAAACGAACGATAAACGTATTGATCCTGTCGGAGCCTGTGTTGGTATGCGTGGTTCCAGGGTTCAGGCTGTATCTTCAGAACTGGGTAATGAGCGGGTTGATATTGTTCTGTGGGACGATAATCCTGCTCAGCTGGTAATCAATGCAATGGCGCCTGCTGAGGTAGGCTCCATTATTGTTGATGAAGATAAGAATGAAATGGATGTGGCGGTTCAGACCGATAACCTGGCACAGGCTATTGGCCGTAACGGACAGAATGTTCGTCTGGCCAGTGAGCTGACTGGCTGGAAACTGAATGTCATGACCGAAGAAGAAGCAGAAGCCAAACAGGGCGAAGAGTTTGACAGCATTGTTCAGCTGTTTATCAGCCATATGGACGTTGACGAAGAGCTTGCCCGTGTTCTGGTTGAAGAAGGCTTTACCTCTCTGGAGGAAGTCGCCTATGTGCCTATCGATGAGATGCTGGATATCGAAGGCTTTGATGAAGATTTAGTTAAAGAACTGCGCAGCCGCGCGAAAGATGAGCTGTTGAATCTGGCCATCGCGACTGAAGAAAAGCTGGAAGATTCTGAACCAGCTGAAGATCTGCTGAATATGGATGGTATGGATAAACACCTGGCTTTTGTTCTGGCCAGTAAAGGTATCTGTACGATGGAAGATCTGGCAGAACAGTCTATTGAAGACCTGCTTGATATTGACGGTATGTCGGAAGAGAAAGCCGGTCAATTGATTATGACGGCCCGTGCGCCATGGTTTGAAAGCGGCGAGTAAGCGCAGCAAAGTCACAGGAGAAGAGTGAATGGCAGAAACAACTGTAAAAGAGTTTGCCGAAAGTGTTGGTCGACCTGTGGAACGTTTGCTGGAGCAGATGAGCGAAGCAGGCCTGCCACATAAACGCCAGGAAGAAAATGTTTCAGAAAAAGATAAGCAGACTCTGCTGACTTTTCTGAAGAAGAGTCATGGCGGTGAAACGGCTGAGCCAGGCAAGATTACGCTGAAACGCCGCACAACCAGTAAGTTGAAAACAGGCGGCGGTAAAAAGACTGTCAATATCGAAGTGCGAAAAAAACGCACTTATGTGAAGCGTAACGAAGCGGAACTGGCTGAAGAAAAGCGTAAGGCAGAAGAAGACGCTAAGCGCAAAGAGGCAGAAGAGGCTAAGCGTAAAGCAGCAGAAGATGCTAAGCGTAAAGAAGCAGAAGATGCTAAGCGTAAAGAAGCAGAAGATGCTAAGCGTAAAGCTGAGCAGGAAAAAGCGCCTGCTAATGCAGGAGCGAAATCTGCTGAAGATAAGCCAGCCCGTCAGCGTACATTCCGTGATGCTCCAGCTGCACCGGCTAAACCTGCCGGTAAAGGCAAGAAAACACACGGCAAGCCTGAGTTTTCTAAACGCGCCGAGGGCGGTGATGATAGCCGTCGTAGCGGCCGTAAAGATCGTGGCGGTAAGAAAGGTGGCAAGCGTGGTGGCAATGATCGTCGTGGTTCTCAGGCGAATGGGCCTAAGCGTGAACACGGTTTTGAAAAACCAACAGCACCTATCGTACGCGAGGTAGCAATTCCTGAAGCGATCACAGTCAGTGAACTGGCTGAGAAAATGGCTGTTAAAGCCGCTGAAGTGATCAAGGTTATGTTTAATATGGGCGCTATGGCGACCATTAACCAGGTGATCGATCAGGATACTGCTCAGCTCGTAGTAGAAGAGATGGGCCACAAGTTCAAGCTTATCAACGATAACGCTCTGGAAGATGACTTCCTGGATGCGATCAGCTACGAAGGTAAGGAAGTAACCCGAGCTCCAGTTGTGACTGTAATGGGCCACGTTGATCATGGTAAAACTTCCCTGCTGGATTATATCCGTCGTGCCAAAGTTGCTGATGGCGAGTCTGGAGGGATTACCCAGCATATCGGTGCTTACCATGTGGAAACCGGTCACGGCATGGTTACTTTCCTGGATACTCCAGGTCACGCTGCCTTTACTGCGATGCGTGCCCGTGGTGCTAAAGCCACTGATGTTGTAATCCTGGTTGTGGCGGCTGACGATGGTGTAATGCCTCAGACAGAAGAAGCGATTCATCACGCAAAAGCAGCAGGCGTGCCGATTGTTGTTGCAGTGAACAAGATCGATAAGGAAGCAGCTGACCCTGATCGTGTAAAAACTGAACTGGCAGCCAAAGAAGTGATCCCTGAAGAATGGGGTGGCGATGTTCCTTTTGTTCATGTATCTGCTAAAGCGGGTACGGGTGTTGATGAGCTGTTGGATGCGGTACTGCTGCAGGCTGAAATTCTGGAACTGACGGCAGTACCGGAAGCGCCGGCGAAGGGTGTGGTAGTTGAAGCTCGACTGGATAAAGGTCGTGGTCCTGTTTCAACGGTAATGGTTCAGAACGGTACCCTGCGTAAAGGTGATATGGTTCTGGCTGGCGTTCACTATGGTCGTGTACGTGCACTGATTGATGAAAATGGTCATCAGACAGAAGAAGCTGGCCCTTCTATTCCAGTTGAAATTCTGGGTTTAGATGGCACGCCTGATGCGGGTGATGAGTTCACTGTGGTTAAGGATGAGCGTAAAGCCCGTGAAGTTGCTCTGTTCCGTCAGGGTAAATTCCGCGATGTGAAACTGGCTCGTCAGCAAGCAGCTAAACTGGAGAACATGTTCGAGAACATGGGCAAAGGTGAAGTGGCTAATCTGAACGTCGTACTGAAAACCGACGTACGCGGTTCCCTGGAAGCAATCAGTGCAGCACTGCAAGACTTGTCTACCGATGAAGTGAAGGTGAAT
The DNA here is from genome assembly GCF_014164585.1 of Oceanospirillum sediminis. Classification (GTDB taxonomy): domain Bacteria; phylum Pseudomonadota; class Gammaproteobacteria; order Pseudomonadales; family Halomonadaceae; genus Oceanospirillum; species Oceanospirillum sediminis. The sequence goes on along the minus strand of NZ_JACJFM010000023.1, from coordinate 34,408 downwards.
ATCATCTCCTCTGGTGTGGGTGGTATTGCGGAAACTGACGCGAACCTGGCTCTGGCATCTAATGCGGTACTGGTTGGCTTTAACGTTCGTGCAGATGCTTCTGCTCGTACAATTGTTGAGCGTGAAGAGATTGACCTGCGCTACTACAGTGTGATCTATGAACTGATTGATCACGTGAAACAGGCCATGACCGGTATGCTGGCACCTGAGTTTAAAGAAGAGATTGTCGGTATCGCCGAAGTACGCGATGTCTTCCGCTCTCCGAAACTGGGTGCAATTGCAGGCTGTATGGTGGTTGAGGGTACGGTTTATCGCAATAAGAAGATCCGTGTACTGCGTGATAACGTGGTGATCTACGAGGGTGAACTGGAATCTCTGCGTCGCTTTAAAGATGACGTTAATGAAGTCCGTAACGGCGTAGAGTGTGGTATCGGCGTGAAGAACTATAACGATGTGAAAGAAGGCGATAAGATCGAAGTCTTTGACAAAGTTAAAGTAGAACGCACACTGTAATTCTGACTGAGGATTGCACTGAATGTCCCGTGAGTTTAAACGTACGGACCGGATTGGTGAGCAGCTCCAGAAGGAGCTGGCTCAGCTGATCCAGTTCCAGGTAAAAGATCCTCGTCTGGGTATGGTAACGGTAAATCATGTTCGCATCAGTCCTGATCTGGGTCATGCGGATGTTTTCGTGACCGTGCTGGGCAAGGATTCTGAAGCCGAGGCAAAAGATGATCTGGCTGTGCTGAATAGTGCAACCGGTTTTCTGCGCAGAGAAGTCGGTAAAGCGATTAAAATGCGTGTTCTGCCTCAGCTGCGTTTTCGCTATGACACCAGTCTGGTTCAGGGACAGAAGCTGTCCAGCCTGATCGAGAAAGCAGTGTCAGAAGACAAGGCGCGTAACCAGGACGATAGTGCTGATCAGAATCAGCAAGAGGACTGAGTTCGTGGCCCGACGTCGTAAAGGGCGGAACATTTCAGGTGTTCTGCTACTGAATAAGCCGAAAGGCATTTCCAGTAATGGCGTGTTACAGCGTGTACGCGCCATGCTGAATGCCAGTAAAGGTGGTCATACGGGTAATCTTGATCCGATGGCCACTGGCCTGCTTCCTCTCTGTTTTGGTGAAGCGACCAAGTTTTCCAGTTATCTGCTGGATGCCGATAAAGCCTATATTGCTTGCGCCCGTCTGGGACAGGTTTCAGACACTGGCGATGCTGAAGGTGAGATTATCCGTGAACGTCCTGTTCCTGAGCTGACTGAGCAACAGATTCTGGATGTGATGGCGCGCTTTACTGGCAATATTGAACAGATTCCTCCGATGTATTCTGCTCTTAAGCAGAATGGACAGCCACTTTATAAGTTGGCACGGGAAGGGAAGACTGTTGAGCGGAAGCCTCGTCCGGTGACGATCTTCCAGATTGAACTGATCCGCTGGCAAAGCCCTGATCTGACCTTCTCTGTACGTTGCTCAAAAGGCACTTATGTGCGTACTCTTGCAGAAGACATGGGAGAGGCTCTGGACTGTGGTGCTCATCTTATCAGTCTGCACAGAACCCATACTGGTGGTTTTGATGCTTCGGGCATGATTGATTTCGATCAGTTACAGACAGAGAAAGATAGCGGCCAGTCTCTTGATGGTCATTTGCTCAGCGCTGACATTTTAGTTGAGCATTTTGCAAAGAAACATTTGTCAGAAGCAGAAAGCAAGCGTATCCTGCACGGCCAGGATATTACCAATGACGGAGATTACTCCGGCATGGTGAGATTATATGATGTGAACAGCCGTTTTATCGGACTGGCTGAGGCATCAGCATCGGGACGTTTACAACCCCGGCGGTTAATTATAACCGACGAGGGGGAGAGCTGAACGATACCCGCCTGTGAGCAGTGATCCTGAGCACGGGCTTTTTAATTTGTTGTCTGTTACCAATCGGTAATCAGACGCATTAGGATAACTGTAAATATGCGCGGTTATCCCGAATTTATTGATCGCATATTTTTTACTGGAGAGACATCATGGCACTGTCTGCAGAAACTAAAGCAGAAATCGTAAAAGAATACCAGCTGGCTGAAGGCGATACCGGTTCTCCTGAAGTTCAGGTTGCACTGCTGACTCATAATATCAATGGTCTGCAGGGTCACTTCAAAGCGAACAAACAGGATCACCACTCTCGTCGTGGTCTGATTCGCATGGTTAACCAGCGTCGTAAGCTGCTGGACTACCTGAAGAAGAAAGATCTGGGCCGTTACAGCTCTCTGATCAAACGTCTGGGTCTGCGTCGCTAATATTAGCTACGTTGTCCACAGGACATATGGCACTTTGTTGTTGAGCATTTTGCTCATTGACAATTGATTGCCCTTTGAAGCCCGCTATCGCTTTGATAGCGGGCTTCTTTGTGTGAAAATAGCGCGCACATAGAAAGCAATAGATATTGGAAGGAAATCACCGTGAATCCGGTTACTAAGACTTTTACGTACGGCAATGAGACCGTAACGCTTGAAACGGGTCGTATTGCCCGTCAGGCCACTGGCGCTGTAATGGCTACTATGGGTGGCACCTCTGTGCTGTGTACTGTTGTTGCTAAAAAAGATGCAGCACCGGACGCGGGATTTTTTCCACTGTCTGTTCACTATCAGGAAAAAACTTACGCAGTAGGTAAGATCCCTGGTGGTTACTTTAAGCGTGAAGGTCGTCCCACTGAAACTGAGACACTGACCTCTCGTCTGATTGACCGTCCGATTCGCCCTCTGTTCCCAGACGGTTTTATGAATGAAGTGCAGGTAATCTGTACGGTGATGTCTGCGGATAAGGTTAATAACCCTGATATCGTAGCTATGATTGGCACCTCTGCAGCCCTGGCTGTATCCGGTGTACCTTTCAGCGGCCCTGTAGGTGCAGCTCGTGTAGGTTTCTCTGATGATGAAGGCTACTTGCTGAACCCAACCAGTGAGAAACTGGAAGAGTCTCTGCTGGATATGGTTGTAGCCGGTACCGAAAGTGCGGTACTGATGGTTGAGTCTGAAGCAGAAGAACTGACAGAAGACGAAATGCTGGGTGCAGTACTGTTTGCTCATAAAGAGATGCAGGCAGTCGTTCAGGCAGTACGTGAGTTCGCCGCTGAAGTAGCAACTCCAGCCTGGGACTGGCAAGCACCGGCTGAAGATACTGAAACCAAACAACTGGTTTCTCTGGCTTACGCCGACAAGATTAAAGATGCTTACAAGATCACGATCAAGCAGGACCGTTATGCGGCTCTGGGTGAACTGAAAGCTGAAGCGGTTGAAAAACTGGCTAACGAAGAGACCGGCCCATCTGCGGATGCGATTAAGTCCGCCTTCAGCAGCCTGGAAAAACAAACCGTACGTCAAACTGTAGTAAACGGTGAGCCGCGCATCGATGGTCGTGACCAGGATACTGTGCGTGGTATTAACGTTGAAGTGGGCATGCTGGCTAAAACTCACGGTTCTGCTCTGTTCACCCGTGGTGAAACTCAGGCCATCGTTACTGCGACTCTGGGTACAGCCCGTGATGCACAGATGACAGAAACGCTGGCCGGTGAAGTACGTGATCCGTTCATGCTGCACTATAACTTCCCTCCATACTCTGTCGGTGAAGCTGGCTTTATGGGTGGTCCTAAGCGTCGTGAGATCGGTCACGGCCGTCTGGCCCGTCGCGGTGTGCAAGCGGTTCTGCCAACTGAAGAAGAGTTCCCATACTCTATCCGTGTGGTTTCTGAAATCACTGAATCCAACGGCTCCAGCTCTATGGCGTCTGTCTGTGGTGCGTCTCTGGCTCTGATGGATGCGGGTGTGCCTCTGAAAGCACCGGTTGCCGGTATTGCAATGGGTCTGGTTAAAGAGGATAACGGCTTTGCTGTTCTGACCGATATTCTGGGTGACGAAGATCACCTGGGTGATATGGACTTTAAAGTTGCCGGTACTTCCGAAGGTATCACTGCCCTGCAGATGGATATCAAGATCGAAGGTATCAACGAAGAGATCATGGAAGTGGCTCTGAATAAAGCTCTGAATGCGCGCCTGCACATTCTGGGTGAGATGAATAAGGTGATCAGCACTGGTCGTGAGACTCTGTCTGAAAATGCACCGGCAATGACATCTCTGAAGATCGATCCTGAGAAGATTCGTGATGTGATCGGTAAAGGTGGTGCAACCATCCGTTCTATCTGTGAGCGTACCGGTGCGTCTATCGATATCGATGATGACGGTACCGTTAAGATTTATGCAGAAAACAAAGCTGCAGCACAGATGGCGATCGACGAAGTCGCAGGCATCACGGCTGAAGCTGAAATCGGTGCGGTATATAAAGGTACTGTGGTACGTCTGGCTGACTTTGGTGCCTTTGTTAACTTCCTGCCTGGTCAGGATGGTCTGGTACACATCTCTCAGATTGCACAGGAGCGTGTTAACGCAGTGAGCGATTACCTGAAAGAAGGTGATGTGATTGCCGTTAAGGTTCTGGACGTGGACAACCGCGGCCGTGTGAAACTGAGTGTGAAAGAAGTATCTGAAGAAGAGAAGACCGCTACTCTGGCAGAAGCCGAGTAAGCTTTTCTTCACAGAAGGCTTTAAAAAACGGGTCGCTTTATGCGGCCCGTTTTTGTTTCTGTTTGTTTATCCCGTTCTGTCCCAAAGAATGACACTGGTTTTCGGATGAGCTGAGCAGGAAAAGAAAACAGATGGGGAAAACTGTAATCAATAAAAAACCGAAGCCATAATGACTCCGGTTTCAGTATTTCACTTTTGGGTATCAGATTGAGTGAGCGCTTAACCTGTACCAAAAAGCTCTAGCGGGTATTAGTCACGCTCAACTGCCAGGGCAACACCCAGACCACCGCCGATACACAGAGTCGCCAGACCCTTCTTCGCATCTTGCTTGATCATTTCATGTACCAGAGACACCAGGATACGGCAGCCGGAAGCACCAATTGGGTGACCGATTGCGATAGCGCCACCATTAACGTTCACTTTCGACGTGTCCCAACCCAGCTCTTTGTTTACACTCAGTGCCTGAGAAGCAAAGGCTTCGTTCGCTTCAACCAGATCCAGCTCATCCAGACTCCAGCCTGCTTTTTCCAGGCAAGCACGGGTTGCAGGCGCAGGACCGATACCCATGATCTCTGGATTAACACCTACGTTAGAGTAGGCTTTGATCTTAGCCAGCACAGGCAAGCCCAGCTCTTCAGCTTTCGCTGCGCTACACAGGATTACTGCAGCTGCACCATCGTTAATAGTAGAAGCATTACCTGCAGTTACGGTACCGTCTTTCTTGAATGCAGGACGCATGCTGCTCAGCTTTTCAGCCGTTGTACCGAAGCGAGCGTTCTCGTCAGTATCAAAGACAACTGGATCGCCTTTACGCTGAGGGATAGTTACCGGGATGATTTCATCAGCAAAACGGCCACCTTTGATCGCTTCTTCCGCTTTCTGCTGAGACAGTGCTGCAAATGCATCTTGTTCTTCACGGGTTACCGAGTATTTCTCTGCCAGGTTTTCTGCGGTAATACCCATATGATAATCGTTGAACGCATCCCATAAACCGTCAACAATCATGCTGTCCTGCAGGTTCCAGTTACCCATGCGCTGGCCATTACGAGAATTTGGCAGTACGTGGGCAGACAGAGACATGTTTTCCTGGCCGCCAGCGATAATGATATCGGCATCGCCCAGACGGATAGCCTGAGTGGCCAGGTGCAATGCTTTCAGTGCAGAACCACAAACTTTGTTGATGGTCATGGCTGAAGTCGTTTCAGGCAGACCGGCTTTGATTGTTGCCTGACGCGCTGGGTTCTGACCGCAGCCTGCTGTCAGTACCTGACCCAGGATGACTTCATCAACCTGGCTACCTTCGATTCCGGTTTTTTCCAGCAGACCCTTGATTACTGTAGCGCCCAGGTCGCTTGCAGCCACAGAGCTCAGTGTTCCATTAAAACTACCAACAGCGGTACGACCCGCAGCAACGATTACAACGTCTTGCATAGGTATTTCCTTTTATCGAATCGCGAATTTTTTGTGCTTTGCAATATGCATTATGTTACAAACCACATAAGAAGAAAATAACCTTAAAAGATGACAAAAAAAAAGCTGACATGATGTCAGCTTTTTTACGAAGGTAATGTTCAGCAGTTAAGCGACCTGAACAGGAATCGCATTGCTGGTGTGAGACACCTCATTGCCTTCTTTCATGTAAATCAGTGCAGGCTTGAAGTTAGCCAGTTCTGCTTCGGTGTAGTTGGCGTAAGCGCAGATAATTACACGGTCAGCTGGTTTTGCCAGGTGAGCTGCTGCCCCGTTGACAGAAATAATACCTGAGCCTTCTTCACCGCGAATTGCGTATGTTGTAAAGCGCTCACCGTTTTCAATGTTATAAATCTGGATCTGCTCGTATTCACGGATGCCGGCCATATCCAGCAGGTTGCCGTCAATAGCGCAGGAACCCTCATACTCCAGTACTGCGTGAGTAACACGTGCCTGATGCAGCTTTGCTTTTAGCATGATGGATTGCATGATTATTAACCCTTGACCACTATTTACCTGATGCCAGAGCATATGCGGGTTTGCTGCAAAATCGAAGCAAAGTTGCGCAGTATGTCCAGCTTTTTTTAATGATTCAACGCAAATGCGATGTTGTCGATCAGTCTTGCTGAACCCATATAAGCGGCTGCGAGAATGACCAGAGAGTCATCACCTGTCTGTGCAGGTTTAAGATCTGACTGGCGTCTGACATTGAGATAGTCTGGTTTGAAGCCTGCTTTACTCAGTGTCTGTTTACCCTGATGGCATAGTGTATCAAAATCTTTATTGCCACTTTCGATAGCCTGTCGGATTTCGACTAATGTCTTGTAAAGCGCCGGAGCTGCAGCCCTTTCTGTCTCGCTCAGATAGCCATTTCGGGAACTGAGAGCCAGTCCGGAGTCAGCTCTTACGGTAGGAACACCGATAATATCGATTGGCATACACAGATCTGCTGCCATTTTACGAATGATAGCCAGCTGCTGGAAATCTTTCTGGCCGAACAGCGCTGTATCCGGCTGAACGATATTGAACAGTTTAGTAACGACCGTTGTTACCCCGGTAAAATGCCCTGGACGACTGGCACCACATAGTTCATCTCCCAGATCGGGGACATCGACCTGTGTCTGTACTCCGGTACCATTGGGATACATTTCGCAGGCATTGGGGGCAAAGAGGATATGGCAACCCGCTGCTGTCAGTTTTTCTGTATCGGTTTCCAGAGTACGTGGATAGGACTCCAGATCTTCATTGGGGCCAAATTGCATTGGGTTGACAAAAATACTGCATACCACAGTATCGGATACCTTATGCGCTTCATGTATCAGCTGGATATGGCCTGAATGCAGATTGCCCATCGTAGGAACGAAGCCAATGCGCAGACCATCCTGTCGCTGGCGGCTAAGATGTTCTCTGAGTTCTTTAATACTATGTATGACGATCATTGGAAACAGTGCTCCTCCGCCGGGAAAGTATTATCTTTAACTTCCTGGTGGAAACGGCTGATTGCCGCAGGGATAGAATCTGTCTCGGTCATAAAGTTTTTCACGAATCTGGCTGTACGCCCCATCGTCACGCCCAGCATGTCGTGTAATACCAGTACTTGTCCGTCAGTATAGGGGCCTGCACCAATGCCAATCACCGGAACCTGCACTGCCTCTGTTACCAGGCGACCAACTTCATTCGGCACGCACTCCAGAAGAATAACACTGGCACCGGCATCCACCAGAGTTTGACTGGCAGCAATAATTGCCTGAGCGGCTTCTTCTGTTTTACCCTGAACCTTATAGCCTCCGAACTGGTTCACCATCTGAGGGGTCAGTCCCAGATGGGCGCACACAGGAACGCCTCGACGGGTCAGTTCCCGGATACCCTCAGCCAGCCAGGCTTCGCCTTCAATTTTGACCATGTGGGCACCGGCCTGCATCAGTTTTCCGGCATTGATCAGCATCTGCTCCATGGATGCGTTACTCATAAATGGCATATCAGCCATAACGAGTGAACCTTTGTTACCTCGCGCGACACACTGAGTGTGGTAGGCGATGTCATCAACACTGACTGGAAGTGTGCTGTCGTGTCCCTGAAGGACCATACCCAGAGAGTCGCCAATCAGCATGACTTCTACGCCCGCTGTGCTGATCTGACTGGAGAAAGTCGCATCGTACGCTGTCAGGCAGCTGAATTTTTCGCCAGCCTGTTTCAGTTTATTCAGGGTACTGATTGTCACTGTCTTCATTGTTATCTTCCGCCATTACAATAACGCCCACTGCTTTTGGCGGTGGGCGTTTCGGAATGTGTTACTTTGACGTTACCTGCATCATAAGGTAACAAGCTGGGGTAACTTTACTCTGTATTTGTCAGTATCTGCAAGTCATCTGTCGCAATATTACGCAGAATGTCTGTAATCAAACCTTTACCCGGTAACACTATGTCAGGTGAAATTTCGCTTAATGGTAACAGAACAAAGCCTCTTTCATGCATAAAGGCATGCGGTACAGTTAAACGTTCTGTTTTAATAAAATCTTCATTAAACAAAAGAATATCCAGATCCAGTGTTCTTGGCCCCCAGTGTCTTTCTCTGATCCGACGGTGTCCCTGTTCAAGGGCCTGCAGAGCATCCAGTAGTGTATGAGCATCCAGCTCTGTTTCCAGGCAGGCTACTGCATTAACGAAGTCAGGCTGGTCCTGAGGGCCGACGGGTTTGCTGCTATAAAGAGAAGATGCCCTGTATACATGCGTTGCAGGAAGATTATCCAGTTCCTGCAACGCTGTCAGAAGCTGTTGAACAGGATTTTCCAGGTTGCTGCCCAGGCCAATGTAAACCGTATTCATCATGATGACTTATTGCGTTTCCGGTTATTACGATAACGGGAGCGGCGGCGTTTTTTCGGTGTGCCTTCTTCTCCGGTATTCTGCAACAGGTTTTTTCTGCCGTGGGAATCGGTATCCTGGAATGAAGTCCACCAGTCAGCCAGTGCTTTTACCTCTTCGCCGGATTCTGCCCGCAAAACAAGAAAATCATAAGCTGCACGAAAACGCGGGTGCTCTGCTGTCTGGAATGCGCGTTTTCCCTGGCGCCTTTCCAGTCTTAATTGAAATTCCCAGATTTCCCGCATAGGCTGGCTGAAACGCTTGGGTATTGACGTAAAGTCGGATTGGGCAAAGAGTACCTGTTGCCCGGCCTGCTGCATAGCTGGTACCGGTGGAATACCTTCTTCCATCAATTCCCTGAATGCGTTCTGTATCACTGGCCAGAGTATTGCGGCAAACAAAAAGGCCGGAGTAACAGGCTTATTTGCTAAGATCCGTCGGTCCGTATTTTCCAGTGCTCTGATAATAAAATCTTCTTTTTCCGGGTGAAGGCTGAGTTGCTCGCTGGTATAAGGAAACAGCTGCTGTAGTAGCTGATATTCCTTCAATAGCAGAAAGGTTGCCGCAGCCTGACCGGACAGGAAGAGTTTCAGAACCTCTTCAAACAGACGAGCCGCAGGAATCTGACGCAGCAATTCGGCCATTGGCCGGATAGGGCTTGCGGTTTCTGGGGCTATGCTGAAATCGAGTTTAGCCGCAAAGCGGATGGCTCTGAGCATTCGCACAGGATCTTCACGATACCGGGTTTCCGGGTCGCCAATCATACGAATACAGCGCTGATTGATATCCCGGATACCGCTGGCGTAGTCATAGATCGCAAAATCCCTGATATTGTAATACAGGGCGTTAATTGTGAAGTCTCTTCGCAGTGCATCCTCTTCAATGGTACCGTAGACATTGTCTCTGACTAGCAGGCCATTTTCAGTCTGAGAAGAATGGGAGCGCGCCGTACTTTCCTCAGGTGGTGCCCGGAAAGTTGTAACTTCAATAATTTCCCTGCCGTAACGTACGTGTACGATACGAAATCGACGACCAATAATGCGGGCATTATGGAATAGGGATTTTACCTGTTCCGGAGTCGCATTAGTGGCGACGTCAAAATCTTTCGGATGCAGATCAAGCAGTGCGTCGCGAACGCAACCACCTACCAGAAAAGCATCAAAATTGGCTTTTTTCAGTCGATAAAGCACCTTGAGTGCATTGTCTGAAATGCCGGAACGGCTTACAGGATGTTCGTCACGGGAGACAATACTCAATTCATAAGGAGCGGAATTGGATTGAGGCGAACTGTCTGTTCTGAGCAGTTGCCGGATAGTCTTGCCGGGACGCTTTAGAAATGAAGGAATTCCTTTTAGCATCTCAGGATCTTGAATCTGTGAATAGGAGCAAAGAGTGTACCCTAAAATAAAAACGGGGCCAAACTAGTGGCCCCGTTGAATAACTGCCCGCTTCCATGCAGACGATATGTCAGACTTCGGTAAATCGCTCTGAATACGCAATGACAGTCTATCGGTGGACAAACCCTGGTGGCTAAACCTGTTATTTTTGTTTTCCAGTACGAAGTATCACTACTTCTGGTCTGGACCGCCTCGTATTCAAAACAATTATCCAATGATGATTCTTTTCTGCCCGCTGTTGTTTTTATTTTCAGGCATGCATCTTTACAGCGTTGTTTTATTGTTATTGTTACAAGCTTGGATGCGTGAGTTCGCTACGGTTAATCTTTTTGACCTGGCTTTTTATTGTTGTTCCAGGTTTGGCTTCGTTCAGGCTTTGTTTTTGTTTTTACCTTCAGCTGCCAGATTGTTTCAGACTCTTATTATTTTTGTTGGGTGAGTCTGTTAATGAGTTGCCGCTTATTGTTTTTATTTCGGCGAGAACGTTAACCGTCGTTCTTGTTGTTCTTGATATAAGATATAGCATTTGATGTGCCATTTTTTTAAAAATTCTTTTAAAACAATTGCTTATGGTTTTTTTGCTTGAGGTGGTGATATCACAGATATCAGATTGTTACCTGTGAAACCATTTTTTTGGGGGGAGTCTGTGTGTTACGGTAACACTCGGTTCATTTACCGAGTGTTACGATGTTTTTGTCAGATTTGTGAACTCAGCCTCGTTTTTTCTGGCCGGACTTTCGACGTGGAATACCCAGACGCTGGCGCCTTTCCCACAGACACTTCCGACTGATTCCCAGCTTTTGTGCCAGTTCTGTTTCGCTCATCTGATCCTGATGCTCCAGTACAAAATGCTGGAAATAGTCTTCAAGAGACAAGTCATCCGGTGCTTTAGTTCCATCATTTCTGGGAATTGAGCGTTGTGGGCCTCCAATTGAAGGTAAAGCAGACTGAGCTCCGGGAGCTGATTGAATACTGACAGGTGGTTGACGTTCTGGTGGCTCTATACCCAGGTCGTCCAGGTGTATCAGATTACCTTCTGCCAGAATCACACCTCGTTCAATCGCATTTTCCAGCTCGCGGACGTTACCTGGCCAGTTATACTTGCTAATAGCATCACAGGCATGGCGGGATAATCTGAGATTGCCCTTTTCCATCCGGGTGCAGGCTTTTCCCAGCAAAAATTCGGCAATCTCCAGAATATCATCGCCACGCTCTTTCAGAGCAGGCAGTGCAATCTCCATCACATTCAGCCGGTAGTACAGATCCAGACGAAATTCCCCTTCGCTGGATAACTTCTTCAGATTTCTGTGAGTTGCTGCGACCAGACGGACATTGACCTTTTTGGATTGAACCGATCCAATCCGACGGATTTCACCTTCCTGGAGAACACGCAGCAGGCGAGCCTGAGCTTCCAGTGGCAGTTCACCAATTTCATCCAGAAATAGCGTACCGCCATCAGCGGCTTCGACCAGGCCGCTACGATTGGTATTGGCACCGGTAAACGCTCCTTTCTCGTAGCCAAATAGTTCAGACTCAATCAGGGTTTCAGGAATAGCGGCACAGTTAACAGAAATCAGAGGGGCATTTTTGCGGCTACTCTGGTTATGAATCGCTTTAGCTACCAGCTCTTTACCTGTCCCTGACTCGCCCTGAACCAGTACCGTGGCATCGGTTGGAGCCACTTTCCGTATTCTGTGATAGACCGCCTGCATCGAAGGACAGTTACCTATCATGCCCATATTACCCGGTTCAGATGCTTCTTCTTTCGTAGCCAGGTCTGATGGTTCGTCATCAGGCGTGCCTGCTTTCTTACCTCTCTGACTGAGTATCCGGTTAACCGCTTCCAGCATTTCGCCATGATCGAAGGGCTTGGCAATATAATCAACCGCACCCATTTTCATCGAATCTACCGCGGAACGCAGACTGGCATAGCTGGTCATGATCAACACAGGTATACCTTTTGCCAGTTCGATCAGATCCGTCCCCGGCGTTTTTGGTAAACGCAGATCTGAGATAATCAGTTCAAATTCGTTCAGCCGGAAACTTTCCAGTGCCTCGTCAACAGAGGCTGCTTCACTGACCTGGAAATCATTTCTTTCAAGAAGACGTTTCAGTGCAGTGCGAATAATATCTTCGTCTTCTACTACCAGAATTTTGGTCATAGTTATGTCCACGCGGATTCGCTTTTGGCTTCAGCATGATGCTGGGGCAGGGTGATATTGACCTGAGTACCCCGATTCTGTATCCGGTCTGCCGGGCTGACGATGTGTATCTGGCCGTAATGTTCCTCAACAATACTGTATACCAGAGCCAGCCCCAGGCCGGTCCCTTCTCCCGGTTCTTTGGTGGTAAAGAAGGGTTCAAAAATATGCTCTAACTGATCTTCAGGAATACCACAGCCGTTGTCTGTTACCGAGACTGTTACCGTGTTTTCCTGACAGGTAGCAGTAATAGTAACACTTTCTCCTGCCTCTGAGGCATCCCTTGCGTTGCCCAGCAGGTTGACGAACACCTGAATCAGTTTCTGAATGTCACCGATCACCTGTAACTCTGGGGAACACTCATTAATAAAGTCGATGTCTTTGCCTTTAGAGGTCAGGGATACCAGGCTGAGGGCCTCATCAATGGCTGCACGGATATGCATGGGTTCCTGCTGGTCCTGACCGGTATGACGCCCCGCATGAGCAAAGCTGACCAGGGAGTGCACGATGCGGCTGACCCTTTTCGTTAGCTGCAGGATCTGCTCTGCTGTTTCTTCAATAACTTCCGGATTGTCCGTTTCGTACTTAAGATTCTGAACCAGAGACGATATGCCGGTAATCGGATTACCAATTTCATGGGCAACTCCGGCAGCCAGTCGCCCGATACTGGCCAGCCTTTCACTATGTACCAGTTCTTCTTCCAGTTGCTGGGTCTCAGTATGATCTTCCAGCAGAATAACAGAGCCATCCATATGGGATAAGGGTTCTTCAATATGGGCCTGATGCAGGGAGAACCAGCGATGCTGGCCATTATCCTGGGTAACCTTCTGGAAAATATGGGGCTGATCCGGCTGGCTGATAAACTCTCCCAGAAGGGTATACCAGGGCTCAGGTAGCGCATCAAAACTAGAGCCTACTACTTCCTGTGCGGAAATACCGGTCAGCTGTACCATACTGTGATTCCACATCAGAATTTCTCTGTCATTGCCCAGTGAACAGACGCCAATTGGCAAGTATTCCAGTGTCTGACGGTGATAGCGCCGAAGACTATCCAGTTCCTTGGCCAGACCTGTTAGCTGAGAGCGATAGTTTTCCAGACGGGTTTCAACAAAATGAATATCTTCCGAGTGGCTCTGATGATTACCGGGTTGCCAGGGCAGGTACTGATCAACAATTTCCTGAGCAATGGCAGGGCCCATCAGGCCTGACAGGTTAGCCTGAATCCTGTCTCTCAGGCGGCGTAAAGCGTAGGGTCTGTCATCACTGGCTTCCAGCTTCAGATCCTTCAGTGCCGTTTCAACTTCCCGAGCGGCGGTGGCAGGCCCAAGGGGGACAGTCAGGAAGCTGACAAAATCCTGACAGGTTCTGGCTTTTAGCTGCAGTCTGTGGGGTCTGGATAAAGCATCAACAGTACAGGCACTGGCTCCTTCTTTTTCAGCCTCGCTGGGCTGAATAAATAATGATGTGCAGATGAAGACAATGATGTTGGCCGTAACAGACGTAAGAGCAACCTGATACCAGCCATCACTGCCAGAATGGAATACCAGGTTTGAGGCTGGAAGTGTCACCTGGTCCAGGTTGTAGAGTAACGGAATAACCTGACCGAAGATCCATATACCGATACCGGTACAGAGCCCGGCTACCAGGCCGATACGATTCGCCGTAGGCCAGTACAGCACTGCGAGGATACCTGGCAAAAACTGTAATATGCCAACAAATGAGGTCAGCCCCAGACTAGCCAGATCATGTTTAACACCCAGAGTCCGGTAGAACAGATAGGCAGCGATAATAATGGTGCCTATCAGCAAACGGCGGAACCAGAGCAGCCAGTTGTAAATATCAAAGCGGGCACCGGGCTGGTAAACGGCCAGCACCAGATGGTTCAGTGTCATAGCTGCCAGCGCCATAGTGACCAGAATTATAGTGCCACTGGCAGCAGACAGTCCGGCAACAAACACCAGTATTCCCAGCCAGCCATCAGTCGCTTCCTTCCCGATACCCAGAATCATATATTCTGGACGCAGACTGAGACCTTCTGCCATGCCTGCCCATAAAATAACAGGTACCGGAAGGCTCAGTAGTAACAGATAAAGCGGCAGAGCCCAACTGGAACGGAACAGTACCTCAGTGGACTGGTTTTCAGTGAAAATAATATGGAACATGTGGGGCATAGCGACAGCAGCAGCAAAAAATAGCAGTAACATAGTACGCCACTGGCCTGCCTGTAAGGGTTGTTGCAGAGCTTTCAACTGATCACTGTGATCCTGTAACCACACCTCTAGTCCCTGATACCCGCCGAAAATGATGAAGAATGCATAACCGCCAATGGCCAGCATCAGGACGAGCTTGATAACAGACTCAAAAGCAATGGCGACCACCAGACTCTCATGTTTTTCCCGCAGTGAGGTGTGGCGGGCACCGAACAGAATAGCAAAGGTAGTAATCACCAGGCAGAATGCCAGTGCCAGAGTGTGAGGGGAGGACTCATTGGTCAGAATATAGATAGAGTCTGCCACTGCCTGAATCTGCAAGGCCAGAAGAGGCAGAGCACCCATTAACATAAAGACAGTTACCAGGCTGCCAATCCATCGGCTTCGGAAGCGGAATGCAAACAAATCGGCCAGAGAGGATAGCTGATAAGTGCGAGTGATGCGCAGAATCGGAACCAGCAAAACCGGTGCCAGAACAAAGGCTCCGGCAACGCCCAGATAATATGACAGAAAGCCGTAACCGTGCTGATTGGCAAGCCCGACAGAGCCGTAAACAGCCCAGGCACTGGCATATACTCCCAACGATAGTACATAGACTACCGGGTGCCGGGTCAGTTTTCGGGGGAGCCACTGTCGTTCTGTGGCGTAAGCGCACAGAAACAGAATCAGCAGATAACCGACGCCAATGGCAAAAATTTGCCCAAGACTGAAACTAAAGCTCATCAAGTTTTCTCTTCTGTTCTAACCATACGGAAATACCTATCAGAGCAGCCCAGACCAGATAAGGCCGATACCAGCTGCCGTTACTATCACCCCACCAGTCCATCAGCACGGGAGAAAAAAGGTAACCGGCAAACACCAGAAACAGAATAAGACGGTAAATATACATAGAGGCCTCTCTGGAAAGGCTGAGTTACGGAGTGGATGTGAACGGATAGCCTGTAAGGCATCAGAACGTTTAATCGGGTTGTGCTGAATAACCAACCCTGCGATTGCAGATGATATCAGCTTTCAGGGCATAGCTGCGTGACAGGAATACCGGCACAACCCGGTATCCGGTCAATATCCCAGTGTTTAATCGCCCACTCCATGACGGCCTGGTAGCCACAGCTGGTAACTGATGAATCTGCGGTATGTCCAAGCGCATTCAGTGCGGCTATCAGAAGGGAAAGGCGCTCATCGGCCTGAATTGCCGGTGCCAGGTTCTGTTTACTCAGTTTCTGGCCATCGGGATTAACAATGACAGGAATATGCGCATATTGAGGCACAGGCAGATCCATATGGCTGAGCAGTTGTAGCTGGCGAGGAGTGCTGTCCAGAATATCAAACCCCCGGACGACCTGATTAACGCCCTGATCGTGGTCATCCAGTATGACTGCCAGTTGATAAGCAAACAGCTTATCTCTGCGCTGTATAATAAAATCCCCGATGTCTGCCATATTCCAATGGCAATAGTCCTGGATACGATCCTGGATTTGAAACTGACCTGACGTTATAACGCGTATCGCACTATCCTGAGTATCAGGGGAATGTTCACGACACCAGCCAGGGTAAACCGGATAATCCCGTAATTGTTTGCGGCTGCAGCGACAAGGATAGGCCAGATGACGCTGCTGTAACAATTCCACGGCGTATTGATAACGTTCATTCTGCTGGCTCTGATAAAACACGGGGCCATCCCAGAATAGCTCGAAGGCTTCCAGTGTACGCAGGATCTGATCGGCGGCACCGGGTTGTTCTCTGGGTGGATCGATATCTTCAATACGTAACAGCCAGTGCCCACCAGCCGATCTGGCATCCAGATAGCTGGCCAGTGCGGCAACCAGAGAGCCAAAGTGCAGAGGACCTGATGGTGTAGGCGCAAAGCGCCCGATATAAGAATGGGATGCAGACATGCCCGTTACTGAGTCGGTTGTCAGAACAAAGGCCAGTAAGGCTGGCCTTTATCGGTTTATCAGGCGGTTATCAGCCACCAATCTGGCGTTCTTTAATCTCTGCCAGGGTTTTACAGTCTACGCATAAGGTAGCTGTCGGGCGGGCTTCCAGTCGGCGAATACCGATCTCAATACCGCAGGACTCACAGTAGCCGTAATCACCGCTGTCGATGTCTTCCAGCGCTTCATTGATTTTTTTGATCAGTTTACGTTCACGATCACGGGTACGCAGCTCCAGGCTGAATTCTTCTTCCTGGGTAGCACGGTCTGCGGGGTCAGCAAAGTTGCTCGCATCTTCCTGCAGATGCTGAACAGTACGATCAACTTCCTCCATCAGATCCTGTTTCCACTGCTGGAGAATCTGGCGGAAATGCTCGAGCTGATTATCATTCATATACTCCTCGCCATCAGCGGCGTTATATGGAACGAAAGCTTGCTCTGTATTGTTGGTTGCATTGTCTGGCATATGACTGCCCCATATTAGTGTTATTGATTGATTCTGGGGATACCTGCCGATTTCTCGTCCTTAACTGGCACCCTCAGCAACATGACCCACCTGGTCACGTTTTTGAAAGCTTTGCTTATTTATCGGAAAAGTATGAGAAATGCAACTTGAAAAAGAAATTATAGAAGGTATTCCTCACTTTTGCCTGGTTCTGATCGTCCGGTAAGGTGCATGAATCCATGCTTTTATCTATTATGTCTGGTTATTGTTACTAAATTTAATATCCGGAGTAGTTTATGTCTCTGTCAGGTTTTCAGTGGGCAGCCAGGGTTTCCCAAATTGCCCCTTTCCATGTAATGCAGCTACTGGCACGAGCCCGGCAGCTTCAGGCTGAAGGGCGGGATGTTATTCATATGGAAGTCGGAGAGCCTGATTTTCCGACGGCTGCCCCGGTTATTCAGGCGGGACAGGATGCTCTGGCAAAAGGTCTGACGCAATATACTCCGGCCGCGGGTTTACCTGAGCTAAGAGAAGCGATAGCCGGCCATTACCAGACAGCCTATGGCGTGGATATTGATCCAGGGCGAATTATTGTGACACCCGGGGCTTCCGGCGCTCTTTTGCTGATTGCAGCCCTGCTGGTGAATCCGGGGGATAAAGTGATGATGGCTGATCCAACTTACCCCTGTAATCGCAACTTTATGCGTTTATTTGAAGGGGAGCCGCAACTGATACCGGTGGGGGCTGATAGCGAATATCAGCTGAACGTCGGGCATATTGAACAGCATTGGGATGATCGGACCCGTGCTGCTATGCTGGCTACACCTTCCAATCCGACCGGAACTCTGGTGGGTAAAGAGGCTTTGCAGGCTATCAGTCAGGCAGTTTCTGCCAGAAATGGTGCGCTGATTGCGGATGAAATCTATCAGGGGCTGACTTACGGCGTGAACGCTATGACTGCGCTGTCTGTGAATGATGAGGCGTTCGTGATCAATAGCTTCTCAAAATATTTCGGCATGACCGGCTGGCGCCTTGGCTGGCTGGTAGCGCCGGATAATGCGGTGTCAGAACTGGATAAGCTGGCACAGAACGTATTCTTGTCTGCACCGACTCCATCTCAGTATGCGGCACTGGCCGCTTTTCAGCCAGAGACTATTGCCATTCTGGAAGAGCGCCGGGCGGAGTTTGCACGTCGCAGAGACTTTCTGTTACCGGCATTGAGAGAGCTGGGGATGTCTGTACCTGTGACGCCTGAGGGGGCTTTTTATATCTATGCCGGTGTTGATCATCTTACTGATGACAGTTATCAGTGGTGTCAGGATTTGCTGGAACAGGAGTTTGTAGCGACCACTCCGGGACTGGACTTTGGCTTAAATGGCGCCCGGAAAACCGTTCGTTTTGCTTATGCGACAGATATAGAGCAGCTGGAGCAGGCTGTAGAACGTATCGCTCGTTTTATCCGACAGAGCTGATTTTCTGGCTGGATGATTTTTACTGTTACTGAGCCGGAGCAATCCGGTTCTTTTCTCTGAGGATAACTAATGCAATGGGTCTCTGAACTCCAGCCAGCCACGCTGATTCGTCGTTATAAACGCTTTATGGCTGATGTCCAACTGGAAGATGGCTCTGAGATAACTTTACACTGTCCGAATACCGGCTCTATGAGGAACTGTATGGCTCCGGGCTGGCGAGTCTGGTATTCCGATTCCGGTAATCCGAAGCGTAAATATCCCTGTACGTGGGAGCTGTCAGAAACACCGGATGGACAGCTGATCTGTGTGAATACCGCTCAGGCTAATAAACTGATATATGATGCTTTACAGCATGATCTGATTCCTGAGTTAACCGGTTATGACGCTATCCGGCCAGAGGTCCGGTATGGTGAGGAGAACAGCCGGATTGATTTTTTATTAACAAAAGATCAGCAACAGTGCTATGTCGAAGTGAAAAGTGTCACTTTGCTGGAGCAGGAACGGGCGCCGGGTGCTGGCTTTTTTCCGGATGCAGTCAGTCAGAGAGGCAGTAAGCATCTGAGAGAGCTGACAGAAATGGTACGACAGGGACATAGGGCTGTACTGCTGTTCTGTGTCAATCACACAGGAATTCATTCAGTCAGTCCGGCAGAGCATATTGACCCTGAATATGCTGTGGCTCTGCGTGGGGCGGCAGAGCAAGGGGTGGAGGTGCTGGCTTATTGCAGCCGGTTGCAGACAGATGAACTGATTATTGAGTCTGCTCTGCCAGTGCAGGGGTTGTAATCTGGAGGCATATTTCATTCTGACTGTTGATTTCAAAAGGAACGGGTCTGAGGTTCTGCCCTTTACAGGGGCCGTGAATGCACTCACCTGTTTTTATCAGAAACTGTGCGCCATGCATGGCACACTGGATCAGTTGTTTACTGGTATCCAGAAACTGGTCGGGTACCCATTCTAGATTGATTCCCATATGAGGACATTCATTGGCGTATAAATAAACTTTTTTCTTTTTTCTGACGGCGAATATGGGACCTAATGGACTCTGAAAACCTTTGCTGCTATTACTTTCAAGAGCATCAAGGGAACACAGAACGTACATAATAACCTCCCCGGGATAAGTACAGGCTTCAGGCTGTTGTTGTACAAGCAATCCTATGACTGTTTTTTCCGGAACAATAAAAAAGCCGCTTGCAAATGCAAACGGCTGAAAATACGGTTAGTAAACTAACCTCGAACACTAGATAACCCCTGTTCGGACAAGCGCATTATGGCTATCCGCTGTGACATTAAGATGACAGTGATACCGCAATTTTCAGATACCATTCTGACAAGGGTTTCCTGCTGTATATTATATCTTTCAGCTGTTATAGCGCATCCGTATGCCGTGATTCATCGACAACAGCAGTTCATCTGCAGATAGTTCCTTCGGGAAGTAACAGCCTGAAATATTGGCCCCGGCAATGCTGCTACCTTCCAGGCGACAGTGAGTGAAGTCAATGCCACGCAAATCTGATCCCCGGAAGTAGGCATTACTCATATCCAGACCATCCGCATTCAGACCTCGCAGATCCAGACCTCTGAAATCACCACAACGCAGATCAGTGGATATACCTTGAGCCCTGGCTTCGTTAAAGCCTTGTATATTTTCATCCCGGAGCAACTGATAAAGCGGGTCTTGCAGGATTTTTGGTGCACTCATAGCCATGCCCTCTATGTCTTCCGTAAACAAAAGATGCTTTTAAATGCTAACCCCCTTCTCTGGCTTTGCACAGACTGAAAATGTATCGGACTGTGAGTGCGCCAGAGAAATAATTAAAGAAAACAGATAGTTATCT
Organism: Oceanospirillum sediminis; assembly: GCF_014164585.1. Classification (GTDB taxonomy): domain Bacteria; phylum Pseudomonadota; class Gammaproteobacteria; order Pseudomonadales; family Halomonadaceae; genus Oceanospirillum; species Oceanospirillum sediminis. The sequence continues at coordinate 14,009 of NZ_JACJFM010000023.1, read as the reverse complement.
GCGCTCTCTGTCTGGGGCTGTGTTACCAGGATAAAATACTGGCCCGGTAACACTTGCTTACCCGTACATTCAACTGGATAAGCCGTCAGGTCACTGGCGCATGTCTGCTTAATTGCACAGACCAAAATGCCGACGGATACTGGCCAGAAGATTCTGGGTTGCACTGTCTTCGTCAGTATTAATAGTTACAGTATAGTGGGTCTCTTCAGAAGAGATAGCTTCTTGCTGCTGTAACTGCTTTGCCAGTACTTCCAGTCCTGCTTCAGAGGCATCATCACCCTGTACCTGACGTTTTTTCACCCGACGACGCAGTGTCTCTTCACTGGCGGTGAAAGACAACGTTAATGCAGAAACTCCGAGTTGTTCTGCTTTTTCTCGCAGAGCATCCCGTTGCCAGCGTTTCAGATTGGTCGCATCAATAATAACCGGAGTGGCAGAATGTACAATAAAGTCAGCCAGTTCTGTCAGACGGGCATAGGTTTTTTCTGTGGCTTCCGGAGTATAAATGCCCTGATCCAGTTCTGAATGACTGCGTTCTGAAGCGTCCAGGCCAAACAGGCGTTTACGCTCGACATCGGAACGAATGCGGATAACGCCCAGTTCCTGAATCACATCGCGGCTGATTGAACTCTTCCCTGAACCGGATACGCCATGAGTAATCAGCATAAAGGGCTGTTCAAATACGGTATAGGACTCCGCCAGATCAATGTAGCTCTGATAATCCTGTTCCAGCGTTTCACGCTGAGAATCATCAATGCCCGGATCCAGTAGCATAAAGCGTGTGACTTTAGCCCGTACCATCGACCGGTAGCTTTTGTAGAAGCTTAGCAGTTGTATGCCTTCGTAATCGCCGGTCAGTTCAAGATACAGATTACTGACATGACGAGCCAGTTTATTTTCTCCACGGGCTTCCAGGTCCATCACCAGAAAGGCGATATCACTGATCACATCAATCCAGCGGAACTCATCATTGAATTCGATGCAGTCGAACAGGGTGACGTCATCACCGATCAGCACCGCGTTGCCCAGGTGGATATCACCATGGCACTCCCGTACCATACCCTGTGCTTTTCGACGGGCGAATAATGGTTGTAAGCGGGTAAAGGTATCCTGCATCCAGCCTTCCAGCTGTGCCAGCTGATTCAGTGCTTCTTTATCGCTGAGCATTTCTTTGATCTGATCAAAGTTCTGCTGAGCCGGTGCCAGTACTTCTTCCGGATTACCCAGAACGGTGCTGTCATCGGCTTTAGCGATACGGTTGTGGAAGTCGGCAATCTGGTGGGTCAGGGAGTCCATGTGGGCCTGAGTCAGGCCATTATCTGCCTGTAATACACTCAGCAGCTTATCATTATCAAACTGACGAACTTTAATCGCATATTCAAAAGGAGCGCTGTCATCGCCCAGTTGCGGGGCTTCTTCGCTGCCTGAGATCGGCAGTACATCCAGATAAAGCTCCGGGGCCAGGCGCTGGTTCAGCTTCAGTTCCTGTTGACAGAAGAATTGACGCTTTTCCAGAGTAGTAAAATTCAGAAAACCAAAGTCCATCGGTTTTTTGATCTTATAGGCGTATTCACCGGTCAGCAGCACCCAGGAAATATGGGTCTGATACAGTTTGAATTCCGTTACCGGGTGATCATATAAGGCCGGATTCTGCAGCGCCTCAATCAGCGTCTGGCTCACAGGCGTTCTCCTGTCTATCTGTTAATCCGGCAATATTAATTTTCTGCCGGGTGTGTACGTGCGGGTTCATGCCTGAACCCGCGTGTTATATCAGCTCAGTTTTGCAAACGCTTTGCGAGCTGCTGCAAGGGTTTTATCAAGATCTTCGTCAGTATGTACTGAAGACACAAAGCCGGCTTCGTATGACGCCGGGGCCAGATAAACCCCTTCTTCCAGCATGGCATGGAAGAACTGATTGAACTGATCCAGGTTGCAGTTCATTACTTCGGCAAAACCGTTAATGGCCGGTTTATCTGTGAAGAAGATACCGAACATACCGCCGACTTTCTGAGTAATAAAGGGAACACCGGCTTCTCTGGCTGCTTCTTCAAGCCCTGCACAGAGTTTATCGACTTTTGCACTCAGTTCTTTATGGAAGTCCGGCTCTGTAATACTGTCCAGCAGGGCCAGACCCGCAGCCATAGCCAGAGGATTACCAGACAGTGTGCCTGCCTGATAAACCGGACCCAGAGGAGAAATATGAGACATGATCTCTTTCTTGCCGCCAAAGGCACCAACTGGCATACCACCACCAATGATCTTACCCAGTGTGGTCAGATCCGGCTTGATATTAAAGTGGGCCTGAGCACCACCCAGAGCCACACGGAAACCGGTCATAACTTCATCAAAGATCAGTACTGAGCCGAATTCGTCGCAGACTTCACGCAGGCATTCCAGAAAGCCCGGTACAGGTGGGATACAGTTCATATTACCTGCGACAGGCTCTACGATAATACAAGCGATCTGGTCACCAATCTGACGGAAGCATTCACGTACATTCTCGATGTCGTTGTAAGTCAGAGTAATCGTATGCTCAGCAAGAGCAGCCGGTACGCCAGGAGAGTTAGGCTCTCCAAAGGTCAGAGCGCCTGACCCGGCTTTTACCAGCAAAGAGTCAGAATGCCCATGATAGCAGCCTTCAAATTTTACAATCTTGTCACGACCGGTATACCCGCGAGCCAGACGAATGGCACTCATGGTTGCTTCGGTGCCTGAGTTCACCATACGAACCATTTCAATATTTGGCATCAGCTCGCAGATGCGTTCTGCCATCGTTGTTTCGATAGCCGTTGGCGCACCAAAGCTCATACCATAGTCCAGACGGTCTTTAACTGCCTGAAGGACTTTCGGGTTAGCGTGGCCCGTGATCATAGGTCCCCAGGAGCCTACGTAGTCAATATACTGCTTATCATCCTCGTCATAGAGGTACGCACCCTGGGCGCGTTTGATAAAGACCGGAGTACCACCCACACTTTTGAAGGCACGGACCGGAGAGTTTACACCACCAGGGATAACCGCCTGAGCTTTGTTAAATAGCTGTTCTGACGTGGACATCGAATTTCCTATCGTTTCTGGAAAATAAAACAAAAATGTAAGGAATACCTTATGCAGACTCTACCTTGTTCAAGGTGTGCTGCAAACGGTAAACCTGCTGATCCGGTTGATCTGAAGCAAAAACCGTATGCACTACAGCCACAAAATCTGCCCCCATTTCTGTGACCTGACGGGCATTGTCCAGATTGATGCCTCCAATGGCAACAATCGGACAGTCAAAGCGGGCCCTGGCTTCTGTTAGCAGGCTTAAAGGTGCAGGAGATGCTCCGGGTTTTGTGTTTGATGGAAAAAAACGGCCGAAGGCAATATAACTGGCTCCATCCTGAATCGCCTGCTCAGCCAGTTGCAGCGAATCATGGCAGGTAGTTCCGATAATTTTATCGTTTCCCAGACGCTGGCGGGCCTCTTTAAGTGAGCCGTCGCTCTGGCCCAGATGGACACCATCGGCATCAATAGCCATTGCCAGTTCCAGATCATCATTAATGATCAGAGGCGTCTGATACTGGCGACACAGTGCCAGTAGTTGTCCAGCTTCGTGCTGGCGCTCATCTTCTGTTCCTCCTTTACGACGGTACTGCAGAAAAGCCAGTCCGGCCTGTAAGGCCAGCTCTGATTTCTGAATCAGGTGCTCTCCTGGCATCAGCTGGCTATCGGTGATGGCATAGATCTGCTTGTTGCCTGTTGCAGAGGAAAGGGCGGATGTGTTGTCAGGTGCGTTCAAGAATGACTCCAGAAAAGTCGGTTAGGCAGGTATTGCCCCTTACCCAGGTGATATGCTTGTTTCAGGCTGTTCCAGGTAAATTGTTGCGCCATCTCTGTGGCGTTACAGATATCGGCACCTTGTGCCAGTAAAGCGGCGGCGGCGGCGGCAAACGTGCAGCCACTGCCGTGATATTCCCCAGGCAGGCGTGGCCAGCTTTTTTGCTGCACTTCACCATGAGAGCTGTAAAGGGTGTTGATGACATCCTGTGTTCGGGCATGAGTACCGGTTACCATGACATAGCGGCAACCCTGTTCAATCAGGTACTGACATCGGGCCTGGTCCGAATCGGCATTAGGACTTAACCGGACCAGTTCCTGAGTATTCGGGGTCAGTAAAGTGGTATAGGGCAGTAATAATGTGGATATAGCTTGTACCATATCGTCACTGCTGAGTGATTTGCCGCCACCGGCTCTCAGAATAGGGTCCAGTACTACGGGTATATCCGGGTAATCTGTCAGCAGGGTATGAATGGCTTCTATATTCTCTACACTGGCCAGCAGGCCAATTTTAATTGCGGATATCGGAACATCATCCAGAATGGCTCTGGCCTGGGTGATCAGATCCGTGGCATTCACCGGATGAATCGACTGAACATTAACGGTGTTCTGACAGGTTGTTGCTGTGATGACACTGCAGGCATAGCCGCCAAGAGAGCGTATGGTTTCTATGTCGGCCTGAATACCTGCCCCTCCGGAAGGGTCATGCCCCGCCAGAACCAGGGTGACATCAGGCGATGCTGTATGAGATTCGCTCATGGTTACTCCTGTATTCTGTATCACTATCAGCCTGAGAACGGTTTCACGACAACCAGGATAATGACACCAATTAATGCCAGAACCGGTAATTCATTGAAAACCCGGAAGTACACATGACTTTTCTGGTTATTATCGTTGGCGAACTGTTTCAGGTGATAGCCACAGAAAAAATGAAATACAATCAATAGAGTGACCAGTAACAGTTTAGCGTGCATCCAGGGTTGGGACATATAATAGGCTGGATTCAGGCTCAGCAACGCTATACCAAGACCTATGACAACGACCATTGACGGTGTTGTAATCCCCCGGTACAGCTTACGCTCCATAACCTTAAAGCGTTCATTGCCTTCGGTGTCTCTGGTTTCTGCATGATAAACAAACAGTCTGGGCAGATAGAAGAGGCCACTGAACCAGGTAACAATGGCCATAATATGAAAGGCTTTCAGCCATAGGTAATCCATTTCTTTCTCCTGGATAGTTCTGTGGGTAATGGTGCGTATTACAGGGTGTTGTATAGCGTCAGCGATAATAATTTTCGATCATCTGCCGGGTGATGACACCACGGGGCTGATGGCTTTGATCGGTGACATATAAGGCTTCATTACGTAGATCTGCAATCATCTGATCAGCCTGTGCCAGAGTGGATCTGTGATCAATAGCCACTGCGTTCAGACGCTCCTCTGACGGTATTTCAGATAATAATATTGTCAGGTCATGGCCTGTTTCCGATAGCTCGTCCAGATAACTGACCACTTCGGCGACCGGCATCATACATACCTGCTCTGAATCTGTATCTTTATAGAGTAACCAGACAGGTTTTTGTTGTAGCCGGTTTTTTAATGAGGCCAGACTGATCTGGTGCTCACACCAGATAAATTTCTGGTTCATTACGGCAATGACCCCGGCTCGACTCAGAGTATGGCTGATCAGTGTATGACGGGTATCGAGCCCTCTCAGTGCCAGAATATAACGGAAAACAGAAGGTTCTCTCTCTGTCAGATACTGGCAGGCCAGAATAGCTGAAACAACGGCCAGCATGCCTGGCATGATGATATTCGGATTATTCGTAAGTTCCAGCAGAGCCATCAGAGCGGCCAGAGGGGCGTTTAAAGTGGCGGCCATCATTGCTGCCATACCTATCATGGCATAAACACTGATATCGGATACCCGGGTATCTACCAGAAAGGCTCCGACATGTCCCATAGCGGCACCGAATAACCCTCCAACAACAACCAGAGGGCCCACTATGCCAACAGGGACACCCAGGCCGAATGTCAGTGCTGTCAGTAGCAGTTTACCACCTGCCAGAATTAACAAAAAATTCAGAGAAAGTTCACCGGTAAAGGATTGATTGACCAGATCATAGCCAGTCCCCATCAGTACTGGCAGTAACCAGGCTGCCAGCATAGTAGCGGCTGCGACGAGGCTGAACCGGATTGCCAGAGGTTTACTTTGCAGAATAAATAAACGTCCGGCCATGACAATAAAGCCAGCGGATAAAATACCGGTCATGATACCGCTGGCTGCTACCCAGGGCAGTTCAGCCAGTGAATAAAGTTCGACCGGAGTGGCATCAAACAGAACCGGTTCACCCAGCAACCACTGACTCAGAGCGGTACCACTGACCGACGCCAGAATAATAGGTGTAAATCCGACCAGAGTATATTCCGCCATAATCACTTCCATGGCAAAAATGACCCCGGCAATAGGCGTATTGAACGAAGCACCTATGGCGGCAGCAGAGCCACAACCGACCAGAATTCTCAGGCTGTTATTAGGTAAACGCAGTTTTACTCCCAGAATGCTGCTTAAGGCGGCTCCCATGTGTACAGCAGGCCCCTCCCGACCTGCAGATAAACCGGATGCCAGGGCGATCAGTACGCTGAAAAATTGATGGATTGCATTAGGCCAGGGCATATGCCCCTGGTTAAAAGAAAAGCGCTCCATCACATGGCCTATACCCTGTGCTCTCCAGGCAGCAGGAATAAACCAGAACATCAGCCCCAGTAGCAGGCAGCCAATTGCCGGGCCTGCCAGTCGGATATACAGCGGCAGGCTTTCATAGTTTTCAGAGTGTGTGCCCAGCAACAGCAGAGACAGGTAATCCAGTATGCTCAGAAAAATCACGATGACCGCACCGGTAAATAAACCAGACAGCAGGCCAAGTAAGGCCAGCTGGGGCAGAGCATCAAGATGTGCCAGGCGTTCACGGAAATGATCTATCGTGAAATGGCTTAACCATTGCTGAAGTTTCTTGTTCTTTCTCAATATGGATAATCCTTACGGAGGCAGTGCGCTACATAAGCCATAACTTTTGTGTATTATAACGGCATTCGATTTAAGAGGTTATAACGGAGAGCGAACGTGATTAAAGTTGGTATTGTAGGTGGTACGGGATACACCGGTGTTGAACTGCTCAGATTGCTGGCTCAGCACCCGGAGGCGCAGGTCGAAGTGATTACCTCTCGTTCTGAAGAAGGTGTGGCTGTTGCTGATATGTATCCGAACCTTCGAGGCCATTATGATTTGTGTTTCTCTGTACCAGATGTCGCTCAGCTGGCTGCCTGTGACGTCGTCTTTTTTGCTACGCCTCATGGTGTAGCTCACAGTCTGGCTGGTGAAATTCTGGAAAATGGCGGACGGGTGATTGATTTATCTGCAGATTTTCGTATTCGGGATCCAGAACTCTGGGCGCAGTGGTATGGTCAGGATCATGGCGCTCCTGATCTGCTGAATGAAGCCGTTTATGGTTTGCCGGAAGTCAATCGTGAAACGATTCGCAGTACACGCCTGCTGGCTGTTCCGGGCTGTTATCCAACGGCAGTACAGTTAGCGGCTATTCCTTTACTGGAGGCGGGTTTAATCAGACCAGAAGGCATTATTGCTGATTGTAAATCAGGTGTCAGTGGTGCTGGTCGTGGCGCTAAAGTGGGGTCCCTGCTATGTGAAACCAGTGAGTCTATGATGGCATATAGTGTGGCTGGTCACCGGCATTTACCTGAAATTTGTCAGGGATTAAGTGATGCAGCCGGACAAGCGGTTGATCTGACTTTTGTACCTCATCTGACGCCTATGATTCGCGGAATACATGCTACAGTTTACTCTGAACTTAAAAGTCAGGATGCTGGTGATCTGCAAGCGTTATTTGAACAGCGTTATGCCAATGAACCTTTTGTTGATGTCATGCCTGCCGGGTCACATCCTGCAACGAGAAGTGTCCGGGGTGTAAACATGTGTCGTCTTTCAGTACACCGTCCAGGGAACGGCAATCGCGTTGTGGTATTATCAGTAATTGATAATCTGGTAAAAGGTGCATCTGGTCAGGCAATCCAGAATATGAATCTGATGTTTGATTTAGAAGAAACGACAGGCCTGAATCAGGTTGGCCTGATGCCCTAGTCATTGACCGATAAAAGGATACTCAGAGTTACCCGTATGGCTATGGTGAAAGAGAGTAAACAGGAAAGGCTGAAAATTGTTTCTTACAGCCCAAGGCAGCGCGTTCTTAATTTCGTTATAAGAATATTTATGATCATCTTTCTGATCATTGCTGTACTGGCCGGGTATGGTTATGGCCAGTATCAGGGTTGGGAGGAGCGTCGCCAGGCAGTAGCTGAGCTGAATAAACTCCGATTATCTTCGGGTGATTTTTTTCGTGAAAACGAAGAGCTGAGACAGAAAGTAGCAGTGCTTTCTCAGAGCAATGTTGTTGATCAGAAAGCTTATGCTGAAGTGCGTCATACGATTACAGAGCTGAATGCCAGGATTGCTCAGCTGGAGAATGAAGTATCCTTTTATAAACGGGTCATGGCTCCTACAACAGAGGATAAAGGGTTAAGAATTGAAAGCTGGGATGTTTCCGGAACACTGGATCCAGCACGATTTGAGTACAATCTGATGCTGACGCAGGTAGCCAGTAATAATGATTACGTGGAAGGTCGGGTTCTGGTCAGTGTGATAGGTAATCAGGGAGATACCCGCAGAGCTTTGCCACTCAGAGATATTTCTGAAAAAGTAAAAGACCTTGGTGTGCGTTTCCGTTTCCGTTTCTACCAGAATGTCAGAGGCGAGATGACACTGCCAAAAGGTTTTAAGCCTGAGAAAGTAGAAGTGATTCTGCAATCAACTGGCCGCAAGGCGATGAGAGTAGAGAAAAACTATGAATGGTCAGTTCAGGAGTCGACTTAGTTATGTTTGGTGGTAATAACAGCAATAAGGGTAGCAATAGTAAACCCAGTAGCAGTCATCACTTTGATACCCTGATCTCAGCCAAAGCAGAGATTGTGGGTGATATGCACTTTGCGGGAGGCTTGCATATTGATGGCAAAATCTTTGGCAATATCATTGCTGAAGATAACTCGGGTGCTATTGTGCGCATTAGTGAAAATGGAGTTGTCGTTGGTGAGATATCCGCCCCTCATGTGGTTGTTAACGGCAGTGTAACTGGCGATGTACATGCCTGTGAGCATCTGGAGCTGGCTTCTAAGGCGAAGATCAAGGGTGATGTTTTCTATAACATGATTGAGATGGTTATGGGGTCTCAGGTCAGTGGGCAGTTGAAGCACTCTTATCGTGGTAAACCAGAAGACCGACCTGAAATGCCAAAACACGTGACTCAGGAAAAGCCTGTTCTGGAATCTGAAACGGACCCCAAGGTAAAAGCTTTGCCTGTGAAGAAAGCTTCCGGATCTGTGCCAAATCAGAATAAGGATGCGGCTACAGGTAAACAGCCTCCTGCGGGGGCTGAAAAAAAGCCCTGATAAAAACTTAAGTTGACTGTTTTAGTGGGTTAAGCTGATAATTCACTTTCAGTGTGTTAATCCGGAGCCAGATATGACCGCGGATGTGTTTACCCCTCAGCCAATGATTCTGAGTGATGCCGCTGCAGAGAAAGTACGTGAACTGATCGAAACTGAACAGAACCCTGAACTGAAGTTACGTGTTTATGTAACTGGTGGTGGATGTTCAGGGTTTCAGTACGGTTTTGACTTTGATGAAAGTTCACAGGATGATGATGCTGTAATCAACAATAATGGCGTCAGAATGGTTGTTGATGCTATGAGTTATCAGTATCTTGTTGGATCAACGGTTGATTATCAGGAAGGCTTACAAGGGGCTCAGTTTATTGTAAAAAATCCTAATGCAACCACGACTTGTGGTTGTGGAGCATCTTTTACAGTCTGACCTTCGTAAGATAAAAAAGCAGCGTTCGCTGCTTTTTTTATACCTCTGTTACCCCCTTCCCATACTCACGCCGGATAGACCGCTCCGAGAATACGATCTCCGATTGCCCCGGTAACTGCCGGAAGGTTTCCTGTAAGTTTATTGACCGTCTGGTGAGCCAGCCAGGCAAAAGCCGACGCTTCTACCCAGTCCCCGCTTAAACCGAGTTCGCTGGTCAGTGCTGTCTGTATGCCTTCTGCTTCAGCCAGCGATGTCAGCCTTTCCCGAAGCAATGTGTTATGGACTCCGCCACCGCATAGAAAAAGATGCCTGCATTTGTGCCGTACCGCTTCGGAGATGATGCATCGGGCTGTCAGTTCTGTCAGTGTCCGGCTGATGCTTTTCCAGTCTGCTGTTTCCGGGCATTTTTTCAGATAATGCTGCAGCCATGTCATATTAAAGTATTCGCGCCCGGTACTTTTAGGGGCTGGTTTTACAAAATAAGGATCAGCGACCATCTTTGCCAACAGATTGGGTAATAAATTGCCCTGTAATGCCGATAAGCCTTCGCTATCAAATGGTTCATCAGTGTGTTGCTGGTGCCAGCTATCAAGCAGGCAATTTCCCGGACCACAGTCGTATCCGGCACAGGCCTTATTCTGCTGATTAAGCACCGTTATATTGCTGATACCACCGATATTAACAATAGCTGAGTGTGCAGGGGCCGACTGAAATATCCATTGATGGAAGGCTGGGACCAGAGGTGCACCTTGCCCACCTGCTGCGATATCTCTGCTACGGAAGTCTGCTATGCAGGTGATGCCGGTCAGTTCCGCCACTCTGGCATGATTACCTATCTGAGTGGTATAAGGTGTCTGACTGTTCGGTGCATGATCGATAGTATGGCCATGACTACCAATAGCTGTAATCTGAGCCGCTTGAAGCTTATTCTGCTTGATCAGATGCCGGGCTGCGGTACTGAAATAGCCTGCCAGGTAGAAGCCTGTTTCCCCAAGAGCTTGTTTACTGACCTGTTCTGAAAGAGCCAGTTCCAGTAAATGTTTGCGAAAATGTTCCGGATAAGGCGTTGCGAAAGTATCCAGTACCCGGAACTGAAATGGCATACTTATTTCGGCCAGAACAGCATCAACGCCATCAGCGCTGGTGCCTGACATCAGGCCGATATAAAGTGATTTCATTCTGATGTATCCAGTTTTGCAACCTGTGTCTGGCTATAAGATTCAAAGCTGCTCAGCAGGTTGCTTGCATACTGATCAAAACGTTCTCTTTCCTTTTTAGCAATTGGATCAGCATCAGGTAGCTTCACTGTCACCGGATTTTTGTGAATACCGTTGACACGGAACTCGTAATGCAGATGTGGACCTGTTGCCAGCCCCGTACTGCCAACGTAACCAATGACCTGGCCCTGGCGTACCTTCGTCCCTTTACGTATTCCTTTTCCGAATGCATTCATGTGCGCATATAAGGTGGTATAGCGCTGGCCATGCTGAAGAATGACATGCTTACCATAGCCTCGACTGGTACTGGCTCTGATGACTTTGCCTGTCCCTGTGGCTTTAATAGGAGTGCCGCGTTTGGCTGCGTAATCTGTTCCTTTGTGAGAACGGAATTTATGCAGAACGGGGTGATAACGGCGTGTGGTGAAATGGGAAGAGATGCGGGTAAAATCCATTGGTGAACGCAGGAATTGCTTTTTCATACTGCGGCCATCTTCAGAGTAATAATCCGTGTTTCCATTCTGGTCTGTGTAACGGATTGCCCGGTATGTTCTCCCCTGATTGGTGAATTCTGCAGCCAGGATATCGCCATCGCGATAATATTGACCATCCAGGTGTTCCTGATAATAAAGCACCTTAAATGTGTCACCTGGACGCATATCCAGAGAGAAATCGATATCCCAGCCAAAGACAGATGCCAGGGACATAACAGTCTGGTGACTCAGTTCCGCATCCTTACCTGCATTAAAGAAGGAGTCCTTAATCTGGCCTTCTGAATATGTCAGTTCTTTAGTTGTATCCCTGGTCAAAATATTTTCAGAAAAACTACCAGAATCCTGACGTTCAAACATAGACAGGCGGGTTTTTGAATGATCCAGTCTGACCATCTGTAGCTTCTGTTCATCATCCAGCTGGAAGTGCAATTGCTGTCCAGGCTTCAGTCGGGCCAGATCAGTATCCAGTTCCGGGCTGTTTATCAGTGAGTACAGATCATTGGTTCTTAAGTCTGCCCTGGAAAATAACTGAGACAGTGTTTCTCCGCGTTTGACGGTGTAAGTCTGCCATTGCTCATCCAGCTCTGGCCAGTCAGAGCTGTCTGCTGAAGGTTCGGCGTCTTTTTTCTGTGGCGTCGTTTTGACCTGTAAATCCAGTGGTACATCAATACGTTTTGCGGAAACATCCTGACTGGAGATCAGGGCAGTGATCAACCCGATAGAGATAATCGTACCCAGTGCTAAGTGATGCTTCATTTTAGATACTTTTAACGGCATAAACTGAACCAGAATAGTTTGAAATTGTTGGGTGTCGTCTGGCGAATGCTATAATGTACGCTATTTTTCCCAAGATACAATTGGTGAAAGACAATTGATCTTAAGTTGCTCTGGACAAAACAGGATAATTTGATGACTTCCGTTGATGAAGCGTTGGCGCTGATTAAGCGTGGTACTGAAGAAATACTGGTAGAAGAAGAACTGGTAAAAAAACTGGAAAGCGGTCGGGTGCTTCGCATCAAAGCGGGTTTTGATCCAACGGCTCCAGATTTACATCTGGGGCATACAGTTCTGATTAATAAGCTGCGTCATTTCCAGGAGCTGGGTCATCATGTCATGTTCCTTATTGGCGATTTCACCGGGCGTATTGGTGATCCCACAGGCAAGAATGTTACGCGTAAGCCTCTTTCAGAGGATGATGTTGCTCGTAATGCAAAAACTTATACTGAACAGGTTTTCAAAATCCTGGACCCGAAAAAGACAGAAATCTGCTTTAACTCGACCTGGATGGGGCAGATGAATGCTTCCGAGATGATTCAGCTGGCCGCTCAGCAGACTGTCGCTCGTATGCTGGAGCGGGATGATTTCAGTAAGCGTTATAAGAATAACCAGTCCATCTCTATTCATGAATTCTTGTATCCGCTTGTTCAGGGGTATGACTCAGTGGCAATGAAAGCGGACGTAGAGCTGGGCGGTACTGACCAGAAATTTAACCTGTTAATGGGACGTGAATTGCAGAAAGGTGCCGGTCAGGAACCTCAGATTTGTATTACAGTGCCTATTCTGGAGGGGCTGGATGGTGTTCAGAAGATGTCAAAGTCTCTGGGTAATTATGTAGGGATTAACGATGCACCGGGAGAAATGTTCGGTAAAATCGTCTCTATGCCTGATTCTCTGATATGGCGTTATTACGAGTTGTTGAGCTTCCGCCCAATGAGTGAGATTGATGAGCTTAAAGCTTCTGTTGAAGCTGGGGCTAATCCTCGTGATGTCAAAATTGAGCTGGCACGTGAGCTGGTTGCTCGTTTTCATGGTGAAGAGGCAGCAGCAAATGCTCATAAAGGTGCCGGTAATCGTCTGAAGGACGGCGAGTTGCCGGAAGACTTACCTGAAGTTACTGTTGACTTTGGTGAGCAGGTCGAAGTGCCGGTCACTGCAGTAATTAATAAAGCAGGTTTAACAAAAAACTCCAATGCAGCTCGTGATATGTTAAAGGCTGGCAGTATTAAAGTGGACGGTGAAGTTGCTGAAGATGGACTGAAGCTGAAAAAAGGCGGTACTTACGTCTGTCAGGCTGGTAAAAAGCAGTTCGCTAAGATTACTCTGGCATAAGCTACTCTGCTAAAAAACAGATGATTGTCATGCTTAAAGCCCCGCAGTGCGGGGCTTTATCGTGCTTTTGCTAACCCTCTGATTTCCCTGCTTTTGCTGCTCGTTTCAGAGCTGCTGTAACTTTTTTACAAAAAATGCACTTATTTTTGCTCAGGGGGTTGTACTCTGCTTCCGGGTGCGTATAATACGCCCTCGCTGTCAAGGGGTGACCCGATGAGCAGCAGTAACCAATTGTTTTTACTGAGTTTTACTTTTAAGTCTCTCTCAGGTTCTTTTCTCTCTTCTCAGGAAGAATCGGAAAAAAGATTAAAAAATGATTGACTCTGAGGTCTGCTTCTGTAAAATACGCAGCCTCGGTTGAGCGAGACGAGTTCATCGCTTAACCTGCTCTTTAAAAATTCAGTCAGATAATTCGTGTGGGCGCTTGCTGTGA
>NZ_JACJFM010000198.1 GCF_014164585.1 Oceanospirillum sediminis | reverse complement strand
AATTTGTGGCATCCACCACATTGTTTATTGGACTTAGTCCTATAGCTTTAAGTCTATGTTGTAACCATTGTGGAGAATCCGTGACTTTAATTCCAGAAATGGTAACACCGCAATAGCGAGGTGCCAGTTCTTTATCGATAACATCAACATCTATTTTTAATGTTCTGTTTTCAACGTTAAATGCACTAACGGATGGTGTTATCACCTCTACTTTCACTTCTTTTTGAAGCAAACCTGCTTTAAGATCACGCGCAGTACCATAATGGCTCATGGCATCTGCCCTGTTTGGGGTTAAGCCAATTTCAAAAACGGTATCATTTTCAATTTCAAAAATATCAGCAGCGGGTGTGCCAACTTTTAGTTTTTCATCTAAAACCATGAT
>NZ_JACJFM010000197.1 GCF_014164585.1 Oceanospirillum sediminis | reverse complement strand
TTTATTTTACTCTTGAACATCAAATATCGATACAATATGTAACAGGAAGATTATTTAGAATCAATATCGAATAAACCTTGTGCCACATAGTGTTTTTATTGATTTTATCGAAAAAATTACATGAAGGGATAAACTTTTATAAAAAGTAGTTAGATTTGTCTCAGTCATACAATACTTAAACCTCGTTGTAAGTATTATATTTAGCTAACATTAACATTAATATAATTTCTACGAAATGAAAGTTTTATTATTAGCAGGTGGACTTGGAACACGGATTTCTGAAGAAACACATCTGAAGCCAAAGCCCATGATTGAAATTGGAGGCAAACCAATTTTATGGCATATTATGAAAATGTACTCCCACTATGGCTTTAATGAATTC
>NZ_JACJFM010000196.1 GCF_014164585.1 Oceanospirillum sediminis | reverse complement strand
ATAAACTCCAACCTTAAATCCTTCTGAATAAAAACGCTCGCTTAATTGACTTCCATTTGTGTACCACTGTTGTTCATTACCATGCTTTTTTCCATTGAGGTACTCCGTTCTAGACTTTATAATTTCAGTCGTGAAATTCTCTAACAACACACCATTAAAAGGCTTTTGCTTGTAGAGTAAAACTCCATTATCTAACTTCAAGTTTTCGTCTGAAGCTCCTACAATATTTGTTTCAGCTGCCCTATTACAACCTACTGCAAATAGCATAATAAAGACGATATGACAATAAAAGAATTTCAACTAGCGTGATATATTTCCTGGTGTACCGAAAAATCCGTTTCCGTTTAAATAAGGGTCTTCACCAGTAATGTGATAATGATAAAT
>NZ_JACJFM010000195.1 GCF_014164585.1 Oceanospirillum sediminis | reverse complement strand
CCTGATATCATTTTCGCCCTGATTGTTGGTGAAAGGGACTTCAGATACGTTCAAAAATCTTAGAACGTCATCCTCATAGGCCCTTAACCTTTCCAGTAAGGCCCTCGACTTACTTCGTTTCAAGCGGCCTCGCTGCCCTTCCTTACGCTGGCTTTCATCCGGTGGGGGGCTTTCCTCATCTCCTGCTTCCAGAATAGCCCTGTATCGTTCGATATACTGGCATCTGACTTTCTGAGACACCGATCCATTTTGCTCCAGAACAGTCCTGTTCATTTCTTTAAGCAGATTCTGAAGCAACCGGGCCCAGGCTTGATTATCCTGTTCCCAGGCCCTTTCCAGTTCTCTCAGATGATGAGCATTACACAGCGCATGCTGGCAGCTTTT
>NZ_JACJFM010000194.1 GCF_014164585.1 Oceanospirillum sediminis | reverse complement strand
GGCCATTTATGGGATAAAGCTATTTTTTTTGCAGGCTCTAACAAACATTGTGCAGTGTTAGTAGTACCTTTAACACCCGGTGTAGCTTCAATAACGTTGCCACTCTTATTTACTACGATACGAACAATAACAAGCCCAGATTCATTACAATCTTGTTTTAACCTTTTGAAAGAAGCTCTTCCTCTACCATTTAAACCATATCCTACACCACCACTGCCAGTGTCTTGTCCTCCAAAATAACTAGGCGCATATGGATTCCCATCTAATTGTCCTTTATCGCCAGCTTTATTATCATTTCCTTCACTACCAGTTTCTGAACCATCAGATTTACTTACACCACCAATTAAAGCATCTAGTTTTTTACGCTTTTCTTCCTGTTCTCGCT
>NZ_JACJFM010000192.1 GCF_014164585.1 Oceanospirillum sediminis | reverse complement strand
GATTATAAATTACAACCAATAAACAAATTAATCCAACTACCACATGTAAAATATGCACAAATGCAATTAAATAAATGTAACTCATCGTTACGTTGCTTGTTGGACCTGTAAAATTATAGCCCAAATCAATAATCTGCTGAAATCCAGAAAACTGATTTAATATAAACACAACACCTAGAGCAAGCGTCGTCAACAACAAAATGGTAGTGCCATTTCTATTGCCACCTTTTAATGCCCGCTTTGCAAGTATAAAAGTAATGCTACTTAAAATAATAACTACCGTACTTATGATAAATGCATTAGGCAATTCAAAATCTTTAACCCAATCAGGTCTAGAACGACTTACCAAAAAAGCACTCGTCCATCCTGCAAAACTCATAATTAAT
>NZ_JACJFM010000191.1 GCF_014164585.1 Oceanospirillum sediminis | reverse complement strand
ATCGTTTAAAAACCATGTTCCAGAAAACATTTGTTTTAACTTTCAACAGAACAGAATCGGTTTACAAACTAGAAGAAAAACTTGAAGCGCCCGGACAAAGAGGCGGAAGGTTTACTGCTATAATGGGAGGTGCAGTTGATGGCGTTAAATACAAAAATGTTAAAGATAAGGCGCTACTGAATGAACTAGAACTCTTTGGAAAGCTATTTTTAGTGAAAGAGGATTTGCCAAAACTAGAGTGGAAAATTACAGGTGAGACAAAACAAATAGGTGGTTATACGTGCAACAAGGCAACGGCAATTAAAACTTGGAAAGATTTTGATCTAACGGCTTTAAGAGGACAACCTGCTAGAGAGGAAAACGAAGAGAATAATGAAACAGTGGAGGAA
>NZ_JACJFM010000190.1 GCF_014164585.1 Oceanospirillum sediminis | reverse complement strand
AAAAAAGATAAAGACTATTTTTTTCATTTATAAACTAAATTTGAAGTAGATAAATTGTTAACGCCATTTAATTAAATTTGGTATAACAATTATTATGATAAAAAAGACTCATGTAGAGCTAAGATTCCGCAAAAGTGGAATTAGTTCAACTTACTATTTTGATTTCGTTTTAAACCTTATCAAAATATAGAGTTTCACTAACAAAAAAGCTGCCAAAAGGCAGCTTTAAATTTATTTTTTTCTTTTCTGTTGCATTTGCTTTTGCTGTTCTGCCTGCTCCATCATTTGTTTCATTCTGGCCTGAAACTTACTTTGCTTTTTTGGTTTCTTTTTATTCTCTTGAATTTGCGCATGGATTTTATCCTCATCCAAGATGTAATTTTTAATTA
>NZ_JACJFM010000022.1 GCF_014164585.1 Oceanospirillum sediminis | reverse complement strand
TAAGCGGCTCTGGCGGATGCTGGAATACTATGTTCAGCAGAATCTGACACAGTGGGATTTATCCGCCGTCAGAAAACTCGCGCTGGATGAAGCCGCATCAAAACGTGGGCATAACTATGTCACTATTTTCCTGGATATGGGCCGAGTGGACCGCCCCGTCATCTTTGCAGTACCCGGGCGTGGTAAGGGTACGGTTAAAGCGTTCAGCGAGTTCTTAAAGCAGCATCAGGGGCAACCAGAGCAGGTTGTAGAAGTGGTCTGCGACATGTCGAAAGCTTTTCTCAGCGGTGTTGATGAAGCACTGCCCAATGCCGAAGTGACCATTGACTGGTTTCTCGTCGTGCAGATCTTTAATAAGGCAGTGGATCAGGTCAGAAAGCAGGAAAGGAAAGACGGCTCTCACTCAAAGGGAGTGCGCTGGGCCGTGCTGAAAAACAGTGATAATGAGCAGCTGACCCGGCATCAGATAACGGCATTATCAGAGCTTCTGTCTGAGGATAAGGAGACAGGAAAAGCGTGGTTTATCAAAGAAAAGCTCCGCTGGATCAGGGATGTAAAAACGCCACAGCAGGCTCGCTGGCGGCTCACTCACTTTATCAATCATGCCAGGGATGTTCTGGGAGATAGTCCTCTGCAAAGTCCCATGTATGAGGCATTAGAGACCCTCAAAAGACACTCAGAGCGTATTGTGAGACGTATCACCTCAGATTTAACCAATGCCCGTCTGGAAGGAATGAACAGCCTTTTCCAGGCCGCTCGTGCACGCGCAAGGGGTTACAGAAATACAAAGAACTTTATCAATATGATTTACCTGATTGGCAGCCCAATAGAGGTACAGGTTCAATCAGGTAAATCCACATGAAACGTCGAAGAGCCAAATTATATAACCCCCACCAGATATACTATGTACTTAGCCAGTTAAAGCATATTCGCTTCTTTAATCTAAGAATGAAGGATAGTTTTTACTCCCAAATTCAAAAGGTGGGCCAGAGCTGGTGCTGAAAGCGATGTCTACCACGACAGAAATGATGATGAGGAAAAACAGAAATACCAAGCGCCAGAAACCCACCGTAAACACTGGCTATGATGCTGAATTGAAAGTCAGTTCTTGTATATCAATCAGGTCGACTTCCCTGCCCAGTATTCGCTTGTATTCAATCAAACGCTGAACCGGGATAACGAGCAGTTCGATTCCTTGATAGTCTTTATTGACCGACTCTGAGAAATTAATTTTAAGTGGATGCCAGCAGCCATCCAGAGCTGATTGTATCTTTGTATTGTGAGATAAACCGATTTCAATTTTTTGATCCTGGTAAATCAGCTGGAAGTACTCCAGATCCCAACCGTATTCCACGTAATGAGCTAACGGTTTAGAGATGTATTGCGCTACATGGGCCAACAACTTGTCCGCATCAGAGTTGTGAATATAGAGGTCTATGTCTGCAATTTCTCGACTGCCGCCATGAATGGTTGCCGCTAATCCACCAACAATCTGATATTCCACATCTTCTGAATCCAGGATTCCTTTAAGCCAGTTCAAGGCTGCTTTTACTTTTTCACTCATCTGCTTTCCTTATCTGAGTTTTACTGCACCATTCTTTTGAAGAAGATAATCAGAGTGCCCACATAACAAGACTATCTGCCATTCTGGAACAAAGGGTTAGTTGTGTATCTGCCCGATAAATCCACACCATCGTTACATATGTTAGCGCTTACTTCCAACCCTGAAGCCATTTCTCGTTATCTTTAAGCTCAGTCCAGTCAATCGGGTATTCATTTTTTGATAGCACGGCTTCCAGAATACAGTTCAGCACGGTGCCATCTTCGTCGTATTCAACGTCTGATACCAGAAAGTGTTTTTCTCTGTTCACAGGCTTTATGGCGGTCCATTTACTATGGTGAAGTTTCGCGGGGTTGATTCGGTTCATATCAGCTCCATTAGCCGCTGGAAGAATTAAAATATGGCTAATGCATTACGAGTTTTTCAATGTTTTCAGTTCACTATCGGTTTTGAGGGTTTAATCCCCCTAGCATAGTTTTCCCCCTCTTTGCAGAATCCGGGGTATTTATCCCCTATCAGTTCCAGCAGTCCTTGATTGCTGGCCTGCAATTCTTTCAGGTCGGCTTTCAGTTGTTTGACAAAGGCTTTTGCCAGCCCGGATTGTGTGCGGAGTGCCGGGTAGATCAGGTTATAGCGGTAGCCAATTCTCGGTTCAAAGCGGCGCACCTGAATGCCCAGTCTCTGATAATGCAGCGCGCTAAGAGGGTCAACCAGAGATACGCCCATACCGGACTGGATAAAACCACAAGCCCCGTAAGAGAGCTGGGTATCCACCAGTAGTTTTCGATTCACTCCGGCGGAGTCAAACACGCTGTCGATTTCATGGCGCAGGACCTGAGTATCTGTTTCAGCCAGCAAAGCGCTCTGGCACCGGCTATGCCGCTGGTGATTGCCGGTAGTGGGCCTCTGCTGTTACTGATTGCCGTACAATTACATCGGGCAGGCATTGAAATCTCTGCAGTTCTGGATACCACACCGAAAGGCCGCTACCGCAAGGCGTTGAAGTCAGTTACTACCAGATTCGCAGCCCGATTAAATCCTTAACTCTGCAAGAGCTGGCTGATCTGGCCAGATAGCATCCCAATAAACGTCTATCATCCACAACAGGATGCCGTCAGGAGGGCTGAGTTAAACGCTCAGTCCTCAGCCCAGTGCGGGTATCAGGTATCAGAAGCAAACTTATCCCGCAGAATACTCAGAAACAGCTCTCGGGGTTTGCTGGGCTGGGCGGTTTTTTTCCAGATGGCCGACATGGTCAGGTTATAAAAACGACTTTCTGGTGTCAGAGTCGTAATCAGGCCTTCCTCAATGTAACTCTGGGCGTAATGCTCCGGCAAAAAGCCGATATACTGACCAGACAGAATCATCGCCAGACGGCCTTCATAGAAATAAGCCCTTCCTGCCAGGTTCAGCCCTGTCATCAGCTCATCAACCGCTTCATGGGGTTTTAAACCAGCATGCACCATAGGTAACGACTGAATCGCATCATCAGTCAATTCATCTTCCGGCAGTGCTGCTACCGGGTGGTCCGTACTGATGTACAGTCGGCAAACATCACTGAACAGGTCAATATATTCCAGCCCTTCCAGTTTGCGGTGACAAGGGATAAAGCCGACATCGGCCATATCGTTCAGTACCATGCGCTCAATTTCAGCCATAGATGCGACATCATTCGACAGCTGAACGCCGGGAGCCTGAGAGATAAAAGTACGGATCAGGTCAGGAAAAGCACAGCGTTTGTCCAGACTGATGGCATCAGACAATACGATCTTCAGCTCACCGGTCAGACTGCTATTGAGGTTATTCACCGTCACCCGGAATGCATCCAGTGATTCCAGCAGGTTGACGGTCATGTCGTAAATGATCGCCCCTTCTTCGGTCAGCGAAAATCCTGCCCGCCCGCGTTTACACAACACCAGGTTCAGCCGGGACTCCAGATTGGAAATATGGAGACTAATGGTTGAGCGGCCAATATTTAACGCTGTTTCTGCTGCTGAGAAACCTCCGCAGTCCACGACCGTTTTAAACACTTTAAGCTGCTTAATCTCATAGTCACCAACCTGACCCAGAGAATAGTTTTTTGTACTCATAAGCTGAAAACACTCATAAAACCTGGTGTGGGAGAACGGGATATAATAGCGGCCTTTTTATCAGGATGACATGAAAACAATGGCCCGAATCGATTGAATGTAGCCAATAAGTCTTTGTTCTGATAAGAAAAGTCACAAATCCTATTATCTTTTCTTTCTGGCAGAAGCGTCTCTGTAATGTTTGCTGCCGACAAAACTTTATGTTGATTCGGGCAGCTTTTACAGATAGCACCAGCGCTGTAAAGTTAGCATCGTTGTTGGGAGGAGCCATGCAAGCGGACACTTGTCCTCCAAAGAACAGACCTCGATGTTCACCCCTTTGTTATTCGGGGTATGCCTTTTGCAATCTGGTCATTAACACACCCTGCGACCAGTACAATGCCCGGTTGACTTTCTCGCTGTCAACCGGGCTTTTTTTATTTCGACCCCAGACACAATCCCGCTTAAATGCCCCTATACCGAAATGGCATGGCCCGATGGTAAAACGGCATTGGTCATACCATAAAATCAACTTTAGTCTATGCCCATCCTGACCCTGAACAACAAAAATGCCCTCATGGTATAGCAAAAACAGATTAATTTATGGCACTGCAAAAAAACGATTCCACAGCAAAAAAAGCAGATTCGAGTATTCCATCAGAATCAGAACAGATCGCAACGACAGAGAAAAGCTCCTCTGCCAGTAGTGGTAAGGCACCAGCCGAAAACGTACCGACTACAAGCCCAGACACTTCTTCCACCCAGACCGACAAAAAAGAGATCATCGAGATGAATGCCCCGGCAAAAAAATTAGCTAAAACACGTACTGAGAAAGACCTGCTGGGCATCGCTCAGGTGCCTGCTGATGCTTTCTTTGGCATTCAGACTCAGCGTGCGATGGAGAACTTTAATCTGTCAGGTATTCAGTTGCACCACTTCCCGAACCTGGTTAAGGCACTGGCGATAGTAAAACTGGCCGCTGCTCAGGCCAATGCACAGCTGGGACAACTGGAGAAAAAGCGTTTTGAAGCGATTGATTTTGCCTGCCGGGAGATTATCGCGGGTAAATACCATGATCAGTTTGTTGTCGATATGATCCAGGGAGGTGCCGGAACCTCCACCAACATGAACGCCAATGAGGTAATTGCCAATGTTGGTCTGGGCTATCTGGGACACAATAAGGGTGAATATCAGTATCTGCACCCAAATAATGACGTCAATATGGCTCAGTCGACCAATGACGCCTACCCGACAGCCATTCGCCTGAGTGTGTTACTGGATCATGGCAAACTGGTCGGCAGCCTGCGTCAGTTAAAAAGAGCCTTTAAAGTTAAATCGGTTGAATTTGCCGATGTGATCAAAATGGGACGTACTCAGCTGCAGGATGCCGTTCCTATGACTCTGGGTCAGGAGTTCAGAAGCTACGCCTCGACCCTGTCAGAAGATATTGATCGCATTGCGGATCTGTCTGAACTCTTCCTGGAAGTCAATCTGGGCGGCACAGCCATTGGTACCGGCATCAATACTGATCCTCAGTATGCTCACTTTGCCGTAGAATGCCTGGCGGATGTCAGTCAGTTCAGCTTCCGCCCGGCCAGCGATCTGGTTGAGGCCAGTTCCGATATGGGCGCTTTTGTGCTGTTCTCCGGCATGCTGAAGCGCCTGGCCATCAAGCTGTCAAAAATCTGTAACGACCTGCGCTTATTGTCCAGCGGACCAAGAACTGGCCTGAACGAAATTAACCTGCCGCCTCAGCAGCCAGGCTCATCTATTATGCCGGGTAAGGTCAATCCGGTTATTCCTGAGGCGGTCAACCAGGTTGCTTTTCAGATTATCGGTAATGATATGGCCATTACGATGGCGGCGGAGGCCGGTCAGCTTCAGCTGAATGTGATGGAACCTCTGATTGCTTACAATATTCTGGAATCCATGCGTTTGTTGTCTCAGGCGATGGACATGCTGCGAACACGCTGTATTGAAGGCATTACCGCCAACGCAGAGCACTGCAAGAACCAGGTCAATAATAGTATTGGTATTATCACCGCTCTGAACCCTTATATTGGCTATGACAATGCCACCCGTATTGCCAGACAGGCCCAGGAAGAAGGTTGTTCGGTACTGGATCTGGTCAGACAGGAGAAGTTGCTGGATGAAAAAACACTGGAAGATATTCTGAGACCCGAAACGATGGTAGCTCCTGGTCGCTTACGCAAATAACGCGCTGAAAAATCGATAGAGTTTATCCGAAAAACACGCCAGGTCAGTTAAAAACTGCCAGAAAAAAGCCTGTTGAAAAAAAGCCCGGAGAAATATCCGGGCTAATAATAAAGGACGAAGATTAAGGTTTAACCAAGCATCAATACTGCTTATTTATTGATGTTAATTGTCTGAGGCTGGGTGTATTCCAGCAGACCCTGCAGGCCAAACTCAACCCCAAAACCAGACATCTTACAGCCACCGAATGGCGCATGAGGCAGCACCTCTGCATGGCCATTAATCCAGGCAGTACCACACTCCAGCTTTGAAGCGATCTGCTGGGCTTTTTCCAGATCAGATGACCAGACTGAACCACCCAGACCGACATTCGAAGCATTGGCCTGCGCAATAGCATCATCCAGATCAGAGTATGAAATTACCGGCAGTACAGGGCCAAACTGCTCTTCATCAACCACACGCATACCGGCTTTAGCTCCGGCAATAATCGTGGGAGGATAGAAGTAACCTGCAGAATCAGAACGGCTGCCGCCACTCAGTACATTGGCACCCTGCTCACGGGCGTCATCCACCAGAGCGGCGACCAGATCCAGCTGCTTCTTATTCTGTACCGGGCCAAAGGTCGTGCCATCTGCCAAACCGTCACCCACAACCTGCTGTTGAGCAATATCCGCCAGCTTAGAACACACCTGATCGTACTGACTTTCATGCACATACAGACGCTTAAGTGCTGCGCAGGTCTGCCCCATATTCAGAAATGCGGTCTGGAAAATGCCTTCAGCAATGGCATCAATATCGGCATCAGGCAGGATAATACCCGCATCATTGCCTCCCAGCTCCAGAGTCAGACGCTTCAGGTTGGATGAAGCGTTTCTCATGATCTGCTGCCCCGTTGGTGTGGAACCGGTGAAGATAATTTTATCAATCCCCGGATGCTCACTCATGGCATTACCGATTTCAGCATCGCCCAGTACAACATTCAGTACGCCTGCTGGCAGCTCCTGCTGAATCAGTTCAAACAGTTTCAGTGTATTGAGTGGCGTTAAACCAGATGGCTTACATACCACAGTATTACCGGCACGCAGGGCTGGCATAATGTGCCAGATCGCAATCATCAGCGGCCAGTTCCACGGCGTAATAGAACCGACAACACCCAGAGGTTTGTGCTGGACTTCAATACGCTTATTTTCACTGTCTTCAATAATGTCTGTTGGAATATCCATACCCGCCGCATAACGGGTCCAGGCAACAGCACCACTCACTTCCGCCTGAGCAAGGAACATAGGCTTGCCCTGCTCTTTCACAACAATTTCTGCCAGTTCAGCTGCATTATTTTCAATATTATCGGCAATTCGGTTCAATGCCTGTTTACGATCATCATGGCTGGAATACTGCCATGAACTGAACGCCTGTTTTGCGGCATCGACAGCAGCGTCCAGCTGAGCAACAGAAGCATTATTCACTGTAACAATCACTTCTTCTGTCGCCGGATTAAGTACATCCAGGGGTTCAGCCTCCCCTTGCACAGATTGACCATTAATCCACATATTAAATGCTGTACCCATTATTATTTTCCTCAGATAAATCTGGCATCATCTTGATCAGTTTTCCGGATCATACGGCTAAAAACCTGCACAAAAGCGTTACTGTAAAAGTTCGTTGTATTTTTCAGTTAACGGCTGAAAATAACGAAATACTTCTGCTTCGGTCTGTATAACGAGGCTAATTACCTTATATTCCAGAAGGTCTGCACTGAGGGTAAGTCTTTCATGTAAATCGGATTGGCTGGAGATGTGAGAGGTTGTACTTAAACGTAAACAAGATGTAACGAAGATATTCAGGCAAAATAACAGGTGTGATACTTCAAACAGAAAAGGCCAGAATGACCTTGCTGTATACCAGACAAGAGTCCTGTACAACGAGAAATTCCGACCTCAGATATCAGCCTATAAACCAAGCACATAACAAAAATAAGCACACAACATATTACATAGAGCCACCAGACAATAGCTGAGTCAGCATTGCCCGAATCTGATCCTGGCTCTGCGTCTGAATATCAGCATTGTCGTCCATTAACCAGAACAGATCGTCAAAAATAATATCCTGCATGCTGTCATAATCATCCTGTGCCAGCATCGTCTGACTCAGATTCCATGCCGCTTCTGTTACCAGAGGATGAGTGACAGGCAAGACCCCTTTAGACATATGTAAAACATCAGACTGCAGGTTTCGGGCGGCATCCAGATCGCCCATCGCTTTCAAGGTTGATGCCAGACTATTAGCAGCAGACAAGGTATCCGGGTGAGCTTCACCCAGAGTGCGGCTTCGGCTCTCAACCACCTGCTCTTCCATAACACGTGCACTACTCAGATCATTACTCTGACGTAATACCGCAGCCAGATTAATCATTGCTGTCAGTGTTGCACTATTGTCAGGGCCTGACAAATCACTATAAATGGCGACCTGTTTCTTATACAGCTCACGAGCTTCATCCAGCTCACCCAGCAAGCGCAGACTCTCTGCCAGATTATTCATCGCCACCAGTGTGTTATCTGACTGATCACCTTCGGTGTTCAGCAGATGTTCATAAATACCCTGCCAGCTGTCAGCGGACGTAGCTGAATCCCCATTCTGATGAGCAAAATCAGCCAGCCATATCAGTAAATCACACTGATCATCCGTCACAGGATGAGCCGATAAAAAGCGAATATGCTCCAGATCTGATGCCACTAACGGTGCTTCAATTTCACCTTCAACAGCCAGCAATAAATATCTGACAGCATGATTCTTCAGCTCCAGCGCTTTCTGCTGCTCCTGTTCAGATAAACCGGAGACAATATGGCAAGCCAGTTCACAATCAAGCTGCCACAGACCCGGTTCAGACATAAGAGCCAGCTGGCTTTGCTCACATAAAGCCAGCGCCTGCTCAGCCGTTACAGACTGCTCTGATTGTTCAAATACCCATTGCAACAGTGTCTGTTGCACAGGTGCAACAGCCATCTGCGCGGCCAGAAAGAGAACAGACACTCCTCCATCACCGACCAGAGTACGCAGCTCCGAAAGTTCAGTAATCCTGACAGATGATGTGTTTTGAGTGGTATCAGTAACTGGCATATATGAATTCCTTACATTATCCGGGCATATATTTGCCGCTCTCAGAATAAAAACTTGATTAAACAGTTACAAAGCATAATACATGCCAGATATGAATAACACTAATCTGGCATGCCAATGCAGATCTATTAGCCGTCGCAATTCGTCATTAAACAAGCACAAAAAAAGCGCTGGAATAATCCAGCGCTCTTTTATATGGACCAATACACGTTATATGACGGGTATAATTCATACCCACCGGGCTTCACAGATTACTCACGCACCCAGGATGTACCTTCGCGGGAATCTTTCAGAATAATACCCTGCGCCGCCAGCTCGTCACGAATACGATCCGACTCAGCAAAGTCTTTATTCTTACGTGCCTGATTACGAGCTTCAATCTGAGCTTCAATTTCATCTTCACTCAGACCATCCGCCGCAGGCTCACCTTTCAGGAAACTATCCGCATCCTGACCAAACAAACCCAGCACATCACCAAACAGTTTCAGATAACCCGCCAGTTGACCAGCCTGCTCAATGTCACCTTCTTTCTTAGCGATATTAAGCTGCTTAGCCAGATCAAACAGCACTGCAAACGCTTCTGCCGTATTGAAGTCATCATCCATTGCGGTTTTAAAGCGCTCAACCCATTCACCATCAGCAGTTACCTCAGCCACTTCAACCCCCTGAAGCGCAGTATAGAAACGCTCCAGAGACTGACGAGCGGACTTCAGGCCATCTTCTGAGTAGTTGATCGGGCTACGGTAGTGACTGGACAGCAAGAAATAACGAATCACCTCTGGATTGTATTTCTCCAACACATCACGAATGGTGAAGAAGTTGCCCAGCGATTTGGACATCTTCTCCTGATCCACACGTACCGCACCGGCATGCATCCAGGTGTTGGCGTATTTTTCGCCCGTCGCCGCTTCTGACTGAGCAATTTCGTTTTCATGATGAGGGAACGGCAGGTCCGGGCCACCACCATGAATATCGAAATTGTTACCCAGGCAGCAGGTCGACATCGCTGAACACTCAATGTGCCAGCCCGGACGACCCGCGCCCCACGGAGAATCCCAGCTGACTTCGTCTTCTTTTGCTGATTTCCACAGCACGAAGTCCATTGGATTCTCTTTGGCATCTTCAACGTCTACTCGCGCACCGGCCTGCATCTCTTCCAGGTTACGGTTAGTCAGCTTGCCATAATCGGCAAACTTATTAACGCGGTAATAAACATCACCGTTATCCGCCGGATAGGCAAAACCTTTCTCAACCAGTGTCTGCACCATATTAACGATATCACCAATATGGTGAGTAGCACGCGGTTCCAGATCCGGACGCAGTACACCCAGACGATCCTCATCATCGTGCATCGCCTGAATCATACGCTCAGTCAGTGCATCTACGTGCTCACCGTTTTCATTGGCACGGCGGATGATTTTGTCGTCCACATCGGTGATATTACGTACATAAGTCACATCATAACCGCGATGACGCAGATAACGGGTGATCATGTCAAAACCCACCATGACGCGAGCGTGACCAATATGACACAAGTCATATACGGTGATACCACACACGTACATTCTGACCTTGTTTTCTTCTATTGGTGTAAACGCTTCTTTCTTGCGCGTCATCGTATTGTAGATTTGCAACATGTTGCTTATCCCTTCTTCTGTGCTTTTGCCCAGCTATCTTTCAGGCCTACGGTTTTGTTAAATACCAGTTTTCCATCTACGCCATGATCATAACGATCAGACACAAAGTAACCAATACGTTCAAACTGGAAGTTAGTCTCTGCTGCCGCTGTCAGCAGACTCGGCTCACAATAGCCTGTTGTAACCGTCAGAGATTCCGGGTTAATAAAGTCCAGGAAACTGGTATCTTTATGACCATCCGGATTTTCGTCGGTAAACAGGTTTTCATACAGACGTACTTCAGCCGGTACAGCATGCTCTTCAGACACCCAGTGAATCACACCTTTTACTTTACGACCCTCAGGGTTTTTACCCAGAGTTTCAGGATCATAAGTACACAGCAGCTCAACGACTTTACCATTCTCGTCTTTGATAACCTCTTCACACTTAATCACGTAAGCGTTACGCAAACGAACTTCTTTACCCTGAGTCAGACGGAAGAATTTCTTCGGTGCATCTTCCATAAAATCTTCAGACTCAATCAACAGAGTACGACTGAATGGCAGCGTACGCTCACCCATAGATTCATCCGCCGGGTGCGCAGGTACAACAAACTCTTCGGTCTGATCTTCCGGGTAGTTGGTAATGGTGACCTTAATCGGGTCCAGAACACACATCGCACGCGGAGCATTCTCTTCCAGATCAGAGCGCAGAGCGTGATACAGCATCGCCACATCAACCACACCATCACTACGGGTCACACCAATCATGTCGCAGAACTTACGTACTGAGTTTGGAGTATAACCACGACGACGCATACCAGAAATTGTTGGCATACGCGGATCATCCCAGCCCGCGACATGGTTTTCATCAACCAGCAGCTTCAGCTTACGCTTACTGGTGACCGTGTAGTTCACATTCAGACGAGAAAACTCAATCTGTTTTGGCTGTGCAGGCACCGGCAGGTTTTCAATAAACCAGTTATACAGCGGACGGTGATCTTCAAACTCCAGAGTACAGACGGAGTGAGTCACACCTTCAATGGCATCAGACTGACCGTGAGCAAAGTCATAGTTCGGATAGATGCACCACTTATCACCGGTCTGATGGTGATGAGCACGACGGATACGATACAGAATCGGATCACGCAGATTGATATTCGGTGCAGCCATATCGATCTTAGCACGCAGAACCTTAGCACCATCTTCGAACTCACCCGCACGCATACGCTCGAACTGATCCAGGTTCTCTTCTACGGAGCGATCACGGAACGGGCTGTTTTTACCCGCTTCGGTCAGCGTACCACGATACTCACGCATCTCTTCCGGGTTCAGTTCACAGACATACGCTTTGCCTGATTTAATCAGCTCAACGGCGTATTCATACAGAGTATCAAAATACTCTGAGGTGTAACGAACCTTACCAGTCCAGTTAAAACCCAGCCACTTAACATCGGCCTGAATAGAATCGATGTATTCCTGACTCTCTTTCTCAGGGTTAGTATCGTCAAAACGCAGATTACAAGCGCCTTCGAAATGTTCCGCCAGGCCGAAGTTCAGACAGATCGACTTCGCGTGACCGATATGCAGATAACCATTAGGCTCTGGTGGAAAACGGGTCACAATCTGCTCGTACTTGCCGGTAGCAAGCTCTTCTTCAATCAGTGTACGAATAAAATTTGGTGCGGACGTAGTCTCGGTGTTGCTCATAATCTTTAGCAAATCTCTGAATGATCGCGTGAATGTCTGCAGCACAAAGGCTGAACCAGTTAAAACAACCAGTATAGCCGATTGTGCCTGTCCATAAGGCTATTTGGCATAACTGGCCGAAAGCAGTGTGCGTTTTTACTTAACGCATTGAATATCGGCCCTTTTCTTTTGCCAAACACGCAAAACGGGTATTATAACTCGACGGCTGGGTATTAAGCCATCCTGTATAATCGTTACTACTCTTAAACAGTGCATTAAACTGAATAAGATTACATTTTTTTCTGACAGAAACCAGGAATATACAATGATCGTATTACACACTAATCACGGCGACATCAAAATTGAGCTGGACTATAACAATGCTCCTGTTACAGCGAAAAATTTTGAAGAGTATGTAACCAGTGGCCACTACGATGGCACTATCTTCCATCGTGTAATCAATGGTTTCATGGTTCAGGGTGGTGGTTTTGAGCCAGGCATGAATCAGAAAGAGACCCGTGACCCTATCCAGAACGAAGCAGACAATGGCCTGTCAAACGACACAGGCACACTGGCGATGGCCCGTACAATGGAACCTCATTCTGCTTCTGCTCAGTTCTTTATCAACGTCTCTGATAATGCGTTCCTGAACCACACCGGTAAAAATATGCAGGGCTGGGGCTACTGCGTATTCGGTAAAGTGGTTGAAGGTATGGATGTAGTTAACATCATTAAAGAAGTCAAGACAACATCTCGCGCAGGCCATCAGGATGTACCTGCTGAAGATGTGGTCATTACATCTGCAGAACTGCTGACAACAGAGTAATGATCAGCATATTTCTGTAAAAAAGCCGGGGAATCCCGGCTTTTTTTATGCGGCCTATACGATTGCAGGTACAGCCTGATGAAACAATTATTTATATCCGATCTGCATCTTCAGGCAGAAAGGAGTGATATTACCGATCTGTTCACACAGTTTATCCAGCACCACGCAACATCCGCCGATGAACTCTACATTCTGGGCGATTTTTTTGAATACTGGGTTGGAGATGACCACACAACAGAACTCAGTCAGTGTGTAGCACAACAACTGAAACAGCTCAGCAAGAACACCCGCATCTTCTATATGGCTGGCAACAGAGACTTTCTGCTGGCAGAGCGCTATGCCTCACAATGCGGCATGACCATATTAAGTGACCCCTGGAAAATGCCTGCCCCTCAACAGCACCTTATGCTCAGTCATGGTGATTATCTCTGCACAGATGACGCTCAGTATCAGGCCTTCAGAGCTCAGTCCAGATCGGAACAATGGCAAACAGCATTTTTGTCGAAACCGCTGACTGAACGTATCGCATTTGCCGAGCAGGCCCGCCAGCAAAGCCAGCAGCATCAACAGGGCTATCTGACGGATGTTAATGAGCTGGCAGTCACCGAAGCCCTGACACAGCACAACTGCTCTGTTCTGATTCATGGCCATACTCACAATCCGGGAATCAGAAAGATTTCAGGAACTCCTTTTCAGCGTATGACTCTGAGTGATTGGGATCATGATATTTACTACCTTGAGATCCGGAATCACGGCACTCCGGAACTGAAAAAACTGACCTGAAATAGAGAGAAATACCGGCAAAACACTGACCAGCGACCAAAGTTGAAGCGTTATGACTATGGGTCAACTTAACATTGTCGACATTTTAATTTAAAATTGCGCCACCGAATAAGAAGGTCGATGAACACATCGAACGCTTTGATTTTACAAAAGAAATAAGTTTTTAGTGAAGTCACAGCATAAACTGATGAGGGTCTAATCGTGCTTGAAGCATATCGCAAACACGTTGAAGAACGCGCTGCCGAAGGTGTAGTTCCAAAGCCACTGGATGCAGAACAAACAGCAGCGTTGATAGAACTGCTGAAAAACCCGCCAGCGGGTGAAGAAGAGTTTATCCTGGATCTGATCACAAACCGTGTATCTCCTGGTGTAGACGAAGCTGCCTATGTTAAGGCAGGGTTCCTCTCTGCGGTTGCAAAAGGCGAAGCAGCCTCTCCTCTGATTGACAAAAAACGCGCAACAGAGCTGCTGGGCACGATGCAGGGTGGCTATAACATCGAGACTCTGGTTTCCTTACTGGATGATTCCGATCTGGGTGAGGTCGCAGCAGAGCAGCTGAAGCATACTCTGCTGATGTTTGATGCGTTCCATGATGTCGCTGACAAAGCTAAAGAAGGTAACGAAAACGCGAAAGCTGTTATCGATTCCTGGGCAGCTGGTGAGTGGTTCACGTCTAAGCCGGAACTGGCAGAAAAGATCACTCTGACAGTATTCAAAGTGACGGGCGAAACAAACACCGATGACCTGTCTCCTGCTCCGGATGCCTTCACCCGACCTGATATTCCTAAGCACGCTATGGCGATGCTGAAAATGGAACGTGACGGCATCCATCCTGATGAAGCAGGCGTACAAGGCCCGATTAAGCAGATTGAAGAACTGCAGGCAAAAGGTCACCCTATCGCATACGTAGGTGACGTTGTCGGTACAGGTTCTTCCCGTAAGTCTGCAACCAACTCTGTGCTGTGGTTCTTTGGTGATGACATTCCGTTCGTACCAAACAAGCGCTCCGGTGGCTTCTGCTTCGGCGGCAAGATTGCTCCTATCTTCTTCAACACTATGGAAGATGCCGGTGCTCTGCCAGTTGAAATGGACGTTTCCGGCATGAACATGGGGGACGTAATCGACGTATACCCTTATGAAGGCAAAGTCTGCAAAAGCGGCACTGACGAAGTTCTGACCACTTTCGAACTTAAAACACCGGTTCTAATGGATGAAGTGCGGGCGGGCGGGCGTATCCCTCTGATCATTGGACGCGGTCTGACTGAAAAAGCACGTGAATTCCTGGCCCAGGGGCCTACCGACCTGTTCAAGCGCCCGGTACAACCTGCAGATACAGGCAAAGGTTTCTCTCTGGCCCAGAAAATGGTTGGCAAAGCATGTGGTCTGGAAGGTATTCGTCCGGGCACCTACTGCGAGCCGAAGATGACCACAGTCGGTTCTCAGGATACCACCGGCCCTATGACTCGAGATGAGCTGAAAGACCTGGCCTGCCTTGGCTTCTCTGCTGATCTTACTATGCAGTCATTCTGCCACACGGCGGCATATCCTAAGCCGGTGGACGTGAAGACACACCACACCCTGCCAGATTTCATCATGAACCGTGGCGGTGTATCTCTGCGTCCTGGCGACGGTGTAATCCACTCATGGCTGAACCGTATGCTGCTGCCTGATACAGTGGGTACAGGTGGAGACTCCCACACCCGTTTCCCAATCGGTATCTCCTTCCCGGCGGGTTCTGGTCTGGTTGCCTTTGCAGCCGCCACCGGCGTTATGCCTCTGGATATGCCAGAATCTGTTCTGGTTCGTTTTAAAGGAGATAAGCTACAGCCTGGCATCACTTTGCGTGATCTGGTTAATGCTATCCCTTACTACGCCATCAAGCAGGGCCTGCTGACAGTAGAAAAAGCTGGTAAGAAGAACATCTTCTCTGGTCGCGTTCTGGAAATTGAAGGTCTGCCAAACCTGAAAGTTGAGCAGGCATTTGAGCTATCTGATTCTGCCGCTGAGCGTTCTGCAGCTGCTTGCTCTATCAAACTGAATGAAGAGCCAATCCGTGAGTACCTGAACTCTAACATCACCATGCTGAAATGGATGATTGCAGAGGGGTATGGCGATGTACGTACTATCGAACGTCGTATTAAAGGCATGGAAGACTGGCTGGCCAAACCAGAGTTGCTGGAAGCTGATGCGGACGCAGAATACGCCGCAGTGATTGAAATCGATCTGGCGGACGTTAAAGAGCCAATCCTGGCTTGCCCGAACGATCCGGATGACGTAAAGCTGCTGTCTGAACTGTCTGGCGAAAAGATTGATGAAGTATTTATCGGCTCCTGTATGACCAATATTGGCCACTTCCGTGCCGCAGGTAAGCTACTGGATGCCTCCGGTAAAATGGTACCAACCCGTATGTGGATCGCACCGCCAACCAAGATGGATGCAGCACAGCTGACACAGGAAGGTTACTACAACATCTTTGGTAAGGCCGGCGCACGCATGGAAATGCCCGGTTGCTCCCTGTGTATGGGCAACCAGGCTCGTGTTGGTGACAACACGACTGTCGTGTCGACCTCGACCCGTAACTTCCCTAACCGTCTGGGTACTGGTGCGAACGTTTACCTGTCTTCTGCTGAACTGGCATCTGTCGCTGCTCTGACAGGAAAGCTGCCGACGGTTGAAGAATATATGGAATACGCCTCCAGACTGGATACTATGGCCGACGACGTATACCGTTATCTGAACTTCGATCAGATTGATTCTTACCTGGCGGCGGCATCTAAGTTTATCCCGCTGGCCCAGGAAGCCTGATCACTCCGAAAGAGAGATGAAATACCTGCAAAACCCCGGTCTTATCACCGGGGTTTTGTCTTTTTCGCCCTGATATCTATATCTATTTTAACCGAAATGGCATAGCCATCTGACGAATACCATTTTCAGTTCTGGTGAGCTCCCGGTGCTGCATATGGGGGTGCTCCGCAGCCTCTTCAAAAGTCAACACAGGCTCAACACAGGCATCCGTCTGCGCGAACAGATGACACCAGTAGTCAAACGTCTGACTGATAAACACTTCCGCCAGTGCCTGCTTAACTCGTTTCTGGCTATCCTGCGTAAAGTCTGTACACTCATCAGCCAGCCATTCCAGATCAAGAGTATTCAGTAAACGCGCCTGGAACTGAGGTTCAAGACTGCCGACAGCCATATAGCGACCATCGCTGGTTTCGTAGTAATCATAAAAGGTCCCGCCATTCAACCAGCCACTTTCCGCCAGAGGCTGATCTCCTCCGGCCAGAGCCGCTGCTCCTGACATACCATTCAGAGCAAAGGCTGCATCTGTCATACTGATATCAATATGCTGACCCTCGCCGGTACTCTGTCGATGAATGACCGCAGCCAGTATCGCCATTACGGCATGGTGAGACCCTCCGGCTACATCAGCCACCTGCATCCCCAGAGGTACCGGAGACTGACCTGCACGTCTGCTATAATCCATCAGGCCGCTCAATGCCAGATAGTTAATATCATGTCCGGCTTTATCCCGATACGGTCCTGTCTGACCATAACCAGTAATGCTGCAATATATAATCTCCGGATTAATCTCAGACAAAATCTCATAGCTCAGCCCCAGTCGAGCCATAACTCCCGGCCGGAACTGCTCAACGACAATGTCGTAATCCCGGATCAGCTCTTTTACCTGTCCGACACAGCGAGACTGTTTCAGATCCAGTTGCAATGTTGTTTTTTTATCATGCAACTGATGATAAGCCGCTGATGCACCGTCAATCCGGGGTTCAAGAAATTTAACCAGATCCGGTCGGGTCGGAGACTCTACCCTCAAAACGTTGGCCCCCATTTCAGCCATCAGCATGGTTGCATAAGGCCCTGGCAGCAGCGGGCTGAAGTCCAGTATTTTTAATTGCTTTAACGCTTGCATAATCAACCCTCTTATTATTTTTGTATTACTAAGATATCATATAGAACAATACAAAACGGTCGTTCGACCGATAAGAACCAGTTAAAAAAACCCCTGAATTCTCAGAGGCTTCCTATAACCGATAAATCAGATTCTTATCACTAATCGCGCCATGGCTGGACGGGAACAACAGAAATGGAGTTCTTCGGCGATCCTTCAATAATCTTATCTGAATATACCAGATAGATCAGCGTATTACGCTTTTCATCGAAAAAACGCACCACCTGCATTGATTTAAACACCAGGCTGGTACGTTTATTAAAAACCTGCTCACCATCTTTCAGTTTGTCTTTAATAACAATAGGGCCAATCTGACGACAGGCGATCGCACCATCAGAAGGATCTTCTGCCAGCCCCAGCCCACCTTTAATGCCTCCGGTTTTAGGACGGGACAACCAGCAACTCACGCCATCTACCTCTGGATCATCAAATGCTTCAATAACAATTTTGTGATTTGGTCCGAGCATCTTAAATACCGTGCTAACAGAACCAATCTCTTCAGCTTCAGCATTTGCTACAACCATAAATGACATCGTCAGACACACAGACAATAGTTTTTTCAGCATAAAATCCCCGGTAACATTTTCTGTAAACAAAAATACGTGACTCTTGCCAATTAATGGCAAAGAGTTCAACAAGCACATCTTAAATTATATTATGTTACGAATAAAAATTCTGAAGATGATAGTGCTCTGAAGCAAAGATATCTGCTGTCGGCAACTGTGGATAGGCTGCATCTGTATAAAATTTTCGATATTTATACTTTTCCTCTCCGGCCACTGACCGGGGAGGAAATAAACATATATATTGAAGTAGTGAGCAGTTGTTTTCCGGAAAAATCAGGAATACATTTCGCTGTCTTTGTAATAATCGTGCAGATGGCGAAGCAAAACCATAATGACGGCCGCAACGGGCAGAGCTATCAGAATGCCAGTAAAACCAAACAGCTGCCCTCCCGCCATAATGGCAAAAATTACAGTCACGGGGTGCAGACCAATTTTGTCACCTACCAGTAACGGAGTAAAAACAAAGCTTTCCAGCAACTGGCCAATAATAAAAACCCCTGCAATCATCAGAAGCGGCAACCAGTCTGCAAACTGAAACCAGCCAGCCAGTAAACCGGCTCCGATACCAATAATAGGTCCAAGATAGGGTACGATACTGGCAAGCCCGGCAATAACACCGACCAGCAAAGCCAGCTTCAGTCCGACCATCCACAAACCAGTGGCATAAACCAGACTCAGACAGAACATAACCATTAACTGACCTTTGATAAAAGCGGCCAGCACTTCATCACATTCAACGGCCATCTGCTCTGCTTTTCCCTGATATTTATTAGGAAAAAGATAAAGGATTTTCAGCTTCAGGCGGTCCCAGTCCAGCAACAGATAAAAGGTTACGACCGGAATCAAACCAATATTCACCACCATACTGACCAGTACCATCCCGGATTTACCCAGCTCCCTTATCAGAATACCTGCAACTGATCCGGCTTGCTGCAAATGGCCAGATAACGCCTTCTGGATAGCATCAAGCTCAAGCATATCCTCTTCCAGACCGGTATACTCCACCAGAAAAGGCAGCAGCTGTTCACGGACCCAGGTCAGAATTAGTGGTACAAACTCCTGTATAAGCTCCAGCTGTTTGCCTAATAAGGGAATCAGAAACAGCAGAAAACCACCCATAAGGACGCTCAGGCAAGCAAAAACTACAATCACCGCAAGACGCCTGGAGCAACCTTTCTCTTCCAGCCAGTCTGCAACCGGATCCCCCATATACGCCAGCAGCATACCCACCAGAAAAGGCATAAGGATAGGCTGTAACAGATACAACAATAACGCTGTTACCAGCAATACAGCCAGAATAATCTTCTGTTGTGTGCCCGACATAGATCTATCCCTTAATTAGCCTGCTGCCAGATAAAATCAGGCTGATTATTCACAACAGAGGTTTCATCCAGCTTAAGATAAGAATCCAGTTTCAACAGAGAAATAAATTGCTCAGATGAACCTTTTAACAGCACCTTGTACCCCAGAACAGATTTATTCAGCTCAGTAACCTGAACATTTTCTGTAATCTGCAAACTGTTCAGATAACGGTTCAGACGGGCATAATCCTCAATAGACTCCAGCCCTTTTACTCTGAAACTGAAAGCTCCGGTCTTACCGGGCTGGGAATTTACGGCATACTGAGAAGCCAGCTGATCGGCCAGTGTATCAACCGACTCAGCAAACAAGGTTCTAAGACTGGAAGAGGACAGCGAGTAGTTCTTTCTGCTCCCCTCTTCAATCATTATCCAACGAGCCTGCCATGTACCAGAAGCCTCCCGGTACATACGTCCACTGAAAATTACATCCGCATTATACCCCGATGAGGCCGCCTGAATCCGGTCACTGAACTGTCCCCAGATATCACTGACACTGATATTCTGGCGCTCTTCAGCAGTCATTTCCGGCAGCTTAACTGGCAAACCACGACGAGAAGCTTCATCGGACATAATTTCAGCCAGTAACGGATTGCTGGTCTTGTTCATAATAAAACGCCCGTTAGCGGACTCAATGGCCAGCCAGACAATAGTTGATGGACGATTACTGCCCCAGACAGGCACACGCGCACTATTCAACACCTGCATAACCGAGCGACTGTCAAAACGCATCTGCAGCCTGTAACGCCCCGCTGTGTCAGCGCTGTCACCACTGACCTCACTCAGTTCATTCTCTGCATAAGAAAACTCAGCCAGGTATTGCTCTGCCGCAGACACCAGCTCAATCACTTCAGCTTCCTGTAACAAAGCAGAACTACCAGAGACCTTTATCAGCACTTCTTCAAGTGCGCCCTGTACAACACTGGCTCTGGCCTCAGGGCTCTGATCAGATACCAGACGTTCACTCTTAAACAGACCTGTTACCTGCTCAGCCATAGCGGGTCCGGCTAAAGCCAGCTGCACCAGGGCAATCAGCAGGAAACGCAAAGGAATAGCAAACATCCCAACTCCTTGAATATGCCGCAAAATTTTCATATAGATAAGTATTCTACCTTATCAGGGTTCCGGATAGCAGAAATAATCCCCTGATTGAATGCTATCTTTAAATTCATAACAAGCAGCCGGATAAAAAAGATAACTTTTTTGTTATACAAAGCAGACTCATCCGTGACCAGACCACTCTGGTAAGGTACAATCCCGCGCTGATTTAATCCTAATTAGTTCACAGGATCCTTCATGAGCACCGATAAGAAATCGATCAGTTATAAAGATGCAGGCGTTGATATTGATGCAGGTAATGCCCTGGTAGAACGTATTAAAGGTACGGCAAAACGTACTCGCCGTCCTGAAGTTCTGGGTGGCCTGGGTGGTTTTGGCGCTCTGTGCGAACTGCCGGGTCGCTACCGCGAGCCTGTTCTTGTTTCCGGTACTGATGGCGTAGGCACCAAGCTGCGTCTGGCTATGGATCTGAATAAACACGACACTATTGGCATCGATCTGGTTGCTATGTGTGTTAATGATCTGGTGGTATGTGGTGCTGAGCCACTGTTCTTCCTGGACTACTACGCAACAGGTAAACTGAACGTTGATATTGCTGCCGATGTAGTAGCCGGTATCGGTGAAGGTTGTCTGCAGGCAGGGGCAGCTCTGGTAGGTGGTGAAACGGCTGAAATGCCAGGCATGTATGAAGGTGAAGATTACGATCTGGCTGGTTTCTGCGTAGGCGTTGCAGAAAAAAGCGAAGTAATTGATGGCAGCACAGTAAAACCAGGTCAGGCACTGATTGGTCTGGCATCCAGCGGCCCGCACTCTAACGGCTATTCTCTGATTCGTAAAATCATTGAAGTCACAGATGCTGATCTGAATGAAGAAGTTGATGGCAAGCCTCTGGCAGAAGCATTACTGGCGCCCACCCGCATTTATGTTAAGCCGGTACTGAAACTGATTGAAACCCTGCCAGTACACGCTATATCCCACATCACAGGCGGTGGCCTGCAGGAAAACCTGCCACGGGTTCTGCCTGATAATGCTAAAGCAGTAGTTGACCTGAACAGCTGGACACGCCCGGAAGTATTCAACTGGCTTCAGCGCGGTGGCAATGTTGATGAATACGAAATGTATCGCACACTGAACTGCGGTGTAGGTATGATCATCGTTGTTGATCAGGATAAAGCAGAAGAAGCAATCCGTCTGCTTAACGCTGAAGGCGAGAATGCATGGCAGATCGGCCGAATTGAAACAGCAGCAGAAGGTGAAGAGCAGGTTCACCTTGAGGGTCTGAAGTAATCATGTCCGGTTCAATTGTTGTACTGATTTCAGGTAGCGGAAGCAACCTTCAGGCAATTATTGACTCAGTGAAGGCCGGGGACATCCCCGGCCAGATCTCTGCAGTCATCAGTAATAAAGAGAATGCATACGGCCTGCAGCGCGCTGAACAGGCAGACATTCCGACTCGGGTGCTTGATCATACCGAATTCGCTAATCGCGAAATTTTCGATGCAAATATGATCCGACTGATTGATGAGTACCAGCCAGACCTTGTAGTGCTGTCAGGTTTTATGCGCATCCTGACCGCTGACTTTGTTCGTCGCTATGCTGGAAAACTGATTAATATCCATCCGTCGTTACTGCCAAAATATCAGGGACTTCATACTCACAAAAGAGCGATTGAAGCTGGCGACAGCACACACGGTGCCAGCGTGCACTTTGTAACAGAAGAACTGGATGGCGGTCCTGTTTTTATTCAGGCATCGGTTCCCGTAGAACAGGACGACACACCCGAGACGCTGGCAGCCAGAGTGCTGGTACAGGAACACAAGATCTATCCGATTGCTGTAAAATGGTTTATGGAAGGACGTATTCAGCTACAGGATAACATTCCCCACCTTGATGGTGTTTCATTAGCTGGCAATATCCCTCTTTTAAGCGCCTGAAAAAACCCCACGCCATAACAAGGAGACCGGCATGCTTCGAACAGGACCGCTCTTTACGCTTTTAATAGTTTTATTATCAGCCAGCAGCTATGCCGGAACCCCTCTGAAGCCCTATAAAGGTATTTACCATACGACCTATGATATGGGCTTCACTATTGATGTCAAAGCCGAACGCACACTAAAACAGGACGACGATGGTAACTGGACGCTCGACTTCAGAGCGGAAAAATGGTTTGCAAAAATCAGTCAGACCAGTAAGTTCCAGCTGAGTGACTCAGGCCTGATTCAGCCTCTGCTCTATCGCAGGTATCAGCAGGTTTTTGGCGAAGAAAAAGATAAATCAGTTTCTTTTGACTGGTCAAAAATGCGAGTCACCAATAACATCGCTGAAAAACCCTGGAAAATGTCCGTAGAGGAAGGCACACAGGACTTGCTGAGCTACCAGCTCAAACTCAGATATGATCTGCTAAACAATCCTGAACAAACTGAATTCAGATACCAGGTTGCCGATGGCGGGAAGATTAAGCACTATCTGTTCCGGGTGGTAGGCAAAGAAATACTTGATACGCCTATGGGCAAACTGAATACCGTTAAAGTAGAAAGCCTCAGACGCTCCAAAAAAGATGTTGAACACCTGATCTGGATGGCCAGTGACTGGGATAACCTGCTACTCCGCGTTGAGCCGGTCAGGAAAAAACACAAGGAAAAGCCAGTTGTTTTACTGGAAGCCAGACTTGATGGCCAGAAAGTAACAGGGCTCTGATCTCTGCCCGGAAGTATAAATTAAGCCCTGAAACAGAGAAATATTAAGCTAAACTGGTACATAAGACTCAGTGAACAGAAGAGTTCTGTATGCACCTGATAATAGCTATTTCTCTGATACTTCTGATCTTCACACAATCCTCTCGGGCAGACAACCAGCCTATTCGGGTCGGCGTTGATGCCTGGGTTCCATTTCGCTTCGTCACTGACTCAGAGGTTACAGGCATTGACCATGATCTCTGGACAGAGCTATCACCAAGGATAGGAGCGCAAGTCAGGTATATACGCTGTCCCTGGAAGCGCTGCCTTGAGATGATGAGATCAGGACAAATTGATGCGATGAGCGGACTGGCATGGCGAGCCAGCAGAGCAGAATATATTACCTACACAAAACCAGACTATTTTATGTGCTCCACCCACTTCTACATCCGCAAAAATGAAGAACACAGACTGGCAACGGCACAAGACCTTAAGCAGCTGAATATAGGCATGGTAAGAGGCTCAGCGTATTACTCAGCTTTCGATAATGACAGTACACTGAATAAAACACAGATGGCTCAGGAAAGCGTATTATTGCAACTTCTTTCTGCCCAGAGAATAGATACCTATATCGGCACCGATTGCCAGGCAGACTATGAACTGGCACGAAGCCCCTGGAGCGACTCTTTTATTAAAGCCTCTTTTAATCCGGGCAATCACCTTCCTTTGTATATCGGCCTGTCTAACAGATCCCCGTGGAGCAAACAAGCAGACAGAATCAGCCAGGCAATACAAGAAATAATGAACGGAGAGTTTCCGGAAAAAATCAGGCAGAAATACTATCAGTAAGCCTGAATATAAGAGCTGCACCTCTGCCCTACTCTTCTCCTGGTCGCTTACTCAAAAGAAATACGGGCAATTGCAATCCCCAGCGGATTGCTGAAAACCGGATTCCCATCACCACTAGCATCGCAACAATAGCACTGAAGGCTGCAGAACCATCAGGAAAGAACCAGCGTAGATTAACAAATACCAGCGCCCCGGAAAGCGCTGCAGTGGCATAGATCTCTTTCTGGAAAATCACCGGTATCTCATTGGTCAGTACATCCCGGATAACACCGCCAAAAACCCCCGTCATCATCCCCATCGTGATCGCTATTATCGGAGGATGATCCAGATTCAACGCGACCTGAGCGCCAATCACCGTAAACACCCCCAAACCGATGGCATCTGAAAACAGCAGCGCCCGTCGGGGAAAAGTGTAAAAGCGCGCAACAATAAAGGTCAGGATGCAAGTGATCACTATGATCCAGATATAGCAGTGCTCTGCAATCCAGAATACCGGCGCACGCCCTAAGATCAAATCCCGGATAGTACCGCCGCCAATTGAGGTCACAACGCCTACCACGATCATGCCAAACAGATCCAGACGCTTTTCACTGGCTGCCAACACACCGGTAATCGCAAACACGATAGTGCCGAAGATATCCAGATAATAGATAAAGGGGATTTCAAACAGTGCCACGGATGCCACTCTCCTTATGACAAAAAAATAAACGACTCATGGGGTATTCACCGACCGGGTTGCCAGCTACGCCAACTGCTACTTCGACGGCCACTGGAACGACCCGACATCGCCACCAAACCTAAACTGGAATTTGCATGGGTAATTGCAATCGCTAAGGCATCCGCCGCATCGGATTGGGGCAGATCATTAAGCTTCAGGATCGACGCTACCATATGCTGGATCTGCACCTTATCTGCGGAGCCTTTACCCGCGACCGCCTGCTTAACCAGGCGCGCTGCATACTCACTCACCGGTAAACCATGATTCGCCGCTGCAACAATCGCCACACCACGAGCCTGACCCAGCTTTAAGGCAGAGTCTGCATTTTTCGACATAAACACCTGTTCAATGGCAAACTGCTCAGGTCGATACTGAGCGATCACTTCGCTCACCCCGGCATACACCTGCTGCAGCTTATCCGCCAGTGTATCCCCTGTGATGCGGATAAAACCGCTGGCGATATAGTGGATCTTATGTCCTTCCAGTCGAATCACCCCATAACCGGTTTTACGGCTGCCAGGGTCGATACCTAAAATAATGGCCATTTAGCCCTTCTATTTCATGCCTAACCGCATCAGTTAATGAGTATTCTTCACTAAAGCTGCGCAGCTGATAACCAATAACAAGCACATCAAGTGTGCGGATATAACAAGCGCCTAAAACGACACAGGCAGAGCCAAATGACTCTGCCTGTTTTTACCTATTCGCTATAAAGCATCGGATAAAACCGACCGTTATAGCTTTTCCATAATTTCAGCGGAAATTTCAGCATTAGTGTACACGTTCTGTACATCATCCAGATCTTCCAGGTGCTCGACTAACCCCATAATACTGGCCGCACTGTCTTCATCCATAGGCGCCGTGGTTGATGCAATCATGGTCACCTCTCCACCTATTGGCGTTAAATCCGCAGCTTCCAGCGCTGTTTTAACAGTATTTAATTCCGTCCACTCAGTGATCACTTCAACGGAACCGTCATCATGACTGATCACATCTTCAGCACCGGCTTCCAGCGCCACTTCCATCACCGCCTCTTCATCAGCCCCCGCATCAAATACAATCTGACCTTTACGGCTGAACAGATAAGCGACCGAACCATCAGTACCCAGATTACCGCCACGCTTACTAAAGGCATGACGTACCTCTGCTACGGTACGATTGCGGTTATCGGTCATACACTCAACCAATACTGCAACACCGCCCGGACCGTAGCCTTCATAGGTCAACTCATCAACATTGTCGTTGTCGCCCCCACCGGCACCACGCTGAATAGCACGGTCGATAGTATCGCGGGTCATATTAGCGCCCAGCGCTTTATCCACAGCCGCGCGTAAACGCGGATTATCCTCCGGCGCCGGACCACCCTGTTTAGCCGCTACGGTCAGCTCGCGAATCAGCTTGGTAAAGATCTTGCCACGCTTAGCATCCTGTGCTGCTTTACGGTGCTTAATGTTTGCCCATTTACTATGGCCTGCCATGGTAAAACTCCAATTTGTTCTAACGCAATCGCCGACCAACAGAAACAGTCCTATTCGCAGCGATTTACAGCTAAAATATTCTGGTTTTCAAGCCTCTGGAAGACCCGCTGAAGCACATTTGAAAACCTCGCTTTTAGCTCTCAGCTATAACCTGGCTTAAATATCAAAGCCAATTCAACAGGTCACAGATGAGAGATAAAAAGATGGCATCAGAGCTTCCCCCGATGCCATCTTATAGAATCCTAAGAGTCCACAGTTAGCCTCAGAACTTTTTAGCTCTGCGACCAACTCAGAACAAATTAATCTTCAGATTCAGTCGGTGCGATTTTCTGACGCAGACGGATGTTCAGCTCTTTCAGCTGCTCAGCAC
Organism: Oceanospirillum sediminis; assembly: GCF_014164585.1. Classification (GTDB taxonomy): domain Bacteria; phylum Pseudomonadota; class Gammaproteobacteria; order Pseudomonadales; family Halomonadaceae; genus Oceanospirillum; species Oceanospirillum sediminis. The sequence continues at coordinate 58,232 of NZ_JACJFM010000022.1, read as the reverse complement.
TTACTTCACCCGGAGCCGCAGTCATCACACAACCTGCACTCTGAGTTTTAGGGAAAGCAATCACTTCACGGATAGACTGAGAATCTGTCATCAGCATCACCAGACGATCCAGACCGAATGCCAGACCACCGTGTGGTGGCGCACCGAACTTCAGCGCGTCCAGCAGGAAGCCGAACTTCTCTTGCTGCTCCTCTTCGCTGATGTTCAGCGTGCGGAATACCGCCTGCTGCATGTTCTGATCATGAATACGGATAGAACCACCACCCAGCTCGGTACCGTTCAGCACGATATCGTAAGCTACAGACAGAGCCGCTTCCGGGTTGGCTTCCAGCTCTTCGGCTGTACATGCAGGAGAAGTGAATGGGTGGTGCAGTGCGGTCAGGCTGCCATCGCTGTTCTCTTCGAACATTGGGAAGTCAACAACCCACAATGGCGCCCACTCGCAAGTATACAGGTTCAGATCTTCACCCAGCTTGCAACGCAGTGCGCCCAACGCTTCGTTTACGATCTTTTCTTTATCCGCACCGAAGAAAATGATGTCGCCGTCCTGTGCATCAACACGATCCAGAACGTCGTCGATCACATTTTCCATAAACTTAACGATTGGTGACTGCAGACCTTCCAGACCCGCAGAGCGATCATTAACTTTAATCCATGCCAGACCTCTCGCACCGTAGATGCCAACAAACTTAGTGTACTCATCAATCTGCTTACGAGACAGAGAAGCACCACCAGGCACACGCAGTGCTGCCACACGGCCTTTAGGATCAGTGGCAGGGCCAGAGAAGACTTTAAAGTCTACCTGAGCCATCAGATCGCCCATGTCAACCATTTCCAGAGGAATACGCAGATCTGGCTTGTCGCTACCGAAGCGGCTCATCGCTTCGGCGTAAGGCATGTGCGGGAAGTCACCCAGATCAACGTCCAGCACTTCCTTGAACAGCTTCTTAGTCATGCCTTCAGCCAGACCCATAATCTCTTCGTCAGTAACAAAAGACGCTTCGATATCGATCTGAGTAAATTCAGGCTGACGGTCTGCACGCAGATCTTCGTCACGGAAACATTTAGCAATCTGGTAGTAACGATCCATACCAGACACCATCAGCAGCTGCTTGAACAGCTGAGGAGACTGTGGCAGTGCGAAGAAGCTACCAGCGTGAGTACGGCTAGGTACCAGGTAGTCACGTGCACCTTCTGGCGTCGCACGAGTCAGAATCGGCGTTTCGATATCCAGGAACCCCTGCTCATCCAGGTAGTTACGGATGGTGTGAGTCATGCGAGAACGGAAACGCAGTTTTTCCAGCATTTCAGGACGACGCAGATCAACGTAGCGATACTTCAGACGTACGTCTTCGCCTACTTTAACGTGCTCATCCAGAGGGAATGGAGGGGTTTCAGAAGCATTCAGTACAGTGACTTCTTTACCCAGTACCTCGATCATACCTGTTGGCATGTTCTCATTAGTGGTGCCTTCAGGGCGTGGGCGAACCAGACCTTTAATTTGCAGCACATATTCACTACGGCTTTTGTCAGCAGTGGCAAATGCTTCTTCGGTATCCGGGTCAACAACAACCTGAGTCAGACCATCGCGGTCACGCAGATCGATAAAAATAACCCCACCGTGGTCACGACGACGGTGTACCCATCCACACAGAGTCACTTCCTGGCCAACATGAGACTCATTCAGTTCGCCGCAATAATGGCTGCGCATAATCTATTCCTGTTTATTCAGTTTTCTGTTCTTTAATCAGCATGGCTCTGAGCCACACAAAACGATTCCTGTTGCCGGTATGAAAGCACAACCGACAGATTCTCTATTTACTGTGCAATATAGACTTTTCTCAGAAAATCAAGCGACTAGCTGTTAAACACCTGATTAAATCCGGATAAAGATGCCTGCACAGGCAAAGCGAAACATTATATACCTGATACGCCCATGACTCCACCGCCAGATAACTCAGCGTATAGGCTGACCGTAACGTTTACAGATCAGCTGCCAGATCTGCTCAACCATGGGCTTTTCCACACCCGCCGAACGATAAACACAGATTTCAAGCGGCACAATCCATTGCTCCGAACCGGCAGGCACCATGATGCCTTGCTCCAGCTCATTGCGAATCGTCACTTCCGGTAACCAGGCCACCCCCTCTCCCGCCATCACCATCTCTTTCAGGCCCTGAGCCATTGCCGTTTCATAAACCTTATCCAGCCGAACATCCGATGTCTGATTTCTTATCCGCTCACGCACCGCCTGCCCCAGCATGGCTTCAGCGGTATAGGCCAGATAAGGCACCTGTTGATCAATATCCAGTCGATAAATAGCCTGACCATGACGCGTGGCTTTAGTCACCGGCATTAAACGCGTCCAGCCTAACTGGCATCCGGGAAACAGACTTTCATCCAGGCGAATCCAGGATTGGGGATCGTGATAGGCCAGCAAGAAGTCACACTCCCCTTTTCTCAGTGCATTCAGCCCGACATCCACATTAGCGGCTTCAGTACGGGCCATAAATCCGGGTTCCTGCTGACGAATCCACTGGATCAACTCAGGCATGAGAGTAAAGGATAGCGAATGTGCAGCACAGAAGTTCACTCGGGTCAGATAATCCGTACCCAGAGACAACTGCTTCATAGCACCTTGCAGCTGAGTCAGTACTTTACGAGCGACAGGCAGAAACTGTCGTCCGGCCTCACTCAGCCTCACCGGCTGAGCATCACGATCAAACAGTTTCGTTCCTACAGCCTGCTCAAGGGTTTTAATGCGGCGACTGAAGGCGGGTTGAGTCACATGACGTAACTGAGCCGCACGGGAAAAGCTCTGGCTCTGAGCCAGGGCGATAAAATCTTCCAGCCATTTCGTTTCTATATTCTGCATTACGCCTCCAATCCGGGAGGCATATTGGATGCAGTTCTGCTGAAAAATTCAACCTTTGTATAACAAGTTTTTAGCATTTAGAACAACAAGCTGCCTTTTCAGCAAAAACTATCTTATTTGCCAGATTTTCACTACTAATCCAGTGTTTCCGGTAGCAATGAATAACTCTGCATATTCTTATCCTCTACATAACACTCGAACTCTTCCGCTGTGAGAGGTCGAGCAAACAAATACCCCTGAATCGTCTCGCAGCCTGCCTCTCTCAGGAATTCGAGCTGATGCTCACTATCCACACCTTCCGCAACCACACGTAATTTAAGGCTATGGGCCAGAGCAATGGTCGCTTCCACAATGCGCTCATCAGAGGCATTTTCACCAATACCAATCACAAAACTACGATCAATTTTCAGATAATCCGCATCAATCGCTTTAAGATAGCTCAGAGATGAATACCCGGTACCAAAATCATCAATAGCCAGAGTCAATCCGGCCTGCTTCAGTTTTTTCAGATTGTCACTGACCAGCTCAGAGTCTGCCATCAGCGTTGTTTCTGTAATTTCCACCGAGATCTGATTCACCGGAATACGGAAACGCTGCATCAGCTCAGACAGATGAGCCGCCAGATCTTCTCTGGCCAGCTGAACCGCCGAAACATTCATCGATATACAGCCAAAAGGCAACTTCTTACGATTCCATGCCGCCATCTGCCTGAACATACTTTCCATCAGCCAGTTACTGACTTCCATTATCAGCCCGGTCTCTTCTGCCAGACCGATAAACTCTGCCGGAGAGATCCACTCACCACTTTCTGTTTCCCAGCGCAATAACACCTCTGCACCGGTAACCAGACCTGTCTGCGCACAAACCTGCGGCTGATAACGCAGACTAAGTTCTTTGTCACTCTGAACCGCCTGTTCAAGTTGCTGCTGCAGGAAAACCCGACGCTGCATCAGAGTATCCATAGACTCATCAAAGAAACGATAGGTGTTTTTACCCTCATGCTTCGCCCGATACATTGCCATGTCGGCCTGCCTCAGCATCTGAGATGCATCCAGTCTCCGGGTTGTCCCTTCGGCAATGCCCAGGCTACAAGTGACAGAAAAACTGGCATCCTTGTATACAAAAGGGCGAGCAACGGTATCAATAATCTGCTGCGCCAGAACAGACAAACGAGAGTGACTAATCCTGCCTGTTACCAGCACAGCAAACTCATCTCCCCCTAAACGAGCCAGCAGATAGTCTTCCTGCAGGATCTCTGTCAATTTATCGGTGGTCGAGGTCAGCAAGTCATCTCCGGCTTCATGCCCCATAGTGTCATTAATTTCTTTAAAGCGATCCAGATCAATAAACATAATCGCCAGAGGCTGTACCTGCTCAGACATAAAGCAATCATAAATTTTCTGTTCAAAATAACGACGATTCGGCAATCCGGTTAAAGGATCATGCTCAGCAAGATACAGGGCCCTTTGTTCCGCCTGTTTTCTTGCCGTGACATCCTCATGCACCGCAACAAAATGCTCAATATCACCACCGGCATTACGAATGGGCGTAATAGTCTGCTCAACAATTAAAGCATGCCCCTGTTTATGACGGTTGACTAACTCACCTCGCCAGCTGTCCCCATTCAGCACCTGTTGCCATAAACGGGCAAAAAACGCTTTGCTGTGCTGCCCCGAATTAAGGATTCTGGGGTTCTGTTGATACACCTCATGCACTTCATAGCCAGTCAAACGCAGAAAAGCATCATTAACCCAATGGATATGCCCCTCTTTATCGGTAATAAACACCGCATTGGCTGCACTTCGGATAGCCGCACTTAACAGGCGATTATCATCCTCTGAGCGAGCACGCCGCTCCAGCAGAATCAATACCAGCAGCGCTACAACCAGGATCATGGCCGTCAGCACTATCATCATAATCGACAACATACGCTCGTCATGCTTCCAGGCCTGCAGGGCTACACTTTCAAGGGATTCAATGGTAATAATCAGGGGTAAAACAGACGTTGAACGATAACTGATCAGTACTCCCTGCTCCTGCCCGGAATGAAGACGATAACTGCCCCACGCCTGCTTTTTCACCAGTGACAACAGATAATCCCCGGACTTTTGCTCTGTATCTGCAATCAGTACCTCGCCATCATAACGATATAAACTCACTCTGGCGTTCTGTTCTTTAACGACGGATTGAAACAGACCAACAAAATACTGGGGATTGAGAGATGCAATCAGCACTCCGGACAGACGACCATCAGCGTCACGTACGGCCTGACAAAAAGGAATATGCTGATGGGGGGTACGTCCAGCAAAAGGGTCTCCGGGAAATCGTCCGGCAACAGGAGCATCAACCCATGATTCCATCAGAGCATCTCCGGATAGCACACCCAGACAAGAGTAATTCAACTGATGCGTTGTGGCCGTATTCGACGAAACCTGTAACAAGCCGTTTCCATCGACGTAATCAATCGCTCTTAGCTGGGGCGAGGTTCTGAGCTGCTCACGTAATAACTGAGATAAACTTTCCTGATGAACAGAACTGACCTGCTCTGACAAAGCCAGCAAGGATGCATTAACAGACTGAAACGAGCGCACTACGCTATCTTCAAGAGCATGTAAAAGTACACCATTACGATGCACCTGTTCATCCAGGCTACGCTGCAACCCTTTTACCAGGGTATGCTGTAAAATACCCCAGAACATAAGTAGAACGGACAGGGTAATCAGCCAGACCCATCTCTGGTTTTTTATTGCCTGCCATAGAAAACTTTGCCAATTCTTTAACACAGATCAATCCGAACACACACTAAAAAAAATAGAATCTTACATAAGATGACAGATAACGTCTCATTAAATATTCATATCCGTTGCTCTGGGGCAGATTTATTATGCTGAAAAAAACGCTGGTTATGGTACTTTCACTCTGTACCGCATCAATTATGGCCGCAAACGCTCTGGCGACCGGGATTTCGGAGGAAAATTCCTCAGACCGTCTACAGCAAATAGCTGCACAAAAAAGACTCAGAGTATGCATCTGGCCAGACTATTTCTCCATATCTTACAAGAACCGTAAAACCGGCGAGCTAGAAGGTATTGATATTGACCTGGCCAGAGAGTTTGCTTCTGATCTTGGTGTTGAAGTCAGCTTTGTAAACACCCACTTCGGCATATTCATGAACGATCTGGAATCCGACAAATGTGACATTGCCATGTTTGGCGTTGGCCGGACTCAGGCAAGAATGCAACGTATCGACTTCAGCCAGCCCTACCTGAGCAGTGGTATGTATGGCATCACCCATAAAACCCACCCAATCATTGATAGCTGGGAAACGATGGATCAGCCTGGTGTTATTGTCAGCGTACAGAAAGGCACCTACATGGAAAATGCCATGAAAAACTCGCTGAAGCAAGCACATATCGCAACAGTGATCAAACCAGGTCAGCGAGAAATCGAAGTACGTTCAGGCCGGGCTGATGTATTTATCACCGACTATCCATATGGCCAGAAGATGATCAAAAACTACGACTGGGCAAAACTGCTGACACCAGTGAAAGCCACTGACCAGTTCCAGTATGCCTACGCAGTTAAAAAAGATCAGCCACAATGGCTGAAGCGTGTTGATCAGTTCGTCGCTGATATTAAAAAGGATGGTCGCCTGAAGCAGTACGCCAGCAAAAATAATCTGCTGCCTATCGCTTTACATGACTAACGGCATTGAACGAATTTTCCGCTTCAGATCAGTGTCGGATAGCGCTTCGTTTATCCGACCTGATCCGGCGGGAGAGTTGTCATAGACAAACATTACTGACTGGTAATCAGCCCGGTAATAGCTTTATGCACAAAATCCGGTTTCACTGCCGAAGCAGGTATATCCATCTCATCAAACCAGAATTGCAGCGGCTGATCATAGCCCACGCCATGCATGTAATTATACAGCGCCTTACGCAATCCCCGGCCTAACATGTCATGGTCGGTCTGTACCGGATCATAAAACTCCACATCATTTTCAGCAAACAGCGGCTCTGGTCCGGGACGTAATTCGATACCATATTCATCAGGATACATACCAATCGGGCTATGAACGGTGGCTGCAAACCGGTGCCAGTAGGCAGACTGAAAGCACCCCGCGGCCATCAACTGTCGCACCCGCTCCAGTGAATCGATCGTTTCCTTCGTTGTCTGTGTCGGAAAACCATACATCAGATAAGCATGCACCAGAATACCGGCATCCGAGAACGCTTTTGTCACCCGGGCGACCTGCTCAACACTGACCCCTTTTTTCATCAGTTTCAGTAAGCGATCTGACGCCACTTCCAGACCACCACTAACGGCCACACACCCTGAATCAGCCAGCAACTGGCATTTCTCCGGCGTAAAAGTCTTTTCAAAACGGATATTCCCCCACCAGCTGATAATCACATCCCGTTCGATCAGCTTACGGGCCAGTGCAAAAAGTGCTTTTGGTGGGGCAGCCTCATCAACAAAATGGAAACCTGTCTGCCCGGTCTCCTCTATTAACTGCTCAATGCGATCTACCAGAATATCCGCTCCGGCTTCATCATAACGATCAATATAATCCAGAGAGATATCGCAGAAACTGCACTTCCTCCAGTAGCAACCGTGAGCAATAGTCAGCTTATTCCAGCGGCCATCACTCCAGATCCGATGCATAGGATTCAGCATCTCACACAGTGACAGATAATCATCCAGAGGCAGGCCATCATAGACAGGTGTGCCGACATCAATCTGCGGTATATCATGTAATTCCGGGTTTTCATTCAGATGAACACAAGGCTGGCCTGTTGCATCATCAGCCAGGAAATAAGTCCGGAATAACTCATCGGCATCACGCTGCCCCTGCAGATACTCCAACAGTGTTAATAAAGGTCGTTCACCATCATCCAGGCAGATAAAATCGACAAATTCAAACACACGCGGGTCTTTTAATGCCCGAAGCTCAGTATTAACAAAACCACCGCCCATAATAATCGGCATATCCGGTCTTAACTGACGACAGGCTTCAGCAATACGCAGCGCACCCAGCATATTGCCTGGGAAAGGCACCGTTAAACCGACAATATCCGGATTTTCTTCTTCTAAATATTGCTCGACCAGCTGCTCAAGTACTTCTGAAGTAAACGAGTGTCCCTCACTGATTACATTATATAAGTCATCAAAATAAGGGTTTGCCGCTGCCAGGCGCTCACCATAGCGACTGACCTCAAAATAAGGATCAACACCCTGAGTGATTACCGCAGATAGATCATTGATAAATAAAGTAGCCAGATACTTAGCTTTATCCTGAACACCCAGATCGCCAAAGGCCTTTTTCAGCACATCACCCGATACCTGTTCCATCTGACTCAGCACATCAAATGCAGGCCCTTCAGGCAAAAAACGGCGAGAATTTATACGCAACGCCAGACCAGGATCCTTCCCCTGCAGAAAACGGATCACAGGCTCAACACAACTGAAATAGCGCTCAGACTCTGCCAGAAAGAAATGAATCACATCCGGCAGCTCATCATCAGCAAAATGCTCGAAGTTCTCTTCGACAACACTGCGAATTACTTCCAGGCCATTGCGGGTCATCATCTCCAGAAACAGATCAATGGCCGGGTCTCTTTGCACCGCCTGATATCCCTGATGACGCAGGAATCCTGTCAGATAAGCCGTCGCCGGATAAGGCGTATTCAGCTGTGTCATAGGTGGAGTCATCAGAAGTATTTTCATAGCAGGCATCAACGGTCGTAAAGGTGAAAGACATCATTATAAAAGCGGCCGCTAGTGTACCAGAAGCCCTTTGATAAACCAGAATGCCAATACCTCTATGAACCACTCAAAATATCTCTGAATTTAACAGCTCAGAAAAAAATCTGTTTTTTTGAACATTAACCCTTGTAAAACATTAAGTTATCAATATAATACGCAGCCATCAGAGACGTGTAGCTCAGTTGGTTAGAGCACCACCTTGACATGGTGGGGGTCGTTGGTTCGAATCCGATCACGTCTACCATATTCAAAAGCCCGCAATTCATCAGGTTGCGGGCTTTTTTGTTACTGCAAATTAATTCATAAATCAGCCTATTCAGAAACCCCTGCTTTAATCTCCACTTCTAAAGGGTAGCCGTTGGGCTCTGCATGAATTCAGACTTTGTCTGAGCACTTCGTTTACGGACTGATGACCGGATCATGTTCTGGTTACGAAAAACAGATTAATTAAACTTCTACAGAGAAAATGATCAGCTGCTATCCTTAGTTCATTGCCATTCACAGACAATTAATGGAACCATAGTTTCTCTGCAAAAATAATCGACATCTCCAGTCAACAACTGGCCTCATATCGAAAATACTTTTGTTCAGGTCCATATCATGTGGAAAAAATTGCTGTTGATACTATTCATTTTGAGTGTCAGGGCTAATGCCTCAACAGTTACGCTGGTATCATCAGACTGGCCACCCTATACCGGCCCGAACCTTAAGAATAACGGCTTTACGGCAGAAATTATTAAACAGGCACTGGCTTACTCAGGCATAACAAGCCATTTCATTTATATGCCGTGGAAACGAGCAATGGAAAGTGCACGAGCCGGAGAGGTTGACGCCCTGTACTCTGCTTATTACTCCTATGAAAGAGCGGCCAGTTATCTGCTGACAGAACCCTATATATCCAGTGAACTGATGTTTGCAGTCCATAAAGACAGCGCCTTATCCGGATATAATGAACTGGCTGATTTAGTTCAATATCGCATCGGTGTAGTAAGGGGCTACGTAAACAATCAGGAATTTGATCAGGCGGACTACCTGAATAAAGAAGAAGTGACCAATGATCAACTGAATTTAAAGAAATTAATGGGAAGGCGGGTCGATCTGATCGTTATAGATAAATACGTTGCCCTGCACCTGTTAAGCTCAATGAATTATCCGGAAAACAGCATACGCTTTCTGGATAAACCACTGGACATGAAGCCGGTTTATGTCATGTTCTCACGGGAGAACATCCAGAGTCCTGCCAGAGTAGAAGCATTTAATCGAGGACTACAGGCCATTAAAGCAGCCGGGATCTATCAGAAGATATTGAAAATGTATGGTTTTTCAGTACAGCCTGAAGCAGTCGATAATCACTAAAAAATTCCGGTAGATATCTACAACCAGAATCAAAGACAGTTTACCTGATATCAAGCCTGAGCTTTGACTTTACTCACCAATCTGATAATTTGCAGATGTCTCAAAAATAGCTCTGATTAACTCTCGTTGATCGGCACTATCATCAACGATCAGAACGACAACGACATTTTTATTCATACCATCACCTCAGAAAGCCAGAACCAGAAGCATGGCAGCCTGATAAGCCCCTCCACAAGTTAGCTAAAAATATAATATTGGATCAGGTAATATAGCTATACCCTTAAGCTATAGAAATTAATCATCGGATAAGCTTTTTTCAAAAAATCTGAAACAGATCCTGAACGGAAGTGAGATCTGCACGATCGGCATCAGCTATGGAATGGCAACAATCTGGCAACTTTTTATAGGTGAATAGCATAACTCTGAGAGCTTCAGACATGCCCCTGAAAAATAAAAAACTGGACATTTATAACCTACTGAGTCTTTATGAAGTGAAAGCATTCACAGTGTCTGCACAACCTCTGACCTGATGCTTTTATGACAAACAAGAGGAGCCAGAATACCTGATGCCCGTTTTACGACAACTCTATCAGCAACTTGTATACCAGATACAGATACTGTCTCCGATGGTATTTATTGGCTTTGTTCTGCTGCATTATTTGATTTGCTGGACAGGGCTTTCATTGGCAGGTGAAGAAGCACTGACTGACATCGTCAATTTTATTTACTTTTGTTCCGTCGTTGGCAGCACGGTAGGGTTTGGAGATCTGTCGCCTTCAGGTGATGCTGGTAAGTTGTTTCTGACATTTTATATGATTCCGGCAACCATCATTCTTTATGCTGCCGGGTTAACCAAAATAGCATGGATTTTCCAGACAATGAGAGAAATGAATATCAAAGGGCAGCGAGATTTTTCTGACTACAATGATCATGTCATTCTCTTCGGCTGGCAGCCTGTTATCGGCAAGAAAACCATAGAATGCATCCTGAAAGACAAAAAACGCGCTAATAGTAAAATTATTATCTGCACCACAGATGACCAGCAGACTCATCCTATGCTGGAGCATCCTGATGTCCGCTTTGCCTGTGTTTCCAGCTACACCGATGATCAGGAACTGGAGCGTATCGCCCTGGCCAGAGCCAATCGGGTAATGATCCATGCCCTGAATGATCAGGATACTATTACCATCGCACTTAAAGTTTCACCATTGGTCAGAACCAGCTGCCACGTTGTCGCCTTCTTCAATGATGAAAGCGCATCCCGGTTGCTGGATAACCATTGCCGGAATATCGAGTGCTTTTCTGACAGGACAGCCGAGCAACTCGCCCGTTCAGTGCAGGACCCGGGAGCATCAAGAGGTATCAACCAGCTGCTTGATCCTGGCAAAGGCGCAACCCATTATTGCCTGTTAATACCTGAATCAGCTCCGGTTATGAAAGTGATTAATCTCAGACTGGCTCTGATGCTGGATTATAACGCCACGTTATACGGTATATCTGAGCGAAAAACCGGTGACGACCTGCGATTAAACCCGGATAAAGACACGACCATCACAGCGGGTACATACATCCACTATATCGCTCAGGAGAGATTATTAGCTGAAGATATTGACTGGGATAAAGCGGCTCGCTGGCAGTTATGAGCGCTGAGCAGGCTCTGATTACAAATTAACATGACAGCGTTTTAATTCATTAATCAACTCTTTGATGAGTGGAGTTAAAACCGCATTCTTCAGCGTTATTAGCATCACAGGAATCTCGTAATGATACTGTTCTGGCAAAATCGCTTTTAGCTGGCCCTTTTCAACCCATTGGTTGGCATAATGCTCTGGCAGATACCCAATAAACCGGCCAGACAGCACCATATGTGCAATGCCCTGGTCATGGTATGCCGTGGCAGTATTCTGGTAATTTAACCCGTCATTTCTGGTTTCTTTATCTCTCTGATAGTGGCTGGTCACGATTTCAGCTTCCTGTAACAGCGTTTCACGGGCATCATCGCTACAATCAAACAACGGGTGGCCTGTCGAGCAATACAGATAGTTCACTTCGTCATGTAAAGGATAATAATCCAGTCCACGAATATGATGACGGCTCACACCCAATCCCACCATAGAACGACCACTGATAACCGATGTTTCGACCTCTCTTGCTTCACACACGTTGATTTCAAACTGAATTGAATCGCTTTTATCTCTGAGTGCTGCGATCGCTTTTGATATTCCACAGCGCGGATCGTTAACCAGATTATCAATGGTGGCGATGGTGACACGGCCCGTCAGCTCATCTTTGGAGCTGGCAACGGTCGCCGCAAAGGCTTCACACTGTCTGAGTAGCTCTAAACTGGCCTGATAGGTTACACGTCCGGGCTCAGTGATCTCAAAGCCGCTTCGTCCACGCTTGCATAACGTCAGGCCCAGTCTGATCTCCAGATCTGACAGATGGGAGCTGATGGTTGAACGACCGATGTTTAACCTGGATTCCGCGGCTGACAAGCCGCCGGATTCAACAATCGCAACAAAGATTCTCAACAGTTTTAAGTCAACATCATGGATCTGCATATAAGAATTTCTCCGTCAGCGATTCAGCTTAATTTATGTTTGATAAAACCGGAATAACGTACTGATATTCTTTATCTATAAAACATAAGTTGCAAGATATACTTCTGCCAGCAGCTACATTTTCACCGGAGAACGATAAAATGACGTTTAAATACGGGATAGATACACTCAATGTTGAGTTGGTTAACGGCATCGCCAATGGCTCTGTTGAAACTGAGCTTTGTCAGGAAGCAAAAGACAAAATCAACACCAGCCGTAAAAACGTTGAGCATATGGCAAGCTCAGATTCTGCGGTATATGGCATTAATACCGGTTTTGGCCCCCTGTGTGATACCCAGATCTCCCCAGCTGAGACCAATCTGTTACAAAAAAACCTGCTAATCACCCATGCGGTTGGCGTAGGTAACCCCATCAATAAGTCAATCTCTAAGCTGATGCTGATTACCAAAATTCATGCATTAAGTCAGGGATTTTCGGGTATTCGTCTTGAAGTCGTTGAGAGAATGCTCAAGTTTTTAGAGCTGGATCTGATTCCTGTCGTACCGGAGCAAGGTTCTGTGGGAGCTTCGGGGGATTTAGCACCACTTTCACATCTGTTTTTACCGTTAATTGGTGAAGGTGAGTTCTGGCAGGGTTCTGAAACCGTACCGGCTATCTCTCTGTTAGAAGCTCATAACCTGGCACCGATGGAGCTTGAAGCCAAAGAAGGTCTGGCGCTGATTAACGGCACCCAGTTTATCCTGTCTCATGCCATCACCGCTCTGGTTAAAATGCGCTACCTGCTGGATTTAGCCGATTTAGCCGGCGCTATGAGTATTGAGGGTATGCAGGGCAGTTCTTCACCGTTCAGAGCGGAACTGCACCAGACCCGACCATTTCCGGGCTGCGTCGAAGTGGCCGCCCGAATGCGGGCATTTTTTGATGGTTCGCAGAATATGGCATCCCATACCAACTGTGATCGCGTACAGGACCCGTACTCACTGCGTTGTATTCCCCAGGTGCACGGTGCATCCCGAAATGCCTATAAGCACCTGAAAGAGTTAGCTGAGATCGAAATGAACTCAGTGACGGATAACCCCATTGTGATCAGTCAGGAAGAAGCCATTTCCGGCGGTAGTTTCCACGGTCAACCTCTGGCGATGGCGTTGGACTACGTGTCTATCGCAGCGGCTGAGCTGGGTAATATTGCTGATCGTCGTTGTTATTTACTGCTTGAAGGGATGCACGGTCTGCCAAGAATGTTAACCGAATCAGGCGGTTTAAACTCTGGCCTGATGATTCCTCAATACGCCACGGCAGCCCTGGTGACTGAAAACAAATCACTGTGTTTCCCACCTTCAGCTGACAGCGTGCCGACATCAATGGGGCAGGAAGATCATGTCTCTATGGGCAGTATTTCGGGCCGTAAACTCAACCAGATCCTCGGTAATCTGGACAAAATTCTGGCCATTGAACTGATGTATGCCGCCCAGGCGATCGATTTCAGACGCCCTAATAAGTGCTCAGAGAAAATCGAGCACAACCATCAGATTATCCGTAGCAAAGTTGCCAAATTAGAAGAAGACCGACTGTTAAAACCTGACATCGACGCCATGATCAAGCTGGTTCAGACACAGGCGTTCTGTGTTGATTCATCTGTAGACCACGCATAAACCGGGAAAACATAAGGAGACGCTGACAATGAATGATATCCATCTTTTTCAACAAACAATTAAGCAAGGCATCCCTGCGAGTTTACCCGCTGCAAAGCCGTACCCGGAAAACGCCAACCGGGCACCGAAACGAAAAGATATTTTAAGTCCGGAAGAAAAACAGCTGGCCGTGCGTAATGCGCTGCGTTACTTCCCGAAAGAGTGGCATGCTGAGCTGGCGCCTGAGTTCGCGAAAGAGCTGAACGACTATGGCCGGATCTATATGTACCGCTTCAAGCCTGAGCACACCTTAAAAGCGCGCTCAATCGAGGATTATCCGGCTAAGTGCCAGCAGGCTGCTGCGATCATGCTGATGATCGACAACAACTTAGATCCTGCGGTGGCTCAGCACCCGGAAGAACTGATCACCTATGGCGGCAATGGCGCGGTATTCCAGAACTGGGCGCAGTATCTTCTGACGATGAAATACCTGAGTGAGATGGAATCGGATCAGACGCTGCACATGTATTCCGGTCACCCGATGGGTCTGTTCCCTTCTTCTGAAGAAGCACCAAGAGTCGTTGTGACGAACGGCATGATGATCCCGAACTACTCCAAACCGGATGATTGGGAAAAATTCAATGCTCTGGGTGTGACCCAATACGGCCAGATGACCGCCGGATCCTTTATGTACATTGGCCCGCAGGGCATTGTTCACGGTACAACGATTACGGTGATGAATGCCTTCCGAAAAGTACTGAATAAAGGCGAAAGCCCGAAAGGTAAGATCTTCTTAACCGCAGGTCTGGGCGGTATGAGTGGTGCTCAGCCTAAAGCGGGCAACATTGCTGACTGTATTACTGTCTGTGCAGAGGTGAACCCTAAAGCGGCGATCAAACGTCATGAGCAGGGCTGGGTAGACGAACTGGTTGATAATATGCCGGATCTGGTTGCCCGTGTTCGCAAAGCACAGGAAAACGAAGAAGTTGTCTCCATAGCCTTTATTGGTAACGTCGTCGACGTTTGGGAAAGCTTCCTGGCTGAAGATATCTTCGTTCATTTAGGTTCTGACCAGACATCACTGCATAACCCCTGGTCCGGTGGTTACTACCCGGTAGACATCAGCTATGAAGAGTCAAACCGACTGATTCGTGAAGAACCGGAAGTCTTTAAAGAAAAAGTACAGGCCACACTGAAACGCCACGCCGATGCGGTCAATAAACACACCGCTAAGGGCACGTATTTCTTTGATTACGGAAATGCCTTCTTGCTTGAAGCATCACGGGCGGGTGGTGATGTGATGGCTGAAAACGGTATCGACTTCAAGTATCCGTCTTATGTTCAGGATATTCTGGGGCCGATGTGTTTTGACTACGGTTTTGGTCCATTCCGCTGGGTTTGTACTTCAGGGAATCCGGATGACCTGGATAAAACGGATGAGATTGCCGCTAAGGTACTGGAATGCATTATGCGGGATTCTCCGGAAGAGATTCAGCAGCAGATGCAGGACAACATCACCTGGATCAATGACGCGAAACAGAACAAACTCGTTGTCGGCTCACAGGCACGTATCTTATATGCGGATGCACAGGGCCGGGCGGAGATTGCTAAAGCGTTTAATGATGCCATTAACGCCGGCGAGATTGGCCCAGTGGTATTAGGTCGTGATCATCATGATGTCAGTGGTACCGATTCCCCTTACCGTGAAACCTCAAATATCTATGATGGCAGTCGTTTTACAGCGGATATGGCGATTCATAACGTGATTGGTGATGGCTTCCGGGGCGCGACCTGGGTCTCTATTCACAATGGCGGTGGCGTTGGTTGGGGTGAAGTGATCAACGGCGGTTTTGGTATGCTGCTGGACGGTTCTGAGGCCTCTGAGCGTCGACTGAAAAATATGCTGTTCTTTGACGTAAACAACGGCATTGCACGACGCAGCTGGGCCCGGAACACAGAAGCCAACTTCGCCATTAAGCGCGAAATGGAACGCACGCCTAAACTTAAAGTGACTCTGGCAAACCAGGTTGATGATGGCTTGCTTGAAGGTTTGAAGTTTTAAACCTCTGATAGACAGTATCAGAATGCCATCCGTTGCGCGGATGGCATTCTGAATCAGCATCACCTGCAAACCAGAACATCCTCACTCTGTAGCCTGATCAGAACTCGTCCCCAGTGTCTCATCCTTTAAACTTGCATGGACGTTTATACATACAGTCCTGTGAAAAATTTTGTGCCTTGCAGACAATGATCAGGCTTTCAAAGATATATTCAAAAAGCGATAATAAAGAGATTGCCTCATGACAATATCGGATACCGTGGTTAATCAAAACAATACCGGCTCTCATCGTTGCGACCTGTTAATACACAATGTGTCTTTAGCGACCATGAATTACGACATTTCAGGCTCAGCATCGCACTATGGTCAGATAGAGAATGGTATGCTGGCTGTCACCGCAGGGCGTATCAGCTGGGTCGGGAAAGCAGCAGAAGCCCCGGAATTTGAAGCCGTTGAACGTATGGATGGTCAAGGGGGCTGGCTGACCCCAGGACTGATTGATTGCCATACTCATCTGGTGTATGGCGGCAGTCGTGCCCGTGAATTCGAATGGCGATTACAGGGCGTATCTTATGAGGAGATCGCCCGTAAAGGTGGCGGCATTGTCAGTACGGTGACCGCCACCAGAGCGGCTTCTGACGAAGAACTGTTTGCTTCAGGCCTGAAGCGTTTGCAGCGCCTTATGGCTGAAGGCGTGACAACGGTTGAGATCAAATCTGGATATGGCCTTGATACAGAAACTGAGCTGAGAATGCTGAGAGTGGCCGGCCAGCTGGCGGAGCATACAGGATTGACAATCAAACGGACGTTCCTGGGTGCTCATGCGGTTCCAGCAGAGTACAAACATGATCCGGATGCCTATCTGGATATTGTGATCAATGAAATGTTGCCCTTAGTAGCAGAGCAGAAACTGGCGGATGCTGTGGATGTGTTCTGTGAAGGCATTGGCTTTTCACCAGAGCAAACCCGGCGTTTATTCGAAGCCGCAGTAAAACACGGTTTACCGGTTAAAGGCCATGTTGAGCAGCTCAGTGATCTCAAAGGGGCGGTACTGGCGGCAGAGTTTAACGCCTTGTCAGTCGATCACCTGGAATACCTGGCTGAAGAAGATCTGCCGGTATTAAAGCATGCCGGAACCGTTGCGGTGATGCTGCCGGGAGCCTTTTATTGCCTGAAAGAGACAAAACTGCCACCGATAAAAGCTTTATTTGAACATAATATTCCAGTGGCGGTCTCTACTGATCTGAACCCCGGTACATCACCGATTGCTTCCTTACTGCTGGCAATGAACCAGAGCTGTGTGTTATTTGGTATGACACCGGAACAGGCACTGGCTGGCACCACCTGTCATGGCGCCAAGGCACTGGGATTAGGAAATAGCAAAGGTGTGCTAAAAGCGGGTTATGATGCTGATCTGGTGTTATGGCCAGTCGAGCATCCCAGTGAGCTCAGCTATGGTATTAATATGCACCGTCCGTCAAAAATATGGCTGGCGGGGCAAGAAACAGAATGAAATGGAGTGAATCAATGACCTATAACCCAGCAGATATGGCGTTATGGACGGGCCGGGTTGACAATGAAGAGGCTGGTGTCAGCACGCGCTGGCATCAGGAAATCAGCCCATTACCTGCGGATGATTTTGAACCGGGTGGTATTGCCATTCTGGGTTTTGCCTGTGATGAAGGGGTACGCAGGAATAAAGGTCGTCAGGGAGCAAAAGAAGGTCCTGCTGCAATTCGCTGGGCATTATCCAATGCC
Organism: Oceanospirillum sediminis; assembly: GCF_014164585.1. Taxonomy (GTDB): domain Bacteria; phylum Pseudomonadota; class Gammaproteobacteria; order Pseudomonadales; family Halomonadaceae; genus Oceanospirillum; species Oceanospirillum sediminis. The sequence continues at coordinate 40,223 of NZ_JACJFM010000022.1, read as the reverse complement.
GCCTGGCACCTGCCGGTTAAAGCCTGGGACGCAGGTGATGTCAGTTGTGATGATGCCTCAATGGAAGTTGCGCAAAATCAACTGGCGGCAAAAATCACTTTTTTGCTGGATAATGGACTTAAGCCTGTTGTGCTGGGCGGTGGTCATGAGATCGCCTGGGGCAGTTACCAGGGCGTGGCACGACATATTTATGCTGAAGAGAAGAATGCCCGTATTGGTATTGTTAATCTGGATGCCCATCTGGATCTGCGTAATCCGGATATTCAGCCCAGTTCAGGCACGCCGTTCCGCCAGATTGCTCAATGGTGTAATGCCAATAACAAAGACTTTAATTACTACTGCATCGGTGTCAACGAAACGGCTAATACTCAGGCGTTGTTTGAATTTGCCCGTGAGCAGGGCGTTAAATGGCGTCTGGACCGTGATTGCAAAGCCACTGATCTGGAAGCCATTCGCCAGGACATGAAAGACTATCTGGCAGAGCTGGATTACCTCTATCTGACGATCTGTCTGGATGCATTCAGTGTGGCAGTAGCACCCGGTGTCAGCGCACCGTCCATTATGGGGCTGGATGCGGTAACCGGATGCGAAATCATCCGTCTGATCCTGACAGAAGCTGCTGCAGCCAATGTGCCTGTTGTACTGACCGATATCGCTGAATGTAATCCTTTGCTGGATGAAGATCATCGCACCGCAAAACTGGCCGCCAGGCTGGTAGCGGAGATCAGCCAGGAGCTGAGCAGGGTTGCAGATTAAGAAGTACTGCCAGCTATTTTGTATTTGGCAGCAAAACATTGTTCTGCATACCGAAACAAGAGCATTGCAATATTCTCCAGTCATTGACTGGAGAATATTGATCTTATCCGGACATTCAGGCCCATTGGCAGAGGCCAGAAACCGGCAATGTTCCGATTCTGGTTTTCGTTATTCAAAAGATCTGCGATATAGATTAATCGTCTGATTTAATGAATTTGATCTCCTCTTGATTGAATCACGCCATTGGCACCGATGTTAATTTGATAAGGTGTCGCATGGACGCCGTATTGTTCAAAAATCTGGTTATCCTGATCAAAAATCAGCGGCACACTATTCAGTTTAAAGCGCTTGGCAAACTGAGTAGCAATCGACTTATCAACATAGAAAGAGCTGATCACCCCAATCCATTGACGATCAGGCGTTACAGCAATGGTCTGACTCAGTTGTTTCAGCTTATCCTCACAACCCGGAAAGTGGGGCATCGGACATAATGAGTCCAGAAAAACCAGACTGGTGTCCTGATTGCTCTGTTCAATGTTCGAGGATAAAGACAAGGTCGTCCCTGCCAGGGTGGTACCTTGAAAATCAGGAGCCAGATCACCTGTGCTGAGTTTCTGGTATGATGCCGCGGCCTGATGGCGGATTACTTCTGTTGCTGCGAAATCATGATCTCCCTGAATCTGCTGTGCCATCTGCCTGACCGGAAGACCAAGATGTTTTCTCAAATCATCAATATTCCCTGAGAACAGGGTTTTTCCATCCCTGATCAGAACATGCCAGGGTGCCTGCCAGACATTTTCCGCACGCATCAGAGCAAAACCTGAGTCCAGAACCAGCGGTGCAATATCAGGGTAATAGCTCTGAAACTCAGCCATTTGCTCCCGTGTTACGTTAATTTCAGGCTGAACCCAGATCTGCTGACTATGCTCTAAAAAATCAGCGGGCAGCTGAGAAATATCGGCTTCTGCACCTGCACCAGCGTAAGTCGCCCAGATATCCATAAACACCAGATGGGTCACAGACTCGCTTTTAAGAACAACAGGCTGGCCATCAAAGGTTTTTAGTGCGCTGTAGTGAATGGCTTTTTGTTGCTCCTGATTTGATATCGAAGATGCTTGTCCGTTTTCTGCCAGAATTTGTACTGATTGAGAGCATCCGCTCAGCAGCGCCAGAGTAAGACCTGCTGCAATTGTTTTCAGTCTGATTCTGCGCGCTGGGGTTATTGGTAATCGCTTCATAGTACATCTCCTGCCAGAGCCTTAACCGGATAAACAGGGGGCAATGCCATAATATCCTTTGGCTTGTCTGACATGCGAACAGATGCAGCTGAACTATTTAGCTGTGACCAGTGCATAATCATCTGATCCAGCTGATCGGTTGCCAGAAAGGTCCGATAAGCGATACGTCCCTCCTTGTCTATCAGGATATGATGAGGCGTCCCTATCACCTGATAGCGGGCCGTCAGCTCTCCTTTATGATCAAAGATAACCGGTAAGCTATAACCCTGATTCTGGAAGAAATGATTGATTTTGGCGACAGAATCATTCATGCCTACGTTAATAGTGACGATTTCAATATCATCACCGTATTGCTGCTTAATACTGTTCAGGTGGGGCATTTCCGCTTTGCAGTAACTGCACCAGGTCGCCCAGAATTTCAGGTAAACCGGTTTCTTGCCGGTGTAATCTGCCAGATTAAAGTGCTGACCTGTTATCGTTTGTGAGCTGAATACCGGAGCAGGATCACCAACCCGAGTGGTTTGCCCGGCCTGAGCCTGTATCGCGAAGCCTGAAAGCAGGGCTCCACAGGCAAGGTATTGCAGGGTTTTAAGCATGGGATATTTCATCGTTAAACTCCATTATGACTATGCTTTTACTGAAATAATATTTTGAATAAAGGGGAGATAAATCAGGTCAGATCGCCTGATAGAACAGATAAAGTGCTGTGAACCCCATCAGTGCTGCCATCAGATATTTACTCAGATTCAGCCATTTACCCGACCGGGGAATAGAAGACATAAAACCAGAAAAACTTCCGGCCAGAATCAGCAGAGCACTCATGCCAAACGCAAAAACGAACATTAGCAGAGCAGCCCATAATCTATTGCCTTCTGAAGCGACATACATCAGCAACATGCCCAGTACAGGAGAGGTGCAGGGCGCCATGACCAGTCCGGACAGACACCCTGCAACAAATACATTCAGCCAGGGTTGGGAGAACGACAGCTGAGGCATAGCCGGATTGTTCATCGGGTTGATCCAGCCCAGCATCCAGGCTGCCATCAGCAGACAAAACGTTCCAACGATTATGAGTGTCAGTGGATGACTGGCCACAGTGCCGAATAACTGCCCGGTGCTGGCCGCCAGCATGCCCAGCAAGCTGTAAAACAGTGCCAGCCCCAATACGTAAATCAGAGAGAAATGAATACTCTGTCTTTTATTGCTGGCCTGACTACCAATCACAGAGACCGTAATAGGCAGCATGGGATACACACAAGGAGTCAGACTGGTCAGTAATCCCGTAACAAAAATAATTCCGATAATAAACAACGATTGCTGGTCGGCAATCAATGCGGACTGGATCATGGATTCCATATCAGGCATGTCTCCGATAGTTATTTCCGATAATGTTCTGAGCTGATATATCCGCCTGAACAGACGCTTTCAGGATTAGCATCTCAGGGGGGATAAGCTCAGGTGGTTAAATTCGGATTGAGTTATATCGGACGGTAAAATGTTAAATATGAAATACAGATGAAATCGAAATAAAATCAATATGAAATTCAAATTTATCCTTTTAAAACAACAGATTATAAAGATAAAAACGATCCTGCGAATACTAGGATTCTGCACCTGCTTCACGTAGAATTTTACCTGTAATAAAGAACATAATTTATGCTGCTATTTTCTGAGTGGCTTAATGATGATTGACATTTTTCAGGAAATTCTGACCTGCTATGCGTGTGTATCAGTTTGCTCATTTTCAATTTGATCCGGATGCGGGTTGCCTGTTTTTTACTGAATCAGATACAGAGCAGGAGATTATTCTCAGACATAAAGTAGCCAATCTGCTGAATTATTTGCTGGAACACAGAGAACGGATTGTCAGTAAAGAAGAGCTACTGGATAAACTCTGGGATCATGGCGACTATCGTGAAAATGCGCTGACTCAGAGTATCCGTGAATTAAGAAAAGCCCTGGGCGATAAAGCTCAGCAACCCGTATTTATCCGCACCTTCCCACAACGGGGGTATCAATGGATTGCTGAAGTGACAATCCCAGTAATCGATCCGGCCTGTGGAGAGATGGGTACCGGTCTGTTAAATCCGGAACTATCCACTCCGGGACGAACAAACCCAGAAACGACAACCCCGGAATCAGCCCTCCCTGAACAAGAAAAACCGGAACAGGAAAATCCTGAACGAACAAATTCAGAGCCAGCAAAAACGCTCCACAGAGCAATGTCAGGTTTGTTTATCACAATTATTGCTCTGATTTTTCTGCTAACCAGTAGTATCTGGTTATTAAAAGATACTTTGCTGGCGGGATTAAGTTCACATACCTTTGCCTTGACTGGTCCGAATACAAACAAAACAGAGCAACACATCAATACGGGTATCGCTGCCAGAACATTAGACGTTCAGGGTAATCTGAATACAGATCAAGCCGGGCCGTCAGTACTGGTACTGCCTTTTATCAATGAAACCGGTGACACCAGTATGGCATGGCTGGAACTGGGTCTGTCCGATATGTTAGCGACAGAACTACAGCGGAGTTATGGTCTTAATATCGTCAGCCCCGCAGTCAGCAATCATCTTTTGCTATCATCAGAAATCAACTGGCCTGCACTACCTGTGCAGATACGCACGTTATTAAAGCAGGAGAAAATTGATGCAGCTCTGTTTGCCGATGTCAGACTGCATAATCGCCAGCAAGTGCTCGACTTTAAGGTCATTTATGCTGATGGCAAAGCTCAGCAAGGCAGTGTCAGCTATGGATCTTTACCTGCATCGGTTGCATCAGTCGCTCAGCAACTGGTCTATCTGTTACAACCTGAACGTAAACAGCATCATTCTGATTCGGTGGCTGGATCTGATCCGGTGGCAGCTCAGGCACTGGCAGAAGGCATTCAGTATCTGCAGACAGAGGGGGCAAATCAGGCCCGGCGTTATTTTCAGGCCAGTCTGATTGTTGAGCCGGATAATCACTGGGCGCGGGCCAGAATGGCACAGATCCAGCTGTTAGCCGGGCAATGGACGTTTGCTGAAAAGGAAATGGAATTAATTCCTGATATCGCCAGAGAAGAAGATGCCGGTCTTAATGCTTTTATTGATTACTGGCTGGCAGAGCTGGCATTACGTCGAGGTGCCGATGATGAAACCATCAGAATAAAGCAAGCTATCACCAGTGCTAAAAGAGCGGCTGATCATTATCAGATGGCGCGCAGTTACCGGCTAAAAGCCAGACAAGCCTGGCGGGATATGGATTGGCCGGAGCATCGGCACTGGTTGCGTGAAGCCAGTCAGTTGATGGCGGATAGCAGTGAGCTGCAGACCCAGGCTGAAAACCTGTTTTATCTGGGTAATCCCAGCAACGAGGGGCTGGAAAAAAGCCCCGGTAATGATCTGAGGCAGAACCAGAAATATCTGATTAAAGCACTGAATTTTTATCAACAACTGGGGCATCAGCCTATGATTGCTGCAACTCAGCTGGCTATAGCACAGAACTATTCTTTGCCTTTATCGCAGAGGGAAGATGCACTGGAACAGTCTATTAATCTGTATCGCCAGTTGCAACAGCCCTATGAGCTGGCTCAGGCACTGATTTATGCAGGCTTTTATCAGATGCAATTGCATAACGGGCACAAAGCCTATGCGCTGTTCGAACAGGCTCACGCACTGGCAAAGCAAATCGGTGCCAGCAATCTGCTCAGTTTTACCCGTTTCTATATGGCATTCGCAACTCTGGATCAGGGGCTGGATCAGACGGAGATTGCTGGACACGGTCGGGATGCTATACGGTTGAGATCAGCGATAGAGCAACTGAATGAATTTATTGCCGATGATCCGGCACCTTTACTGAAAGCCAGTTCACTGGTTTTTCTGGGCTGGGCGTGGACTGATCTGGGCGATTATGAACAGGCTTTAAGCTATCTGCACCAGGCCAGAGAGATTCATCAATCATTTAATATGCCGATCACTGCCAGTTATGCCAGTTACTCAATAATGCGTATTTATCTGGAACAAAAAAATTACAGCGCAGTTATTGCGCTGGAAGGCGAGCCTATAACAACACGACTACAGGCTGTTTATCTGGCCAGGGCCTGGTTTGAAGCAGGACAAGCGGCACAGTCTGTTCGGGTTTTACAGGATTTTCGTCAACAGCTGCCGGATCTATGGCAGAAAGAGGACAGCTTGCGTCTGGGGCAATATCTGGCAGCTCAGAAAGGCAGCGAGATCCGGCTGGGCCCGGAGCCTATGGCGCATCTGGTGTATTGTGAGTCAGATTGGGCCATGGAGCGATAAAGGCTTTGCTCTGAAAGGAGTATACTCTGACTTACGATATCGGCCGGAAAGGTATCGGTATAATGCTAACGGCTTGTATAACCGATGCATTTTTTGTGATGGATAAACCTGATATCAGCATTGACCTTTTCTGATAATGTGATAGTGTACTAGTACATGAATACAAAAAAAAACGAACAACAATACCTGAATGAATTGAGCCAGCATCTGCTATCAATGAAAGAGCCGGATCAGATGGAAGAGGCACTAAGAGGCTTACTGACACCTTCTGAGTTGTCGGAAATCAGTAAAAGATTGCAGATCTTTAAGTTGTTACGTGAAGGTATGCCGCAAAGACAAATTGCAGAAAAGCTTGGGGTAGGGATTGCAACAGTGACCCGTGGCTCCCGGGCTTTAAAAGAGATTAAGTAAGGTTATCTATGTTACGCAAGCCAGCACCAATTAAATTGCCGCGTAAACCGCGCTACGTCACTATTACAGCGCATTGCGATTTTTTTGGTTTATTCAAAAAAATTGAGCAGCGTTATCAGCATTGCTTCTATCTGGAATCGTTAGGTGAAGATAGCCACATTGCCCGTCACTCTATTATTGGCTTTGATCCAGAGCAACAGTTTTATGCCCGAGGTCAAGAGCTGATCATTGAGCAGAGAGATGGCTCTACAGAAAGTTATGCAAGCGATAACCCCTATTATCTGCTGCGTGATATTGTACCGCAGAATATTATTTCCCGGAAATATGCTGGCGGCTTAACCGGGTATCTTGGCTATGACGCCATGAATTACTTTGAACCGAGCCTGGATATTCAGTCCAGCGACATGTTTGATGCCTTCCGCTTCGGATTATACAAAGATGGCCTGATTCTGGACAAGATGACCGGTGAGGTGATCTATTTCTACTACAACGATAGTCGTCTTGAAGATGTGCTCATGCTGATTAATGCGCCTCCGGTCAAAAGTGGCGATCTGACAATTACGACTCTGGGTGACACCATGAGCCGTGAAGAACATGAAAGCGCGGTGCTTAAAGTTAAGCAGGATATTATCGACGGTAAAATCTTCCAGACGGAAGTAGGGTTTAAAAAGCGCTTCCATCTGGATGGTGATGCCATCAATATTTATGAAAAACTGCGCGAGGTGAACCCATCCCCTCAGATGTACTACGTTAAATTCGGTGAGCAGAAGCTGATTGGGGCAAGCCCTGAGCTGTTGTTCAGATTACGCCAGGGTGAGATGGAAACCTTCCCTCTGGCTGGTACAGCAAAACGTGGACAGACTGAACAGGAAGACAGAGAACTGGCCCGCAACCTGCTGAACGACCCGAAAGAAATTGCAGAGCACAATATGATTGTGGATCTGCACCGCAATGATATTGGACGAGTAGCCAAATTTGGTACCGTTAAAGTACGTAGCTTGATGGACATTAAGCGTTTCAGTCATGTTCAGCATATCTCCAGTGAGATTGTGGGAATTATCGCTGAAGGCCAGGATATGTTCTCGGCTCTGGCCAGCAACTTCCCGGCAGGCACATTGACAGGTGCGCCTAAAATTGAAGCCATGAAGATTATTAATGAGATGGAACCGGATGGTCGTGGGCCTTATGGCGGCGCGGTTGGACACTTTTCATTCAATGGTGATTGTACTTTTGCAATTCCTATTCGTACGGTGTTTGCTAATGGTGATGAGGCGTATGTACAGACCTGTGGGGGTAATGTATACGACTCAAATCCTGCTGATGAATACGAAGAAATCCGTCGGAAGTTTGCCGGAACGAAAAAGGTTCTGGATATGTTTGCCCCTCCTGAGGCAGAAGACACTGATGATGCCACTAATGATCAACCGTCTGACGCCTGAGGGATGCAGTAATGAAAGTCTTTATTATTGATAACTACGACTCCTTTACTTACAACCTGTACCAGTTTATTGGCGAAATTCTGACTGCTGAGCAGCATAAAGGCACAATTGAGCGCTTTGAAATTATTGTTAAGCGCAATGATGAGGTGACACTGGAAGAACTGGCCGAAGCAAATCCGGATCGCATCATTATCTCGCCAGGACCCGGCTCTCCTGACGATGAGAACTATTTCGGCGTCTGTGCCAGAGTGATTACTGAATTTGGCCCCAGAATCCCTCTGCTAGGTGTATGCCTGGGTATGCAGGGTATTGTGCATGTATTTGGTGGCAAGGTGGTTAAAGCTCATTTACCAATGCACGGTAAAATCAGCCCGATCAGTCATGATAGTGAAGGCATGTTCCGGGATATTCCTGATCAACTGGAAGTGATGCGTTACCATTCCTTAATGGCTGAAGCAGAAACCTTCCCGGATGAACTGAAACTGACGGCAGTGGTTGGAGATGATATTACCCTGAAAGATTTTGATAATCTGGATCGTATTCGTAAAGGCGGCCAGTTCGAAGTGATGGGTGTACAGCATAAAACCCACCCTATCTATGGCATTCAGTTTCATCCGGAATCATTTGCAACCGAAGGTGGAAAGGAGTTGATCGCTAACTTCCTGTTCTGCTGAATCGGAATAAGCGTGTACATACGCCGCGTACTTTCTTTTGTATAACCTGCGCTCGCATATTCTGATTGAGTCAGAATATGCGGCATATTGAGTCGCCAACTCAGAAGAGTGTCATATTTAATTATTTATAAACCACCCACTTTATAAGGCTTTCCTTGCTCTGGGTCAGCATAGGAGAAACCAATTTATATATTCTGTTTATAAGGATCAGTTTGAGTAATAGCGTGTAATATTTCTTTTATATCCCCCCGGTATATTCTCTCTGACCGGCATTCACCTTTAAGAGGGAAACACTGACTATGTATAGCTGGCAAGAAATGCTCTGGCACTCTTCAGATGATAACTCCGAAGTGGTACATGCCCTGCTTAATGAAACTATCTGCCCTGATTTGAAAAGACTGGAACAAGCCCTGACAGACTCCGGGTGTGATGTCGAAGCTGTCGTTAAAAGATATACGCTGGATGACAGACTTCAAACCCATCTGCGCTGGAGATGTGGCAATGCCAGATATCGGATCTGCCTGCATCATCAGGAAGATCTTTGCTTTTTACTGGAAACAGAGCTTTCAGGTGATGGCGACAGTACCGAATCCAGCTGCTGTCTGACGTTTATCCAGCCTGGTGACAGTGGCGAACATTTCTTATCTGAATGGCGGGATACGCTGGCACGAGTCTTCAGCGAATTAACCGCATCCCGCCCATTAGCGGTAGCCTGATAACGTTCCTCTGCCACAGATTAGATGTTTCTTCTGAATAAACCCCATCAATTTTAAAGAAACACTAAAAAACAACCATAGAGTGATCAGTTCCACCACTGAAGAACAGGATAAACGCTTAATTTAGAATTTTACGCCAATCCCCCGGTGTTAGATTTAATACACAGATTGAAGTTAAGTGAGATCCACTCTTTTTGTCTGTTGCAGCTCAGAAAGCTGCTCAGGAAATATCCTCAAAAGGGATTCAGCTCCGAGGCTTTCCGGCCTGATGCATCATGTTGTTCTTCGCTTATCCCCGGAGAACAACGCTCCCCCCTGCGGATACTGATATCTGGAAAGCCTCTTCCTTATCCTGTTGTTGAGAATTATGGGACATAACGATGAATACAATAAACCCGATCTCTGAGCCAGATAACGACAATGACATCGCTCAGGAAAACCAGGAATGGATCGAAGCGCTGGAAGACATTCTGGTCGACCAGGGTGATCACCGAGGTAAAGATATCCTGCGTCTGTTACAGAATCACCTGCTGGGCCGCAATATCAGTCTGACCGAGGCGACTTTAAACACGCCGTATCGCAACTCAATCCCGGTTTCTGAGCAGCCTGCTTATCCTGGTAATGCGCTACTGGAAGATAAGATTGAAAATATTATCCGCTGGAATGCGGCAGCGATGGTGTTGAAAGCCAACGATGCAGGCACAGGTGTGGGTGGTCATATTGCGACTTACCTGTCTGCAGCAACCATGCTGGAAGTCGGTTTCAATCATTTCTTTAAGAATAAAACGGATCAGTATGGTGGAGATCAATTGCTGGTGCAGGCGCACGCAGCACCGGGTTTATATGCCAGAGCTTATGCTGAAGGACGCCTGAGCCAGCAGCAGATGGCCAATTTCCGTCGTGAACTGCAACCCGGCGGAGGTTTGTGTTCCTATCCTCACCCTCGTCGTATGCCGGAATTCTGGCAAGGACCGACGGCTTCTATGGGATTATCTACCCCATCTGCAATTTACCAGGCCCGCTTTATGAAGTACCTGGAAAATCGAGGCCTTAAACCGGCAGATGGTGGCAAGGTCTGGTGCTTTATTGGTGATGGTGAGTCCGATGAACCAGAAGTACTGGGCACCATTAACATGGCCACTCGGGATAATCTCGACAACCTGGTGATGGTGATTAACTGTAACCTCCAACGTCTGGATGGTCCGGTACGGGGCAACGGGAAGATTATCCAGGAACTGGAGCGGAGCTACCGTGGTGCTGGCTGGAATGTGATTAAAGTGATCTGGGGCAGCGAGTGGGATGAGCTCTTTGCACGGGATCATGAAGGCGTGTTGCAGGCTCGTATGGACCGGGCTGTGGATGGTGATTACCAGTTCTACACCGTATCTGATGGTGAAACGGTGCGTAACCACTGGATCGAAAATGATCCTCGCCTGTCCGCACTGATGAAAACCCTGAATGATGAAGAAATTCGTTGTATTCGCCGGGGAGGTCAGGACCGTAAGAAGATTTATGCGGCTTTTGAAAAAGCAGCGAATGCCCAGGATAAGCCAACCGTCATTCTGATGAAGACGGTAAAAGGCGATGGCATGGGAGCCGTAGCGGAAGGTCAGAATACGGCACACCAGAAAAAGACGCTGACCGCTGAAGAGCGGATTGCTATGGGGCGACGCTTTGGTATTCCTTTGTCAGACGAAGCGCTGGCCAGTGCCGATCTGTATCTGCCTGAAGAAGGCAGTGCTGAGCTGAACTATCTGCACCAGCAACGCCAGCAACAAGGTGGTTATCTGCCCTCCCGCCATAGTGACTTTCCTCGCCTGAAAGCACCTGAACTGACATTGTTTAAAGATGCGATTCAAGGCTCTGAACGCGAGCAATCCACAACAATGGCTTTTGTTCGCATGCTGGGCAGAATGATGAAAGACAAGGAAACAGGCCGTTTTATTGTGCCTATCGTACCGGATGAAGCGCGCACATTTGGTATGGAATCCCTGTTTAATCAGTTTGGAATCTACTCCTCCGTGGGGCAGAAATATAAGCCGGTGGATTCCAGCAGCTTGCTACCGTACAAAGAAGCAGCCAATGGTCAGCTGTTACAAGAAGGCATTTGTGAAACCGGAGCGATGGCCTCATTCCTGGCCGCAGGTACGGCCTATGCGAATTTTGGTGTGCCGACTATACCATTTTACATCTTTTATTCTATTTTTGGTTTTCAACGTGTTGGCGACATGATCTGGGCCTGTGCTGACAGCTTAGCCAAAGGCTTTCTGTTAGGCGGTACTGCCGGACGCACTACATTAAATGGCGAAGGTTTACAGCACCAGGATGGGCACTCTCACGCGGTCGCAGCCACTGTACCGAATATGTACAGCTATGACCCGGCTTTTGCCTATGAGCTGGCAGTAATTGTCCGCGATGGTATTAAGCGCATGTATCAGGATGATGAAAAGATCTTCTACTACATCACCCTGTATAACGAAAACTATGTCATGCCACCACTACCGGTTGATCCTGATAATCAGACCGCACTGAATGAGCTTGAGCAAGGTATTCTTCAGGGCATGTACCGTTATAGAAAAGATGATGCATCAGGTCAGAAGGTCCACCTGATGGGCAGCGGTAGCCTGATGCAGGAAGTACAGAAGGCCGCTGAAATTCTGAGTAAATATGGTTGCAGCACCGATATCTGGAGTGTCACCAGCTACAACCAGCTGACTCGCAATGCCCTGGCCACAGAGCGTCAGAATATGCTGAATCCGGAACAGCCACAGCAGAATGTTATTCAACGTATGCTGACTAACGAATCTGGTAGTTTTGTCGCGGTAAGTGATTTTGTGAAGTCCTTGCCTAACGGTATCGCACGTTGGTTCCCACAGGGTCTGGTCACACTGGGTACCGATGGCTTTGGTTTAAGTGAGAGTCGTCCGACTTTACGGGATCACTTTGAAGTAGATGCGCGCTATATTGCCTGGGCGGCGTTATCTGATTTGTACCGTAAAGGTGATCTGACTGCTGATATTCTGGATAAGGCCCGTACAGAGCTGGATATTCCAAAACAAAAAATTGACCCTGCCTCCATGTAAACCCAGGAGAGAATGATGAAACACGAAATTATTCTGATGCCTGAAACGGATGGTTCAGGTGATGTGATTGAGTTCTGTATTGAGGTTGGTGATTCAATCGCTGCCGGAGATTCTATATTAGTACTGGAGTCAGACAAAACATCAATGGAAGTCCCTGCTCAGATTGGCGGAGTACTGGAAGAGTGGCTGGTTGATATTGGGCAGTCTGCCGAAACCGGCACACCACTGGCACGGCTCCGTCTGGAAGAGTCCTCCGATGTCACTTCTGATGCGTGGAATGAAAGCCCTGATAGTGAAAATACTTCTTCGAAGCCTGTAGCTAAAGTATCAGCACTTAATGTTGAGCCAGTGTCATCTGAGCAAGCTGCAGACACTAAGATGACGGGAAGGATGCATATGCCGGAATCTATCCTTTCAAATGATCCGGCCGTATCTTCCAGAAAGCGAGTCTATGCCGGACCGGCTACCCGAAAAATGGCCCGTGAGCTGGGTGTTTCCCTGGATCAGGTTCAGGGTTCAGGAATCCGGGGACGGGTGCTGAAAGGAGACATAAAGCATTTCGTAAAGCAGAGAATGACTGTCCCCCAAACAGGATCTCAGACAATAAAAGTACCCGCTGAAGCAAAAGGAATTCCTGCTATTCCAGCTCAGGATTTCAGTCAGTTTGGTGAGATAAGAGAGGATCTTTTATCAGGTATAGCACGGGCTACTTCCAGTCATATGACTCGCTGCTGGTTGAATATTCCTCATGTAACCCTGTTTGATGAAGTGAATGTCAATGAACTTGAGACATATCGTAAACAAATTGACCCGACATTAATAAATCTGGAGAAAAAACCTTCCCTGTTACCTTTTATTATCATGGTAGTGGCCAGGGCTCTTCGGCGTTTTCCTCAGTTTAACTGTTCAATCAGTGCTGATGGCAACAGTCTGGTATACAAAGATTATGTCAATATCGGAATTGCAGTTGATACTCCGGCGGGCCTGGTTGTACCTGTTATTAAAAATGCAGATACAAAAGGCATTACCCAGTTGACCCGGGATATTAATGAGTTTGCACTGAAAGCTAAGCAACGCAAGCTAAAAGCAGCAGATATGAAAGGCGGTTGTTTCACTGTTTCCAGTCTGGGGGCGATGGGTGGAACCGGATTCACACCGATCATTAATGCCCCGGAAGTTGCAATTCTGGGTGTGGCACGTTCAGAAATCAAGCCGGTCTGGGACGTTGAAAGTGAGACTTTCCAGCCCGCAACCAAATTGCCGCTATGTTTGTCATTCGATCATCGTGTGATTAACGGAGCTGATGCCGGTCGCTTTATGGCATGGGTGCATCAGTGTCTGGCAGAGATCCGACAATTAATGCTTTAGATATTTTTAATTGTGTCATGTCGAGGCGCAGACCGGAGTTTGCGCCTTTTTTATATCTGTAGCAAAGCTCTGCACAGCCGTTTTATTCTTATATACGATGGTAGGCAGATACGGATCCGAATACAGCAGGAGCCTGTTCGACAGAGACTCAGACTGTTTCCAGCCACTGCTTTGCGTGCTACGGAACACTGTGAGCTTTGCGCTCAGAGATTCTTTCCAGCGCATCCAGTTCTTTTAACTTGATCAGCACATAACGGGGCTTAGCCAGCATGCGCTGGTTGGCGTGGGTAAATGCCCCATCGTGAATGTCGCGTACTTCTAGTGCGAAGTAAGACACAAACGTCGGGGGTTTATCTGTCTGTCAGCGCGGAAAGGTCAGGCTCATGCCGTCCTTGCATGGCGGTATCCTTTATTGCCTGTTGCCCCGGCGCAGACGAGGAATCAGATATGTATCAACCGGTCTAAAATAGATCGCATTTTAAAGTCAATCTCCTCTCCTGCTTCAAAGTGCAGTACCGACTTATCGATAGTTTCATTAACCATATTCATCAACGTTTCTTCCTGCTTTTCTGTCAGCTCCCAGGCAAGAAATGAACGCTCCAGATCCTGAGTCAGGCTCTCAACCAGTTTCTGGGTTTGCTGTTTATGATTCAACTGCTCCCGGTCTACTTCGACCAATGCTTCCTGTGCATCACGAATTAGCTGACTGAGCTGCACATCCCGGTTAAGTACTTCCAGCTTGGTTGTTGCACCTTCAATGACCATGGCGACCGTATCACGATAGCGGCCACGCAGATCAGCATCTTCTGGCATGTCTTTTATTAATACAGAGATATTGCCAAAGTTAAAGACTGCCCTCTCATTCCACTCGATAATGCGGCCGGACTCCGCCACTTTGGTCAGCAGCTCTTTGGCCAGCTGGGCGGGAGCGCCTTCTGAATCCAGATAAAGATCGTCATCGTTAGTTCTGAGGCGAACCATAGTTTTCAGGTTGTACTGACGAAGGGATTCAGCGACATGCTCTGCCAGTTGCTGATGGCTTTCAACCTCAGCCAACTTACGGAAAAATTCCATCACGACGCCCAGCTCACCAGCTGTAGACATAGCGGTCATCGCAGTATTAAAAGCGTAGTTTTTCTCTTCCAGAATCGAGTTACGCTGCTGCTTACTCTGAATAGTCAGCTCAATTTTGCGCATCAGCTCTTCAGGAGTAACAGGCTTGGTTACATAATCCACCCCACCCACATCATAGCCTTTCAGCTTCTCTTCAATAGAATCATTCGCTGAAACAAAAATGATGTCTATATCTTTCAGTTCATCATCCTCTTTAAACTGACGACAAACCTCATAACCATCCATCTCAGGCATTACCACATCAAGCAGAACGACATCCGGTTTATAACTTCCTCTGGCCTGTTCCAGAGCGTTCAGACCACTGGTCGCGACCTGTACAGCATATTGATTTGAAAGCACTCCCATAACAATTCCGATATCCTGTACAGAATCATCTACAATCAATACTCTACTTTTTTCCATTACATACTCTCGCTTTGATCAGACCAGATCTTCAATCTGAAGCCGTAAGGATTTCAGGGCCTGCTTCGAACTTGCTACGTCAAAACGCCCCAGAATAGTATTGAGCTTTTTCAGCTCATCAATAAAGTCTGTGTTCATCATCATCAGATTATTAAGACCAGCCACAGCACAACCATAATCACTGTCAATAATCTCTTCCAGCTCACGGATTTTTTCCAATAATTCATCAGCAGAAAGTCGGTCAGCCTTTACTTCAGGGCTATCACTGGAATAGGTTAGAAGCACTCTATTAATACTGGTAAGCAGCACAGAGAGTGATTCGCTAAGCTCTGCAACCAGAATGTCAATATCATCTAACTGATGACTCTTAAGGGCTTTTTCCAATACCGCTCCTTTTATAGACGCATCAATTGCACCAATATTGGCGCAGCTACCTTTCACAGAATGAGAAAACTGTTGTAACTCTGACCAATTCCGGGCAACCAAAGCAGCATTCAGATCGTCAGCTGAACGCTCGTAACTATCCTGAAAGGATTCCAGAATCCCCAGGTAAAGCCTTTTATCACCTAGCACACGATCCAAACCGTCTGAAAGATTCAGCCCAGGCATCTGAGAGGGCAAATAGCTTAATTCAGCAGGATCTGGAGCTCTTTTATTATCAGGCTTAGGACAGGAGTTACCGACATCATCATCTGAAGTATTTTCATCGGTATCAGAGGCAGGATTTCCCGAACCACACCACTGATCAAGGGTACTCCAGACAGCCGGAGGATCGATAGGCTTCGTCAGATGACCATCCATACCTGCTTCGTGACTAATCCGGGCATCACCACTGAGTGCATTAGCGGTCATAGCGATAATTGGAAGCGTCTCGTACTTCCCTCCCAGCGCTCGAATGGTTCGTGCTGCCTCCAGACCGTCCATTTCCGGCATCTGGATATCCATCAACACCAGATCAAAACGCAGCTGCTGTACCCGCTCAACAGCTTCTCGCCCATTTTCAACAATATGAGTTTCAATTCCCAGCTCTTCAAGTACTGCCTGAGCAACCTCTTGATTTACACGATTGTCCTCCGCGACAAGTACCCGAATCCCCCTAAGCTCTGGAGCATCATCTACATCAATAGACTGAACGGTCTGCTCTCCTGTCACTAATTCGGTTAAAGCCTGCTGGAATTCGTTATTGCGCACTGGCGTTTGAATAACCTGATCCGAATGAACCCTCTCAAGAGACTCCTGCATGCAGTCAATCAGCAAAACACTCATATTCATGGTTTCAGGGGGTATACGTTCAAAAATCTGAATTCCCTTCTGCCCACGCATACTAGGACCATCAAGTACCACAAAGAGCGGCTGCCCTTCACTTTGCAGATGACGCAAGAGGTCAGTAAGAAAAACGTCGCCCTTCAGCAGATGAATCTCTTTGACTCCCATCTGCCTGAGTTTTGCTTCCAGACTAGTAGCGACAACCTCATTGCAGGAGACCAGAGCAACACGAGCCAACGCCAGACGAGGATCAAAACGATTGTCGATACCTGCATCAACAACAGGTAAGTTAACCGAGAAACTGAATTCAGATCCTTGACCTGTTTCACTTTCAACCTGTATTTCAGCCCCCATCGCCCGTATCATGTATTGGGAGATAGCCAGACCGAGTCCCGTTCCACCGAACCGGCGTGTATGAGAACTGTCAACCTGACTGAAGGCTTCAAACAACAGAGCTTTCTTATCCATAGGGATACCAATACCAGTATCTTTGACCGAAACCGTCAAAACCCCATCATCGTATCCTGCTGTAACCACCACTTCACCACGATGAGTAAACTTCACAGCATTACTGACCAGATTAGTCAGTACCTGCTTCAGCCTGTTTTTATCCCCCAGCAATTTATAAGGCAGCGTCAGTGGAATATTATTGATCAGGCGAACCTGCTTTTCACTGGCAGTTTTCGCCATAATAGCGATAGCACCTTCAGCAACCTTCTGGAAGTTAAAGGGAATTTGCTCAAGCTCCAGCTTATCGGCTTCCATTTTAGAAAAGTCGAGAATATCGTTGATAAGAGCTAATAAAACTTCACCTGAACTACAGGCTGTATCAACATAACCCTTCTGGCGAGTTGTGAGTGCTGTTTTGTTAAGCAGATAGAGCATTCCCAGCACACCGTTCATCGGGGTCCGGATCTCATGACTCATCGTTGCCAGAAAGCTACTTTTCGCTTTATTGGCTTCTTCTGCTTTTTCTTTTGCGATCTCTAGTTCCTGTCTTTGAGCAACACGTACTCTGTCCTCACGCAATGCATCAATTATCTGGCCATAGGTACTGTTCAGGGGGGCCAGATCATCAAAAATTGACTTTTCATACCCCTGACTGGCGTTAGCAAGGCCGATAATACCAATAACCTCACTTCCCATAATGATAGGAATCCCAATGTAATTTGAAATTACCGGATGGTTATCAACTGTCGTAATATGGAGGCTATTAACATTGTCGAGAATAAATTCTCCCGCCCCAACACGACTAAAAAAGCTATTAGGTTTTCTTAATTCGACAGACTGACCGACATAACAGCCAATAAAATCATCAAGTTCACGGCTCGGATCTACAGCCTTACCAGAGAGAATAGTAAGCCGATAATCCTCTCCATCCCGAGTATATTCACCTATAAAACCTAACTTACTCTTTGTCATTGCCAATAGGTCAGGAAGAACTGCTCCAAAGATATTTTCCGGGCTCTTATTCTGAATAAATACACTGTGCACCCGGTTAATTAGCTCAATCTGTTGCTGGCGACGTTTGACCTCTTTAAGGGAACTAACCTCTGAGTCAATATCCCGTATAACAATGACAACCTGCAACTCTCCATCTAAAACGTAGCTATTAACTGAGACCTCGGCCATAAAACTTTTGCCAGAGTCACGCTCGCATGAGATATTAAACGCTGTAGTGACCTCCTTCATTGGCAGCATGAAATGTTCACGCAGATTTATATTCGGGATAAAATCGTAAATATTTCGATAAAGAATGGTTTCGGAATCAGCAGAAAAAGTGTGAATAGCTGCTTTATTCGTGGCAATAATTTCACCCACGATATTCACTGTTACAATAGCGCTTTGGGCATTCTCGAAAACGTTCTGAACCTGCTTCCAATCCCCTACCAGTCTTTGTCGATAGTCACGAATACTGTCCTTCATCGATAAAAAACTTTTTGTTAAAACTCCCAGCTCGTCAGATCTGGCGGATCTTATATCAAGCTCAAAGTTACCTCTGGCCATTTCAATCGCTGCATCAGATAACGCTTTGATTGGCCGTGTAATAAGTACGGACTGGAACCAGGCGATTAAACAAAGCACAAAAAGCATAGCGCCAATAACCGCATGAATCGTTGTCTCAATGCGCTCCCTCTCAATTAAGATTTGCTGCTTATCAATTAATACAGAGATAACCAGGGGAAAAGGCTCTGCTACAGCTCGACGTATCCGAAGAGCCTGATCAGATGGCAATATATGCGATAATTTGACCGGAAAGCTTAATGACTGATCGTCAAGCAAAATGTTTATTTGACGCCAGTCTGCATTGGTCTTCAGGACATCGGCAACCAGATGTTTAAAAAGGGGAAGATCCGGATCATCTATCAGGTAGTGGTGGCTTATATCATAAAAGAGATCAACACTATTATTATGACTGGTCAAAAACTGCTCTTCCAGATAGCGAGAAACCTTTGGAAGAATGAGCCATTGATTAAGGCTCAAAACCACAATGGCCAGAGCAAAAAGAGGTAAGAGAAGTTTCTGTTTAAGGCTCATTTATTTACTCCTTAAGCACTCCCTTACATTAACATTCTTTTTATTTGAACGTTAATGTTTTCTACATTTATTATTTTTAATATTGTAGAACTTCTTGCCCAAATCCAGGCAGAGAGAGAAAAATGATGATCTAATCAATAGACTAGATCATCCTAAAAGCGACAGCCAGAATCAGCGATTACTATTCTGGCTGAATACCTCAGAAAGGGATAAACTCTTTGGTAGCAGAGGTACCAGCAAAGAGTAATGAAGAGTATGAAGCGTCCAGCAAAATATTTTTGGATATTAGCTGGTGTCGGCTAGATACGAGGAAACCTCAGCCTTTCAGAGAACCCTCTAACAGCTCTAAACGATCCTGTCCCCAGAATTGCTCGCCATTCAGCAGATAAGCCGGGGCTCCAAGAACGCCTTGTTCATTGGCATCCTCCGTATTCTTATCATAAATAGCCTGAACCCCGGCTGAACGGGCCTGCTGAAGCACTTCCTGTGCATCAAAGCTCAGTGATGATAACAGTTCACTCAGCACGGCTTCATCAGCAATGTTTTTCTCTTCTGCCCAGCATGCAGCTAGCACCAGCGCGACAAAAGCACCGGCATTATGCCCCGATTCCTGCAGAGCGATAGTGCAGCAATCTGCCAATCCTGGATCTATCGGGAAAAAAGCCGGATGCAGATTAATAGGCAGCTCACGCTTTTTCGCCCAGCGTTCCAGCTCCAGTAAACGATATTTCTGACGGGCCACTGGCCGTTCAGATAAAGGTTTTGCACCAGATTGAGCAAATACCAGACCTAAACGAACTGGCTTAAAGCACACTTCAGCGTCAGCCTCCTCCGCCATATTCAGCAGTTTCCGGTGTCCCAGATAAGTAAAAGGAGAAAGGCTGGTAAAGTAGTAATCAATCCGCTGGCTCATAGTAACAATCTCATAGGTTGTTTGTTTTACAACTGTTATAGTGCGGTAAAAATATCAAATATAAGTCCGGAAATTATGATAATTAGTCCGGTATTCTATACTCCAGGAGTGGTGTAATTATGGCCCGACCTGATCGTTTATCTGCTTTAATTTCCCGATTTGACCTGCATGCCCGGATAACAACCGACTTTGGAGCAGCTAACCTGCTACTGCTGGCCGATCCCTCCAGCGGTGAGCTTTGCCGTATAGAACTCTGGCCTGTATCTCACTCTGCTCTGGATGAAAAAGATCATCCTGATGTACTGATTGCCGCTTCGATTAACCTGGGCGGTTATGATAATCCTCTGGCTCGCGCCCTGCCCCGCCATCTGGTTATTCCGGTTAAAGATGGAGACTCTGTTAAAAACCTGGCACTACTGATTCTGGAAGAAATTGAAGACCAGCGTTGTGGTCGCCACAGTACACTGCAGCGATTATTTGAAGTACTGGTGGTTATGCTGTTACGCCAGGCGATGCGTGAAAATGCAAATAAAATTGGCCTGATAGCCGGTTTATATGATCAGCGTATCTGTAAAGCGATTATCGCCATTCATGAACAACCTGAGTTTGACTGGCATATTGAAGATCTGGCTGATGTCGCCGGATTATCCCGCAGTCAGTTTATGGAGTGTTTTAAAAACAGCGTTGGTCAGACACCTGCCCAGTACCTAAGAGAGTGGCGTATGACCCTGGCCCGGCAAGATCTGTTAAAAGGCGAACGAGTCAAAACAGTAGCACTGCGCTATGGTTATGGCAGTCAGGAGGCATTAAGCCGGGCGTTTCATAAAAAATATCAATGCAGCCCGGCACAGGTCAGGTTAAAGGGCACTCCAGAAGAAATTACTCCGGAAGAAATAACAGCAGCCGGTACCTGATCTGCTGACACAGGGGACATTAAACGATATTTCCCTGGTAACCATTCTGGATTAACCAGTTAGCCAGCCCCCTGAATTGATTATCTGAAAATCGGAACTGGCTTAGTTGCTCTTTCAGAGTGTTCTCAGGAGCCTCATGAATCGCTTCAATCACACCAGCTAACTCAATACCACCCAGATGCCAGATACCTAAAGGCTGATCTGGTGTCACAACCACCTTTCTGGCCTCAATCAGATTATTGTTCATCACGGGCATGGTGTTCACTCTGAGCTGCTCAAAGCTGACATTCTGATGGCCTGGCTCTGCATCTGGCCAGCGACGCCTTTGTTGCCAGAATGAATTCTCCTGCCAGCGCTCTTCCATAGCATAAAAGTCACGGCCAATTCTGGCAAAACGATAAAACAACCCACTGACTCTTTGCTGATAAAACTCTCTGGCCAGAGCTTTTCTTTCCGGGCACTGAATCAGCGTATTAATGACGACAGGTGCCTGTAATGCTGATGACAGAGCCTGAAAGATACCATTACCGGATAACGGATCAACGGCCATCGCAGCATCGCCTACTCTGATCCAGTTATCTCCTACGGTCTGTTCAAATAATACCGGTGTACTGATTCTGCCATAGGGAGTACCCACAGGGCTGGCATGTTCGATAAACGCACGGGCTTGCGGAATCTGTCTGAATCGCTGCGCACAATAATCCGTTAGCTGATCTTTCTGAGGCAGTTTTTTTTCAGACACATCCAGAGTCAGCTGCAGGTAACGTCGACCATCCTGTTTAGCCGCCATCCATGCCCAGCCATCCGGCAGGCTGACCGCAGCCGATCCCGGTTCAATTTCAGGCCCCTGCCAGTGCTGTAAGACGGAAACCGTTTCAGGCCCCCGAAACCGTTGCAACCCGGTTACAGGCGCCGCACGACCACGGGCTTCAACTAAAAAATCAGCCTGATGATGCTCACCATTGGTCAGAGTAACCTGACAAACCGGATCAAGACTGACCTGACTGACTCTTTGCTGAATAACCGGTATATCCGCATTGATCAGGTCCTGCACAATGAGCTGATCAACATGCTGGCGATCTATCAGGCATTCGGTGTTGGCCTGATTCGTTTCACCATTCCAGCTGGCATTTCTGGCAGAAGGTTCTGGTAAGTCAGTTGTCGCCCGCTTAAATCCAGCGTGTTTCATTCCCTGAATAACACGTTCAGAAATACCTTCCAGAGCAGAAAAACTGCGGGCTTCACCAATGACACTCACCTGATATCCCAGACGTTTCAGCCCTAATGCGGTTGCTGCACCTGCCGGACCAGCACCTAATACAATAATTCTGGTTTGCGTCATAATAGCGTCCGTTTACTGGTTATTCTGGCTATCGGGTTGTGATGTTCTGTACTCTCGCCCCTGAAAAGCTGAACCGGCTTTCAGTCGCTCTCTTATCTCATAGGGAGAAAAACGCTGGCTGGCCTGCCCGGCTTCTTGTCTCAGCTGATGAATAATTGAGCTGATATGTCCTGTCATACGGGCGGTTCCCATACTGGCTCCGGCTTGCTGTTCATCGGCACTGCGCACATACCCGCCAAAATCAGCATATTCTGTTTCCAGCCAGGACCATTGCTGAAGGCTGCATCTGGCATCACCGGTCATTCTGAATACTCCCGGATAAGCCGCGGGATAAACAGGATCTCCCTTTGCCGGTGATGATGCCGAGATAATAATGCCAGCCTGTAAAGCCTGCTGAATACTTTGTGCCAGTTCCGGGCTGTTTCTCCGCAGACCCAGACTCATATTGATTGCATCCACTTTTTGCTCAGTCAGCCAGTCAATGGCTGCGACAACCTGCGCTGTTGTTGTCACGAAATTATGATGAAATACCTGAGCCAGACAAAACGTACTCTCCGGACATATCTGACGGACTGAATCCAGAATATGGGTACCATGCCCCAGCCGATCTTCTTCAGGTTCTGTTTGCCATAAGGCGTCATCCTGAATAATAAAAGCCGCGGCATCATCAACATAAGGTTGCTGATAATCAGGGTAACCGCTATCTACAATGCCAATTCGAATCCTGGTCACGTGTATCCTCTTTTTTCTTATTCTGCCCGTATTCTATACCTGAGATAACCGGCCATGTTCAAGCTGCAGGTAAAGGTCGGCATTCTGCAGAGTACTCAATCTGTGACTGATCAGAATACGGGTCCGCCCTTCAAACAGCTGATCCACAGTGCGAATGATCTCCTGCTCAGTCGCTTCATCAACCGCAGATGTTGCTTCGTCCAGCACCAGAATACCAGGTTTTTGCAATAAAGCGCGGGCAATGGCGATACGCTGTTTCTGCCCTCCGGATAACTGTTGACCCCGCTCTCCTAACGGGCTATCCAGCCCTTGCGGCAGTTGAGCAATCAGCTCTCCTAACTGAGCCTGAATAGCGGCAGCCTGAACCTCCTCATCGGATGCTGAAGGCGTGGCATAACGTATATTATCTGCCAGAGAGCCTCTGAACAGGGTAATTTCCTGGCTTACGACAGCAATCCGCCGCCGCAACTCTTCCAGACTGCACTGACGAATATCGGTATTACCCAGCAGGATACGCCCCTGATCCGGGTCATAATGTCGATGTAACAGATCAATCAGTGTTGATTTACCAGTGCCTGACGGGCCGGACAGTGCCACTTTACTACCGGCCGGAATGGATACACTGACCTGATCCAGCACCGGCTCCTGGCGTCCGCTATGACGAAAACTGACGTCAGCAAGCTCCAGTCCACTGTCATCGGATAATTCATGGGGATGAAAGCTATTCTCAGTCTGAACAGGCTGTTGTCGTAATTCAGACACACGATCAAGACTCACCACCATACGCTGTATGGATACATAAAGGCCTAACAAGCTCTGAACCGGGCCAATAGCCATACCCAGATAGGTTGAAAATGCGATCAGAGCACCTAACTGCCACTGGCCTTCAATCACCCAGTAACCGCCCAGCAGAAATACTCCGGCACGGGACACAGAGACCAGGGTGCCCGGTATAGCCTGAGTAAAAAATTCCACAATCTGAAGCTTTAACAGCTGGGACAAGTAATGATCACCCAGATGATTCAGGCGGCGTGACTCTTTGACTTGCTGGCCTGAGGCCTGAATAAATTTCATTGCTGGCAGGGTTTCCACCAGAAATGAGGATAAATCGGCAGAACGCTCTCTGAGTCTGCGAGTATGAAGCTCAACTTTCCGGCGCATCCAGCGTAACCAGAGAATTTCCAGAGGGATCAGAATGGCGACAATAAGGCTTAGCTCCCAGGACAGGCTCAACATCAGAATGATGGCCCCTATCAGGCCCAGGATACTGGAAAAAGAAGCAAACAGGGCATCAATAGCGAAACGCTGAATCTGTGCCACATCACCATCTAAGCGGGACATAAGATCACCGATCCGGCGTTGCCCGTAAAATGATGGCGAGAGTTTCTGTAAATGCTGATAGACATCTTCGCGCAAAGCGAATAAAACCCGGCCTGACAGCCGGGTGTGGCAATAGCGATTGAAACCAGAAAGGATGGTATTAAATATACCCACAAGCACCATAAACCCGGCAACCTGAACCAGCATGCCGTAATCTTTGGCCAGTAAACCATCATCAATCAGAGTTTTAGTTAACCAGGGCTGCAACAACACCATAGCCGAAGCCAGTACAGACAGCGCCAGAACCAGCAGAATGCTGTTTTTCTGGGGTCTGACAAAACTGAACAACCAGCGCAGACTCTTTTCCCGTTGAGCCGGATCATGCCCTGAGCCGGGTTGTTCCGGTTGTTCTTCAGCATGAGGTGGTTTGCTGTTATCAATTAATCGGGTAATCAGCCGGGTTAACCATCTGATCATTCAGTACTCCCATTGTTATTCTGTATCCTTACCCCTTCTCAGACCATAAAGCCAGAGAAGGGATATCTGCCTGCAGATCAGACCGCAGGATTAGTAGTTAAACATGACCATCGCCTGCAGATAGACATTGGTGTCGTCATTCCCCTGAGCCGCTTTGTTAGCACTGCCTTCTGGCTCATAGAAACCGATCAGAGGAATAAAGCTCAGGTTGTCGTTAATGCCCCAGAAAGCATACAGATCCAGTTCGTTGGCTTCAAAATCATTGTCTTCTTTCTTGCCAAACTTCCAGTACTGGATGCCCAAAGCGATATTTTCCTGTGGCAACAGGGTGATATCCAGACGATTAACGTCGTTTCCTGAGTTAAATGGACCGGCGTAGTTCGCAGCCACCTCACCCTGGAACCAGGTACCAAAACCACGGGTCACACCAAAGAACAGCGGATCAAAGCTCTCATCATCAGCGGTTGATGCTTTATCTGCCGAGAAGCTGGCATAACGGTAATTAACAATCGGCGTCCACGGCAAATTGCTGAATGTCCACCCGGCCTCTGCTGTCCAGGCAGAAGCATCTTTATCAACCTGGTCACCGCCGCTTTCTTTAACATATTCGAAGTTCAGGAACAGGTTTTCAACACCCGCACTACCCTGCGCTCTCAGGTTAAAAATATTCATGCCATCACGGTTATCGTAAGCGGCAAGACCGGCTCCTACGTCCAGATCTGTCACCTGCATATAGGTAGCACCCAGGGTGCCCAGGTTTTCATCCACATATTCCAGATTAAGGCCCGTCAGCTCTGCATTCTGCTGGATCTGGTTATCAGATTTCAGCCAGAACAGATCACCACGCAGCGGTCCTTCAGGATCGACTTTCAGCACCGCGGTATTATCAAAGCTTTTGCGCGCTGCCAGATAGTATGCACCGCCACGATCCAGGCTGCCGTTAGATACACCATCCAGACCTTCACCCGGAGCCAGAGAGTCACCTGCAATCAGAAAACCATCACCCAGAGTAAACTGCTGACGCCCCACTGAAATGTCAATCAGTCCCTCTTTGTGTGTCCAGCCGGCAAATGCATTTTCCAGGTGAACTTTTCGCTCATCACCTGTGGTAAAACCGATGCCATCACCGTCACCGAATGTCCCCAGAGCAATCACGCCCAGAGTGCCGTAAATACTGTTATCAGCATTGATTTTACGCGTCGCAACCAGATCGCCTTTGATATAGGCTTCCTGCCATTTTTTATCGCCCGGAGTACCTGAATAGTTCTCATCCAGAGACATGGCTGAAGCCATCGCTTCAACATTGAACGCCAGAGTACTGTCTTCCTTTTCAGAAATCATAGCGGCCTGAGCACTGACAGGTAATGCCGCCAGTAAGATTGCAGTTGAGATCGGGTTTCTTATTGTTCTGAACATGGTTTTATCCTGTTTTCGTTTTTCTGATGCAGGGTTTTACCTGATGATTAACACTGCGGACCGACAGCCTGATATCTGAATGCCACCGGTTCAGCTCCCCTTTTTTTCACGGCCTGAACACTTTTCAGGCACAAGCGTACCTCTCAGAGCGTTTCGCTCCGAAAAGAGAATCTGTTGTCTGATTAGTCTTCCGGTCTCAGCTCATCACTGAGACCGGAATCAATGGCAGAGGTCTGACTTATTTCAGTACAGCCAGTCTCAGATCTGAAGTTGACATATCCCCGGACATTCTCAGATAACCGGTTCTTTCCAGGGTAGCCGGGTTATGAACAGAGATGGTGTTACCAGCGCCACCTACGTAGAGCTTGTTACCATCGGTCGTCATATTAATGTTGTAGTAGGTGTGATCCAGACCATGAACGCCCAGAGTTTCACCGGTTTTAACGTTGTGTTTGGACAGCTGGTTAAATGAGCCATACACCACATCTTTATCATTCGGATCTGTCACCCAGTTAAAGACGATAAACTCAAATGGCACCTTCTCGATCATTTCCACTTCTGCTGTTTTCAGATCGATGCGTACATGCCCCCATAAGAAATCCGCCTTGGATTCATCACCCGGCTCACCATTCCAGCGGATGGTGAAGTACGGCATGATAAACTCGCCAACATGCTCCCCCATGGTATGCATTGCGAACGCATCGGGCGGAACCCACTTGTCCGGGGCACGATCCCAGTTCTGCAGAGCGGTAATCAGACGGGTCTCACCATTTTTCGGGTTAATCGCTTTCAGATCGCCACCACCCAGAACGACTTCGCCATTATGCATTGCCGCAATTTTGGTAATACGACGATCAACCGGGAAAGTACGTACAGGCTGAGCATTCATACCATCAGCGGTATTAAATACTGCCAGTCTTGGTTCCATCGTTTCAAAGCGGTCGGAATGTTTGCGCACCGGGTTCTGTACCGTGTACAACTCTTTTCCATCTGCACTGACGGCCATAGAGATAAAGCTTTTTATCTGAACATTGCCGCTGGACTGCTTCGCAGAGAAGGTGATTTCACAGTTAGTGATATCAAAGCCATAAATATCTTCCCATTTATTTGACAACACGTAAGCCGTGCGGCCATCAGGAGAGATCGCAATACCGCCGTTACCAAAAGTACCAGGCACATCACAGCTGCGCAGTAACTGATCCGTTTCGGTATCAATCACATGCAGTTGATTAGGACGTGTAACCGTCAGCAGATATTCATGTCCACCTGCTTTCATACCATTTGGCAAAGCATCAGCGCTCTGTTGTGTTACAGCACATCCGCTCAATAGCGCGCCAGCTCCCAGCAATCCACCCAGTGCAAGAGTCCGAATTGAATGTGTCAGTTTTGACAGGGTTATATCAGTGATTTTTTTCATCAGATCCGACTCCATTACTCTTCCGGGAAGACGCTGTCCAGCTTACGCCAGTCTTCGTCTGCTTTAGATACATCCTGTGACCAGTTCGGATGGGTACTCATGGTGTCTGGTACCTGAGCAGGCCACCAGCAGGCATCGGCACAACCATACAGGTCAGCTTCCATTGGCTGACACAGTGAGCCCAGACCACCAAAGGGATCGACTTCCCAGCCCGGATCGTTAACAGAGGTACAACCCACCATAGATTGCATCGCAACCACGTCTTCTACTTCATCCTGAGACGTGGTTCTGTCCAGCATTTTTGCTTTCTTATTAAATGATTTCAGATGTTTCATCGGGAATTCCTTCTTGGAGATACATACGTATCAAAGAACGCCGGGTTCTCCAGCATGATGCGGGTATACACTTCTACCCCGAAGTCGACCCAGTCACGCAGCAGGTCGCAGTAATGGTAGGAAGGTGTCGTCGCATCACCGTATTTGGCATAGCTTTCGTGGTAACAACCACCAGAACAGATATTACGTATCCGACAGGTTTCACAGCCGGTATTGCTACGATCCAGACGCTGCTCAACAAAGTTGGCCAGCTCAGGTTTATTGATGCCATTATCAACATCACCAAACGTCGGCAGATCAGATCCGGTAAAACGATGGCACAGGTTAATACCGCCTTTAGTATCGACGGCCAGCAAGGCAACACCCGCTCCGCATGGCAGACGTTTCTTATTGCCTTCATGCAGATCCGTCATCAGCTGATGCATGTTGCCAAAGCCGAAGTTTCTGTGCTCCAGTGCCGCTTCGAGATACTGACGCCCCAGACGCTTCATACCTTCAAATACGGTCACCATCTCGTCACCGGTGAGATTAAAAGAGGAAATATCGCCTGACGTTACCGGGCCAAAACCCACTTCAGCAAAACCCAGATCGTGGTGCAGATGATCAAAAATCGCTTCAACATCTGTGATGCCATGAGTCAGAGTAACCCGACAGCCCACAGGTCTTGAGGAATAGCGATTCAGTAACATCCCCACCTTTTGTTTAACAACATCGTAAGTTCCCTGACCGCCCACAGTAATGCGGTTCTTATCGTGCATGGCTTTGGGGCCATCCATCGATATGGTCAGACCGAAACGATGGTCGTTAAACCAGTCAACCAGCTGTTCTGTCAGCATGGTGGCATTGGTCGTCATAGTGAAACTGACTTCCGACTCAAGCTCAGAGAAACGCTGCTCACACCAGGCCACCACATCACGAATCAGTGGCATATTGGTCAGAGGTTCACCACCGAAAAATACCACGTTGTACTGACGCTGGTCCGGTGATTCTTCTAACAGCATTTCAATGGATTTGATCGCCGTGTCATAAGACATTTTGTTGCCCTGGGAAGGCGTCGTCAGATCCTCTTTGTAGCAGTAAGTACAGCTGAGGTTACAGCCGGTATTGGTGTTCAGCACGATTGTAGTTAACGGAAACGATTTAACCGCTTCCGGCTCATGATTGATCTGAACCGGGTTTCCGTCTGAAATCACTTTCAGAGATTTCAGTTCTTCTATCGTTTCCATTACATCAGCAGGCTGATAACGCCCCTGAAAACGATCCTGTAGCATAGACGCAGTCACCTGCCCCTGATCGTTAAACAGTTCTATCAACTCACGGCTTACACCTTCCAGCTCAAACAGGCTGCTGGTCGGGACATGAAACAGCATTTTGCGCGTTTCCACATCCACCAGATGCATATTGGGTTTTACCAGAGATAAAGCACCCATATTGACCTCACGGTTTATTATTCTGTGATAACAGATTTTAGCTCTGCCACTTCTGTTCTGAGGTTATCTTCACTGATGCCTGTAGCAGGCATGATGATCTGTTCTGGCTGTGTTATGCAGTGAATTAGTCCAGCCAGGTCTCTATCATCAGTCAATCAGTGCACGAACAAATTTCTGTACGGTCACCAGCAGATGACTATCGCCGGACACCACCTGGTTTCCGTCATGTACAGTACCAGTTACGGTCAGATTGCCCACATTGTTAGTCGACATCTTACGTTCCGGATTCGGACCTGCATCACCCGGAGTGAAAATCCCCCGATCATCGATCGTTCCGGCATACTTAATATCACCGTCATGCTCAGCAATCTCATCAAATGGTTTCAGGGACCAGCTGGCTGGCATGTAGCCCAGACGGATATCATCTTCTGTGCCTGGTTTACCATCAGCGCCTGCAGCATAACCGACAGCCCGGTACCAGGATTTTTGCTTAGCCAGTGCACCGCCACCACCGCCCACACGTGCGATAGAATCTGATGGCGTAATATCAACTCTTGCCAGCTGGTCATATACCGCCAGAGGCATTTCAGATGACAGTTTGCCTACCCGGACCTCTCTGTGACCGGATTCAGCTCGTTGAGATGCTTCAGCAACTACAACCACTCTGTTGTCATCCCGAGAAACCACACTGACAACTTTCACACCAGCGCCCAGGTGCACAGAGCCATTCAGTTTGTTACCTGAAATAGTCAGCAGCTTACGTTCACCCTGACGAATATAGGATGGCGAAACTGCGGTAATGCCTGCACCTTTAATAGCAGTGACCTGTCCGCCTAAAACATCGTCATCGCGCTTGAACATACGACCATTCAGTGACTGACCGTCTTCAGATGCGGCAAGTACCTGACGCATTTTTACGCCATTAATCGTTACTGCACCACGCCAGTCATAGCTGGTATAAACGATACCGCTGCCCTTACCGGTCAGAGGCGTGCCATCAGCATACTGACCATCCATAGTGACACTGTATTTATCATTGCCCAGCTCACTGATATGGACGGTGGCATCAAACTGTCCCTTTTCAGGTAAATAGCCGGACATCACCCAACGACCAGACAGTGATTGCTTATCAGCGGCCTGCCAGTCAGACCATTCCTGAGTATTCAGCCCGTAAACCTGTCCCAGCTTAGGAGCAACCTGATTCAGAGCGATATCAAACCATGCCCGATCTCTGGCTCCGGCATGTAACTCAGCCGTTGGTTGCTGCCCCATATGGAAATGAACCAGCCACTTCCAGTCTTCTTCTGTACGACGCTGCAGTCCGATACGAGCCCCGGAGTGACAACGAACACAGGTATCCTGCAACCAGGGTTCAAAGGATTCCGTCACGTTAGGTTGTTTTTCCAGCACATAACGTAATTCACGGGTCTCCGCCGGAGCCAATCCCTGAGTGTCTGCCAGATATTTCACCAGAGTACGCTTTTCTTCCGGAGTAATAACCAGCCCGCGCTGCTGCTGCATACGACTGATGGCCATCAGCCAGCCTTCAGGGGTTTTACGCTGTTCACTGATCCGGGAAAAAGGTGTAGCGCTTTCCCCTGTTTCAACGTGACAGCCCAGACAGCGATCACGAATAATCGATTCTCCATCGGCTGCCAGCGCACTTGATGCGCCGACACTGGCAAGGGCAAACATACCCGTGCTCAGAAGTGCCTGTGTTATTCTATTTTTCTTCAAGGCAATCACTCCTGTTAATAATGATTCTCTGTTGCCGTCCATTCAGCAGGACTGTGTTGTTCTGTTATTTTGTTGTTATACAAGGCATATTCAGCACAGCTCATCCGATCTTTTTCTGCCAGACATCTTTTATCCGGAAGAAATGGCTTAGCCTGATTATGATACCTTTTGACTGGTTAAGCCTTTGCAGTGTGTATAATTTCCCTTGCCAGAATAAACTAGCGCCAGGGTGTAAACAGAGTTTCTGATGGATGTGCAAAGTTGTAGCCAGATGTAACAAGAATATAAAAAAACACCCAAATCAATTATAACCTTATGATTTATAACAATTTTATCAAAAATCAAGATGAGGACTGCAGGCTTTAATCCGGTAAGATTTATTTGCTAGACTGCCAGAAGGCCTTGCAGCAGAAAGAATTATGACAACAGATACAACAAATAATGTTCATATCCTGATCGTTGAAGACGATCTGGCTTCACGCTCGCTGATCAGTAGCTATTTCCAGAAAGAAGGCTATCGTGTCAGCGAAACCGATCAGGCTGACGACCTGATCACCATGGTCAGAGAACAAAAAATCGATCTGGTTCTGCTGGATATTAATCTGCCCGGTAAAGATGGGTTGACACTAACTCGCGAACTCAGAGTCGCATCCCGAGTGGGAATTATTCTGGTCACCGCTAAAGCAGATGACATTGACCGCATTGTAGGTCTGGAAATGGGCGCGGATGACTATGTCACCAAGCCCTTCAACCCAAGAGAGCTTCTTGTACGGGCTAAGAACCTGCTATGGCGGGTCAGAGAACACCAGAATCAGCCAGAAAGTGCCCCGGACCGAATTCTGATTCAATTTGAAGGCTGGACACTGGATGGCAATAAACGCCTGCTGATCAATCCTGATGGAGATAAAGAACGTCTGCCTGAAGGTGAGTTTCGTCTGCTGCATTATCTGGTTCGTCATCCGGGACAGATCTTATCCAGAGACCAGTTAATGGATGTTATTCACGGCCGTGAATGGACCCCTAATGATCGATCTGTTGATGTGTTGATCGGCCGTTTACGTCGTAAACTGGGTGATAATCCCTCTGATCCGCACTTTATTCTTACAGCACACGGCGCAGGCTATATGTTTGCCGGTAAGCAGGACTGAATGAGCCAGCGATCACTGACAGAGTTCTCCAGAATCAGTCGGCTTTATTCCGGAGAACGTTTTGGTATCTATCGGGCAACCAGAGCCTCTGATCAACTGCCGGTCATTCTGAAATATCATCAGAACCCGGATGATAATCGAATGGCTGAAAGCCAAAGGCTGCTCCAGCAAGAGTTTGAGATACTGAAACATATCCGGATTACAGGCATTATCCGCCCACTAGAACAGATTCTGTGTGAAAAAGGACTGGTCACGATCTTTCCTGATCAGTCTGCTATCAGCCTGCGTCAGCTGATCAGTAAAAAGCGTCTGAGCTGGCATCAGGTACTGCCAATAGCCATCGCTTTGGGTGAAATACTCTCCGGGTTACATGGCCAGAAAATTATCCATAAACAGATTACGCCGGATAATATTCTCCTTATCAGGGAGAATAATGAGAGTAATCCAGCTGCCAGTGATGATAAGGCAGATAGCGACACCCCATATGAAACCCATTTTATCCCCGATAACGCCACGGTCACGCATACAGACTCTGAATATGATGAAAAGACCAACAACCTTTTTACGCTGACAGATTCGGGCCACAGCATTCGTTATCGCATACAGCTCATCGACTTTTCACGGGCGACTCAACTGGAAAGAGAACCTGCTCACTGGCAGGATAGTCTGCTCAAACAAGAGGTATTACCTTATATTGCTCCGGAACAAACCGGACGTATTAACCGGGCCGTTGACTATCGTACTGATTTTTATGGCCTGGGCTGTACACTTTATGAATTATTGACCGGCTCCCCTCCATTTTCCGGCCTGGACCGACTGGAGGTTATTCATAGCCATATAGCCAAAACGCCGTTATTCCCGTCCGATAAAAATCCTGATATTCCTCTGGTTTTCGCTCAAATTGTTATGCGCCTGCTGGCAAAAGATGCTTCCGGGCGTTACCAGTCCAGTATTGGACTGAATGATGATCTGATGCGTTGCTATCAGCAATGGCAACAATCAGGCACCGTGACTGATTTTCCGATCGCAGAACAGGATCTGACAGAACATTTTGTCTTGCCTCAACAACTCTATGGCCGGGAGAAACGGATACAGCAACTCATTCGTATTTATAATCGGGTTGCCCGTGGACACAGTGAGATCAGCCTGATTTCAGGCTACGCCGGGGTTGGCAAGTCAAGCCTGGTCCATGAGATCCGGCAGTATATCAGCGAGCGTAATGGACACTTTGTCAGTGGTAAATTCGGTCAGTTCGGACGTAATCGCCCCTATGCAGCGATTATTCAGGCGTTACAGAACCTGATCCGCCAGCTATTGACTGAACCCGAGCATAGTATCAGCCTGTGGCGTACTGTTATTATGAATGCCCTTGGCAATCATGCCGGTGTTCTGACCCGTCTGATACCAGAGCTGGAGCTGATCATCGGTGAACAGCCTCAGGCCCCGTCTCTGCCTCCTGCAGAAGAAAAAAACCGCTTTTCGCGTATTTTTCAGCAGTTAATTCAGGTTTTTACCCATGAACAACGGCCACTGGTACTCTTCCTGGATGACCTCCACTGGGCTGATCAGGCCTCTATTGATCTGATTCAGGTCCTGATTACCCATGAAAGTGAAGTACGTAGTACACGATCTCTGATGCTGATTGGCAGCTACCGGGCGGAGGAGGTCTACTCAGATCATCCCCTGGGGCTGATGCTGCAAACCCTTAAACGACAATCAGTACCTTTAAATGAGATCCAGCTACAACCATTAGAAGTGAATCAGATCAATCATCTGTTAACGGATACACTGGGTTGTTCTGAGGAAGACTCTCTTGCACTGGCCCGAATCTGCCAGGAAAAGACTCAGGGAAACCCTTTTTTCCTGAATCAGTTTCTGAGTACTCTGAATCAGGAACAGATGATCTTCTTCCGGGATAATCGCTGGCAATGGGATCTGGATGTTATTGCCAGCCAGAGCCTGTCTGACAATGTTGTGGATCTGATGATCCGAAAGATTCGCAGCCTTGAACAGGACACTCAGCAACTGCTGACTCATGCAGCCTGTATCGGTAACCCTTTCACGCTTAAAACATTATCAGAAATTTCTGGTTACGCGCCAGGGAAGGTGGCCTCATTACTCTGGCTACCTCTTCAGGAACGCTTGATATTACCGCAGGATGGTAACTATTTTTTCAGCTATACCGTGATTGATAACAAACATGAGCTGAATTCAGATTACAGTATCCAATACCGCTTTGCTCACGACAGAATTCAACAGGCTGCTTACAGTTTGTTAGCAGAACCGCATCGTAAAGCACTACATCTGAAGATTGGCCTGCTGATGCAAAATTCAGCGTCCGATTTCGACCAACAGGATATTTTTGAGATTACCCACCATCTCAATCAAGCCACAGAGCTGTTGGAAAATCCACAGCAAAAAACAGCACTGGCAGAGATGAACCTGAAGGCTGGCGAACTGTCACGAAAAACAGCAGCCTTTGAAGCTTCCAGGGAATACTTTCGTCAGGGACGCAATTTATTAGATCAGGATTGGGAACAACATTATCCCCTCATGTTAAAACTCTGTTCTATGGGAGCAGAATCAGCCTGGATTCAGGGTAAAACCCATGAAATGGAAAGCCTGATCACCCAGGTGCATAACAACGCTGCAAGTCTTCTGGATCAGGTTGCTATTTACGAGCTGCAGATTCAGGCCAGAGTGTCAGAGAATCGCTTTCAGGATGCTCTGCAAGTTGCTTTAAAGATACTGAAATTACTGGGTATTGAAATCACTCCAAACCCTGGTGTTTTAAGATTGCTGTATAACCGCATCAGAACCCGTAGCCTGATTCGAAAATTCCCTATGGGTAATATTGAATCCCTGCCCGCTATGACAGATGAGCACATGAAGGCTGCGTTGCCGATTATGGCCAGTATGTTTGGGGTGGTTAAATTCTCTAATCCCGGGCTTCGCCCTCTGGTCATGGCCCGTCAGGTAGAAATTACACTGAAATATGGTCTTCTGCCCTCATCAGCCCAGGCTCTGGCAGGGTATGGCGGTGTGTTATGTGGACTGTATATGGATATAGAACAGGGTTATCGTTTAGGGCAAATTGCACTGGAGATCGATAGTAAATTACCTTCCCGGTTGAGCCATCATAAAACGATATCCTTGTACAACAGCTATGTTCGCCACTGGAAAGAACCACTGTCCTCAACACTGGAGCCCTTATTAACGGGATATCAGGCTGGTCTGGATTGTGGTGATATTGAATGGAGCATCTACTGCCTGGCCACCTGGATTCAGTACCGTCTGCCACTGGCCGACAATCTGGCTGATGCCCAGCCTGAAATGGAACACTTTTTCCGTCAGATTAAGGCATCCGGACAGAAACAATCAGAATACTACTCTCGTTATGCTCTGCAATGTATTGATAACTTACGCGGGCTTAACGCAAATCCTATGATGCTGGACGGTCGCTTTAATCAGGAAGAAGAGATGCTGTCCAGGCATACGCAGAATAATCACAGAACAGCGGTCTGCGTACATCACTTCTACAAAGCTCTGCTAGCTTTTTTATTCGGGGATACTCAGGCTGCAGCCAGGCATTGCCAGCAAGCCGAACAGGATCTGGACTCCATTGGAGCCACCTTTACTTCCGCCTGGCTTATCTTTCTTTCTGGATTAACCCTGTTAGCAGAAATCAGAGAAGGCGGTATACAAGGACAGAATCGTCGCCTGAACCAGGTCATAAAGATTATAGGCAAAGTCCGGCATTGGGCTAGCTATAACCCTGAAAATAACAAAGGCCGTTTATTATTGTTACAGGCCGAGCTGGCTCGGGTACAGCAGAAATTTACTCTGGCAATGTCACTGTACGAGGAAGCTATTGAGCACACATCTCAAGGGGAAATATGGCTGGATAAAGCGATGGCCTGCGAACTGTGTGGCGATTTCTACCGGCAATGGAATAAGCCTCTGATCAGTGAGGCATATCTGCATAAAGCTCAGTCGTATTATTCGCGCTGGGGGGCTGATGCCAAAGCAGAGCATATGACCTCCTGGTATGGGCTGGCGGAAGTGCAGGCCTACGGTAATACAAGCAACGTTCTGCCCGCCAGAGAGCAAAGAGGTCACGGCAATCAGATGCTGGATACCTTATCAGTGATGCGTGCATCCCATGCGATTGCCGATGAAATTGTACTGGAAAGATTGCTCGCTCGTCTGATGAGACTTGCGCTGGAGAATGCCGGTGCCCAGAAAGCGATCCTGGCGCTGAAAAGAGACAACAGACTCTGTATTGAAGCGGAAGATGATCTTTCAGGCCCGCCCCGCTTTTTTTCCGGGCAGTCTATTGATGAACAAACAGAACGTCTGCCTGCCAATATTCTGCACTATGTACAAAGAACCAAAGAAACAGTGGTACTGAGCAATGCACTTGAGCATGACATGTTTATGCAAGACAGCTATATCAGGCTGCACCAGCCCAGATCATTGCTGTGTATGCCTATTCTGTATCATGGCAACCTGACGGCAGTTCTTTATCTGGAAAACAGAGAAAGTGCCGATGTCTTTAATCGTGAGCGTCTGGAGACATTGCAGATTCTTTCTGCTCAGGCGTCTATTTCAATCGAAAATGCTAAACTCTATCAGAGCCTGCAAAGCTCTGAGCAAGCCTTCAGATCGTTATTTGAAAATGCGATTGAAGGTATTTTCCGAATTTCACCCAATGGTGATTTGCTCTCTGCTAATCCAGCGCTGGCCAGATTAATGGGGTTTGCAGACAGTTCAGCCTTGCTGCGTCACTGTAGTAACCTGAAAAAACACTGTTTCGTTAATTCTGATGATGAACAGCACTTTTTCGCTTCGCTCTGCCAGAATGCTGAAGTCAGAGGTTTTATCACCCAATGGCGCTCAGCCGATGGACAGATACTGGATATCAGCCTTTCAGCCCGGTCGGTATCGAATGACAGTGGCGATCTACAACTTTTCGAAGGGTCAGTAGCAGACATCAGCGAACAGAGGCAAAAAGAAGAAGCAGAAAAAGCCCGTATGGCTGCAGTCTTTGGCCAACAGAAAGCAGAAGCGGCAAATGAAGCTAAGTCTCAGTTTCTGGCAACCATGAGTCATGAAATCAGAACACCGCTTAACGGTATTCTTGGCATGACTCAACTGTTAATGAACAGTGAACTGAATACGGTGCAACAGCAACAGATAAACAGCCTGTACCAATCCGGGCAATCTCTGCTGAATATTGTTAATGATGTACTGGATTTCGCACGGACAGAAGCCGGGCAACTAGAAGCAGATCATCACCCTTTTTCACTACATGAATTACTACATAACCTGGAACATCAGCTCAGCCCTCTGGTTGCCAACAAAAATATCAGCTTCAGATCAGACATCCCTGACAACCTTCCTGATGCATTAAAAGGCGACTCAAGACTACTTAATCAGATTCTGATGAATCTCTGCTCCAATGCGATTAAGTTTACTGATGATGGTTATGTTGAACTCAATATTCAGCAAACCGAATTACCTCGTTCAGCATCTGAAAGCAATGCCAGTGCTGATGATCAGATCTATCTGACATTCAGCGTGATGGATACAGGTATCGGCATTCCGGAAGAAGCTCATAGCAAAATATTCCAGCATTTCTCTCAGGCTGATTCATCCATCACCCGACGATACGGAGGCTCAGGGCTGGGGTTGTCTATCTGTAAACAACTGACTGAATTACTGGGCGGACAGATTGGTTTCTCCAGCAGTAGTGGTGACGGTTCAGAATTCTGGTGCAGTCTCCCCTTCACTTTATTACCTGCCACTGCGGTGGAAACACAGGGTTATCAGCCTGTAAAACGACCCGAAGTCAGTAGCACAGCTCAGCAAACTCCACTTCGTATTTTACTGGTTGAAGATATGGAGATTAATCAGCAGGTCGCCACTGGTTTACTAAGTCATGCAGGCCATATAACAGATATTGCAGAAGACGGTTATACCGCATTATCTCTGCATCATGA
Organism: Oceanospirillum sediminis; assembly: GCF_014164585.1. Taxonomy (GTDB): domain Bacteria; phylum Pseudomonadota; class Gammaproteobacteria; order Pseudomonadales; family Halomonadaceae; genus Oceanospirillum; species Oceanospirillum sediminis. The sequence goes on along the minus strand of NZ_JACJFM010000022.1, from coordinate 1,729 downwards.
CAATGACTATGATCTGATTCTGATGGATATTAATTTGCCGGATATGGATGGACTGGAAACAACCCGGCGCATACGTCAGCATAAAAATCAGCAGAAAGCGCAAGTGCATGTGATTGCACTGACAGCAGCTGTAACAGATCAGGAACTCAGCCGATATCAGAAACATGGTATTCAGAGTGTGTTATCGAAACCCATACAGGCAGAGCAACTTCATGACTGTCTGTCTAGGCTGGTGCCTCAGGTTGTTCAAGTCAATGTTAACAACGATAAACAGCGAGGCCAATCAGAGCCTGAGACCATAGACAGTGCTTTATTTGATTCCGGACTGATCCACCAGCATCAGGCAGCACTGGGAGAGCAATTTAAGCAACTTCTTCAATCCTTTGAACATCAGTTTATTCTGCTGGAAGAGCAACTCCTCTCTGCCATTCAACACAACAAACCCGTTCAGGCTGCGAATATCTGCCATAAAATGGCCGGCTCCAGTGCTAACTTCGCTTTGAAGCGGCTCAACGATCACTGTATACAGCTGGAAATATTGTGTCAGTCTGCCGCAAATCAAGAAACTGATACCACGTCAGACTGGTTGCATCATAGCAATATACAGTGCCAGCAACTAACAGAAATCAGACAAACAACACTGAATTCACTGTATCAATATATACGTACCTCAACATAAATATTTCTTGCCTCGCCGGTCAGTGACCGGATAGGTAAAGGGTATAAATATCGCAAAATTTTGTGCTGGCACTTATAGAAGAAATAACAAGACAACGACCCTCGCACAGCAGTGCCCCTATTACAAGGCCATCAGTTCGCTTTCAGTAATATTAAGGAGATCGAATAGATGTAACCAGTCCAGTTAAGGATAATCCCCTTAACTGGAGAGAAAATAATGACCAGAAAAAGTTACACCAAAGAATTTAAACTGGATGCCATTTCATTGGTACTCGAACAGGATTATAAAGTCGCTGAAGCGGCAAGAAGCCATAGCGGATATACGGCAGTATATCGTAATGTACTACAACGAAAAGCGACTTCACTCATACCTGGGTTACATGAGCCGCAATGACTGTGAGCGGGAATTTTACCAACTAAGGTGCGGGTGTTTCTGGAGTTTGCCACAGAGTACTTTGGTGGTGACTTCCCCTACTGGGACGCATAAAGGCCTGAAGCAGGCAGCGGGCCCGACTGAAGTAAGCCCGCATCGTATCGCTATAGCAGCACAGAGTGACGTCGTTTACTCAATGTTATGTTTCTCGAAAAACGGCTTTAACCGGTTGAGTAACTGAGCTTGCTTCGACTGGGCTTCCTGCATTCCGATCTGAGCCCCGAGTCTCATGAGTTCTGGGGATTTTTTCAGAAATTTTTTGCCAGCAGGCGTTTGATAGAATTGTGTGACTGCTTGCAGCTCTTTCTCAGTAAACGAAGTGGCGTAGATGTCTTTGATTTTTCTCATTACAGCAGCACGATCAATATCATCGTTAAACCATGTTCTGTATATATCGGTTAATTCACCCTTTGCAGCGGCATCCAGCTTAAATTTGGCAGCCATTTGATCAACCATAGGCAACATAGCTTCAAAACTGCCCGTTAACTGCTTATCCATTTCCATCACTCTGAACATTTTGTCTACTGAGTCAGCCCTGAAAAGCCCTTAATAGACTGTTTTTAAAACAAATTAGCTATTCAGGCATGGATCATTTCGACCAGGAGCGGTAAGCTGTGT
>NZ_JACJFM010000189.1 GCF_014164585.1 Oceanospirillum sediminis | reverse complement strand
GCTACAAGAATTGCAACCACTAACGTTATGATGACCAAAAGAGGGCCAATGTTTGTGAGTGATACATCAATCAACATAGATCCAACGGCGAAGGATTTAGCTAAAATTGCTGTAATGACTTCAAAAGTGATAAAGACTTTTGGTTTTGAGCCAGTAATAGCCATGACATCATATTCAAACTTCGGTTCCTCAGGAAACCCGAGGGCTTCAAAAGTAAGAGAAGCTGTAGCGTTACTGCATCGTAATTATCCAGATTTGGTTGTGGATGGCGAATTGCAAACAGACTTTGCTCTAAATGATGAAATGTTGCGCGATCAATTTCCGTTTTCAAAACTGGTAGGTAGAAAAGTAAATGGGTTGATTTTTCCAAACTTAGATGCTGCAAATATTA
>NZ_JACJFM010000188.1 GCF_014164585.1 Oceanospirillum sediminis | reverse complement strand
TTGATGAAAACGACTTACTTAATGGTGTAGGGGCTGGCACCATAGGAAACCCTAATTTAAAGTGGGAAGAGCAAGAAACAGCAAATATTGGTCTAGACGCCCGATTATTTAATAATACTGTAAGCATTACTGCCGATGTATTTCGTAAGCAAACCAAAAACTTATTAATTCAACCACAGGCCCCAGGAATAATAGGTGTTGGGGCACCAGGGGCTGCTTCGCCATTTATTAACGCTGGTACAGTACAAAACCAAGGTGTTGAATTTATGATTGCTTATGACGATAATTTTTCGGATGATTTCAGGTTTAACGTCAGTTTTAATGCGACATATCTGGAAAATGAAGTGACTTCGCTAAACGGAAGAGATGTGCCTCCAGGCGGAGAGTTTGGTG
>NZ_JACJFM010000187.1 GCF_014164585.1 Oceanospirillum sediminis | reverse complement strand
GGCTTTCTCCTGTTGCGGCAGCATATCTAGGGCCATATTGAAAAAATGGATACTTAAAAAGTGTTACTAAGATTAATGCCCAAATTAAGCCTAAACTAAAATCAGCTCCTGCTCTTGTAGACTGTACCAAATGAGACACACCAATTGCAGCGCCTGCAAACAATAGTCCAGGGCCAAGGTTTTTTAGTTTGTTAATCATTTTTATTATTAATTACTTCGGCAAGTAATTTTTTAGCTCTCAGCAGTTTTACCTTTACATTGTTTATAGGTTCGTCCAATTCTGCAGAAATCTCCTTATAACTTAACTCTTGAAAGTACCTTAAATTGATAACTTTTTGGTAATGGGGTTTTAACTTTTTAATATCACGAAGCAGGTTAGCTAGGTTTTGTTCC
>NZ_JACJFM010000186.1 GCF_014164585.1 Oceanospirillum sediminis | reverse complement strand
AGATTGGAGGATTTGTTTTCGAAATATGCGACATCAGTTATGGAATGTATAAATATAGAATTACTCAAGCGGTATCTATATTCGGTATTTAAAACACCAAATAAAGAAGCGAACAAACTATTTTCCTCAAAACCTCTAATGGAGTTGATACCTCCAAAGCGTAGCAGTTCATTTTCAAAATAGTTGTCGGAGATTAGATTTGAAGCATCAACATTCAAATAAATACTGTTTTTTCTATTCAGTTGAAAGTTGTTAAACGCTTTTAGTGTGATTAAAGATTGCTCAGTTTTAATGTTTGAAGCAGTTCTATTGCCAAAATTGGTTTCTATATAGAAATTTGATTTTATCGGAAATAGCACATCATAAAATTGAGGTTTCAGAAATTCATAAAAAGC
>NZ_JACJFM010000185.1 GCF_014164585.1 Oceanospirillum sediminis | reverse complement strand
AATTTCAACAATTACTCCAGCAGGTTCTAAACCTGCTAATCTTGCAAAATCGATAGCGGCCTCTGTGTGTCCGGTTCGTCGTAAAACACCACCTTCTTTAGCAACTAGTGGAAAAATATGTCCCGGTCTTGCCAGTTCAAAAGGTCGTGTTTCGTTATCTATAAGGGCCTTTACTGTTTTTGCCCTGTCACTTGCAGAAATTCCTGTGGTAACGCCATTTCCCCTTAAATCCACAGATACGGTAAATGCAGTTTCCATAGGGTCGGTATTATTATTTACCATCATGTTTAACTCAAGATCCTTACATCTATTTTCCGTAAGTGGTGCACAAATTAAACCTCTTCCATGGGTAGCCATGAAGTTTATCATTTCTGGAGTCACTTTTTCGGCAGCAG
>NZ_JACJFM010000184.1 GCF_014164585.1 Oceanospirillum sediminis | reverse complement strand
ACGAATAACTGGCGTAGATAATCATTAAAACCCCAATTATTCCAGCTGGTATTCCCAGTTTAGTGCTAATAAATCTAGCGCCTGAGCTCAATTTTATACTGCTAAGAATCGCAATTAAAATAAATGCAAATCCTACTATGATTAATACTTTTGTTGACATTTTATTTTGGTTTTGTTTGTTAGCGTTTATAATTACAATACGCCTCTTCTTTCCTCTAATTCGGCTTTTATTTCTCTTGCTCTTTCTTCAGTAAGGCTATATTTCCACATTACCCAAATAGCCAAAGCTGCTGTAACTACTGGAATAACAATATCAGCTATCCTAAGTTGCGTAAGTGTTTCCGCTGTTTGTGTAGCTGCATCTCCATCAAACCCAATTAAACTCAATACAAGGCG
>NZ_JACJFM010000183.1 GCF_014164585.1 Oceanospirillum sediminis | reverse complement strand
TATTTTGTGATACATTTTGCTCATCATACAATTGTGAAAACTTATACCAAACTGGTCCCCCAACACATCCAGGGCAAGGAAATTGAAAGGAATCTCCAGGGCCATACGTATTATCCTCATCTTGTAGAATAGCAATATCTAACCTTGGGTCGTCCTCCTCAAACTCTTCTATAACTTTAGTAGATGGTCTTGCATTAGCCCATCCGGTGTAGTCTTGAGAGCGAAATGTTACCTCAGATGTTCCTATACCTGTTTGTGCCCATCGCTCTGCTTCAGTACCAACTTCACCATTATAACCTATCTCAAACATAGACTCATCATTATGTTCTCCTGTTTCACTAAAGTTATCACGATATTCTTCTATCGGAAGCAACCTATGATTTGTAACATTGTTAA
>NZ_JACJFM010000182.1 GCF_014164585.1 Oceanospirillum sediminis | reverse complement strand
AAGTATCTGGAAATACTTTGGATAAGCGCGACGCCATTGGTGTTTGGGATGTCAATAAGATTGAGATTTTGGCTAATGAAAATTCGGAAGTAATTATAATAGAAGTTCCTATGAACTAATGATTAGTATTGATTAATAGCGAAAAAGCACCTAGAAATGGGTGTTTTTTTTATTTAAAACTACGATATTTGCTTTTCAACTAACTAATAAAAAGAAGAGATTATGGCGATGAATAAAAATACAGTTTTAGCATGGGCAACCATTTTAATGATTATTATGGGGGTTGTGCTAATTTTAATGGGAGCATATAGATATGATGATGTTGCAGGCTGGGGCTTTGCTACAGTAGGTATTGGTTTTTTTGCGATAGCATGGGTGTTTAACGCTTTAAAAGGAAG
>NZ_JACJFM010000021.1 GCF_014164585.1 Oceanospirillum sediminis | reverse complement strand
TACTCTGATAATCTTGTGACTTTTCACAGACCATCACAGCAAGCGCCCACACGAATTATCTGACTGAATTTTTAAAGAGCAGGCTAAGCGATGAACTCGTCTCGCTCAACCGAGGCTGCGTATTTTACAGAAGCAGACCTCAGAGTCAATCATTTTTTTAATCTTTTTCCTACTCTTCCTGAGAAGAGGAAAAAGAACCTGAGAGAGACTTAAAAGTAAAACTCAGTAAAAACAATTGGTTACTGCTGCTCATCGGGTCACCCCGTCACAGCGAGGGCGTATTATACGCACCCGGAAGCAGAGTACAACCCCCTGAGCAAAAATAAGTGCATTTTTTGTAAAAAAGTTACAGCAGCCCTGAAACGAGCAGCAAAAGCAGGGAAATCAGAGGGTTAGCAAAAGCACGACAAAGCCCCGCATCGCAGGGCTTTGACAGCTATTCAGTATGACTTACCACATGAGATTGCTAACTCTGCTGAGCATAAGCATCCAACAATGTTTCCTGTGCACTGATTTCTTCAGCATCTTCCGGGCGATCCGCCTGAGCGGGTAAATAATGTCCATCCAACTGAAGCTGCCAGCTCTGGCAATTATCCAACAGATATGTCTCCAGATCATTTTTGACTCTCTGCGCCAGCTTTTTAGATGAAACAGGGAAACAGGTTTCCACACGCTTATAAAGATTACGCTCCATCAAATCTGCGCTGGCACAGAACACCTCATCATTACCATCATTCTGGAAATAATATACCCGGGTATGTTCCAGAAAACGGCCAATAATTGAACGCACCTGAATATTATCAGAGACACCTTCTATTCCCGGCCGTAAACAACACATGCCACGAATGATCAGATTGCATTCAACACCTGCCTGAGATGCACGATACAATGCTTTAATCGTCTTAGGGTCAGTAAGAGAATTACACTTAAAGATAAGACGGGCAGGCTTACCCTGCTGTGCAAGCTCAATTTCACGATCAATCTTCTCAACCAGAGTTTTCTGTAATGTAAAAGGCGCATGCAGCAGCTTCTTCATATTCAATGTCTTACCCATACCGGATAACTGAAGAAAAACTTTATGAACATCTTCACATAAATGGGAGTCACTGGTCAGAAAGCTATAGTCAGTATAGAGCTTAGCCGTTTTAGCATGATAATTACCTGTGCCCAGATGAGCATAATGCCGAATATTATTCCCTTCACGACGCACAATGTGCATCATTTTCGCGTGGGTTTTATAAGCCACCACTCCATAGATAACAACAGCACCGGCTTCCTGTAAGCGGCTGGCAAGCTGAAGGTTATCTGCTTCATCAAAACGGGCTCTCAGCTCAACAACGACAGTAACCTCTTTACCATTGCGGGCAGCATCAACCAGAGCATCAACAATCTCTGAATCAGATCCGGTTCGATAAAGTGTTTGCTTTATTGCCAGCACATCCGGATCTCGAGCTGCTTCCCGTAGCAAATCAATAATAGGCGTAAAAGATTCAAATGGATGCTGTAACAAAATATCGTTCTGACTCATCGCTTCCAGAATACTGTTGCCACGACGTAGTGGCTTAGCTGTTCCGGGAGTGAATGGCGGATACATCAAATTTGGTCGGTCAACTTCCCCCATTACCGCCATCAAACGAGTCAGGTTTACCGGCCCGTTCACTTTATACAACTCCTGCTCAGTCAGCCCGAACTGCTCCAGAAGCACATTAATCAATGCCTCAGGACAGTTATCCACCACTTCAAGACGGACAGCATCACCATACCGACGGGATAACAGCTCTCCTCTCAATGCGCTGGCCAGATCACTGACCTCTTCCGGATCAACAATCATGTCAGCATTACGGGTTAACCGGAACTGATAACAGCCCTTAACTTTCATTCCCGGGAAAAGCTCTTCAGCATGCGCATGAATCATAGAAGACAGGAAAACAAAATTATCCCCTTCTTTACTGATCTCATCCGGCACCCGGATCAGACGAGGTAAAGAACGTGGTGCAGGAATGATAGCCAGACCACCTTCTCGACCAAAAGCATCTTTACCCTCCAGCGCAACAATAAAGTTCAGACTCTTATTCACCAACCTTGGAAAAGGATGAGACGGATCCAGTCCAATCGGACTGATAATAGGCTGGATCTGATTATGGAAAAAATCGGCAACCCAGGCAGCCTGAGCTTTACTCCAGTCTGTACGCCGTAGGAACCCTATGCCTTCTTCTTCCATTGCGGGGATCAGCTGATCATTCAGAATACTGTACTGGCGCTCAATTTCCGCATGACAGATATCACTGATCTGGCGCAGAACATCCTGCGGCATCAGTCCATCAGCCTCACTTTTTTCCCTACTGAATGCGACCTGACGCATGAGGCCTGCGACCCGAATTTCAAAAAACTCATCCAGGTTGCTACTGAAGATCAGCAAGAACATCAACCGGTTCAGTAACGGATGCGATGTATCCAACGCCTGTTCAAGTACCCGGATATTAAACTGAAGATGGCTCAATTCACGATTAATATAAAGATCGGGACTATCCAGATTAACAACGCTATCCGTATCCTCAGCCGTTTTCCCTCGAGTACCACTTTCGGATCGGTTAATTCTCAAAATAGGACGCCCCGTACTACCGTCAGCCATAGCGGCATCATCATGAATAGTTACGGGTGTTGCCGACTGGCTGGTCTGATCCATGTTTACTCTCCATATAACGGAATAAACCCACCCGTGTTTATCAGTCTTGTAGCAATATAGCTGCCCGCTTCGCAAAGTAGGTCAGAATACCATCTGCTCCGGCCCGCTTAATGCACATCAGCGATTCCAGAGTAACAGCCTCTTCTGACAACCAGCCATTCTGGAAAGCTGCCATATGCATGGCATATTCACCACTTACCTGATAAACAAAGGTAGGCACTTTTAATTCATTTTTCACCCTATGGACGATATCCAGATATGGCATACCAGGTTTAATCATAACCATATCAGCACCTTCAGCCAGATCCAGTGCCACTTCATGCAGCGCTTCATCGGAATTAGCCGGGTCCATCTGGTAGCTGAACTTATTTCCCTTACCCAGATTAGATGCAGAGCCAACCGCATCACGGAATGGTCCGTAATAGCTGGAAGCATATTTTGCTGAATAAGCCAGAATTCTGGTATTGACCAGATTTTCCTGCTCCAGTACTTGCCGAATCTGACCAATACGCCCATCCATCATATCGGACGGGGCAACAACATCGGCGCCAGCTTCTGCATGAGATAAAGCCTGCTTAACCAGTGTTTCGACCGTTCTGTCATTCAGCACATAACCATTCTCATCAATAATGCCATCCTGGCCATGAATCGTGTATGGATCCAGGGCAACATCAGTAATGATTCCAAGCTCCGGATGCTGATCTTTCAGAGCTTTGACCGCTCTCTGTACCAGACCACCGGCATTATAGGCTTCTTCTGCAAATTCTGTTTTAACGTCCTGGGATAAAACGGGAAATAAAGCAATAGCAGGAATTCCCAGAGCGACCAGCTCCCGAGCCTCTTTCAGCAGAAGATCAAGGCTCATACGCTCAACGCCAGGCATTGATGGCACAGCCTCCCTGCGATCTTCACCATCCAGCACAAAAACCGGATAAATCAGATCATCCACACTCAGATGATTTTCTCTCATTAAACGGCGAGAGAAATCATCTGCACGCATACGGCGCATACGAGCTGCCGGAAATAAACGTTGTCCTGGGTTAAACACTATTCTGGGCACTCCGATAAAAAAGGAGATTAACCTGCCTGTTACAAAGTATCAGCCAATCAGATGACAAAAATATTTCACTTCAGGCAGAGTGGTTATAAATCAGACTATTAGCAATGTCATAAAGCTCGTAACCGTCTTTAGCTGACCGATTGCCCGATAATCCTCTGAATTTTAAGTGTGCCTATAGTCCCGCCAGCTCAGGATAAAATCAAGACATCTGACTAAAGGCAAGTATCGTATTCAGAACATAATCTTTCATAATAACCCCACCAGAGCGGACACAGGAGCACATTTGATGGGTGATGCAGGTATAAGAATTTCTGTTTTTCTGGCTATGGTCCTGATTCTGGCAATAGCTCAATGGCGATGGCCCAGACGCCAGCTGCAGCATTCCTTACTCTCAAGATGGATAACCAACTTTTCCATCGTTGCACTTGGCAGTTTTGTAGTCAGACTATTGCCCGCTTTTATTCTGCCGGTATCCGTTGCCGGGTGGGCGGCCTCTGAACAAACAGGGTTACTGAATCTACTGTCACTGCCCTGGTGGCTGAGCATGGCTCTCAGTATTGTCATACTGGATGGCGTTATTTACTGGCAACACCGGATGTTTCACCGAATTCCGGTATTATGGAATCTACACAGAGTACATCACTACGATCCTGATTATGATCTATCCACAGCCCTCAGGTTCCATCCGATAGAAATTTTTCTGTCCATCTTAATCAAGAATCTGGCTATTCTGATTATCGGTGCGCCGGTTATGGCAGTCATTCTGTTCGAAGTCATTCTGAACAGCATGGCACTATTTAACCACTCTAATCTGGCTATTCCCCGGAAAACAGACCAGACTTTACGTAAATTCATTATCACTCCGGATATGCACAGAGTACATCATTCAACGGATATTCAGGAAATGCACCATAACTTTGGTTTCAACCTGAGCATCTGGGACCGCTGGTTCAACAGCTATATTCCCCACCCTTCTCTCGGGCATGAAAAAATGCACATCGGCCAGCCAGGCAGTCAGCATCTTCCGGTAAATCGTCTACTCTGGATACTGGGAGCTGCACTAAAACAGCCTGTGGAGCATAAACATCAGACATGATTACATGTTCTCTGATTGAAGATCAGACCGGTTCAGAAGCCTGATAATATTTACAGAACTATGCAGGAGCACACTATATGCAGAATAAAAAAATTGCTGTTGTTATCTCAGGCTGCGGTGTCTTTGACGGCGCAGAAATTTATGAAACAGCCCTGACCATGCTCAGACTGGACCAGCAGGATGCCGAAGTTACCTGCTTCGCTCCGGATACAGAACAGATGCACGTGATCAATCACCTCACCGGCGAACCGATGGAAGAAAAACGCAATGTTCTGACGGAGGCCAGCCGGATTAACCGGGGCCAGGTCAGCCCTCTGACTGAAGCCAGGGCTGATGATTTTGACGCAGTGATAGTGCCTGGCGGCTTCGGTGTTGCCAAAAATCTGTCTGACTTTGCCGTGGAGGGTTCCGGTTGCAGAATCCGACCTGAGTTCTCAGAACTGTTACAAAGCTTTCATAGTCAGAAAAAGCCCATTGGACTGGTATGTATTGCGCCGGCACTGATTCCCAGAATACTGAATGCAGGCGTTAGCTGTACAATTGGACACGATGCAGCCACAGCCGGTGAAATTGACCGTATGGGAGGCGTGCATATTAGCTGCAATGTCGATGAGATTGTAATTGATCATGAACACAGAGTAGTAACAACCCCCGCGTATATGGAAGCCAACCGTATTTCTGATGCGGCAAAAGGTATCTTTAAGCTGGTGGATAAAGTTCTCGATATGGCAGGATAAGCCAGATCAGATGAGCCTGGTATCAAACCGGGCTTATCTGATGCCATACCGGCTATCATCAAGCAATGAATATCAGCAAATCGGTTTCTTGGATACTTTTAACGCCTGTATACCCCATAAAGTTGCCGGGTTGACAGCCACTTTATCCTTGCTATTGCATGTCGCCCGAATTGAGAACTCAACAGCTTCAGTATTCCGTCGTCTGGGATTCAGAAAAACATTACCATCTGATTTTCGAACGCTGGCGACCAGAGGCTCTTTCGGACTATCTGTACGCCCGACAACCACAGCCAGCTCACCATTCTGAAGTTTCACATACACTCCGGGGGGGTACAGTCCCAGTTCATGTACAAAAATTGTCGTCAGCTTTTCATCTACAGTACGGCCCCGCTCAACAAAAAGTTCTCTCAAAGTATCTTTATAAGATACCGGGGGACGATAAGGCCTTGGCGTAACCATGGCACAATAAACATCGGAAAGAGCAATAATCTTAGCTTCCAGAGACAGAGCCTCTGCTTTGAGTCTTCTGGGATAACCAGTACCATCAGGTCTTTCATGGTGACAACGTACCAGCTTAAGCCAATGGGCATCATCAATACCTGCAGATGCCAGCATCGCAGCACTGACATCCGGATGCTTTTCAATCACTGAACGTTGCTGTTCTGTCAGAGGTTTACGCTGCTGATGCAATTTAACCTGATATGGATTCATCGAAATATTACTGGTTAGTGCCGCCGCCAGCATAGACAACCGTCGCTCCTGATCCACATCCAGCCGTGAAGCAATCACTTCACACAAAATAGCACTCTGAATGGGATGCAGAATATGATAGGGAAAATTATCCATCAGATGGACAGCCCCTATCATAGCATCCGCATCATGGGCGACCAGCCCCTGCAGATAGGTCACAATGGCAATAGTTCGCTTGTAAATAACACCATCGCCAGGATCTTTTTTCTTCTCAATGTACTGAAACAACTCAGACAGGCGCAGGCAGAGATCATCGAATTCAGCAAAAGGGTTCACAGCCCGATTAAACGTTACTGGCTTCAGATCCTTGTCTTTGTCATTCTCATCTTCTTCAACTTCTCTGGCGAAAAGACCGACTCGAATCAGAATATCCCTTTGTCGTTCAGTTCTGATAACAGATCCCTTTGCCATCAATAACTTACCAAACTCATCATAAACCGGCCAGGGCACAGGCTCATTCAGTTTAATATCCTGGGCAACAATGGAACTGAGTTCAAAATCTTTCATGATCATAGGCATTCATCCTGTCCTGCCGGACCTGTTTAAAATCGCTCATCACGGTAGATTTTATCAATATAATCACCACCGCACCTGAGTTCGCTAAACCAGCTCAGGAAGTTTTCTACTTGCTCCTGAGGGAAAATAGCACCATGCTGAGGAACAATCATTCTGATATCCAACTGGCGAACTAATTCAACCCAACGAGCACATACCTGATTACTATGCATGTAACGTTTATGGAAACCTTCCATATATTTCAGGTGATGATCAAAGTCATCAACCATCAGATAACGCTCACCTGATGGGAAAATAGCAGCGCCTATATCCCCTGAAAAAAGAATACCTGAGCGGCTGTCATAAATACTGAAGTTTCCCTCACTATGCAAAAAGTGGGCTGGAATCATGGCAATATAATCACCGCTATCCAGCTTAATCCTGCCACCGCCATCAGGCACAGGGGTTACCCGGCTGACATCTTCCAAACCAAAATGAGAGACAAAATGTAACCAGAGACGAGAAATCATCAGATCAGCATCAGTAGTCTTCATCCAGTAAGGTATCGATGAGCACACATCCGGGTCCTGATGAGTAGCAAACAAATAGCGGATCTGCCGGGGATTGATTACCTTCATGATGTTTTCCAGTACATGGTGGAAAACATAGGTTCCTCCCGGGTCAAACAGATACCCTTTGTCATGATTGACGACCAGACACTGATTAGTCTGAACAAAGGAATCAGCCCCTTCGGCTTCCTCCCAGCCAAACCAGACGACCTGATGCTCATCATCTTCAAACAGTATCCGGCTTTCTTCTACACGCGTTATCTGCTGATCCATCGGCACACCTCATTGTTATATTTATTGACAGGTCAACGCACTTCAAATCAGGCCAGAGCATTATCATAGATCTGATCGATCAGATCTGTACCGCACTCTAGCTGCTCCAGCCAGTCAAAAAAATTATTCACATATTCTTTTGGAATAATGGCCCCATGCTGAGGAACAATTCGCTCAATATCCAGCCCTCTGACACTCTGAACCCAACGCCGTAACGCAACATTATTCCCCATATAGCGTCGATGAAAACCTTCCATATAACCAACCTGCTTATCCCAGTCAGTCACCGAAAGGTAGCGCTCTCCTGGTGGGAAAACAGCCGCCCCAATATCACCGGAGAACAGCGTTTTTGAGCAAGTATCGTAAAAACAGAAGTTCCCTTCACTATGCAGGAAGTGGGCTGGCAATAACTGTATGAACTGCCCGGCTTCCAAACGGATCTGTTTACCGTGATCCTCAATAGGAATCAGACGAGAGTTGTCACTGAAACCAAAGTGTGACACAAAACGAATCCAGAGCCTGGACACCAGAAGACGAGCGTTTGTTGCTTTCAGCCACAGGGTAATAGAGGACAGTACATCAGGATCCTGATGTGTAGCCAGAATATAACGGATCTGATTCAGAGAAATATACTTACTCACTTCAGCCGCTACTTCTGAAAAAATAAACGCACCACCCGGATCAAACAGATAAGCATTATCGCCACTCACAACCAATAACTGATTCGACTGAACCAGCGATTCATGTTCATGATCTTCCCATCCGAACCAGATAACCTGGTGCTCATCATCCTCATAGAGGATCTTGCTCTGATCAACCATGATCAAAAACATCCTATGTTAACAATAATTTTGTTCCGGATATCAACACTACCCGATCATGACTTCCGATACTACCGTATCAGAGCGTACTGAAATCCAGTCAGGACATACGATGTCGCTTAAAATAAAAATCCATCAGGATCAAAGCCCCTGTACCAGTCAGCGCTTTTACTCAGTACTCGTATAAAAAAACCATTTAAAACCAATGGGGATAGTTTTTTCTTGATCTGGAACAAAAAGAAGAGGGAATCGGAAATATCTTACAGAAATGATAGCAAACCCGGCATAGCCGGTACTTTAAGCGCAGAAAAAAAGCAGGTACTCAGACCTGCTTATCATCCTGTTTCTGCTCTGAACGCTTAACCATGCGCCCCATCAGAATACCCAGCTCATACAATACCCACATGGGCAGAGCAAGCAATGTCTGGGAGATTACATCAGGAGGGGTTAGTAACATACCGACTACGAAGCAGGCTATGACCACATAAGGGCGCTTTGCAGATAATGATTCTACTGTTGTTATACCTGTCCAGATCAGAATAAAGGTCGCCACAGGTATTTCAAAAGCAACACCAAAAGCAAAAAACAGCTTCAGCACAAAGTTCAGGTAGGAGTTGATATCCGTCATAACAGCTACATCACCAGGCCCTGCCTGAGTGAAAAAAGCAAAAATGATCGGAAAGACAACATAGTAGGCAAATACTGCACCGGCATAAAAGAGAAAAATACTGGATGCCAGCAGAGGCACCGCAATTTTTTTCTCATGCTGATATAAACCGGGAGCAATAAAGCTCCACGCCTGGAACAGGACATAAGGCACAGCAGCAAATAGTGCCAGTACCAGCGTCAGTTTAAATGGCGCAAGAAATGGAGAAGCTACTTCTGTGGCAATCATCTGAGTACCTTCCGGCAGCAAGGCACGTAAAGGCTCAGAGACGATCATATAAAGCTCGTTAGCAAAAGGATACATACCAACGAAAATGATCAGAATGGCTAAAACAGCCCTTAGCAGGCGCCCTCTCAGTTCAATCAGGTGCTCAACCAGAGGGGCATGCCTGGCTGTATCATCATTAACCGGCGGCAGCTGCGGAGATTCTGTCTGACTCATAGTTACCCTTTTCGCTCCGAAGGTGTCGATCCGAACAAGCTATCGTCCATCTTCGATGAAGTCTGCACAGGAGCAGAAGATGATTGACCTGAAGCCACATCATGAGAAGCAACAGCCTGATCTGCCGGAGAAGAAACAGACGGTCTGCTATCCGGATCTCCGGCGGGAGCTTCAGGTGGCTTGCTATCCGTCATCATCTGCTCCTGCTTACGCAATGTCTCTTCCAGTTTTTGACGGTTCTCATCCAGCTGCCGTTGCATCTCTTCCATGTGTAACTGCTGGTTAACTTCCTGCTGAATGGCGCTGAAGCTCTGCTTGATACGCCCAATCCAGACCCCGGTCGTCCGGGCCGCCTTAGGCAAGCGCTCTGGTCCAAGGACCAATAGCGCCAGAACACCTATGACTATTAACTCAAAAAAGCCGATATCAAACATGATCAGGGCTCATATTATTTTCTCTGTTCAGTTTTTTCAGCTGTTCCCTCAATCACATCAGACTCCTTCTTTTCAATAGAAGTCTGAGCAGTAGCAGCAGCTTTGTCTTTGTCCTTACCCTCTTTATCATCATCGCCATCCGGGTTGTTCATGGCTTCTTTGAAACCTTTTACTGCACCACCCAGATCGCCACCAATATTTCTCAGCTTTTTAGTTCCGAAAATCAGAATAATAATGCCCAGAACAATCAGTAACTGCCAAATGCTGATACCACCTAACATACAATGTCTCCCAGTTTATTCAGACGACCCTGCCGTGCTGATTTTATGATTTCTGTCGTGATGCTTTTTCTTCAAGTCCTGACATACCAAAGCGACGTGCCAGTTCGTCCAGTACTGCCTGCGGAGATTCTCCCAGATGAGACAATGCAACCAGACTATGAAACCACAGATCTGCAGTTTCATAAATTACGTCAGAGTGATCACCACTATGCTGAGCATCTTTGGCAGCAATAATGGTTTCTGTCGCTTCTTCACCTACCTTTTCCAGGATTTTGTTCAATCCCTTATGGTGTAATTTAGCAACATAGGAGGATTCTGGATCACCATGACGGCGTTGTTCCAGAATATCACCTAACTGTTGCAGTACATCGCTCATCGGACTCAACCTCTGTTACTGTTTATTCTGCCCTGACGAGCAGGGTTCACTAGCATAATAAAATTCATCCGCCACGGCTATTGCATCAGATCATTACTCCGCTATGATCAGCGCCGCGCTAACAGGATTGCTCCCGCCACCAGTAATAATTGCGAGTAAAAAGGCAACTCTGCCAGCCATTGCCAGCCCTCAGCAGCAGATAACAAAGCGACCAGAATCAGCAACCAGCCCAGAGAGGCTGAGGTAATACGCCCTCTTTTTTCAGAAGCTTCAGCAATGCGTACCAGAAGCTCCTGCTGACGTTGCTGGCGTTCTTCAACCCTTCGGGCCTGATCCAGAGCACCGTATACCAGTTCAGGTACTTCAGGCATCTGCTCCATCCAGCCTGGAAAACGTGTCCTGATATTTTGCCAGACGCCTTTTGGCCCCATACGCTGCTTCATCCAGCCTTCCAGATAGGGCTTAGCTGTACTCCACAAATCCAGCTCAGGATATAGCTGACGACCTAAGCCCTCAATATTCAGCAATGTCTTCTGCAGAAGTACCAGCTGAGGTTGTACTTCCATGTTGTATCGTCTTGCTGTCTGGAACAGCCCCAGTAACACCTGGCCAAAGGAGATCTCTTTCAGCGGTTTTTCGAAAATGGGTTCACATACCGCACGAATCGCTGTCGCAAACTCATTAACCTTAGTGCCTTCTCCAACCCAGCCAGATTCAATATGCAGCCGGGCAACTTCATAATAATCCTGCCGGAAGAACGCAAGCAGATTCCGCGCCAGATAATGCTGATCCTCTTCTGACAAACTGCCCACGATGCCGCAATCGATACCGATGTACTGAGGATCATGAGGGTGATCAAAGGAAATAAAGATATTGCCCGGATGCATATCCGCATGGAAAAAGTTATCACGAAACACCTGGGTGAAGAATACCTCCACACCTCGTTCCGCCAGCTTTTTCATATCAACGCCATGTGCAATCAGAGTATCCACTTCAGCCACAGGAATACCATAAATACGCTCCTGTACCATGACATTCCGACGAGTCAGCTCCCAGTGAACCTGAGGGACATAAAGTGCCGGAGATCCTTCAAAGTTACGCTTCAGCTGGGACGTATTAGCCGCTTCTTTCTGCAGATCCAGTTCATCAAACAAAGTCGATTCATAATCCGCTACGATATCCACCGGATGCAAACGGTGGGCATCCGGTACCCACTGTTCGAGCACGCGGGCCAGGGTATACAATAGTTTGATATCCTTACGCAGAATCTTTTTGATTCCCGGACGTATGACTTTGACTACAACCTTTTCACCGCTATGCAGTGTCGCAGCATGAACCTGAGCAATAGAAGCCGAAGCCATAGGCTCCCGATCAAATTCAGAAAAGAGTTCCGTCACCGGCAACCCCAGGGCCTGTTCAATTTCCCGAACAGCAACAGCACTGTCAAACGGCGGCACCTGATCCTGCAGTTTTTTCAGTTCATCTGCAATATCATCCGGCAGCAGATCTCTGCGGGTAGACAGCATCTGGCCAAATTTGACAAAGATAGGCCCCAGTTCTTCCAGTGCCATTCTCAGGCGTGCGCCTCGGGAAAGTTCACCGATGGGTACCAGTTTCACAGGAGAATAACGTAACAGTAAAGCCACCAGCCAGGGCAAACGATCAACTGGAATAAGACTATCCAGCCGATAACGACTGATAACGAACAGAATTTTTAATAAACGACGAAGGCGGGACACAATGACTCCGATAACATTAACGACAGGCAGACTGGGAATTCAGCTGATCAAGCTGCTGTTGCAGCCGCTGTAAGCGAGCATCCAGTCGTTCGCTGCTTTGCCGTAATTTTCTGACCTGTTGCGAAAATTGCGACTGCTCATACTCACCCGGTAATACACGCAGCTCTTCCTGCAGATATTCAGCCCAGTCAGCCGGACCGGAGGCAGTCAGCTGACGACCGATGGCAGCCAGACGACTGGATATTCCCCCTATCATAGCAACAGGCAAGGTTCCGGTAACACGTTCAATAAACCCGGCCCAATCCGGATCAAGAGAAGAAACCGAGCCCTGGAGCTGTCGCACCAGTCCGGTATCACCAGACAGTATTAACTCCCCCTGGAACAATAAACGCTCCTGCAGCTCTTTATCAGCCAGTAAAAAACGGCTGAACTGCTCAGCAGTGCCCTGGATTTCAGTATCAACTGAAATATCCTGGTCTGTTTCCAGATGCAGTCCCTGCGACGATGGCCATATCAAAAAAGATCTGTCCGGTTTAAGACAGCGCACTCTCAGTACTTTCCCGTCCAGAGCAGCAAGCTGCTTAAGCACAACCGGATCCCGTTTCAACAGAGGGCTCAGCAGCTGCTCAGCCACCTCCAGTATCGCATGGTTCAGCATTTCAGAGCTTCACCCCACGGTGTAATGCCACCACACCATTGGTCATATTGTGGTATTCCACTCGGGATAACCCGGCCTCTTCCATCATACCTTTAAGGGTTTCCTGATCAGGGTGCATACGAATCGATTCAGCCAGATAACGATAACTCTCAGCATCATTCGTGATCAACTTGCCCATAAAAGGCAGTGCCGTGAATGAGTAGGTATCGTAGATTTTGCTCATTACCGGATTCGTCGGTTTCGAAAACTCCAGCACCAGCAGGCGGCCACCAGGCTTAAGGATACGAGCCATAGAACGCAATGCCTTGTCCTTATCCGTCACATTACGCAGACCAAAAGCAATAGTAATACAGTCAAAAGTATTATCAGGGAAAGGCAGACACTCCGCATTAGCCTGCACAAACTCTACATTGCCGCTGCAACCACTATCCAGCAGTTTATCCCGGCCAACTTTCAACATGGAGTCGTTGATATCAGCCAGCACCACCTTACCTTCAGCTCCGACCAGACGAGAAAATTTCAGCGTGAGATCACCGGTGCCACCAGCAATATCCAGCACGGTACTACCCCGGCGTACGCCACTCATTTCAATCGTCATACGCTTCCACAGACGATGAATACCCATAGACATCAGATCATTCATCAGGTCATATTTAGCCGCAACAGAATGGAAAACATCGGCCACTTTATCGGCTTTATCTTCGACATTAACCTGTTGATAACCAAAATGGGTAGTTTGTGTATCCTTATCTGTTTCAGACATGACGGGACCTTTACTGTAAAAATTGCGCACATTGTAAACCGGCAAATGGCTTTTGTCTTTGCTGTAAGACCAGAGTGCAATAAATCACTGATCTGTATCGGAGCCAATTAACCTCAGATCACCCGTTTACAGTATCAGAGCTGCTTCACCGAGATAAACAAAGGCTCCCGGCTGGCTCCAGCTTCTTTCATTCTTCTCAGATAATCCTGCCAGAAAGCCTCTTTATGACGACCAATTTCATACAGATACTCCCAGGAAAAAAGACCGCTGTCATGACCATCATCAAAACAGATTTTTATGGCATAACTCCCGGCAGGCTGAATATCGGTAATGGTGACGTACTTCTTGCCCACCTGAAGTACTTCACTGCCTTCTCCATGTCCCTTCACTTCGGCAGAGGGTGAGTTGACCCGGAGAAACTCAGCTTCCAGTTCAAAGCTTTCACCATCGGCATAACCTAACTCCAGCAAATTCGCTTTTTTCCGGTAGTTAATTTTCACCGGCACTCGGGATTGAGACACAGAGACCCTCCCAGGGTATTCTTACCCATACATTAATCAGACACAGGTCAGAGAGAACATAGCGACTCTCCCTGAATATTATAGGGTTTTGTTTATTGGATACGAAAAAGGGTGAAGCCTGGCTCCACCCTTTTCTTTGCTACAGTCTGCAACACTCTGCCGATCAGGCCAGTCCGGCCCTTACAGAATAAAGCGGCTCAGATCTTCATCCGTTGCCAGATCTGCCAGCTGGTCATTAACATAGGCTTCATCAATCACCACTTTATCAGTCATATCACTGGCAGCAAAAGAGATACCTTCCAGTAAGCGTTCCATTACGGTATGTAAACGACGGGCGCCAATATTCTCAGTGCCTTCATTAACCTGCCAGGCAATTTCTGCAATACGACTGATACCGTCTTCTGTAAAGTCAATATCCAGACCTTCCGTCAGCATCAGTGCTTTATACTGAACCGTCAGTGCTGCATCCGGCTCTGTCAGAATACGTTTAAAGTCATCCGGCGTCAGTGCCTGAAGCTCAACACGAATAGGTAGTCGGCCCTGTAGCTCAGGAATCAGATCCGACGGCTTACTCAGGTGGAACGCACCTGAAGCAATAAACAGGATATGATCTGTTTTTACCATGCCGTGTTTTGTGGATACAGTGCTGCCTTCGATCAATGGCAGCAGATCACGCTGCACCCCTTCACGGGACACATCACCACCACTTTCAGAGCGTTTTGCTACCTTATCAATTTCATCGATAAAGACGATACCGTTCTGCTCAACTGCATCAATAACCTGTGTTTTCAGCTCATCTTCGTTGACCAGTTTAGCCGCTTCTTCATCCGTCGCCTGCTTCAGAGCATCCTTAACTTTCAGTTTGCGCTTTTTAGTACGCTCATTGGAAAGATTAGAGAACATACTCTGCAGCTGATTAGTCATTTCCTCCATACCAGGAGGCGCCATAATCTCAACACCTACCTGAGGAGCTGCGACATCAATCTCAATTTCTTTGTCATTCAGCTCACCTTCACGCAGTTTCTTGCGGAAAACCTGACGAGTGGAACTGTCACGAGCCGGCTCTTCATTAAAACCAGCTCGAGCCGGTGGCAACAGGGCGTCCAGAATACGCTCTTCCGCAGCTTCTTCAGCCCGGAAACGTACCCGTGTCATCTCCTGTTCACGCAACATTTTCATCGCCATATCCGTCAGATCACGGATAATGGTTTCAACATCTCGTCCGACATAACCAACTTCAGTAAATTTAGTCGCTTCAACCTTGATAAAAGGCGCATTCGATAACTTAGCCAGTCGACGGGCAATCTCTGTTTTACCCACACCGGTCGGGCCAATCATCAGAATATTTTTTGGTGTCACTTCAGCTCTCAGATCCGGGTCCAGCTGCATTCTGCGCCAGCGGTTTCTCAGAGCAATAGCCACGGAGCGCTTAGCATCGGCCTGACCAACAATAAAACGATCCAGTTCAGAAACAATTTCACGGGGTGTCATCTGGGACATAATTTATCTCTTCCGTTAAATGTTGATCCGGTGATTACCAGCTAAGTTCTTCAATAGTGCGGGAGTGATTGGTAAAGACACAAATATCACCGGCCAGTTCCAGACTTTTCTCAGCTACTTCAAGTGCAGTTAGTTCAGTATTTTCGTGCAGTGCACGAGCAGCTGCCAGAGCAAAATTACCGCCAGAGCCAATCGCAACAACCCCATGTTCCGGCTCAACTACATCTCCGGTTCCTGAAATTACCAGAGAGGCTGTTTTATCTGCCACAATCAGCATAGCTTCCAGACGTCTTAAAGCCCGGTCAGTACGCCAGTCTTTTGCCATTTCTACTGCGGCACGGACCAGCTGACCCTGGTGCTTCTCCAGCTGCGCTTCAAATCGCTCAAACAGGGTAAAAGCGTCCGCCGTACCGCCTGCAAAACCAGCCAGTACCTGATTACGATATAAACGACGTACTTTGCGGGCATTACCTTTCATCACTGTATTGCCCAGAGAAACCTGACCGTCTCCGGCTAAAACCACCTGATTATCACGACGCACAGCTACAATAGTAGTCATCTGATACTCCAGTCAAAGCAAAGGAAAAGCCTTTGCCTGTCATTGTAAAACAGGGATAACAAAATCCCATAAACAGATAGAGTAAATGGTGTTCAATCCACAGATTTCAACTCATCATCTGTGAATAACAGAGCATAACAGCAGATTAAAGCGATAACAGAGGGTTACGGGGCCGTGATCACTGAATCACAGCCCCGGAAACAACAAAAAAGTATCAAAGCAGTAAAGTCAGGACTTTGCCTGTTATTGCGGCAAACGAATCAGCAGGGACTGAATACCGGAACGGGACATATCATTCTGAGCCTTATTCAGCTCACGACGCCCTTTAAACGGACCTATGCGAACCCGGTGCCAGCCATTAGACGATTCAGCAATCACAGGGCTATATTTTTTACGCTTCAGACCTTCGCTGAAACGCTCCGCATCAGCTCTGGATTTAAACGACCCCACCTGCAGCATGTAGCTGGGCAGGTTTTCCGCATCACGCGGAGTCGATTTATATTCCGGCACTTCTTCCATAGTGACTTCCTGCTGAGGCAGCAGATTATAGAAGTCAAAGCGCTTACGTTCTTCACTGTCACTGTTTTGCTCACTGACAGCGGGTGCCGGTAGCGGTGCCTGTTCCGTTACAGGCGCAGGAGGGATCTCCGGAACCGGTTTATCTTCATCCAGAAAGCGTGCCAGACCAAATCCAAGAACTACGCCAAAAATCAGCCAGCTCCAGGCAGGCAGCTCTTTACGCTGAGCGACCTCCTGTGGATCAGGTGCCTTTGGCTTAGGTGAAGCACTGGCACGATTAGCAGATGATTTATTGGCGAAGTCCCTGCTCATAACTTACATCTCCTCTGGTGCGCTCACGCCCAGTAATTTCAGGCCATTAGCCAGCACCTGACGGACAGCCTCGCCCAGAGCCAGACGGGCATTACGGATTTGGGCATCGTCTTCCAGCACTTTCAGCGCGTTGTAGCATGAGTGGAAATCGCTGGCCAGATCTTTCAGATACTGCGCCATAACGTGCGGCTCATAGTTCAGAGCACAACTTTCCAGCACCTCAGGGTAACGGGCCAGTGCGACCATCAGATCTTTCTCATAATCGCTGTCCAGTTTTTCCAGTGCCGCCAGCCCTGCAGCCTGATCAAAACTCCAGTCATGTTCAGCCAGCTTACGCATGACACTACAAGCACGGGCATGAGCGTACTGAATATAGTAAACAGGATTGTCTTTGGACTGGGATTTCGCCAGATCCAGATCGAAGTCCATATGCTGATCGGACTTACGGCTCACGTAGAAGAAACGTGCCGCATCGTTACCCACCTCATCACGCAGCTCACGCAGCGTCACAAAGGAACCGGAACGGGTGGACATCTGTACACGCTCGGAACCACGGTACAGAATGGCAAACTGTACCAGACGGAAGTCCAGCTTATCCAGAGAATAACCCAGCGCCTGACACACCGCTTTCAGTCGTGGCAGGTAACCGTGGTGATCAGCACCAAACAGGTACAACACCTTGTCAAAACCACGCTCAAACTTGTTGTGCATGTAGGCAATATCGGACGCAAAGTAAGTCGTCATACCATTATCGCGAACCACACAACGATCTTTATCATCACCAAATGCAGTAGAGCGGAACCACTGAGCACCGTTCTCTTCATAGATATGTCCCGCATCAGTCAGCTTCTTCAGCGCCACCTCAACATCACCACCACGGGTCAGAGAGCGCTCGGAGAACCATTCCTCATATTTAACCCCAAACTCGCCCAGATCATTTTCGATATCACCACGGATATCTTCCAGTGCTATATCAAAGACCTGCTCGTAACCGTCTTCACCCAGCAAGGCTTTAGCTTGCGCGATCAGACCATCGATATGAGCTTCTTTATCACCGCCCTGAGGTTCATCAGTCGGTACACCGGCAAAAACATCAGCCGCTGCTTTAACCAGAGACGTTTCAAACCGGGCCTGAACTTTAGCGGCGATATCACGGATATAATCACCTTTATAGCCGTTACTTGGGAAGTCAAAGCTTTCGCCATTGTTTTCCAGATAACGTAGCCACACGCTGGTTGCCAGAATATCCATCTGACGACCTGCATCATTCACGTAGTACTCACGATGAACATCGAAACCTGCCGCAGCCAGCAGATCAGAGACCGTCGCACCGTAAGCCGCACCACGACCATGCCCCACATGCAGAGGACCGGTTGGGTTAGCAGAAACGAATTCCACCTGGATTTTTTGCTTCTGTCCCGCCTGACTCAGGCCATATTGATCTTTCTCAGACAGTACCTTACCCACTACCGCAGTGATCGTCGCAGCACTGGCAAAGAAGTTAATAAAACCCGGACCTGCAATATCAACCTGAGTGACATTAGCGCTCTCAGGCAGAGCATCAACCAGTTTCTGAGCCAGATCACGAGGTGCGCAACCCGCCTGTTTAGCCAGCATCAGAGCGACGTTCGTTGCGAAATCACCATGGGATTTGTCACGGGTATTTTCCACCATGATTCGCGGCGTCAGATCAGCAGGCAGCACTTCCTGCTGTTTCAGGGTTTCAATAGCGGCACCAATTAATTCTGCAATATGTTCTTTCATTTTGATCCGGATCTGTTAACCAAATATGGAAAAGGGCAATACCCGTTAAAAAATATAACGGAGTATTATCGTCTTTATTACTGCTGCTGTTAACCGTAAAGTTGAGCTATTTTTGGGCAAATCATCTGAGACCCGCTAAGCCTTTGTCCTGATTAATGTTTTCATTGCAGCAAAGATATCTGCAGTTCAGTCAGGCCATACCAGCCTGAGTCGCTCTCCCTAAACGCGCCCTACAGCATCTCCTGAGGATCGACATCCAGTGACCAGCGTACTTTCCTGCTCAGAGGTTCAGCCTCAATTGCCTGTACCAGCAGATCCAGCCTGGAATGCAAACTGGCCCGGCGTGGGGATTGCAGCCAGACCTGCATGTGATAACGGCCATTGCGACGTTCCATCGGTGCAGGCATAGGGCCTGTTACCTCCACTTCATCAGACAGCTGTATATCCGGCTGCTGTCCCCATGTCCGGGTCGTCTGGAGAACATTCTGCAGAAAACTGTCTACATCCTGAACCCGATGGGATTCAGCACGCAATAACGCCATGTAGGTATAAGGTGGAAGAAGTCCCTCTTCTCTCTGTTCCAGCAGGCGCTGTGAAAACTCCGGATAATCATGTCCGGCCAGCAAAGCCAGCAGTTCATCTTCAGAATGATGAGTCTGCACAACCACTTTCCCTCTACGGCTGGCCCGGCCTGCCCGGCCCGCAACCTGGGTCAGCAATTGTCCCATACGTTCCAGACCACGAAAATCGGCACTGTAAAACCCACCGTCCGCATCAAGCACCACCACCAGAGATACTTCCGGGAAATGATGCCCTTTTGCCAGCATCTGTGTACCCACCAGCACGCAGGGCTCACCGGTATGGATTTTTGCCAGCACCTTTTCCATAGCTCCTTTCCTGCTGACGCTATCCCGGTCAATACGATAAACCGGCCAGTCACTGAACGCCTGCTCCAGTACTTCTTCCGTGCGCTCAGTACCGCTGCCAACTGGCTTCAGTTCAGCATGGAAACAGTTCGGACAGATCTTTGGAATCGGTTGAATGTTGTCGCAGTGATGACAATGTAATCGAGGAGGTTCTTTATGCAGTGTCATACGGGCATCACACTGTTCACATTGCGCCAGCCAGCCACATTCGTGACACATCAGTGCAGGAGAGAACCCCCGCCGATTAATAAACACCAGTACCTGTCCTCCCTGCTCCAGGTGGCTGCTGATCACAGGAATTAACCCGGCATCCAGACCACTTTGCATACGCCGGGTCTTAATATCATGCAGATAAACCTCTGGTAACTGACTGGCCTTCTCCGCCCTCTGATTCAGTTTCAGCCAGCTGTAACGGCCCTCCCTGGCGTTATACAAGCTCTCCAGAGATGGCGTTGCGGAGCCTAGTAATACAGGAATCGATAGCATACTCCCCCGGACAACGGCTGCATCCCTGGCTGAATAGCGTACGCCATCCCCCTGTTTATAAGAAGCATCGTGCTCTTCATCAACAATGATCAGTCCCAGATCTTTAAAAGGTGTCAGTACCGCAGAACGAGTACCAATCAGGACTCCGGCTTTACCATTGCGACTCAGCAACCAGGCATCCAGACGTTCTTTATCATTCAATCCGGAATGAAATGTCAGAACAGGGACCGAAAAACGCTGTCTGAATCGCTCTACAGTCTGAGGTGCCAGACCAATTTCAGGTACCAGAACCAGAACCTGTTGCCCTTTTTTCAGCGCAGCTTCAGCAATCTGCAGATAGACTTCCGTTTTTCCGCTACCCGTTACCCCCTGCAGCAGGCTGGTATTATTACAATGAAGCAATCCTGAAACATGGGATACGGCATGGGCCTGTTCATCATTCAGGGGCAAAGAAAGCTGGGCCAGCACTGCACGCTTCGGCGCTTGTTTCAGCTCCGGTGCCTGCCGGGTCTGCATCTCGTACCGGGCCAGCCCTTTATCTTCCAGAGCCGTCATCTGACTCTGAGTAAACCCCAGAGCCCTTAAGACAGATGCCGCGACCGGTTGCTCATGTTTTTGTAATTCTGTCAGTAGCGCTGCCTGTCTGGTTGCCCTTTTCATATCCGCCGGGTCCAGCTGGCGACCGCTGAGTGTTAACTGCCAGTAGGCTTCTTCCTGAATATGGGCTACACCACCCTGTCTTAATAAAGGGGGCAACATCAGACTGACAACCTCACCAACCGGTGCATGGCAATATCTGGCCAGCCATTGAGCCAGTTTCAGCTGATCGTCACTGAGCAAAGCTCCGTCATCCAGCAAGTCGGATACCGGGCGCAACTTTTCAGGCTCTATTTCGGGTACTACCTGACGCTGCATAATGACACCAATCAGTTCTTTGTTACGATAAGGCACCCGGACACGCGCCCCCAGTGGCAGATAATGGTTCTGCAGACGCGGGGGAAGAACATAATCAAAACAACGTCTTAAAGGAACGGGTAATGCTACCCGAATCACTGGAAGATCATCTTCAAATAATGAAGACATACAAGCCTCTTGCCTATAAGAAAAACTCTGTTATTATGCCTCACCCTCTTACATGTCTCATACTGTCTGAAACATGTAAGTTAACCGGTTTATTCATAACCCTGAACGGTGCCTGGCAAAAGATCAGGTGGCGGTTCAGACCAGATAGAGGTTATTACCCATGAAACAAGGTATCCATCCTGAATACGCTGCAATTAAAGCAACCTGCACCTGTGGCCACACGTTTGAGCTGAGCTCAACTCTGGGCAACGATCTGCACGTTGACGTATGCTCCCAGTGCCACCCTTTCTACACGGGTAAGCAGAAGCAGGCTTCTACTGGTGGTCGTATCGATAAGTTCAAGCAGCGTTTTGCTGGCCGCCTGAGCCGCTAATACGTTGTATGAACAATAAAAAAAGCACCCTTAAGGGTGCTTTTTTTATGCCTGTAAAAAGTGCTTTCGCATCTGCGTAGTCATTTTACAACACCCTGATTTGGATAGTATTTTTCAGAATAAAACGAGCGTTTTTTTGTAAAAAAAGTTCTTTGACATTTGTTCATTTGTCGCCTTGTTCGTGCGGTTTTTTTTCTATATGCTCTGGTGTGCTAAACCCTAACAACCGGAACATATAAAAATGTCAGACACATTGAAACAAGCCGCGCTGGACTATCATGCTAATCCTACTCCTGGAAAGCTGAGTATTGAGATTAGCACGCCAGCCGAAACAGCCCGTGACCTGTCCCTGGCATACAGCCCTGGTGTTGCGGAGCCTGTTCGCGAAATTGCAAAGGATCCTGAAAATGCCTATCGCTACACAGGGAAAGGTAACCTGGTTGCGGTAATTTCTGACGGTAGTGCCATTCTGGGCCTGGGTAACCTGGGACCACTGGCCAGTAAGCCAGTCATGGAAGGCAAGAGCCTGCTGTTCAAACGTTTCGCTAACATCAACTCTGTTGATGTAGAAGTCAATGCAGAAAGCCCTCAGGCTTTCATTGATACAGTGGCGCGTATTGCTGACACTTATGGTGGCATCAATCTGGAAGATATCAAAGCACCTGAGTGTTTTGAAATTGAACGCACACTGATTGAGCAATGCGATATTCCTGTATTCCACGATGACCAGCATGGCACTGCAATTGTAACAGCAGCCGGCATGCTGAACGCACTGGAAATCCAGGGTAAGCGCATCGAAGAAGCCAGCATTGTATGCCTGGGTGCAGGTGCTGCTGCAATTGCCTGTATGAAACTGCTGGTGAGCTGTGGCGTAAAAACTGAAAATATCTACATGCTGGATCGTAAAGGTGTTATCCACACCGGTCGTGATGATCTGAACCAGTACAAAGCGATGTTTGCAAACGATACGGATAAGCGTACTCTGGATGATGCGATTGACGGTGCAGATGTATTTGTTGGTCTGTCCGGCCCTGACCTGCTGAGCGCCGAGCAACTGGCGAAAATGGCGCCTAAGCCAATTGTATTCGCCTGCTCAAACCCTGATCCGGAAATCAGTCCTGAACTGGCGAACGCGACCCGTGATGACCTGATCATGGCAACAGGTCGTTCCGACTATCCAAACCAGGTAAACAACGTACTGGGCTTCCCATTCATCTTCCGTGGCGCTCTGGACGTACGTGCAGCACGCATCAACGAAGAGATGAAAGTAGCAGCAGCACACGCGATCAAAGACCTGGCGAAAGAGCCTGTGACTCAGGAAGTGATCGATGCTTACGATGGTGTTCAGCTGGAGTTCGGTCCGGACTACATCATTCCTAAGCCAACGGACTCCCGCCTGCTGGGTGCAGTATCTGCTGCAGTAGCTAAAGCAGCGGTTGACTCTGGTGTAGCACGTCTGCCATACCCTGAGCACTACCCTCTGTAAGATAGCCTGTCTGTAACACAGAATTATGTGGGGAGCCAGCCTGAACGGCTGATGCTCCGGCACAAAAAAAACGGCACCTCATAAGGGTGCCGTTTTTTTATGATCAGGCGAAAATCAGCTCGCCATCTTCCAGCATCACCTGAATGGTATATCCGGGATTAAACTTACCGGCCAGAATTTCCTGAGCCAGCGGGTTCTCAATCCAGCGCTGCATTGCCCTTTTAAGCGGGCGGGCACCATAAACCGGATCAAAGCCAACCTCAACCAGCTGTTCCAGTGCATCATCCGCAATACTCAGGTTAAGCTCACGTTCGGCCAGACGCTGTTGCAGGCGCTCCAGCTGAATGCGGGCGATACCTTTTACTGCATCACGCCCCAGACTATGGAAGACCACCACTTCATCAATACGATTGACCAGCTCCGGACGGAAATGACTGGCAACCACATCCATCACCTGAGCTTTCATCAGGTCATATTCTTCATCTTTACCGCCATGAGACTGAATCACATCCGATCCCAGATTAGACGTCATCACAATCACGGTATTTCTGAAATCGACAGTACGTCCCTGACCATCGGTCAGGCGGCCATCTTCCAGCACCTGCAACAGGATGTTAAACACATCCGGATGCGCTTTCTCGACTTCGTCCAGCAGTACGACAGAATAAGGGCGACGACGTACTGTTTCGGTCAGATAGCCACCTTCCTCATAACCGACATACCCAGGGGGGGCACCAATCAGACGAGCTACAGAGTGCTTCTCCATAAACTCAGACATATCAATGCGCACCATAGCCTCTTCAGTATCAAACAGAAACTTCGCCAGTGCCTTACACAATTCAGTTTTGCCGACCCCGGTCGGACCAAGGAAGAGGAAAGAACCATTTGGCCGGTTCGGATCAGCCAGTCCGGCACGAGAACGGCGCACAGCATTAGACACTGCAGACACCGCTTCTTCCTGACCAATCACTCTCTGATGCAAACCTTCTTCCATCTTAAGCAGTTTTTCCCGCTCAGATTCCAGCATCTTGCTCACAGGAATCCCGGTCCACTTAGAGACCACTTCTGCAATTTCTTCATCCGAAACCCGGTTACGCAGCAGCTGGCTTTCTTTCTGTTCTTCCAGTGCCGCCATTTCCATGCTGCGCTCCAGATCAGGAATAATGCCGTACTGAATCTCCGACATCTTAGCCAGATCACCCTCACGACGTGCCGCATCCAGATCCAGGCGAGCCTGTTCCAGTTCACTCTTTAATTGCTGTGTACCCTGAACGGCGGACTTTTCACTTTTCCAGATTTCATCCAGATCAGCATATTCCCGTTCCAGCTGGCTAATCATACTTTCCAGCTGCAGCAGACGTTTACGGGAAGCATCATCGCTTTCTTTTTTCAGGGCTTCCCGTTCAATTTTCAGCTGAATCAGACGGCGATCCAGTTTATCCATCTCTTCCGGTTTAGAATCCATCTCCATACGAATTCTGGAAGCCGCTTCATCAATCAGATCAATGGCTTTATCCGGCAGCTGACGATCCGTGATATAGCGCTGAGACAGCTTTGCAGCAGCAATCAGGGCACTATCGGTAATATCCACCCCGTGGTGCAGCTCATAACGCTCTTTCAGGCCACGCAGAATCGCAATGGTATCTTCTTCATTAGGTTCATCGACCTGAACCTTCTGGAAACGGCGCTCCAGAGCCGCATCTTTTTCGATGTACTGACGGTATTCATCCAGTGTCGTTGCACCGACACAATGCAGTTCGCCCCGCGCCAGGGCCGGTTTCAGCATATTACCGGCATCCATCGCACCATCACCTTTACCGGCACCCACCATGGTATGCAGCTCATCGATGAACAGGATGATCTGGCCTTCCTGCTTAGCCAGTTCATTCAGTACCGCTTTCAAACGCTCTTCAAATTCACCCCGGTACTTCGCTCCGGCAATCAGAGCCCCCATATCCAGCGATAGGACCTGTTTATTTTTCAGACCTTCCGGCACTTCACCATTGATAATACGCTGGGCCAGGCCTTCCACAATGGCTGTTTTACCTACACCAGGCTCACCAATCAGCACCGGGTTATTTTTGGTACGGCGCTGCAGCACCTGAATAGTACGGCGAATCTCGTCGTCACGGCCAATCACAGGATCCAGTTTGCCATCCAGCGCTCTCTGGGTCAGATCAACCGTGAAACGATCCAGAGACTGGCGAAGCTCTTCTGCATTCGGGTCATCCACACTCTGTCCTCCCCGGACCTGATCAATAGCAGCACTTAGTGTGTCTTTTGTCAGACCACAGTTACGCAGAATTTTTCCGGTATCACTCTGGTCCGCAGCCGCTGCCAGTAGTATCAGTTCACTGGAGATATACTGGTCTTTACGCTGCTGAGATTCTTTATCCGCCAGATTGAGAATACGCCCCAACTCAGGCGACATCATAATCTGGCCATCGTTGTTGGTCACAACCGGCAAAGACTCCAGTTGTTCACGCAGCTCATTGCGTAAACGAGTGAAATCCCCTCCGGCCTGAATAATCAGTGGGCGAACAGCACCATCTCGCTGTTCTATCATCGATAGCACCAGATGAACCGGGTGCATCATATTATGATCGCGGCCTACTGCCATTGATTGAGCATCAGCCAGAGCCTGTTGCAGCTTGCCAGTCAAACGATCAACACGCATAAACTTATCCTCTTGTAACCTGTGCGAGATCCGGCGAGACAATCGCTCCTGGACAGGCAAACAGGTAATCGGTTTCTTTCTTACCGGAATAGATAGGGACAGATCAGACAAGTTCAAGAGGGTAACCTGATACGGTTTACTAACCTCATGATATTTATAATAAGTTTTTCTATTGATTACGACAGAAGTTCAATAGCATTACAAACAGAATACAACAGAAAGTCAGTACCTGAACAAAAGCTTTCCGTGAAAGACGGCCATATTATCCAATGAGATCAGGACTTACTGAGTCAGCCAGATAATACTGGCCATACGTCCGGTAATGCCATCGCGGCGATAGGAATAAAATCGACTACGCTCAGCATAAGTGCAGAAACCGCCACCATAAATCTGCTCAACCCCACAGGCATTCAGCCTTAGCCGGGCCAGCTGATACAGATCAGCCATATAATGCTGCAAACGAAACGGGCTGGGTTCAAAACACTGGAAAGCATGGGCATCTTTTGCCAAAAACTGTTCCCGAACTTCCGCCCCGACTTCGAAATGCTTACTGCTGATAGCCGGTCCCAGCCAGACCATGACTTTTGTCGGATCAGTATCCAGACTGGCCAGAGTGGACTCCAGCACACCATCAGCCAGCCCTCTCCAGCCTGCATGGGCAGCAGCCACCCGGTCACCTTCCTCTGTACAGAAAAGCACCGGCAGACAATCTGCCGTCATCACCACACAGGCATATTCAGGGCCAAAAGCAACGGATGCGTCCGCTTCCATTTCAGGCCGATACTGATCCGCTACAATCGTGCTATGGGTCTGATTCAGCCAGAGTAATGGATGCTGTTTGCCCACAAAATGCTGCAGATCCTCTCTGGCTCTCTCCACCGCATGCAGATTATCCCCGACGTGAGCAGCCATATTGAAAAAGCTGTAAGGATTCTGGTTACCTCCTCGTTCACGGGAAGTCACCAGAGCCTTAACATTTCTGGGCGCAGGCCAGTGGGGAGAGATAAAAGCAAAAGCGTTACGCATCCCGATCAGTCTCTAGCTGTTCTAACAGGCCCTGCATATCATCCGGCAAATCAATTTCCCACTCCATCAGGTCACCGGTTGCCGGATGCCACAACTCCAGTCGTTTAGCATGCAACGCCTGACGATCAAATGCTCTCAGCGCGTCTTTCAGTTCAGGTGTGCAGCCTGCCGGTAGTTTCATACGACCACTATAGACGGGGTCACCTATCAGAGGATAGCTGATATGTGACATGTGTACGCGAATCTGGTGAGTACGGCCAGTCTCCAGCTTACAGCGAATATGAGTATGCCCCCGGAAACGATTCAGCACCCGATAGTGTGTGACCGCAGGTTTACCGCTGTCTGTTACTGCCATGCGTTTACGATCCTTATGATGGCGGCCAATCGGTGCATCCACCTTGCCTCCACCAGTCATCACTCCAATAGACACCGCTTCATATTCACGCCCCATAGAGCGATCCTGTAACTGCTCTACCAGAGAGGCCTGAGCCATCAGGGTCTTAGCCACAACCATCAGACCAGTTGTGTCTTTATCCAGACGATGCACAATACCAGCACGGGGTAAGTGTGCCATATCCGGGCAGTGATGCAATAAAGCGTTCAGCAGTGTTCCTGTCTGATGACCGGCAGCCGGATGCACCACCAAACCCGCGGGTTTGTTAATCACCAGGATGTCTTCATCCTCGTAGACGATGTCCAGCGCAATATCCTGTGCCACCCATTCATCACTATTCTCAACGGTGGTCTGCGCTGCCAGTACTTCTCCTCCGAACAGTTTTTCCTTGGGCTTACGGATCTTGCCATCAACCGTCAGTACGCCATCCTTGATCCAGCTTTGCAGACGGGAGCGGGAGTAATCGGGAAACAGCTCAGCTGCGATCTGGTCAAAACGGGAGCCACCCAGCTCAAAAGGCACGGTCGCTTGCAGGGAAATTGATTCAGCCATGGAAGGAAATGTCCGGATATGAATAGTCAGTTATCTGATCGATTAAACCTCTGAACAGAACGAACTCATTTTTGCCCGCAGAGTCAGAGGATAACGCACAATAGCCACGTATTTATCGTAAGCCTGTGCTATAGTCGTTGGTCCGGTCATTCTAACACTGAATACAGCATTTTTGGTGATTATGCGTAACTTAGTCCATTCTCTGACTCAAAAGATTTTTATGAAATCACAGTATCAGCTAACCCGACGGAATCTGGGGCTCGCCTGTCTGGCCGGTAGTATTCTGCTTGCGGGCTGCGCCAGCGACAACACTGCCAGGGACCTGGCAAAAGCCGAACAAACCCTGTATCTGGAAGCCCAGGACACCCTGAAAAGTGGCAACAACTCTCGCAGTATTGAGTTATTGCAAACTCTGGAAACCAAATATCCACTGGGTCGTTTCTCAGAGCAGGCTCTGCTGGAACAGGTATATGCTTACTTTCAGAGCCAGGACTATGAGGTTGCCAGAGCAACCGCTGAACGTTTTATCCGCCTTCACCCTAAACACCCTCAGATTGACTACGCCTACTACATGAAGGGATTGTCAGCGTATATGGCCGGTCGTTATATGCTGGAAGCTGCGGAGCTGGTGGATATTTCTGAAAGGGATCTGGGAGCTACCCGGGACGCCTTCTCTGATTTTAATATCTTTCTGCGCCGCTTCCCGGAAAGTCGCTATGCCAGCGATGCCCGTCAGCGTATGCTGTTTATCCGTAATGTTCTGGCTCGTCACGAAATTTTTGTTGCCCAGTTCTATATCCGCAAAGGCGGGTATCTGGCTGCAGTGAACCGTAGCCGTTATGCACTGGAGAATTTCCCTACCTCTCCGGTAACAGCAGATGCTCTGGCTTCACTCAGCGAAGCGTATCTGCATCTGGGTATGGAAGACCAGGCTCGTCAGACCCTGGAGCTGTTGAAAGAACAGTATCCGGATCATAAGCAACTGACAGATGATGGTGAACTAAGACTGATTAAACCGGTCGGAGAAAAATCCAAATCGCCACTACAGGCGGTATTACCGGATCTGTTCAGCTGATAACAGGCTGAGCATTCCTCCGTTTCTGTGGTCAGAAGCACTAAGGATATCGTTACAGAGGCAGCTATTATGGGCTTTATCATTTTCCGTCTGATTATTTTTCTGGCACTGGTCTGGGCAGGTATCCGTCTGCTACGTACCTATAAGCAAAAGAAGCTGGAATTCGAAGAGCGGCACGAGAAGGAAAACTCTCTGAAAAAAAAGCCCCAGCAAATGGTTCAATGCCGTTTCTGCAACATTCATTTACCGGAAAAAGATGCTGTCCGGCATGAGAAGCTCTGGTTCTGCTGCCATGAACACAGAAGTCACTTTCTGGATCAGGGGCCAGATAAGCCTGAATGGTAACTCTGACAGCTGACTGATTCAGGTCATCAAGACTAAAACAGCCATCCGTAACCGGTACGGATGGCTGTTTTTTTGCGGGTCTGAAACCCTGTCATACCGATCCTGTCAGTCAGAGCACTCAGATCATCTGTCCAGCTTCTGCTTCCGACATACGATGCTCAGGACGATAGGGGCCAGGATCAATCACCGGTTCCTGCCCCAGTAACTGATTACATAATAACTGCGTCGCCGCTGGCGCCAACACCAGACCGTTACGGAAATGACCGGCATTGATATACAGCTTTTTCATAGTGGGAATTTCGCCGATAAAGGGAATACCGTCCGGCGACCCCGGTCTCAGACCACACCAGTGATATTCCGGCTCCAGATCAGCCAGTGCAGGCAAAATATCCCTGGCTGATGCCATCAGGGATTCACGGGCTTCATCTGTGGTCTGCTTATCAAAACTGCTGTACTCCAGCGTGGAACCCACCAGAATATGACCATCATTACGGGGAATCACGTAACGACCATCCAGCATCACCACCCTATCCACTAATCCCGGCTCTGCTTTATACACCAGCATCTGGCCTCTGACCGGCTGAATCGGAATATCCGGCAAAACATCTTTCAGTACCCCGGCACTCCAGGCCCCGGAAGTCACAATAACTCGCCCGGCACTGAGCACCGAGTTTGCGGTTTCCACACCGATAGCATAACCATCCATCTCTCTTATGCCTTTTATCTCCACATTTTCAATAATGCGGATATTGCTTCTCAGCTCCAGACTGCGTTTCAGCGATTGCCCCAGGCGAGGGTTACGAATACTGCCTATTTCAGGCATCCAGATCGCCTGCTCTTTACCCGGAGCTACACCGGGTTCTGTTTTATAAATAAAATCAGCATCCACCCGTGTCAGGGGCTGGTTATATTTTTCCGCCCAGGCCAGAGCATCATCCTCATCATGCACCCTGAGCATCAGCATACCACCTGCACGAAACTCAGGATCAATGCCGGTTTCCTGCAACAGCTCTTCTGCCAGTTCAGGATAATAGCCCTGAGACCATTCAGCCAGCGCAGTAATCTCCGGACGGTACCGCCAGGGGTATAATGGCGAAACAATACCGCCCCCTGCCCAGGTAGACTCCTGCCCCAGTTCTCTTTTATCCACAATGGTAACGTCTGCACCACTGTCCGACAGAGTGCGCGCCATCATCATACCGATCACGCCACCGCCCACAATCAGAAAATCGTTCACTACAACCCCTTTGCTCCGATGGTTTTCCCAGAAACGTTCAGACTGACTACCATACCATTCAGCACAGATAATAAATTGATTTTTGTAAGCTTAATGGGTTGTTCTAACCCGATACAGTCCTTCACAGAGAGCAGCTGCCTTCCGTTACCAGAGCTGCAGCACAATATCGCTCTGCAGGCAATAAAGCGCGATCGGCATAGATCAGTGCTTTCTGAGTCATGACAGATTCTTTCTGCAGCCGATCCGACCATTTAATCGTGGCGCTATACTGATTAAGCCCGTATATACCTGCAAACGCATCATGGCGTTGCCACTGAAGAGAAAAGACCGTGTTACTGGCATTAATATCATCCTTTGTTCCGGATGACACAGTGCCATAGCGGATACGGGTCTGTTCCAGCTGTTGTTGCAACAGGCCATGAGCTTCAACCTGCACCGCTGTGATCATCTCCATTCGATTAATGTCTCCCTGGAATCGGAGCAGAGCCAGCAGACCAACAGATGAAACAGCCATAATCACCAGAGCTTCTATCAGAGTAAAACCGGTTTCTGAGACTGCCCTGCTACCTGAACAGAATAAGCGTCGAATCACCAGTCCCTCCAGCTACCGGGCACCCGGATAAAATCATGACGGTTCTGATCTTCCAGTACACGGATGAACTGAGTTCGTGTAAGGGATGTGTCTGCAGCAGATATAGCTGTTGCTGTTATATCGATCAGCCATTGCTCACAGAGCTGATCAGGTGTCGTTTCAGAAGGAAGCAGGCAGCGCCGGGTTAATCGGGCTGACAGTGAAAAGCTCACAGCAGATAATGTCCAGGGCTGAACAGGGAGATTCATATCATCCCCAGGCTCTGCATTACCATTTTCATCCGCTTGCATCCAGGGGATAACCGTCGAAGTATTCAGCCAGCCAATGGCATATTCCAGCGCAGCATCAGAAGCATATACCAACTCCTGAGTCAGACGCAGGCTCCGGTTCTGTTCTTGCTCCGTCAGATGTAATCGGGCCAGAGCAAAGGTCATACCGGTGACCAGAACCAGCAGGACCAATGTCATCAACAGAGTAATCGCTCCATCCTGCCCTATCCAGAGCGGTGGCTTTGATTCTGTACAATCTGACTGTCTGTATAAAGTTATCCACATAGACGTTCCTTGTTACAAGACTCCTGATTCTGATGCCTTCCCTCACATCTCCTGCTTAATATGCCCCGGATATCAATTGCGAACAATCACAGGCATATCCCAGGACCCGATCTCCCACATCAGGTTATGGGTACATAAATATCCTGTCATTGCGAACCCGAACCTGTCCGCTGACAGTAACCACCTCTGTACCGGGAGCCAGTGCTGATAAACGGATCGACAGATGACGTGTTTCCAGACACCATTGCCCGGACTGACAGGCTTGTCCGGTCAGAATATCCTGACGAACCGGCTGAGACACTATATTGCCATCATCATCCAGCCAGGCCAGCGCCAGACGGGTAACAGTAATATCCGCTTCTGTCAGATCACTCCAGCGTCCTCCAGAATCTTCACAACTGAATTCACTGTTAACAATGGTATTACGGGAAGTCCGCACCTCCAGCGCACCATCATGCAAACGAAACCCTGACTGCTCCATATTTACCGTATTCTCTCCCGTTCCTACAGGGGCTGCATGATTAGAACTGATACCGACCAGACCATCTTTATTGCTGTCATAACTGAAGATCACACAGTCATAGAAATATCCATCCTGATTACCCGCTAATCGGAGCGTACTGCTGTCCGACATGAAGGGATTATGCTGATATGAATACATAAACCCGGACCGACCAGAAAAGGCTGCAGGGACAAAACCACCTGCTCGTTTTAATTCGGAGGTCATGCGGTACAGACTGGCTCTTATATTGTGATTTAACTGAGCCTGCCGCTGACTGGAAAGAAGCTCCCGACCTGAAGCGAGATAGACAGATAACATGGCTGCGGAGATGGTTCCGGTAATCATAATAACCATCAACAGCTCCAGCAGAGAAAAGCCCTGACAGCGTTTACCCCGAAATTCAGCAGACAAGGATAATGACCATAGCTTCGCAGCATCTGAACCATGCCCAGCAGCCAGTTTACGGACAGGCATCCCATTCTCCCATATACCGGCCCTCATCACACAGACTGACTCGCCCTAAAAGGGCGATACGAATCTGAGCACTATAGCTCTCTTTTACCAGAGTAAAGCGCCCCGGAGAACGAACCCCACCATGCAGAGGATTAAATTCAGGATTAAAATGCTTAGATAACTGTATTCCCGGATAGCTGTCGCTCAGAATTCGAAACAGGTGTTTACTGTTTTCTACCTGCATCATGCAGGCATCATCATGATTCACATCGGTTTGCCAGCAATCACAACTTAGCTCAACCCGGTAGCCCAGACACCAGCTCATAAGATCTGACGATTGCTGTGACGATAGCCGGATTTTCTGTCCTCTGAGGATAGCTTCTGATCGAGCCTGAATCAGAAACTGACGCACATCCAGGATAGCTGTACGCAGCCCGTACTGATCCAGCCAGTGGCTGATCGCCGGGACCGCCATTGCAGATATCCCGGCCATAATGCCTGCGGCCAGTAATAACTCTATCAGAGTAAACCCTCTCTGATGTTTAGTGTAAGTGAGGTATGACATAACGGATAATCCATCCCTGATTATCACAAATAAATTTTGATAATATTGTATTAACTAAATCACATGTAGCCAATGGAGTGCAAATATGGATAAGGGATTTACCCTGCTGGAGTTATTATTGGTGGTTGCACTGGCAAGCATACTGGCGGCAATGGCCTGGCCTTCTTATCAACAACACCTGTACACCAGCCGGAGAAGTGATGCCTGGAGTGCGATTCTGGCAATCCGTCTGGCACAGGAAAAATGGCGAAACCAGAATGTCGGATACACCAGTGAACTGAAAGACCTGGCAATAAAGAATGTTTCTGAACAGGGTTTTTACCAGTTAAAGCTGGATACCAATGCCTCAGTCAGTGCTTTTACTATCCGGGCAGATGCGATCAGTACCGAAGCCCAGAGTCAGGACACAGGCTGTACTCAACTGACTTTCAGCCAACAGGCAGGAGAAGTAATCAGACAACCTGCCGGATGCTGGCCAGCCCCCTGGTAACCATTATTTAATTGCTCATATTACCTGTTCAGCAAGACACTTTTGCTACTGCTATTTCTTTTTAATAGCTTATAGCGATCAAAACAATAGAAATAAATAGTTTAAAACTTTTATCAAGTTCCCCCAGAATCTATATCAGTCACTATCTTTCAGCATAGAGAAGTTTAATTCTTCAGGCTATTAGCCTCCTGCTGCCTGAATGCTAATCTG
The DNA here is from genome assembly GCF_014164585.1 of Oceanospirillum sediminis. Taxonomy (GTDB): domain Bacteria; phylum Pseudomonadota; class Gammaproteobacteria; order Pseudomonadales; family Halomonadaceae; genus Oceanospirillum; species Oceanospirillum sediminis. The sequence continues at coordinate 55,278 of NZ_JACJFM010000021.1, read as the reverse complement.
AATACTGGGAGCTCATTATGTTTAACCGCTTATCCATCACCCGTGCTTTACAGGTATCTTTCGGAGCAGCCATTGCAGCAACGCTCCTGCTGGGATTATATCTGCTACTGGCCATTAATAATGTTCAGCAGCAGTTTGTCATGGTAGTCGATCGGAATGTCAGCCTGCTGACAACAGTGTCTGATTTGCGCTATTACACCGTCACCTACCGGCGTTTTGCTCTGGATTATGGCTTAACCAGTGATAAAGCCGAACACCAGAAAATTCTGCAAACCATCCGCTTTAATGACGAGAAGGTCGCAGCCGCTATGGATCACATGAAGTCTCTGGCCGATACCCCTAAGATCAATAATGATTTACAGGAATACCGCCGCAGAATTGATGACTACCGGAGTATGCAGGAAAATTATATCCGCCTGATTGATAGCGACAAGATTGATGCCGCTCGTCGCGAAATGCTTGGAGCTATGCTGGCTCCATTTAACGCTATCGTTGATCTGCTGAGCCGACTGCAGCAGGATCTGGAAAAAGAAGCGATTGATATCAAACTGGCGGAAGCAGAAAATATTAAAGGTCTGATTAATCAGACTGCCGTTGCCGGAGTACTGGTTGCTATTGTAATTCTGGTTATGGCCATTGCTATTTCGCGCAAGGTGAACCGCCCTCTTGACCAGCTCATTTCCCAGATGCAGGCAGTGGAACAGGGCAATCTGCATCAGAAACTGAATATGGCTGATTTCGCTCCGGATGAATTAGGCTCTGCTGCGCAGTCTTTCAGCCGTATGCAGGAAGGGCTCACCACCCTGGCCAGAGAAATTAATGATAGTGTAGCCACACTGGAAACCACCAGCCATCAACTGCAACAGCGTGTCAACGAAACCTCTTTGAACCTGGCCACTCAGCGTAACGAGATCGCTCAGATTGCTGCGGCAACAGAACAGATGCAAGCAGGTTTTACTGAAGTCACTGACAGAACTATGAGTGCCTCAGAACAATCCAGCCAGGCCCAGAGTGAAGCCCATGACAGCCAGAGCAATATTCAGCGCTCGGTTCAGCAGAGCGAGGCTCTGTCCACAGCACTGACCCGAACCGCAGAAGTCGTACTGAAACTTCAGGAAGACAGTCATAGCATTAGCGTGATATCTGAAGTGATCGGAAGCATTACAGAACAAACCAATCTGCTGGCATTGAATGCAGCTATTGAAGCGGCACGAGCCGGAGAAGCAGGCCGGGGCTTTGCTGTCGTAGCGGATGAAGTACGCCAGCTGGCGCAGAAAACCCAGACCTCATTAGGTGAAATCGCTGAGATTATTACCTCATTGCAAAGCCATGCAGGACAGGCTGCTGAAATGATGACGACCAGTCAGGAGCAGATGCAGATGGGGCTGGATCAGGTCCGTCAGGCCGGGGCTTCCTTTGGCAATATTCTGGCGGCCTCCGAGACCATCGCGGGTATGAGCAGCCAGATTGCCGCTGCCACGGAGGAACAGACTCAGGTGGCCCGCAATCTGGGCACCAGCGTCAGTGCTATTCATGAAGCATCGGATAGTATTGCTCATGGAGCCCAGGCAACCGAGCAGGCCTGCCAGGCATTAAAAGATGAAAGTGATCATCTGAGCCAGCTGGCCGCTCGTTTTAAGCTCTGATTTTTTTAATGCTTTTGGATGGCAGGTGGCAGGGGATTGTAGATAACTTAAATCATCCACAATCCTTCTCTTTTCCGTTATCAGACTTCTTTTAGTCTGAGTTCCGTTGGAATAGAAAAGACAATGTTTTCTTCACGTCCGGCCAGCTCCTGAGGCGCATCAGCACCCAGCTCTTTCAGACGTTCAATTACCTGTTCAACCAGCACCGCTGGTGCAGAAGCACCGGCGGTAATACCTATCTTACTTACGGACTCCAGCCATTGAGTTTCAATCTCACTGGCGTTATCAATCAGATAAGCCTGGGTACCGATTCTCTCTGACAGCTCACGCAGACGGTTTGAGTTTGAGCTGTTAGGTGATCCGACCACCAGCATCAGATCCACTTCAGAAGCCAGTTGTTTCACAGCATCCTGACGATTCTGAGTGGCATAACAGATATCATCTTTCTTCGGGCCTTCAATCTGCGGAAACTTCGTTCTCAGCGCATCGATCACCCGGGCAGTATCATCCATCGACAGGGTTGTCTGAGTCACATAAGCCAGTTTCGTCGGATCGTTGACTTCCAGCGCCAGTACATCTGCCTCATCTTCTACCAGATAAATATTACCCCCGGCAGAGAAATTATAACGTCCCATGGTGCCTTCTACTTCCGGATGCCCCGCATGACCGATCAGCACACACTCCTGGCCTTTTTTACTGTATCGCAGTACTTCCAGATGCACCTTAGTCACCAAGGGGCAGGTGGCATCAAACACTTTCAGGCCACGACGATCAGCCTCATCCTTAACGGCTTTTGATACCCCATGAGCGCTGAAAATCACGATCGTATCGTCCGGCACTTCGTCCAGCTCATCGACAAATACTGCACCGCGGTTTTTCAGATCATTGACCACAAATTTATTATGCACCACTTCATGGCGCACATAGATCGGAGGTTCAAACATCTCCAGCGCACGGTTCACAATTTCAATCGCACGATCCACCCCGGCACAAAAGCCTCTGGGATTCGCAAGCAGTATCTGCATGATGGGTATACCTGTATTACTCAGACAGAAAGCCAGCCCTGGCACCAGTTGATCATCCTGTCAGCGCCAAGCTGAAATAGGCGCTGTTAATCACGCTTCTGTTTCTCATTGATCAGAAGCTTCATCACAGCGATTCATATCATTCCGCTGCATCAGCAGCCGTATCTTCCGCTGCCCGAACTTCCAGCACCTCCACATCAAAAATCAACGTGTGGCCAGCCAGAGGGTGGTTAAAATCAACATGAACATTTTTTTCGTCAAAGTCAGCAATGACGCCTGGCAGTTCACCGTTAGCTTTATCAGCAAAGCTGATCATCAGGCCTTTCTCCAGATCCATCTCAGCAAACTGAGCACGTGGAAGAACCTGTACATTACTGGGATTGTGCTGACCAAATGCCTGTTCAGGAGCAACAGTAAAGCTTTTCTTACTGCCCGCTTGCAAACCATGCAGCAGCTTCTCAAAGTTGTCCGGCAGGTTCTCATCACCTACCACAAAACTGGCTGGTGCTTTATCAAATGTACTGTCAACGACAGCGCCTTCTTCCAGTTTCAGGGAAAAATGCAAAGTGACCTGAGCTCCCGGACCAATCTGTTGTTCACTCATCTTACTTACTCTACCTTCCACAATTATGGCTTTATCCATCAGGCCCAGCCTGACAGGTGATTAATCATCGGTGAATTATGCATGCTCTGTAGACGGTCGAATATAACGACCGAAAACGCAGGTGAAGCATCTTATTGTACGTTGCCTGTGGGCCAGGAGATTGCCCGACATAAAGAAGCGCTGTGATAAACGCAGAACAGGCAGGGTATATCCCTGCCTGTTCTGTCAGGTTTCATTATTATCCGGCGTCTGATCTTTTTTGCCATCCGGATTACGGATCATATCAATAATCATCATACCCGCACCGACAGAGATGCCGCAGTCTGCCAGATTAAATGCCGGGAAATAGTTGTCTTCCCAGTGAAACAACAGAAAGTCTACCACGTAACCCAACAGCACCCGGTCATGCAGATTACCCAGTGCACCTCCCAGTACCAGCGCCAGCGCGATCGCCAGCCAGGTTTCTGATGGCTTAAGTCGCTTCAGCCAGACCAGCAGCACAGCACTCACAACAATAGCAATAATGGCAAAGAACCAGCGTTGCCAGCCTGACTGAGAGGACAGAAAACTGAACGCTGCTCCGGTATTGTGCAGCAAGGTCAGATCAAATACCGGTAAAACCGTATAGATCTCAGCATAGCGGAAACTGTCAGAGACCCAGGCTTTTGTCACCAGATCCAGTACCAGCACCAGTGCACTCAGCCAGAGCCACTTCAGTTGTCCCCAGCGTCCTGCTGAAGACGGCAACGGGCCAGCCTGTGCTGACCCGTACCCGGATTCTTCCTTTTTACTCATCTGCGATAACCGCTTAAACGGGGGCCCAGATGCAAGAAGACATCTGAGCCGGGTTGTCATTAAGCGAACTGACGCTGTTCGCCTTCACCTTCAGGCAGGTTAGACACACAGCGACCACAGAGTTCATCATGACCTTCATGCTGACCAACATCTTCACGGTGGTGCCAGCAACGGCCACATTTAGCATGTTCTGCGGCTTTAACCGCGACTTTCAGACCTGTCAGATCCGTTTCAGCAGCATCACCGGCTTCTGTCAGTGGCTTGATCTGAGCATCAGACGTCAGCAGAACAAAACGCAATTCATCACCCAGACGGCTGACCAACTGCTGCACATCATCATCGGCAAACAGCGTAACTTCGGTAGACAGAGAGCCTTTCACCTGACCGGCACTACGGGCATCTTCCAGCGCCTTATTGACCGCTTCTTTCACATCCATGATGCGATTCCAGTAAGCGCGATCCATCTCGCCACCTTCAGCCATTTCAAACAGACCGTCATACCAGGTATTCAGATAAACAGAGTCTTCACGCTGACCTGGAATATTCTCGTAGATCTCTTCCGCAGTGAAAGCAGTAATCGGTGCAATCCAGCGTGTCAGAGCTTCAACGATATGATATAGCGCAGTCTGGCAGGAACGACGTGCCAGACTGTCCGGCTGTGTGGTGTACTGGCGATCTTTAATGATATCCAGATAGAAACCACCCAGATCCTGGGCGCAGAAATTGTGTACTTTCTGATAGACGCTCAGGAAGTGATATTCTTCATAAGCCGCCAGCAGCTCGCCTTGCAGCTGCAACGTACGGTCTACCGCCCACTGGTCCAGTGAAAGCATCTCTTCCGGTTTAACCATGTCGGTGTCCGGATTAAAACCTGTCAGGTTGGCTAGCAGGAAACGAGCCGTGTTACGGATACGGCGATAAGAGTCTGCTGTACGTTGCAGAATCTGCTTGGATACCGCCATCTCACCGGAGTAATCCGTCGCAGCAACCCACAGACGCAGAATATCGGCTCCCAGAGAGTCCGTCACTTCCTGAGGCGCAATCACGTTCCCCAGGGACTTGGACATCTTGTAGCCCTTCTCGTCCACAGTAAAGCCGTGAGTCAGTACCTGCTTGTAGGGTGCGCAGCCATTAATCGCAATGGATGTCTTCAGAGAAGACTGGAACCAGCCACGATGCTGATCCGAGCCTTCCAGATACAGGTCCGCCGGGAAGGTCAGCTCATCGCGGTTATTCAGTACCGCGTAGTGAGTCGCACCGGAGTCAAACCACACATCCAGTGTATCGGTCACTTTGTAATACTGATCCGCTTCATCACCCAGCACCTCAGTTGCATCCAGTTCAAACCAGGCATCAATACCACTTTCTTCGATACGCTGAGCCACCTGCTCAAACAGTTCCGTAGTGCGGGGATGCAGTTCATCGGTTTCTTTGTGGATAAACAGCGTAATTGGCACACCCCAGGTACGCTGACGGGACACACACCAGTCAGGACTCTGGTCAACCATTGCCTCAATACGGTTCTGGCCCCAGCCAGGGAACCACTGTACGCCCTTGATCGCTTCTAGAGCACCCTGTTTCAGACCTTTCTCTTCCATCGAGATAAACCACTGTGGCGTAGCACGATAGATCAGAGGGGTTTTAGTACGCCAGCAATGAGGATAGCTGTGCTCAAATGCTTTGTGATGAACCAGCTTGCCTTCACGTTGCAGTGCTTCCATCACCGGCTTATCGGCTTTATAAACATGAACACCGGCAAACTCGCCCGCATCATCGGTATAAGTACCGTTCGCCTGCACCAGATTGATGGTGCCCAGACCATACTTCTGACCCACCAGGAAATCATCCATACCATGATCAGGTGCCGTGTGTACCGCACCGGTACCCGCATCAGTAGTCACATGATCACCCAGGATCACAGGCACTTGCTTGTCGAAGAAAGGGTGTTTCAGCAACTGGTTTTCTAATGACTGGCCGGAAGCCGTTGCCAGCACTTCAAACAGGTCTTCACCCCAGCGCGCCATGATATCGTCAACCATAGACGCTGCCAGCACCAGGCGCTGATCACGCAGCTGTACCAGGGCGTAATCCAGATTGGCATTCAGTGACACCGCCTGGTTAACCGGCAGTGTCCATGCAGTAGTAGTCCAGATCACAACGGACACATCACCTTCGCCCGCAGGATTGCCAAACAGTTCCAGTACTTTGCCCTGATCACTGAAAGTGAACGCCACATCCAGCGCGATAGAGGTTTTATCCTGATACTCTACCTCTGCTTCTGCCAGCGCAGACTGCCCAACCACACTCCAGTAAACCGGCTTATATCCTTTTACCAGATGGCCATTGTCCTGAATACGGCCCAGCGCACGTACAATATCCGCTTCAGTCTTGTAGTTCATGGTCAGATAAGGCTTGTCCCAGTCACCATGAACACCCAGGCGAATAAAATCAGCTTTCTGACCTGCCACCTGTTCAGCCGCATAATCACGACACTTCTGACGGAACTCACGAAACGGTACTTTGTCACCGGCACGACCGATCATGGTCTCGACCTTGTGCTCAATAGGCAGGCCGTGACAATCCCAGCCCGGTACATAAGGTGCATCAAAGCCAGCCAGAGTACGGGACTTAACAATCATATCTTTCAGAATTTTATTAACTGCATGACCAATATGAATATTGCCGTTTGCATACGGAGGGCCATCGTGCAGAATAAATTTCGGACGACCTTCACCGGCTTTACGCATTCTGTCGTACAGACCCATTTCATCCCAACGCGCCAGACGATCAGGTTCACGTTTTGGCAGATTGCCGCGCATCGGAAAATCGGTTTCCGGAAGATTCAGAGTGTTTTTGTAGTCGCTCATGGCTCAGATATCACTGCTCAGATTTACAGGTAACAGGGTTTCAGACCAGGTCTGAAAATTCTTTGCTCTTGCTTCAGACCATTTTATCGGGCTGAAAGGATCGCTTGTCCGGATGCACTATCCGGCGTTCTAAAGTCTCAGGGCATTGTGCGCTAACGGAACAGGCTGACCACTGCCCATATCCTGTTCCTCAAAATAACCACGGGCCGTCTGCAGATCCTGCTCAATCTGTGTCCGTAATGCACTGACATCAGAAAAACGAATCTCATCCCGCAATTTACAACAGAAAACAACCCGGACTCTTTGTCCATAAAGGTCGCCTTTAAAATCAAACAGATGAACTTCCAGCGCCGGACGCACACCATCAACCGTAGGCCGGTTACCGATATTAGCCACGCCCATTCGGACTACGCCGTCATCCCCCGTTAACAAAACAGTGTAAACCCCCTGCAAAGCAGGTTGCTTATCCTTCAGGGATAAATTAGCGGTAGGCACACCCAGTTGCCGTCCCAGTTTACGACCATGAATAACCCGGCCACTGATCTGATAAGGTTCGCCCAGTAGCTGACTGGCCAGTACAAAATTGGCATCCGCCAGCACCTGACGCAACCGGGTACTACTGACCCTTTCTGCCCCCACCTCATAGGTTTCGGTATTGACCACATCAAAATCATGCTCATCACCTGACCGTTTCAGCAGGTTAAAGTCACCAGAACGGTCACAACCAAAACGGAAGTCATCACCCACCACCAGATAACGGACACCCAGCCCTCTGATCAGGACCTGCTCGATAAATGCCTGTGCAGACAAACTGGCCAGTCGCCGGTTAAAAGGCAGGCAGACAACCCGGTCAATACCCTGTTCAGCCAGACGCTCCACTTTATCCCGGAACCGGGTCAGACGCGCAGGCGCCTGACTGCCGGCAAAAAACTCTCTCGGCTGAGGCTCAAACACTACCACTACAGAAGGAAGGTTCAGCTCCTGAGCCTTCGTTTTTACCTGACGCAGCACAACCTGATGGCCCAGGTGGACACCATCAAAATTACCTATGGTGGCGACACAGCCCTGATGTTCAGGCCGTAGATTATGCAAACCCCGAATCAGTTCCATTTTGCCCCGGCTATCATTATCTCTGTTCATCTTGCTTAATATCCGCCCTGACCGGTTATTGTTGCCCCGAACCGGCATTTCTGCCCTGCTTTAAAGGGACAGAGAGCTATAATAGAGGCGGATGAAAAAATAAAAAGAGTCTGATTATAGCGAAATAAATGTATACTGCACCTATTCGGAGCGAAAGACATATTAGCCTTGATGTTAAGCTGCCAGGCTGCTCAGCTGAAAATCACAACAAAACGATGTAAGCCATTGATATATAAAACCTTTAAAACCAAACCAATATCAATGGCGAATATGACGTAAACGCAGCCCTGTTAATAGTAACACCCCAAGATAAGTCGCACCTCCCATCAGAACCAGCCCCCCCATCCACATGGCTCTTTGTTGCCAGCCAAAATCCACCCAGTATGCAGCAAAAGGATTCATAATAAGCAGAACACCGGCCATCATGGCGGTAGCAGAAACCAGCTGAATCACATATTTCAGCCATCCGGGTTGCCAGACAAAAATCCCTGAACGCTTCAGCCCATACCAGAGTAACCCCGCATTCATGAAGGCTGACAGCGATGTTGCCAGCGCCAGCCCGGCATGATCCAGCCAGAACACCAACAGTAAATTGAACAGCATATTCGCCGCCATCGCTTTGATGCCAATTTTTACCGGTGTTTTTGTATCCTGACGGGCGTAATAGCCCGGAGCCAGCACTTTAATCAACATAAAGGCCAGCAAACCAACGGCATAAGCCCTGAGACTGAGCGCAGCCATATCCACATCATATGGCGTCATAGCGCCGTACTGAAACAGAGTGAATAATAGCGGCTCAGCCAGTATGATCAGAGCTACCGCAGCAGGTACAGCAATCAATAGCACCATACGCATCGCCCAATCCAGCGTACGGGCAAAGCCATCAGCGGACTTCTCCGCATGCCGGGTCGACAGGCTCGGCAGGATGACCGTAGCAATAGCAATAGCAAAAACACCAAGAGGCAGCTCCACCAGCCGGTCAGAATAGTACAACCAGGACACACTGCCGCTGACCAGAAAAGAAGCCAGCATGGTATCCAGCAGTAAGTTGATCTGGCTGACCGATACGCCAAACAGGGCCGGAGCCATCAGCTTCAGAATACGCTGCACCCCTTCATCCCGCCAGCGAACCTCTGGTCGCGGTAGCAGGCCAATCCGGGCCAGAAAAGGCAGCTGAAACATCAGCTGTACAGCACCGGCAATCAGCACCCCCCAGGCCAGAGCCATCACGGGTTCATCCATTTCAGGCGTCAGCCAGAGCGCTGAACCGATCAATGACAGATTCAGTAAGACAGGGGTAAAAGCGGGGATAGCAAAGCGGTCATAACTGTTAAGGATACTACCGGCAAATGCGGTCAGAGAGATCAGCAACAGGTAAGGAAAAGTTATCCGCAGCATGTCTGCCGTCAATGCCTGCTTTTCAGGCAACTGACTGAAACCCGGAGCAAAAATCCATACCAGAACCGGAGAGGCCAGGACAGCCAGCAGAGTAATACCCGCCAGAGTCACTCCCAGGGTACCGGCCACAGCATTGATCAGATCTTTTACATCAGCCTGTTGTCTCTGACTACGGTATTCAGACAATACGGGGACAAAGGCCTGATTAAATGCCCCTTCCGCAAACAGACGTCGCAAAAAATTAGGGATTTTAAATGCGACAAAGAAAGCATCAGCACCACTGCCTGCACCAAACAGGAGGGCAATAACGACATCTCTGGCCAGCCCCAGTACCCGTGATAACATAGTCATCACACTGACAATCAACCCGGAGCGTAATAAACCAGGTTTGCGTTGCAAGGGTTGTTTTGAGGAAGTGTCGCCATCCGGGGAAGAAGAGTTTTCTGGCGGCGAGGCGTCAGGCCGGGACATGGTGTTTCCTTAAATAAGAACAGGCTGAACCCATGACAAACCAGGTTCAATGAAAATCACCCATTCTACCCCGGAAACAGAGTAACACTGAAATTCAGGCAAAAAAAAACCGGCTGATGCCGGTTTTTTTTTAAGCTCATCTCTGAATTAAGCAGCCAGTGCTTTAACTCGAGCATTCAGACGGCTCTTAGTACGAGCAGCCTTGTTCTTAGAGATGATGCCTTTGTCAGCTACGCTGTCCAGCTTAGCCTGAGCTACATTGAACTCAGCCATAGCTTTAGCGTGATCACCAGCTTCAACTGCCGCTACAACGCGCTTTACGTATGTGCGCACCATGGAGCGCAGACTAGCATTGTGATTACGGCGCTTCTCAGCCTGGCGTGCACGTTTTTTTGCAGATGCGATATTCGCCACCGTTAAGCTCCTTGGAGAAATCGGTTAATGAAATGCGCAAGCACGCGCACGTCATAAATTTAAATTCAAGTGTCGTTAGGGGTGGGCATTCTACGGGAAACCGAAGCGCTTGAACACCCCTTTAACACCTTTTTTTTACCGGAAAAAAGGCTTTTTTCTGATCTTATCTGCGATAATTATCAGACCAGCACCAGATTATCCCGGTTAATCAGCTCCGGGTCAGCAATGTAACCCAGTAGCGCTTCTATCTTATGACTGGGCTGTCCCAGGATCTTCTGCACATCATCGTGATCATAATTGACCAGACCTTTCGCAATCAGCACCCCCTGTTCACTGACACACTGCACCATATCACCACGACGGAAACGCCCGGTTGCCTGTTTAACACCCACAGACAACAAACTGGTGTTCTTTTCTGTCAGCACCCTTACTGCACCGTCATCCAGCATCAGAGTACCACGGGTCTGCAGATGCCCTGCCAGCCAGCGCTTACGAGCAGCCCAGGGCGTATCTTTTGGAAGGAACAGAGTCCCTAACGCTTCTCCTTTAACCGCACGCACGAGAATATCTGGCTGACGCCCACTAGCCACCAGAGTTGTCGCTCCGGAGCGTGCAGCCAGACTGGCAGCACGAACCTTAGTGATCATACCGCCACGCCCCAGACGACCGCCATCACCTGCCATACCAGCCAGTTCAGGATCATCCGCCCAGGCTTCAGAGATCAGAGTCGCATCCGGGACAGAGCGAGGATCTGCCGTAAACAGGCCTTCCTGATCGGTCAGGATCATCAGGGTATCGGCTTCCATCAGGTTAGCAACCAGCGCTCCCAACGTATCATTATCACCAAAGCGAATCTCATCGGTTACCACCGTATCATTTTCGTTAATGATAGGAATAACGTTCAGCTCCAGTAGCGATTTTACCGTGCTACGAGCATTCAGATAACGCTTACGGTCAGACAGATCATCATGGGTCAGCAGAATCTGGGCCGCCTGAATACCATGTCTCATAAACTGAGACTCATACGCCTGCACCAGCCCCATCTGACCGACGGCTGCCGCCGCCTGAAGCTCGTGCAGGGTGGACGGTCGTTCGCGCAGACCCAAACGGCTCATACCTTCAGCCACAGAGCCAGAAGATACCAGAATCAACTCGATGCCCTGCTGATGCAGAGCGGCCATTTGGTCAACCCAGCCTGCGATCGATGGCAGATCAAGCCCTGCACCATCATTGGTTAACAGTGCACTGCCAATTTTGACCACAATCCGTTTTGCGCGCACTAATCTGTCACGCTGCGACATTATCCATCCACCTATTTAAATTTTCAGCCTGAACAATCAACTGATTATCAATTGATTTAAGGCGTGTATTCTACTTCAACATCGTAGTCATCGTCGTCAAAGTCATCGTCATCATCCTCCGGCTCATCCCGAACCATCGCTTTACGACCATGACGACGCTCCAGGTAGGCTTCCACACGAGCAACGGCTTCTTCTTCCATTCGCTCACGCATTTCGGCCTCTTCTTCTGCCAGTTCCGGATTTTCCGCCAGCAATTCACGCTGCTCATCAATCCAGTACATCACAGAGGAACAAACATCCTGAGTTCCTTCATTGCCAATAGCAGATATCCGGAACACAGGCCCATCCCAGTTCAGCTCAGAAATAATCCGTTCACAAACAGCTTCCTGCTCGTCTTCCGGAATAAGGTCCAGTTTATTCAGCACCAGCCAGCGAGGGCGTTCCGCCAGTGTCGGACTATACTGCTCCAGCTCACGAATAATCGCCTGAGCCGATTCAACCGGATCAGAGTCATCAAATGGGGCAACATCCACCAGGTGCAGCAGCAACCGCGCACGGGTCAGGTGCTTCAGAAAACGAAAACCCAGTCCGGCCCCTTCAGATGCGCCCTCAATCAATCCGGGAATATCAGCCATTACAAAGTGCTTATGCATACCCAGCTTAACCACACCCAGGTTAGGCACCAGAGTCGTAAATGGGTAGTTAGCCACTTTAGGCTTAGCGGCAGACACCGAACGAATAAAGGTCGACTTACCAGCATTTGGCAGCCCCAGCAGTCCCACATCCGCCATAACCTTCATTTCAAAACGCAGGTTGCGCTCTTCACCCAGCTTGCCCGGCGTTGTCTTACGTGGTGCCCGATTAGTACTGGACTTAAAGCGGGTATTTCCCAGCCCTCGACGGCCACCCTGAGCAACAATCAGTTCCTGACCGATCTCAGTAATATCCCCCAGCACCTCAAGGGTATCTTCATCAATGACCGTTGTTCCAACGGGCACCTGAATAAAAAGGTGCTCACCGGCCTTACCAGAACACTGACGTCCCTGACCACCCTCTCCATTCTGAGCGCGATAACGCCTCTGATAGCGGAAATCAATCAGAGTGTTCAGTGAATCATCACCGACCAGAATCACATTACCGCCATCACCACCATCACCACCATCTGGGCCGCCTTTAGCGACATATTTCTCCCGGCGAAAACTCAGACAACCATTACCACCTTTACCGGCTGCAACGTGGACACTTGCTTCATCTACAAACTGCATGTTTCTGTACTCTTCAATCTGGCCTGTTTTTCCAGCTTCTCAACGACCGCTGCCTGTCAGCTGTGACAGATAATCTCAGACAGAGATTCTTCATACGCGACAGGGACATCCCCGTGCTGAGGTCAGCACCAGAACGGTCTCAGACAGGTGCGACACCCCAGATTTCTCAGTATCGCCGGAAAATATAACCTTAGCGTGCATCAGTACGAAATAAATCAGAATTATTACGCTGATACGAAAAAAGCCTCGCACCAGGGCGAGGCTTTTTTAACCAATCCGAAGATCGGTTTAAGCAGCAGGAACGATAGTAACGGTTTTACGTTTCTTCGGTCCGCGTACTTCAAATTTCACTACACCGTCTGAAGTAGCAAACAGAGTGTGATCTTTACCCATACCAACATTGGTACCAGCGTGGAACTTAGTGCCGCGCTGACGAACAATGATGTTACCAGCTTTAACTACCTGGCCGCCAAAGCGCTTAACACCAAGGCGTTTCGATTCGGAATCGCGACCGTTACGGGTACTACCACCAGCTTTTTTGTGAGCCATTAGTGCATCCTCGTTAAATTAAATTTGCCGCTGTCAGCCCGGCTCTGTTGCCATTATGGGCTGGAGCGAAACCTCTGTATTAAACGTCGACTCCGGCTTTAATGCTGAAGTCTGAGCATAAAGCGTGAATTAACCAGCGATGCCGGTAATTTTCACTTCAGTGTACCACTGACGGTGGCCCTGACGCTTCATGCTGTGCTTACGGCGACGGAACTTGATGATTTTAACTTTATCACCACGACCGTGACTTACTACTTCAGCAGTCACTTTCGCACCGTCAACCAGAGGCGCACCAACTTTAACGTCGTCGCCATCTGCAACCAGCAGAACCTGGTCAAAATCAACTGAAGCGCCAGTTTCCAGCTCCAGTTTTTCAATTTTCAGGACATCGCCTTCTGCAACACGGTACTGCTTACCGCCGCTTTTAATAACTGCGTACATGTTTTTCTCCAAAATACTGCAGTGCCTGACTGTTGTGAGTGCTACTTACTTACCTGTTTTGAATGGAGGCGCTCTGGCAACCATCGGACAGGGAGCAAAGGAATAATGTCAGGCAGGGCGCGCATTTTATACGAACTTCCCCTCGGGGGCAACACCGCACAGCCGTGTAATACCGGCCTCCAGAGATAAAAAACACCATGCACGACAAATAGGTTCGCAACTCTTTCATTTAGCAGGAAAAAAGCTTTTCATGTAACTTTAGTGACAAAAAGGGTATGCCGCTTGACACCCCATGTCCTGCCCAATAGCATTCAGACACTATTTTAATAAGCCCGATTTAACAGCAGAAAAGCCTGAAATATGCAGCCAAAGAGCTCGATCCACGACATCGTTGCGGATGATTTTGCCGCACTGAATCAGAACATTCTTGATCAGTTACACTCCCGTGTCCCCCTGGTTGAGAAAATCGCCGAATATATTGTGGACAGTGGCGGTAAGCGCATGCGCCCCCTGCTGGTACTGCTGGTGTGCCGGTCATTCAATTGTCTGAAGGAAGAACGCATTCCTCTGGCTGCTCTGGTTGAGTTTATCCACACTGCCACGCTGCTGCATGATGATGTAGTCGATGAGTCAGACATGCGTCGAGGCCGGGATACCGCTAATAACAAATGGGGCAATGCTCCCAGTGTACTGGTTGGTGACTTTCTCTATACCCGCGCTTTCGAATTGATGGTACAGATTGGCAATATGGATATCCTGAAAATCTATGCCAATGCGACCAACGTTATCTCAGAAGGTGAAGTTCTGCAGCTGACAAACGTTCGCAATCCCAAAATCACAGAAGAACAGTACATGACTGTGATTAAAGCCAAGACAGCGATGTTATTCGAAGCTGCCACTGAATCAGCAGCGGTTCTGTCTGGTGCCAATCCTGAGCAACAAAAAGCACTGGCAGACTATGGTAACTATCTGGGGCTGGCTTTCCAGTTACAGGATGACCTGCTGGATTATCGTGGCGATGCTCAATCGATGGGCAAGAATGTAGGTGACGATCTGGCGGAAGGCAAACCGACACTGCCACTGATCAGAGCAATGGCAACAGGTACTGAGGAAGACGCTAAGCTGGTCCGAAAAGCGATTCGCAAAGGCGGCCTGGAGCTCCTTGATGAAGTTCTGGAAATCATCAATCGCACCGGTGCTCTGGATTACACGGAACAAAAGGCCTGTGAAATGGCAGACAAAGCCAAAGTGGCTCTGGAGTGTCTGCCAGACTCTGTCTATAAAGAACGTCTGGCATTGTTTGCAGACCTGGCTGTGAAACGCTCTGCGTAAACAGGTATAGTAAGTAAGGCAGAGTTCAACAACTCTGCCTTACTGCGTCTTTAGTATCATTTTCTCCCCTTTTTTTGTCTTCGAATTCAGCCCCGGAAATGCACTGTTAAGCCTTATCTGCCAGTACTATCAGACGGATAGCCAATAAAATTCAGACCGGGTTTAATAAAATTGCTTTCATATTTAACGCCAATCATTATCATTTGCATAATTTTTAACAACACTGCAAAGAGATAAATTAGCCATGATCGCACTGCTTTACGGTACTACCACAGGCAATACAGGAGATATCGCTGAGAAGGTCCAGAAAATTCTGGGAACAGACAATGTTGATCTGTTCGATGTCAAAAACGCCGATCTGGAAGTGATCAACGAATACAGTTTTATCATTTTTGCCATTCCGACCTGGGATTACGGTGAAGTGCAGGAAGACTGGGAGGAAGTCTGGGAAGATCTGGATAATTACGACTATTCCGACAAAATAATGGCATTCATTGGTCTGGGCGACCAACTGGGTTACGGCGAATGGTTCCTGGATGCGATGGGTATGTTACATAAAAAGGTCGTTGAACGTGGCGCAACCATTGTCGGTTACTGGCCTGTCGAAGGCTACGAATTTGAAGCATCACTCGCCCTGACAGATGACAAATCTCAGTTTGTCGGTCTGGCTCTGGATGAAGATACTCAGCGAGAGCAGACAGATGAACGTCTTGAAGCCTGGTGCGAACTCATTAAAGAAGAGATGGCCCTGACGGTCTGATACTCCCTTCCTGTTCAGGCAGCACTTTCGTGCTGCCATCCTCCCCAAAAACCAATAAGATCTGATTACGATGAGGAATCCCCTTCATGGATGCGCTGAAAGAAACTTCGTCTGAGACGGAGTCACTGGCAACATCTTCAACCAGGCGCCCCAGAGTCAAACGAAAATACAATCGTCAGTATATTGCTTACCTGATCCATAGTTTCGTTGGCCTTAAACTGACTCTGATTATGACTCTGGTACTGGCATCCGGTACTCTGGCTGTGCTGGCCAAAGAGATAGACTGGCTAATGATGCCAGAAATGCGGGTCACGCCTCAGGCTGAGCGCCTTGATCCGGGGCTTTTACTGGATAAATTACAAGCGGCTTATCCGGATCATGGGCTCAGTTTTTTCCAGAGTCATCAGATTCACCCTCATACTGCCTCAATGGCGATGTATAACGATGATAATGGCGGCTTCCGCTACGCCTGGATTGACCCTTATAACGGAGAGGTTAAAGGTGATACGCCATTATTAACTGTCGGTCGTTTCCTGAGTTTTTTGCACGGCACTCTGTTTCTGCCGGTGATTGGACGAAGCCTGGTTAACGCATTCGGATTACTGACCCTGATCTCCCTTATCGCGGGTTTACTGGCTTATCCAAAATTCTGGCGCTTTTTCCTGAAAAAACCCAGAACCGGTAATACCCGCGTTTTTATTGCCGATCTGCATAAACTGGCCGGACTATGGAGTATATGGTTTCTGCTGATTATCGGCATATCAGGCAGCTGGTGGTTTTATCAAACACCTTTTATTCGCTACCTGGATGCTCCGAATCCGGTAGAACCTTACCCATCCAAACCCTTACTCAGCTATGAAACGCTGGAGGCTCTGGGCCAGAACACGCCATCAACTCTGACAGGAGAAGAGATTTCAGCCGCTGTGCATGCTGTTTATCCTGAGATGAGAGTCGATATGCTGAACCCTCCTGAGCATAGCGCTGATCCTTACACTGTTACCGGAAGCTTCGGTGAATGGCTTACAGATCCCCTCAGAAGCAGCAAGGTTTATGTAAACCCTTATACCGGAGAAATCGTTCAGACCGATCTGGTGAAAGATTATACCGCGATGCAACGCTTTGATCGTGCGATGGATCCTTTGCATTACGGCAACTGGTCTGAAGGCAACTCAGCGGATTTAGCCGTTAAAATCACCTGGTTTATTTTCGGCACCCTGATGACAGGGATGGCAGTTACAGGTCTGATCATTAATATAAAACGCACCAGGCGAGCAGCACGTATTGTTTCAGCAAGAACCCCCTATTTAAAAGCGCTGAAGAAATCCTGGCATACTTTTAAACCCTGGGGCGGCCCTATGGGTGTCTTCAAATATGCCAACATCCTGATGTTGCTTGGCGTTGGTATTGGCTGCTCCATTGCACTCAGCATTGGCAGTCAGGGCGTCAAAGGTGCAGGCTTCAGTTACAGTGAAAAAACAATTGGCCCCTGGCAGGTCTCAATGAACGCCTATGCTGGACTGTTGGAAAAGAATCTTCCCCCTATCCGTGATGGCATGCGTACAAATCTGTCTGTCGACGTACCTGCTGAAGCGCTTCCCGCAATCAAATTCATGCACGTGCGTATAGGAAAACCCCGAACAATCAGGGCTCCGGGCACTCTGATTCATGGCCCTCTTGGTGCAAAGCATGCGCACTTTCAACTACCGAAAAAAATCAGAGAGAACGCCCGCTTCTGGATGACTATCCAGACATGGGGTGGACAAATCTATCAGACATCCTGGCCTGTTATGCCCGATAACAAGGAGACTTTTGATGCCCGTTAATACTGAATTCAGACCTGGTACAGGAAAAACACTGCCAGTCATGCAGTTCTTATTACTCCTGTCAGCCCTGACATCTTCAATAGCTATGGCTCACAGCATCAACCTGGTATGCAGTCAGTCTGATAAACAGGTCAGCTGTAAAGGCGGCTTTTCAGACGGCTCTGAAGCCAGCAATCTTCCCTGGGAAGTGATCAGCTATGACGACCAGTTACTCTATCAGGGCCATACCAGTAATCGTTCTGAGTTTTCATTTCAGGCTCCGGGGGAAGACTTCTATATCCTGATGGATGCTGGCCCCGGACATGTCGTCGAACTGGATATCACTGACATAGAGCAGAACTGAGCCTGACGAACCGTTACCGTTAAAGATCTGGCCGTTTCATTTATTCCAGCGAATAAAAATAAAGTTGTTATGCCGGGTACTTTCGACCTTTATATTTCAGGCAGAAAGTGCTCGGGTAACACACCACCCAGTTCTTCCCCCAGGTTATACAAAGCACTGCGCAACCCTTCTTCCATCGTCGGATGATAGAAAGGCAGCCAGACCATCTCATCAACTGTCATCCCATTGTGAATGCAAGTCGCCAATTCAAAAGCAAAGTGTTCTGCTCTGGGTACCAGCATCTCTCCTCCTGTCAGTTTACGACTAACTCTATCTGCATATAAACGCACCAGTCCCCGGTGCTCTCCCATAATCAGTGCCCGGTTCTGAAAACCAAAGTCAGCACTGCCAATCGCTGTTTCAGACAAATTCAGCTGATCATAGCGCAAACCAAAACGGGCAATCTGAGGATCTGTGAAAGTAATCGACAAAGGAACCCGACGCTGATAGCGTTTAACACCGTCCGGACCTGCAGCATTAAATCCAGCAATGCGCCCTTCATCTGCTGCATGATGCATTTTCATCTCTTTCTGCCCGGCATCCCCGGCAATAAAAATACCACTATCCCCAACCTGCAAAGTTTCCGGGTCAAAGATGGGCACACCACTGGCCGTCATCGGCAAACCTGTTACAGCAAAATTCATTGCAGACAACGCGGTTCTGCGGCCGCCAGTCACCAGAACTTTTTCAACCCGATACCGCTCTTTTCCACTGCCGACACTGAAACCTCCGGCTTCAGTATCGACACGTACACTCTGACCAGAACAGATCATATATTCAGAAGAGAAGTACTCTCTGGCCCAGTACTGAATATCCGGATCATATATCCCACCCAGCCAGTCTTCCTGTTCAAATGCAACCACCTGAACACCCAGACGAGACAGAGCCTGAGCTATTTCCAGCCCGGCACTCCCCAGACCTATCACCGCCAGACTGGCAGGAAGTTTCTCCAGATCAAAGAACTGATCCGTCGTCATCACGCCTGAAAAAGAGGCCCACTCAGCGGAAAGTTCTGGCGAGGAACCCACCGCCACAATAACTTTTTCAGCCTGTATCAGAATATCCCCAACCCGGATCTGTTCAGCAGATTCAAAACAGGCTCTGCCACGAATAAAGCGCTCTTCAAGTTTCTCAATAGCTCGCACAGGTCCCTGAGAAAAACGCTCACGGAGCTGCCGGATTCGTTTCATCACCTCTCTGGACTCAATATGCAAATTGTGAGCATGACTGATACCGAGTTCTGGCAAAAAATGACGCTTATGATATTCATGGGCTGCTGTAATAAGTGCTTTCGAAGGCATACAGCCACTTCGGGCAGACGTTGTGCCATCTGGCCCCGGATCAATCACAACAAAATCATCAGTGAAACGGCTCACCGTTTTCAGTGCGGTGAGTCCTGCTGTACCTGCCCCTATAATGGCCACCTTTACGCGCCTTATCATGATACGGCCTCCTGTAAAACCTGTATTCAGCTGTCTGAATTGCAAAGAAAAACAAGGGTATTAAATACCTGTATCAAGACTCTATGACGCTGGCATGAACCCTGATATTTTATTAATAGGAATCAGAGCAAGAGGGACTAAACTTTGATCTGAAGCAGTCGACTTTATATTTAACCCTGGCATAGAAAACAACGTATGAATGTACTGAATACCACCTCCATGACAGAACAGGAGTACCTCAACCAGGTACTGGATAATCTGCCAGTGGCCACAGTAGTACTTTCGCCTCGTGCCCACCTGAGATATGCCAATAAACTGGCGGGGCAGGTGTTAGGGATTTCTACACAGGAACATTCCCCTCAGTTTCATACCATCCTTCTCTGTCAGTTGAGGGAAGCAGAACAAACCAGCCTGACGATGGCCTGCAAGAACGGAAAGCCGGTTCAGCTGGCCTTAACTCTGGGCCAGTCACCTGAGCGTTATATCCAGCTACAGCTACAACCCGCCAGTGGTAACAGCGGAGATATGCAGGCTGTGATTCGGGATCTCTCTGACTATGTCGCCGCCAGCAAGTTACCGATTCACTTCCATCAAGCCATGCAACAGACTGAAGATATGGTAATGGTCACAGACAGCCATGGTCGTATCGAATATGTTAATCCAGCTTTTGTGAAACAAACCGGCTACCGGGAAGAAGATGTCATTGGGGAAATGCCAGGAATGCTGAGTTCAGGCGAGCATGACAATGATTTCTATCATCAGATGTGGAAGACATTGCGCTCTGGTCAGAGTTTCCGGACCGTATTCATTAATAAACGGCAGAATGGCGAACGATATCACGAAGAAAAAACCATCACTCCGATTCGGGATGATTATGGGCATATCAGCCATTTTGTAGCAACCGGACGTGATATTACAGATCTGATTAATAGCGAGCAGAAACTGGATTATCTGCGCCGCTTTGATCCTCTGACCGGGCTACCCAATCGTGAACGCCTGACGGAACAGTTTGACCTGCATATAAGACAACGCAGCAAAGAACCTATGGCAATGCTGCTGATGGACCTGGATCGCCTTAGCCGTATTAATGACAGCCTGGGACGAGGCTGTGGCGATGAGTTACTGCAAAAAGTCAGCAAACGTCTGAAGAAAAAACTCCCGGAATGTTTTATTGGTCGCCTGGGCAGCGATGCTTTTCTTGTGATGTCGGAAGGTATCCATAGTGCGGATCAGGCTGCTCATATGGCCCAGAAAATCCAGCGTATTATGGCTCAGCCTTTCCAGCTGAATCAGTCCGAGCTGTTTGTCAGCGTTAGTCTGGGTGTCACACTTTATCCCAATGACGGACGTCAGTTTGATGAGCTGATTAACAAAGCTGACAGTGCAATGCATCGTAGTAAGAACAGCGATCAGGGCTTTGGCTTTTTCACCGACGATCTGACCACTCAGATGCAGAACAGGGTCAGACTGGAAAATCAGTTACGTCAGGCGTTGTTACATCGGGAATTTCACCTGGTATTCCAGCCCAGAGTTGATCTGAAAACAGGCCGGGTCAACGGAGCAGAAGCACTGCTGCGCTGGATACGCCAGGATGGCAGCACAGTCTCTCCGACAGAGTTTATTCCAATACTGGAAGAGATGGGATTAATCACATCCGTAGGCGAGTGGGCACTGTTAAGGGCCTGTCATTATGCCAGTCAGTGGCTACAGCACGGTCATCAGTTATGTATTTCCGTTAATCTGTCTGCGCGACAACTCAGGCACCCTAAACTGTGTGAAATCATCGCCCGCTGCCTGGACCTGACCGGACTACCGGTTGAACTACTGGAGCTGGAGCTCACAGAAACCAGCATGCTGGAAGATGTTGAGCACTCTATTGATCAGCTTGCCCGGCTAAAATCAATGGGAATACGAATTGCTATTGATGATTTTGGCACAGGATATTCATCACTGGCTTATCTGAAACGTTTGCCTGTGGATACTCTGAAAATTGACCGGGCATTCATCAAAGAACTGAGCAGAGATAATACGGATATGGATATTGTTCGTGCTGTCACTCAACTGGCTCACAGCCTGAATCTGAGTGTCACAGCAGAAGGCGTAGAGACACCGGAACAGTTAGCCCTGATCAAAGAGCTGGGCTGCAATGAAGGGCAGGGTTATCTGATGGCCAAACCGATGCCTGAAATTGAACTTCTGCAGTGGAGCCGACATTTTGATATCTCTCAGTTTCTGCCAACAGATAATAATTGATCCCTTTGCCAAACCACTGATACCGGATACCGACACGCGATAACATCTCGCTTTCTCAGACAACCTGTCGTCAGATTCAGCGTTTCGAGGACTGACAGGCATCCTGCAACCGGCGAGCCATCTCTTCAGGCCAGAGCGGCTTATCCAGTAAATAGCCCTGCGCCAGCTGACAGCCCTGATCCGCCAGAAATGCCAGTTGATCAGATGTTTCAACACCCTCGGCAACCGTCAGCAGATTCAGATTATGTGCCAGACCGACAATAGACGATGTAATCGCAACATCATCCTGGTCATGAGGCAGATCAGAGATAAAAGCCCGATCAATTTTCAGCTTATCCAGAGGAAAACGTTTCAGATAAGCCAGTGATGAATACCCGGTACCGAAATCATCCAGAGAGATCCAGACACCCAATGCTTTCAGCTCTTTCAGAATCCGTACCGCCTGACTGGCATCCGCCATCAGTGTACTTTCTGTCATTTCCAGCACCAGCTTATCAGCAGGATAACCGGTTGAACGGAGTGCCTCCCGAACCTGAGCAACCAGCCCCTGACGGAATTGCAGCGCGGAAACATTGACCGCCAGATCAATATCAGGCATGCCCTGCTGAATCCATACCTGTCCCTGACGACAGGCTTCTTTCAGAACCCATTCACCCAAAGAGAGAATTAAACCGGTTTCTTCCGCCAGAGGAATAAAGAAATCAGGCCTGACCAGCCCTTGCTCCGGATGCTGCCAGCGAACCAGAGCTTCTGCTCCTCTCAGACGCCGGGTGCGAATACAGTACTGAGGCTGATAAACCAGTCTTAATTCACCTCGCTGTATACCTTGTCGAAGTGCATTTTCCATCTCCAGACGCTGGGAAACATCCTGATTCATCTGTGAGGTAAAGAACTGAAACTGATCCCGCCCCTGTTCTTTAGCGTGATAAAGTGCCGCATCGGCATTACGGTACAAAGTATCAAAGTCCAGACCATCGCCCGGAAAAAAAGCAATGCCTACACTGGGCGTTACCGTCAGGTTGTAATCCCCTAACTCAATAGGGAGCCTGATATCATGCAGCATACGCCGGGCAATACTGGCCACCTGATCCGGATGCTCCACTTCGGGGCAGAGAATGACAAACTCATCCCCGCCAACGCGACTGACGGTATCCTGCTCCCGTATACACTGTTTAAGACGATCCGCAACCACACACAGCAAACGATCTCCCATAGCATGACCCAGAGAGTCATTCACATTTTTAAAACGGTCCAGATCAACGAATAAAAGTGCCAGCTGACACTCTTTATGCCTTGAGCGCAGAATTTCCTGGGTACAGCGGTCTGACAACAGACGGCGATTCGGCAAATCAGTCAGTGAATCATACTCTGCCAGATAGCGCAGCCGGTCTTCATTCTGCTTACGCAAGCTGATATCAGCCAGAGTCGCAATATAATTTTTCACCCGCCCATCATCAGAGCGCACCAGACTTAATGACAGCCATTCAGGGAAAAGTACACCGTCCTTACGTCGATTCCAGACCTCTCCTTGCCAGGCGCCATACTCCAGCAGTTCAAGCCACATCTGCTGATAAAAAGCCACATCATGATTACCTGATGCCATAAAAGATGGATCGCGACCAACGGCTTCCTCGGGCTGATAACCCGTGATATCTGTAAAAGCCGGATTAACCGCAACAATCCGATTATCCGGATCAGTGATAATGATCCCCTCCGTGGCACTTTCAAAGACCTGTGCCGCCAGTTCAAGTTCTCTGGCATTCTCTTTCAGTAACTGAGCCTGATTATCAATATCAGACTGATAGTTCCGGAAAAGCCCTCTGAGCCAGTGAGAATAGACAATAGCAACCAGCACCGTTCCTGCTGAAGCCAGTACCAGAGTGAGTAACAGCGTCTGAAAACTGGACAACCATCGAGCCTCCAGTACCGCTCGATGCTGCTCCAGTAAGGGAGCAAGATCATCCGGGTAGATACCAGCAACCAGTATCCAGCCCCATTCAGGCACCACACTGACCATGACTCTTTTGGTAACCGGGCCACGTCCATCCGGATAAAACCAGGGGTAATCCACTACTCCCCCGCCTTTCCGGGCAGTACGCATCACATGATCCACAGCGTTCAGTCTCAGCTTCTGAACCTGCTCATTATCCGGTAAAGCACTCAATGAAGGGTTTGACAAGGTCCGGCCATTCTCATCCAGCACAGCAATATAACCGTGATCACCGAAGCGGAAGTTTCTGAAACGACGCAAAGTTTCTTCTTTCAGGTCATTTTCAATCCGGTACAGATAATCACCTGCCCCGATGATCCAGTCAAACGGCTCAAACAGACGCACATAGGCCAGCTTGTCAGACATCTGGCTGGTATTACCAGGAGGATACCAGCGATAACGGGAGAAACCGGCTTTGCCAGGATGGCTGACAGCATCTATCAGCCCTCGCATAATATAATGTCCGGTATCATCCTGATTATCGTACAAAGATTTACCTTCGATATGAGGCGCGGTAGGAAGGAGAATACAAAGCCCCTGAAAATCATCGATAAAGATATACCCACGACCTTCAAAAAAGCGCTGTTTACGTAACACCTCTACAATCAGTGCTCTGATTTCACTGTCAGGCATATGCCCTTGCTGCTGAGTATAAATAGCCTGAGCAAAACCCCAGGCCTGATCCACCTGATGTTTCGACTCATTTTTCAGTACATCTTCCGTACGCGTACGCATATAACGGATATAACTGATTGAAGCGTCCAGTTCAGATGCCAGTAATGCTTCCTGCTGAGCCAGTATTTCAGATTCCAGAGTCGCCAGCTGGCGCTCTTTCTGTTTTTTCTGTTCTATAAGAAAATAGCTACCCAGTACAATAGAAAAAAACAGAACAGTACACACCATTCCTATCATTTGGAGCCGGGGCAGCGTTCTGGCATCTATCCTGGTTTTCATCACAGTTTCGGGCATCCACCACAGAGCTGAGCATCGTCCTTAAATACGACAAATAAAGTCGCTAATATTTAAAATATTAACAAACTTCTATATTCCTGACAGTAATAAAAGCATAACACATGGTCTGCTTTTCCAGGCATGAATCTGATCAGGCTTTATACTGAAACGTCAGAACCTTAAGATACTGTATTCTTAACAGCATTCAATGAGCAGAGTTTTACCGGGTCATTTCTGAGTATCGGTTATGTGTCAGAAAAATCCACTCATTGCCAGAACAAGCAGCCCATAACGTACGCCTTTCCCGATCAGAACTAACACCAGAAACCACAGAAAAGGTACCCGAAGTAAACCGGCCAGCAGAGTCAGAGGGTCCCCTACAACAGGAAGCCAGGAAAACAGAAGAGACCACGTTCCCCAACGTTCGAAGTGACGACGACCTTTATCCAGCTGCTGTTCAGAAACCGGGAACCAGGATTTATGCCTTAAATGATAACCAGAGCGACCTAACCCCCAGTTAATAGTGGATCCCAGAGTGTTCCCCAATGTAGCAGCCAGCCAGAGCCACTCAGGTTGCCATTGAGGCTGTTGTAGCAGATACAGCATCAGAGCTTCCGACGATCCGGGTAACAGAGTGGCCGATGCGAGAGCAGAAACAAACAGAGAAAAATAACCCAAAGACAACCCTCTTAAGAAACCAGGGAATAACAGAAGTTCCGAGCTTTCTTTTTGATAGAAAAGCGCAGACAATAAGGTTCAGGGAATACAGACACTCCGGACAGAAAACGAGTGGGATCAGAGATGATATTTTTCTTTTTTCGCACTCTCGGTCAGGCTAAATTACTAAAATAGATGCCAGACTTTCTGAACAAGCCCGTTATGACAACGCATCATGAATAAAAAAGCTGTTATATGTTACACCCTGAAACAGCTTTTTGCCTGTCAGCCAGGCTAACATTGATTGCGGGATGTTACCGGTTAATTTACTGAAGCTCAGTCAGAAAAATTATAATGGATGAAAATAACTTAAACCCTGTTGATGACGGCGACCAGAATAACGAAGAAAACAAACCGGATCTGCCCGATGTTCCGGGGGTTTATCCTGGCCAGCATAAATACACCGCTGAAGATATTGCAGAAAAAGAAGCTGCCGCTGAACGCGAGCAGCTGAAAGCGCAATGGGAAGCTCAGCAGGTTGTTAATAAGCAGGAAGAACGCCGTAAAGCAGAAGAAGCTCGTCTGAAAGCGGAACGAGAAGCACTGTATAAAGATCTCGAAAACCTGGATTACGATCTTCTGTCGTTATCTGAATACCCTTCAGATTTCGAAGTTGAAAGCGCCCGGCGTGCTCGCATGGGATGGTTTTTCGGCCTGGGAGTCGCCGTTTTTCTGTTTACCAGCTCATTGCTGAATCTGGTTCACTCCTGGGTTGGAGGAATTGCAGGCGGTGTGGCCTTCGTTCTATGGCTAAGCCACGGCACAGGCATGCTGACTATTCTCCCTGGCTTGTCCAAATACCCTGAACTACTGGCAAAACGTCGTCGTATAAAAAATCAGGTTACAGAATACATTCAGAAAACAGAAAGCAAACGAGGTTATATCCATCGCGTTTATCCTCTGGTACACCATAACCCTCGCCTACGAGCCCGAAAATTCCGCCGTATTGCTCTGATGTCCAAAGAGCACACTATCATGGGCCATATGAAAACACTTCAGGATGTGGCGCTCTATCACGAATATCTCGAAGAAGCTAAAAAAGCCGCTCAGGAATATTTCCTGAAAGAAGCAGAAGATAAGCTGCTTGAAGAACATGGCCTTTCAGATGATGACGTCGAAAACCTGGAAAAAGACCTGGATGAAGGCAAAGATACGGAGGCTGACGAGGACAAAAAGAAAATGACCTCAGAATCAACCCAACAGAGTCAATCGCCAGAATCTCAGAACGAACGGCCTCTGCAGGCCGCACAGGATGGCAAACTGAATCAGACACCACCAACAGAACAAGGCTGAGGCCTGTCTTATGGACAATCAGACAGTTGTTGTACTCGGAGCCAGTGACAGGCCTGAGCGTTATTCCAATCAGGCTATCCACCTGTTGCGACAATACAGTCACACGGTATTGCCGGTGAATCCGGGGCTCAGCGAAATAGAGGCCCCCACAGGTTATCCAGATCTGAATTGTTATCCAGATCTGGAAAGCATTAATGGCAAAGTGGATACTCTGACACTCTATCTTAATCCTTCTGCACTGGAAGCCCAGCTGGACTCTATTCTCAGACTGAATCCGGGCAGAGTGATCTTTAATCCAGGAACAGAATCCGGAAAAGCTCAGACAACTTTGACTCAGGCCGGTATACCCTGGTGTGAAGACTGTACACTGATTATGCTTAGAAATAATCGGTTCTGACTTTATGAATACACCTAATATTTCACCTGAACGTCTGGCAATTTATACCCCTTTTTCCAGACTTGCTGATGAACAGCGGATTCTTCTGAGCCATCAGTTGATGATGCATACCGCATTCCCGGGTGAGATTCTTAGCCGAATTGGCGATAACAGTCAGGATGAGTGTTTTCTGTTAACAGGCAGTGTAAGTATTAAAGGCCCGGATACCGAGGAGATCATAGTCTCTGCCGGCGACAGCAGGAGCCGTTATAGCCTGCTTAGCCTTAAACCCAGCCATGTGTCAGTTACAGCCAGAACAGATACTGAATATTTCACAATCAATGCAGATCTGCTTCAGTCTTTGCAATCAGAGAATATTACCGGCGACTTCAACAACCCGGAACTTCTGGCGGGCAGCGATAGCCATCCCGTGGTGCTGGAGTTCTATAAAAGCCTGATGAACAACCGTCTGGAACTGCCATCGTTACCGGAAGTATCCAGACAAATCAGTCAGGTGATTGTTGATGAACAGCTGGACCTGGATACCATTGCGGCCCTGATATCCGTTGATGCTGCCCTGACTGCCCGCCTGATGCGCCTGGCAAATAGTCCTGTATACCGGGGCAGAAGCACCGTCAATCATCTGGCAGATGCGATAAACAGGCTGGGAATGAATACGACACGGCATCTGGTGCTGGCCCTGAGCCTGAAGCAACAGAACACATCCAGTCATCCCTGGGTCAAACAGCAACTGCTAAGAAGCTGGAAACAAAGCATTCAGCTGGGGGCGGTCTGTTTTGTACTGGCCCGCCAGTGCACTGGCATTCCCCCGGAAGAAGCTATGCTGGCAGGCCTTCTGCATAATATCGGTGAACTGCCATTACTGAACTTTGCTGCTGGCTACCAGCAACTGCGCAAAGACCCGGGGTATCTGGAGCAGGTTCTGACAGAAGCTCGGGGACAAGCCGGAGCGATGATACTGCACAGATGGAATCTCCCGATTCCCCTGGTAACAGCCGTTCAGCACACCGACATCTGGTTCTATGAACCTAATGATACCAGACCAACACTGGCCGATATTCTGATTCTTGCCAGGCTGCACTGCCTCTCTGCATCAGAGCAGCACCCCACACTACCATCTATTGATCAGGTGCCGGCTTTCCATAAGATATCCCCTGGCGCACTGAGCAAGCAGATGACGCTTCAGATACTGGATGATGCTCGTGAGCAGATTACTGAAGTCAGAAATCTGCTGAACCGTTAAATCGAAAAATAGTGCCTGACCTCGTATAATAACCAGAGTAGAAGATAGCATCTTTTTCTGTCTCATCTGTCAGGCAATACGTTAAACTAAGTACCCTCTGAAACTGACCCGGCCTGCATCCTGCAGGCAAAGAAACCTGTATATCTCAGATAGAGACAAGCACTTACTTATTGCTGAGAGCATATAGAACAACCGACTAAAGGAGTCTGACGTGCGTGCACTGATTCAGCGTGTGGCACATGCCAGTGTAGAAGTAGACCAGCAACGCATCGGCAAAATTAATCAGGGCCTGCTGGTTTTTATTGGTGTAGAGAAAGGTGATCGTCAGGAGGATGCAGACCGTTTGCTGAAAAAAATTCTGGCTTACCGGGTATTTTCAGACTCTGAAGATAAAATGAATCTGAGCGTCACAGATATTCAGGGTGGTTTACTACTGGTATCACAATTTACTCTGGCTGCAAATACTCAGAAGGGTTTGCGTCCGAGCTTCTCTTCAGCAGCACCTCCTCCTGAAGGGGAAGCCATGTATAACTATATAGTAGAACAGGCCCGTCTGATGCATCCGGATGTTGCTACAGGCCGTTTTGGAGCAGATATGAAAGTTGAGCTACTGAATGATGGTCCTGTTACCTTCCTGCTCGAAACCTGAGAACCAAGGTGAAAAAAATGAATGAAAGAGCGTCCAGAAAAGTAGCCCTGGTGACTGGTGGAGCACAAGGAATTGGTCGTGCAATCTGCCGGGGACTACTGCATCAGGGTATGCAGGTGATCTGTGCAGACATTGATATGGAAGCTGCCGATGAAACCGTTGCAGCCTATCAGGAGTTGGGAGATATCAGAGCCCTGTCGATGGACGTCGCGGATGAGCCTGCTGTGATTCAGGGAATAAAACAGATCATCAATGAGTTCGGGCGCCTTGATGTGCTGGTAAATAACGCAGGGCTATCCAGTCCTTTTAATGATCCGATTGAAGATATGTCCCTGGATGACTGGCAGAGATATCTGGATGTCAATCTGACCGGAGTATTTCTGGTCAGTAAATATGCCATCCCTTATCTGAGGGAACAGAAAGGAAGCATTATTAATATTGCCTCCACCAGAGCAATACAGTCTGAGCGCGATACAGAAGCCTATGCTGCCAGCAAGGGTGGTGTTTTATCTCTGACCCATGCGATGGCTATCAGTCAGAGCCCCGATATCAGGGTAAACTGTATTAGTCCGGGCTGGATTGAAGTTGGAGACTGGCAAAAATCACGGGCTCGTATCGAACCCATTCATTCACCATCTGATCTGGCCCAGCACCCTGTTGGCCGCATAGGTAAACCGGATGATGTGGCTTATATGGTCTGCTATCTTGCAACAGATGTGGCAGGCTTTATCACAGGGCAGAATTTTGTCATTGATGGCGGCATGGGGATACAGATGAATTACAACGATAACTGACCTCTGTTCTCCAGTCAGTAACAGGAAGAATACAGGAATACTTTTATTCAGCTATAAATGACGAACTGGCAGAATTCTCTCTGCCAGCTCCACTACATTTATGTGTGATCATCAACCTGATTCAGAATAAAGCTTCTGCTGCAGGCCCCTCTTCAACCACTGCTTCTGCTGGCATACCAGGCATAGTCCCTGATGTCGATGCCGGTGACTGTACTGATGTAGCCCGAGGCGCCAGCTCTTTACGAAATACTTCAAAAATAGCTCCGGTCTGGCCCGGACGAGCTATGCGACCTGTAGCCGGATCAATTTTGACAGTAACAATACCTGGCGGCTGTAGCATATTACTTTCAGGTTTACCTTCCAGCATAGCCCCCATGTAATCAATCCATACCGGTAAAGCCGCCTTACCGCCATACTCTCCGGTTGCCTGAGGTTTATCAAAGCCAACCCAGACAGTAGCAACCAGATCCTGATTAAAACCTGAGAACCAGGCATCATGCCTGTCATTTGTGGTTCCTGTCTTACCGGCAATGTCATTACGCTTCAGAACCAGAGCTCTGCGACCTGTGCCCTTTTTAATCACATCTTTAAGCATAGAGTGCATAATATAAACAACCCTCTCATCCAGCACTTTTGGCGCCACAGGTCGTTCAATGCCATCTCTCACAACCCGCAATGTCGATGCCTCACACTGTTTACAGACCACAGGAGTGCTGGCCTGGAAAAGCACTTCACCGGTACTGCTCTCGATGCGCTCAATCAGATGAGGAGTAACTTTATAGCCGCCGTTTGCAATCACGCTGTATCCGGCTGCAATATTCAAGGGGGATAACTCAGCACTACCAAGAGATAAAGATAAGTTAGCTGGCAACTCTTCAGGATTGAAACCGACACTCTGAGCCAGCTCAATAACCTGCTCCACCCCAACAGACTGCATCAGTCGGATAGACACCAGGTTTCTGGACTGATACAGAGCATGCCTTAAACGCGTCGGGCCGTAGAACTTACCACTGGAGTTACTGGGGCGCCATGCTGATTCCAGACTGACATCCTCAAAAACAACCGGAGCATCATTCACAAGACTGGCTGCCGTATAGCCATTCATCAGGGCGGTCATGTAGACAAAAGGTTTAAAGACAGATCCGGCCTGACGCCCCCCCTGATATGCCCGGTTGAATTTGTTCTGATAGAAATTAAAGCCCCCCAGTAATGCCATCACGCCACCATCATCCGGAGACAAAGAAACAAACGCTCCCTGGATTTCCGGTATCTGCGACAAACCCCACCCTTCTTCAAGAGGTTCGATGTAAACCAGATCTCCACGACGCACAATATCAGTGACAGCCTTCAGCTTAGGACCTTTCCATACCGGCGTGCGATAACGGCTGGCCCAGGTAACCGCTTGCCAGGGAATATCAATATATTCACCCTCTTCATTCACAACCTGTAGTTTTTTGCCTTCTGCTAAAGACACAATCGCTGGCTGAACCTTACTGAAGGAGGGGGCCCTGCGCAGCACTTTCAACCAATTGCTGATATTTTCACCGACCGCCTCTTCGGCTCCGGTTTCCGGAGAGATGCCCAGATCCAGCTCCCCATCAGCGTAAATACTGTTCTTTTCTTCTGTTTCTTCAACAAAAGGGGGGATATCTCTTTGCTGTCCACCTCTCCAGCCATGCCGCTTATCATAGGCCAGAAGCCCATCAATCAGAGCAGCATTGGCCACTGTCTGAGCTTTGGAGTCCACAGTGGTATACACCCGATAACCCGCGGTATAAAGGTCATCCCTTCCCATTCGCTCAGCAACTTCTTTACGAACCATCTCTGCGACATAAGGCGCCTCAACCTCCCTTTGTAAACCATGATAACGAGCCGTAATCGGCTCTCTGACAGCCTGGTCATAACTGTCTTTATCGATCATATTCAGGTCAAACATCCGCTGAATGATCCAGTTACGACGTAACAGAGCACGACGCGGGTTAACAATAGGGTTATAACGAGAAGGCGCTTTTGGTAATCCTGCGATCATAGCCAGCTGGGCCAGACTTAACTCATGCAGCTCTTTTCCGTAATACACTTCTGCGGCGGCATCAATACCATAAGCCCGATTTCCCAGGTAAATCTTGTTGACATACAGAGCCATAATATCTTCTTTGCTCAGTATTTTTTCCATCTGCAAAGCAATCAGGATCTCTTTGAATTTACGAGTAAACGTCTGATCCAGAGTCAACAGATAGTTACGGGCAACCTGCATAGTAATCGTACTGCCGCCCGACTGAATACGCCCACTCTGCGCCAGCTGTACAAACGCACGGGCCAGACCTTTAATATCAATACCACTATGGGAGAAAAAGCGCGTATCTTCTGCTGCCAGAATAGCCTGAATATACGCCTGAGGAATTTCATCATAAGTTACCGGGTTTCTGCGTTTTTCCCCAAACTCACCAATCAGCTTTTCATCCCGGGTAAAAATTCTCAGCGGTGTCTGCAACTGGAAATTTCTGAGCTGTTCAATATCGGGCAACTGAGGCCCCAGATAGAGCACGATACTTAAACCAACAACACCAGCTCCGCCAACACCTGCCAACAGGAAGTAAGTCAGCCATTTAATCATCTTTCTCAGTACATTCATGAACCTGTATATCCACTCATTGGTTTGTCAGACACAGACACCATTCAGAGAAGCCATTATAGGCAACTCCACTGAACAGATTCCAATTGCATACTGACTTTAAAAGCGATTTAATCTGTATATGAAACATTAGTGACTTAATATTTAGAAGGGAATCTGAATGCTGTCATCATTGTTCCGCGCCAGAAAGAAACATTTACTCGGCCTGGATATCAGCCACTCATCTGTCAGGCTGCTCGAGATGAGCTATTGCAAGAATCAGTTCAGGATTGAAAGCTATGGCTCTGCTTCCATCTCCCCCGAAGGCATATCCGGGCACGGAAAACCGAATCCTGAACTGATCAGTGAAGCAATAAAACAAATCATCGATCAGATCTGTCCAGTAACCCGACGGACCGCCACAGCCGTTGCCAGCACATCCGTCATTCATCACACATTTCATCTGCCCCTTAACCTGAACCCTAATGAGCTGGAAGCCAGAGTCAGCGTAGAAGCAGAACAGCTTATATCACATCCTGCAGATGATATCGTCACCGATTTTTATCAAATCCCCTTAATCACCTCTCTGAATCCAGCATCTTCCCCTGAAGAGCCTGTACAGGCTATACATATGACAGCATGTCGTCGGCAGACGATCCAGGAGCTGCAATCCGCGCTGGAAGCCGGAGGACTGGAACCTGAAATTATAGATATCGAGCACTTCGCTCTGGAGCGAATTCTTCACAGGATAATACCTGGACACTGGCATGATAAAAAACGATTAATCGCAATCCTTGATCTTAGTAACCAGCAAAGCACACTGAACATGATAGAGCAGGGTAAAGTCATCTATAATCGTGCCCATCCTGTTCGTCATGATCAACGGACATCCCCGGGAGGGTTCTGCTTGCAGGCTACACTTCAGGCCGGACAGGCCCTGCAACTTTTTTTCTCAGGCCACTCTCGATGTCCTGTTTTTTGTATTCTTATCGCAGGGGATCGCGCAACGGCTCCAGGATTATCCCAGGCAATCGAAAAGCAACTGAATATTCCATGCCGGATACTGAATCCATTAAAGCAAATCCAGACAAGTCCACATATTTGTCATAAAGACCTGCTGTGTCAGGCTCCTTCTTTACACATTGCCGCTGGCCTGGCCCTGAGGTGCGAATTCCTATGACGCCACGTATTAATTTATTGCCATGGAGAGAATACAAACGAAAACAGGATCAGCGTCGTTTCTTACTGTACATCCTGCTAAGCTCAGGCAGCGCAGCCCTGCTAATCATGTTATGGCATCTGTATCTGAGCTATCAGAGCAATCACCTGCTGTACGAACAAGAATACATTCAGCAGATAACACAGAGAATCAACCAGAGCATTGAAAAAATTAACCAGCTACAACAGAAAAAGCAGCAGATTCTGGCCCGTACCCAGCAGATTGCCCAGCTCCATCAGCAAAGAGCCCCTGTACTGAAACAACTCAATCTACTGGCAAAAGCGCATACACAGGGCGTGCAACTGCTCAGCGCCGAAAGCAGAAATCATCAATTACAGTTAACGGGGAAAACCAGAGATAATATCCAGCTATCCACTTACATGAAACGCCTGGGACAGCTGAGTCCTGAGCAACCTCCGCCAGTTCTACTCAGTATCAGGCAAGTATTACCAGAACAAACAGGGCAGCAGGTACATGCTTCACTGTATTTCCACCTGAAACAGGAGCAGCTTCACCCAACAGCCGGCCCATCAGATAATACGCCTACCTCCTCAAAAGCGTCCTCAAAGGAGAATACTCAATAATGGCTTCCGGCGACCTGAAAACCCACCTGAAACGATTATCTTCTGATTTCAGTCCCGATCACTGGACTGTCCTTGAATTCAGATCTGCAGGCCAATGGCCAGTCACATTAAGAATTATCATTCTCTTTGGAATATTTCTGATCGTTCTGATCGCAGGATACCTGTTACTGATCAGAGATACGTATTTAAGGCTAGAACAGCTCAACTCTCAGAAAATACTACTGACGACCAAACTGGAATCCCGTTCTTTTCTGGCAGCTAACCTGGATGCTTATCGACAAATGACAAAAGAGGCAGAACAAAGACTTAAGATCCTTTCGAAGCAAATCCCGGATCAGGCTGGTATTCCTGAATTCATTGAGCAATTACAGCTAATATCTGACCAGCACCAGATTCAGTTACTCAGAGTTACCCCTTCCCCGGCAATACATCAGCACTCCTATCAGGTCCACCCTATTCAACTGGAGTTGTCAGGCAATTATCACCAGCTGGGGCATTTGACAGCAAGCCTGATTCGTATGGAAAGACTGGTCACTTTGCATAACTATTCAATACACCTTAACCCGGATGCTGAAACCGATTCTCTGAAGATTCTGCTTATGATCAGAATTTACTATCAGCCCTCTTCCGATTAATGCGTTGTGTCATGGAGGACACAGAATGAAAAGTATCAGTAAAAGTACTGCTCGATTGCTTGCCTGTCACCCACAGGCAGCAATGATATTTACCAGAGTGTATCAGTCAGTATGGAGGCTGTTGATTCTCAGCTGCCTGCAAGCCTGCACTGAAGAACGCATTACTCCGGCATTCCAGCAACAAATTGAACAAATTATTAATCAGCCTTCTGGCAATATCACGCCTTTGCCTGCACCAGTCAAAGCAACCACACCAGATTACACCGGCAACCAGTACGCTTCTCCATTTTCCAGGGCCGGGCAATCAGACAACCGACTTACTCCCACGAATCAGTTATCTGAAAAGTCATGGCAGATAACGATGGCAGGTACAATACGCATCCATCCGGAAGAGCAAACATCCGCTCTGATCAGAGATCAGCAAGGTAATATTTATAAGCGAAGGACCGGGGAACTGTTACCAGACCTGTCAGGCAGAATCATTCGTATCACTCATCAGCAAATCGAAGTAAAAGATTCCAGTTCTGGCCAGATTATCCTGTTAGGTACTGATTCCGGAGGTCGCCATGAGTAAAAGTCTCTTTTACCGCACCTATACGCAATACATAGATAACTCTCTCACAGTATTGAAATGTTTCGCTGTAGCCTGCCTGATGATTATGGCGACTTCAGTCAGTATCCTCTCCTATGCAGCAGTCGCTGAGGTTTCGAAAAGTCCAGTTTTATCCCACTCAGACACCTCTAACTCCTTGATCAATATTCCGGACAGGACATTGACGCTTAACTTTCAGAAAGTAGATATACGGGCAGCCATACGCCTGGTCACAGAAAATACCGGCCTGAATCTGGTTATCAGTGATCAGGTCAAAGGCCACATTACACTGTACCTGGAGCAAGTCAGCTGGAAAAAGGCACTTGCTCTGATATTACAGAGCCAGTCTCTGACTTATCAGAAAGATGGCAATATCCTTCTAATCACTCTGGAAGAAGAAATTATCAGGCAGGAACATTCCGAACTGAAACACAAAGCAGAACGGGAGAAACTAGAAGCACTGCAATCTGAGTATATAGATATTCATTATGCTAAAGCCTCTGACCTGGCTACTCTGCTTCGCGCATCGGATCAGCAAACATCAATTCTCTCAGACAGAGGACAGGTGCGATCAGATAACAGAACCAATACACTGATGATTAAAGATACGCCTGCCGTTTTACAGGAAGTACGGGAACTGGTCAGTATACTGGACAGGCCGGTTCAGCAGGTACTGATAGAGGCAAGGGTTGTTACTTCACGCACCAATATCAGTGATGAGCTGGGTATCCGCTGGGGCGGCATCAGCAATGCTCATCCGGATAGCAGCAGTCTGAAACTGGCCAATGGTCCCTTAAGTGTTGATCTGGGAGTTAAGGGGTCAGGCTATATGAACTACAGCCCGATTGCAGGCCGTCTGGCCCTCGGTTACACCAGTTCAGATATTCTGGTTGATCTGGAGCTGGCAGCACTGGCCAGTGAAGGTAAGAGCGAAATTATTTCACAACCTAAAATTATTGCGACCAATAAGAAAAAAGCCCTTATAAAGTCAGGCAAACAAATTGCTTATCAGGAGGAGTCTTCATCCGGAGGCACTAAAACCGCATTTAAAGATGCGCTACTATTGCTGGAAGTCACACCTCAGATTACCCCGGACCATCGTATCATTATGGATCTCAGAATAAATCAGGATAACCCTGGCAGTCAGGAATTCTCCGGAGTACCTTCCATCGATACCAATGGTCTGGAAACTCAGGTTGTCATACGGGACGGGCAGACTATTGTATTAGGCGGTATTTACAGTTCGTCATCCTTCTATCAGAATTTCAGTGTGCCGGTACTGGGCGACTTACCCTTGCTGGGAAATCTGTTCAGACATTCCGAAAAGTCTCAGGAAAAAGTAGAATTACTGGTCTTTATTACGCCCCGGCTGATCGAAAGCACACTTTCCAGCCCGAACTGATATGAATTTCATCACGTAACTACATGTATTATAACCATAATATTGTTCTGGTCGGCCCAATGGGCGCAGGCAAAAGTACCATAGGCCGCCTGCTGGCTGCTGAACTGGGAATGATCTTTTTTGACTCTGACCGGGAGATTGAAGCTCGTTGTGGCACCAATATTCCCTGGATTTTTGATGTTGAAGGAGAAGAAGGCTTCAGACAACGGGAAATCCAGGTCATCGACGAACTATTACAGTCAGAAGAGCCAGTGCTTATCGCCACAGGAGGCGGAGCGATTACCCGAAAAGAGAATCGTGATGTCATTGGCCAGCTTAGTACGGTTGTCTATTTGCATACTTCCGTTGAACAACAGCTTCAGCGAACAGCGAAAGACAAAAACCGTCCCCTGCTTCAGAACGATAACCCTCGCGCTATTCTTGAGTCTCTTTTTGAAGTCAGACACCCCCTGTACGAAAGCAGCGCAGATCTGATTATACGTACAGACAAGCAAACGCCCAAAGCGGTTGTCAAAACGATTATTAAAAAGCTTAAAAACTTGTGAGCCCTATAATGAACCAGATACTGAATGTTGACCTTGGTGACCGCAGTTACCCGATACACATCGGAGCTGAGTTGCTCTCCCAGCCAGGATTACTGACACCACATATTCACGGTCACCAGGTAATGATTGTCACCAATACAACCGTGGCCCCTCTGTATCTGGACACCCTGAAGAGAACATTATTATCCACAGAGCAGTACCAGGTCGCCAATGTCATTCTTCCTGATGGAGAAGAACATAAGACCCTGGCCCAGGTAAATCTCATTTTTGATGCATTGCTGGAAAACCGGTTTAATCGTACGTGCACTCTGATAGCACTCGGAGGTGGAGTCATCGGTGATATTACCGGCTTTGCTGCGGCCAGTTACCAGCGTGGTGTTAATTTCATTCAGATTCCTACCACACTATTGTCGCAGGTTGATTCCTCTGTGGGAGGAAAGACAGGTGTAAATCATCCTCTTGGTAAAAATATGATCGGTGCATTCTGGCAGCCTCAGGTTGTACTGGCTGATACCCGTGTACTGAAAACCTTGCCGGCCAGAGAATTATCAGCAGGGCTGGCAGAAGTGATCAAGTATGGCCTGATCCGGGATCCGGACTTTTTCATATGGCTTGAAGACAATATTTCAGGCCTGATGGCGATGGACGACGAATTACTGACAGAAGCCATTTTCCGTTCATGTCAGAATAAAGCCGATGTTGTCGCTGAGGATGAAAAAGAACATGGCGTACGCGCCACACTCAACCTTGGTCATACCTTTGGTCATGCGATAGAAACCGAACAGGGCTACGGCAACTGGCTTCATGGTGAGGCGGTGGGCACAGGGATGTTAATGGCTGCAGATTTGTCATGGAGAGAAGGCTGGCTAAGTAAAGAAGACTGTTCAAGAGTCAGACAAATACTGGCCCACGCCAACCTCCCTGCAGAGCCTCCTGCACAGATGAGTGCACAATGCTTTATTGATCATATGCTGGTCGATAAAAAAGTGCTGGATGGTAATCTAAGGCTCGTTTTACTGAAAACAATTGGCCAGGCTGTGGTAACCAGTGATTTCTCTGAAATGCATCTTCATGCTTGCCTGGAAGCAGGGAAAAATCTCGGTCAAAAATGATATTAAAGTCTTCCAGAAGGGAACAGAACCGCCTATCATCGTGTATTCTGTGCAGACTTTAACCCCATTTTGCCGTTCTGATAGTGGACTTAAAAATCTATGTTCGGAAATAACAGTAATAGTAAGGATTCTGACATGAGCGGAGACAATTTCTCCTTTTCGCCAATCACCCCCTCCGTCACTGATGGCGTGATTGAAGAATCACTGTTCTTTCCTGCTCAGCAGCAGCACCAGGTCATTGAACTGATTACACATCTGTGTCGGTACAGTAATTTAATGCTCACTATCACCGGCCCCCAGGGTGCGGGGAAAACACTGGTAAAACGCCGGATTCTGGATGGACTGGACTCTGGTGTTCAGATCTGTGATCTGAATACCGATACTGTAACCCAGCCACAGGCTTTTCTGGGTGTGCTCAGTTCAGTGCTGAATCTGGGGTTGCCTACCGGGGCTGATCTGAATCAGTATCTGACGCGCCTGAAAGATTCTTTTGCCCTGATGCACAGAGAGGGCCAGGCCTGTCTGATTGTTATTGACGATGCACAGAAGCTTAGCAGCGAAACACTGGAGCTATTACTTATTCTTCTATCTGATGATGATGAATTATGTCGCCCCCACGTACTGATGCTCGGTGAAAATCAACTGCTGGATACCTTAAACAGTTCACGTCTGAAAGACAGATTCATAGCTATTGGCCATCATCTGGCACTTGAGCCGATGAATACCAGTGAAGCACGTAACTATCTGGATTACCGCTTAGAAGCAGCCAATGTAGCAGGTATGCTGAGCGACGATCAGAAAACCGATATTTTACGCTCAGGGGGCGGAGTACCGGGTCAGATTAACCGCATGGCGAATCTGGCATTAAGCGACCCGGATTCGCTGAAAAAGGTTGCAGGTATTACCGCTCAGACGGCTTCTACAGCTTACTCTCAGACTGCAGCACCAGACTTTGAGATCCCTCTGTCAACAGCAGATATTGACGATGAGCCAGAGGGGCTGGCTGCAGAGCCGAAGACCAAGAAAAGGAAATCGGCCAAAAAGAAGGCATCCTCACCTGCCCGTATTCCAGTCTGGCACCTGGCTGCCCTGTCAGTGGTCTCCGCACTGCTAATTATAGCTTTTCTGTACCAGGATGATCTGATTAACGCCGGTCAGGAAGCCCCTGCGGAAGTCGCAGAGAATACCCCCTTAACTGACCTGAATCGTCTTGACCGACCTGCGGATGAAACGCTGGCAGAAGCAGAGTCATTACAAGAGACTGAAGATGGTGAAGCTATTACGATTATTAAGCCTGTATTCCCTCAGGAAGATGATCGGACAGAAGAAGAAAAACGTCAGGCTGATGCCAGTCTGCTGGAGTCAGTCAATACCTCTTCTACTGCTTCAGCAAACATACCAGAGCCCACATCCGCTAAACCAGTTGAAGCCAAACCGGAACCAGCTGAGCAAAAATCTGTTGTCGTAGCAGAATCAGAACCTGAGAAACCGGCTTCGGCTACAACCACCAGCAAAAGTAACAGTCCCTATAAACAGGAAGATGCTCTGCTGAAGCTGAATAAAAACCAGTACACATTACAGCTGCTGGGTACCCAGATTGAAAATAATGCCATTAAATTTATTGGAGGCCTGAACAGTAAAAAGAATGTGCGTTATTTTGAAACGGTTTACAAAGGCAAGCCATGGTTTGTCGTTATTTATGGTGAATACCAGGACAGAGATTCTGCTATTGCCAGTATTCCAAAGCTTGCAGCTGAGCTTCAGGCACGCAAACCCTGGGCTCGAAGTATCGCCAGCGTACAGGCTGACATAAGGAAGAAATAACCACTAGCCACAAATCTGCACGGCGCTGCTTTTTATCTGAAACCAGCGCCTTTTCCAGAAAATCCTCCGATTAAAACTAATCCTTTAGTCTATTTGACTAAACCGATTACTTTCACACAATGTTACTGTGTTTGAGATTCCACACACTCCTGTGTAGAATCTCTCTCCCTTTGCCTCATAAGAAAGCCCTGTCAGGACGGGAAAAAGCGTATCGACAAAGAAAAATAAAAACGAAGCTTCAGAGGCCATAACAACGATTTTGTACTAGCGAGAGTTAGCTTTATGAGAACTGGTCTGTATCATCCTGATGAATTCAGAGATAACTGTGGTTTTGGCCTGATCGCACACATGAATGGCGATGCAAGTCATAACTTGTTACAGACAGCGATCGAAGCTCTGACCTGCATGACTCACCGCGGTGGTATCGCGGCTGATGGCAAGACGGGTGATGGCTGTGGTTTGCTGCTGAAAAAACCAGATACCTTCCTTCGTACCATAGCAAAGGAGCAGTTTGCCGCTGA
The DNA here is from genome assembly GCF_014164585.1 of Oceanospirillum sediminis. Lineage (GTDB taxonomy): Bacteria > Pseudomonadota > Gammaproteobacteria > Pseudomonadales > Halomonadaceae > Oceanospirillum > Oceanospirillum sediminis. The sequence continues at coordinate 14,291 of NZ_JACJFM010000021.1, read as the reverse complement.
GCTTTCTGACAACTTTGGTGTAGGTATGGTATTTCTGTCACAGGATAGCGCAAAAGCCGAGAAAGCCCGCACAACAATGAATGCGGAACTTTCTACACAAGGCCTGACGGTTGTCGGCTGGCGTCCGGTTCCTATCAATACCGACGTTTGCGGTCCTATGGCGCTGGATTGTCTGCCACAATTTGAGCAGGTTTTTGTCAATGCTGATGGTATGAATCAACAACAGCTGGCAGTAAAACTGTTCCTTGCACGCCGAAAAACAGAGATGGCACTGAAAGAAGACACGGATTTCTACGTCGCGAGTCTGTCTTCTCAGGTTATTTCTTACAAAGGCCTGGTAATGCCGGCAGATCTGCCAAAGTTCTACCAGGACCTGAGCGACGAACGTCTGGAAACCGCAATCTGTGTTTTCCACCAGCGTTTCTCTACTAATACCGCGCCAAAGTGGCCTTTGGCACAGCCTTTCCGTTACCTGGCACACAATGGTGAAATTAACACCATTGAAGCGAACCGTAACTGGGCCAACGCCCGTAAGAGCAACTTTAATAACGACCTGCTGAATCTGGATGAACTGGATCAGGTTGTGAATACCACTGGTTCTGACTCCTCTAGTATGGACAACATGCTGGAAGTACTGCTGACCGGCGGTATGGATCTGTTTAAAGCCGTGCGTCTGATGATTCCGCCTGCGTGGCAGAACAACGACACGATGGATGCCGATCTGCGTGCTTTCTACGAGTACAGCTCCATGCATATGGAACCATGGGATGGTCCTGCCGGTCTGGTGCTGACCGATGGTCGTCATGCCGTGTGTATGCTGGACCGTAACGGTCTGCGTCCTGCACGCTGGGTGATCACCAAAAATGGTTATATCACCCTGGCTTCCGAGATTGGTGTATACGACTACAAGCCAGAGGACGTTGTCGCGAAAGGCCGTGTTGCACCAGGCCATATGCTGGTTGTCGATACTGAAACCGGTGAAGTAATGCACCGCGAAGATATTGATAACCGCCTGAAATCAGCACATCCCTACAAACAGTGGATGCGTGAGAAGGCAACCTTCCTTGAGTCGACGCTGGGTGAGCTGCAAGGCCCTAAATTTACCCCGATCGCTCCGGAAGCACTGCAGGCGCATATGAAGATGTTCCAGGTCAGCTTTGAAGAGCGTGACCAGGTGCTGCGCCCATTGGCTGAAAGTGGCCAGGAAGCGGTTGGCTCTATGGGTGACGACACCCCTATGGCGGTATTGTCCCGTAAGAACCGCCTGACGACCGATTACTTCCGTCAAAAATTTGCCCAGGTGACCAACCCACCGATTGATCCTCTGCGTGAAGCGATCGTGATGTCGCTGGAAACCTGCCTGGGTACCGAGCTGAATGTCTTTGAAGACAGTGTCGACCACGCCAACCGTGTCGTACTGACCACTCCTGTACTGTCGCCGCGTAAATTCAAGACGCTGACACTGCTGGAGGACAAAGGCTTCCCAGCGCACAAAATTGAACTGCAATACAACCCTCAAGATACCGGCCTGAAACAAGCGCTGGCAAATGTCTGTGAACAGGCAGAAGAAGCCGTGCGTTCCGGCAAAGTGATCATCATTCTGACCGATCGCCATATTGAGCAAGGTTTACTGCCCGTTGATGCGACTATGGCAACTGGTGCAGTGCATCACCACCTGAGTACTAAAGGCCTGCGTTGTAATGCGAACCTGATTATCGAATCTGGCCTGGCCCGTGATTCTCACCAGATGGCCGTTATGTTCGGCTTTGGTGCTACCGCGATCTATCCGTACCTGAGTTATAACGTACTGGCTGATCTGCAGCGCACTGGTGAACTGCTGGGTGATCCGGCTGAGATCCGTGAGAACTATCGCAAGGGTATCCAGAAGGGCCTGATGAAGATCCTGTCTAAGATGGGTATCTCCACAATTGCCTCTTACCGTGGTGCCCAGCTGTTTGAAGCGGTGGGTCTGTCAGAAGAAGTCTGTGACCTGTGTTTCAAAGGTGTGGCATCCCGTATTAAGGGTGCGGAGTTCAGCGACTTCCAGATGCAGCAGGAGCTGCTGGCGGAAACCGCATGGAAACCACGTAAGAAAATAGAACAGGGTGGCCTGCTGAAATACGTGCACGGTGGTGAGTATCATGCTTACAACCCAGATGTGGTACGTGCCGTTCAGGAAGCCGTACAAACGGGGAGCTATGAAGCTTTCCAACGTTTCTCCAGACTGGTTAATGAACGTCCAGCAGCCACCATTCGTGACCTGTTGAAAGTGAAGCAAGCGTCTAACCCTATTGCTCTGAGTGAAGTTGAGCCGGCGGAATCCATTCTGCGTCGCTTCGACTCGGCGGCTATGTCTCTGGGTGCTCTGTCTCCGGAAGCCCACGAAGCACTGGCTCAGGCGATGAATGAGCTGGGCGGTCGCTCTAACTCCGGTGAGGGCGGTGAGGATGCGGCGCGTTTCGGTACGCTGAAAAACTCTAAGATCAAGCAGATTGCATCCGGTCGTTTTGGCGTCACACCACATTACCTGGTGAATGCGGAAGTGCTGCAGATTAAGGTCGCCCAGGGTGCAAAACCCGGTGAAGGTGGTCAGTTGCCAGGCGGTAAAGTGAACGCACTGATTGCACGTCTGCGTCACTCAGTGCCAGGTGTAACTCTGATTTCACCACCACCGCACCACGATATCTACTCCATTGAGGATCTGGCGCAGCTGATTTTCGACCTGAAACAGGTAAACCCAGACGCTCTGATCTCAGTGAAACTGGTATCTGAGCCAGGTATCGGCACCATCGCAACTGGCGTGGCTAAAGCCTATGCCGATCTGATCACCGTTTCTGGTTACGACGGAGGTACTGCAGCCAGCCCTCTGACCTCCATTAAGCATGCGGGTTCTCCATGGGAACTGGGTCTGCCGGAAGTGCATCAGGCACTGCGCATCAACAATCTGCGTGACAAAGTACGTTTGCAGACAGACGGTGGCCTTAAAACCGGTCTGGATGTGATTAAAGCGGCGATTCTGGGTGCAGAGAGCTTTGGCTTCGGTACCATCCCTATGGTTGCTCTGGGTTGTAAATATCTGCGTATCTGTCACCTGAACAACTGTGCGACAGGTGTTGCCACTCAGAACGAAAAACTGCGTGAAGAGTACTTTATCGGTACTGTGGAAATGGTGAAAAACTACTTCCGCTTTGTCGCGCAGGAAGTACGCGAGATCATGGCAGAGATGGGGGTACGCACTTTTGAAGATCTGGTTGGCCGTACTGATCTGTTGGAAGCGATCTCTGATGATCAAGCACCAGCTAAGATCCAGAAGCTGGATCTGACTGATCTGCTGAATAACAACTTTGTACCCGCTGATGCGCCGAATACCTGTCAGGTGGCTCGTAACGAACCTTTCGATAAAGGTGAGCTGGCTGAACGTATGGTTGCAGAAACACACGCCGCTATTGATAGTGGCAAAGGCGGTGAGTTTGCCTTTAACGTTACCAACTGTGACCGCTCTATCGGTGCTCGTCTCTCGGGTGAGATCGCCAAGCGCTGGGGTGATCAGGGCATGAGCGAGAACCCTCTGACCCTGAAACTGACCGGTGTAGCCGGACAGAGTTTTGGAGTCTGGAACGCCAAGGGCCTTAACCTCTATATCGAAGGCGATGCCAACGATTACGTGGGTAAAGGGATGAACGGCGGTAAGATCGTTCTTCGCCCACCTTCAGGCAGCCCATTTAACTCGAATGAAACATCTATCATCGGTAATACCTGTTTATATGGTGCAACGGGCGGCAAGCTGTTTGCAGCAGGCCAGGCAGGTGAGCGCTTTGGTGTGCGTAACTCCGGCTGTCATGCCGTGATCGAAGGCGCTGGTGACCACTGCTGTGAGTATATGACAGGCGGTATGGTGACTGTACTGGGTGAAACCGGTTATAACTTCGGTGCTGGTATGACCGGTGGCTTCGCCTACGTGCTGGACCTGGACCGTACCTTTGTTGATAAATACAACCATGAGCTGGTCGATATTCACCGTATCAGCTCCGAGCCGATGGAAGCTTATCGTAACCATCTGCGTAGCGTTATCGCTGAGTTTGTTGAAGAAACCGGTAGTGATTGGGGGCAGGAACTGCTGACCAATTTCTCTGACTACTATCGTCACTTCTGGCTGGTGAAACCAAAAGCGGCCAGCCTGAGCAGCCTGCTGGACAGTACACGCCAGCGCTCAGAGTAATTCAACACGCAGATTAGTGATTAGCTTTTATATGAGGTGAGGCTGCTATGGCTGAACGTTTAGGTAACGATTTTCAATTTGTTGAAGTGGGTCGTAAAGACCCACAAAAAACACCGGCGGACGTGCGTAAGAACGAATTTAAAGAGATCTACGCACCGTTTAAAGCGGATGAAGCATCAAATCAGGCACATCGCTGTCTGGCTTGTGGTAATCCATATTGTGAATGGCGCTGCCCGGTACATAACTACATTCCAAACTGGCTCAAACTGGCCACCGAAGGCAACATCATGGAAGCGGTTGAGCTGTGTCACAGCACCAATTCACTGCCAGAAGTGTGTGGCCGTGTCTGCCCTCAGGATCGTTTGTGTGAAGGCTCCTGTACACTGGGTGAAGGTGGCTTTGGCGCGGTAACCATCGGTTCGGTTGAGAAGTACATCACTGATACCGCTTTTGCTATGGGCTGGCGTCCGGATATGTCCAAAGTAGTCTGGACCGACAAGAAAGTCGCCATCATTGGCGCCGGTCCTGCCGGTCTGGCCTGTGCGGATATCCTGGTCCGTAACGGTGTTAAGCCTGTGGTCTTTGATAAGAACCCGGAGATCGGTGGTCTGCTGACCTTCGGTATTCCTGAGTTCAAACTGGAAAAACACGTGATGTCCCGCCGCCGCGAAGTCTTCTCCGACATGGGTGTGGAATTCCGGTTGAATACCGAAGTGGGCACCGATATCACCATCGATCAGCTGCTGAGCGACTACGATGCAGTATTTATGGGCATGGGTACTTATACCTATATGACTGGCGGTATTCCTGGTGAAGATCTGCCGGGTGTTCATGCGGCACTGGACTTCCTGATCTCTAACGTAAACCACTGTCTGGGTTACGAGAAATCACCGGAAGACTACACCAGCATGGAAGGTAAGCGCGTAATCGTTCTGGGCGGTGGTGACACCGCAATGGACTGTAACCGTACCTCTATCCGTCAGAACGCTGAGTCTGTAATCTGTGCCTATCGTCGTGACGAAGCCAATATGCCGGGTTCCAAGCGTGAAGTTGTGAACGCAAAAGAAGAAGGCGTACAGTTCCTGTTTAACCGTCAGCCTGTGGCTATTGTCGGTGAGGACAAGGTTGAAGGCATCAAGCTGGTAACGACCCGTATGGGTGAACCGGATGCTAATGGCCGTCGTCGTCCAGAGGTTGTGGCCGGTTCTGAAGAGATCGTACCGGCTGACGCAGTACTGATCGCGTTTGGTTTCCGTCCAAGTCCTGCCGAGTGGTTTGATCGCTGCAAAATCAATACAGATGACGGTGGCCGTGTGATCGCACCAGCTGAGTCACGCTACCCATACCAGACCAGCAATGAAAAGATCTTTGCCGGTGGTGATATGGTTCGTGGTTCCGATCTGGTTGTGACAGCCATTGACGAGGGGCGTAAGGCTGCGGAAGGTATTATGGATTACCTGGATGTGTAATTCCGACTGATACCAGCCTGTCCGAAAAGCCGCGTAGCCTGATGCTATGCGGCTTTTTTGTATCTCATCCTTACAACTCCTTACAAATCGTTTTTTTCTTTTAACTCAATAAGATAAATATTAAATTAATCAATTGAACGGTATCGACCGATTTTTAGCAGTTTGCTTTTTAGTCTAAATACTCTACCCTCCTTTTAATCAATCGATTAAAAATGAAGCACTGCTATGAACGCTCAATTTACACCGGAAAAAAGTAAGAAGAAGCGCGGACGGCCTACCACCAGAAGCGCACGAAATGTAAGGGAAAACCTGATCTCAGCAGCCCGCGCCTGTTTTATTGAAAAGAATTATCAACAGATTACAACCCGGGAAATTGCTGCCAGAGCAAACTCAACTATGGCGATGATCCATTATTATTTCGGTAATAAAGAAGGATTATTTCAGGCTATGTTTGTTGAGACATTTGAACCTCTGCGCCAGATGACCCGACAAGGAGTAGAAAACCCACCAGAAACCTTTTCTGAATTTTTCAGACAGTATTATGCTCTGATGACAGAGTATCCTGGATTTGTTGTTGTCATACTAAAATGTATGCTGTTCGAAAATGGTCCACTGGAAGAAAATTTTATTCATCAACATATGCGTGAAAAAGCAGAACCGATGGAAAAAATGCTGATGAAGATGCAGGAAAAAGGGGTTATAAACCCGGACATGGACACCAAAATGCTCCATATCAGCATTATCAGTCTGATGAATATGCCTTTTCTGATGGAACCTAATCTGGAAGCTACCCTGGATATCAGGCCAGATAAGGAATTCTGGCAAAAAATGGCGGAGCACCAGTGTATTTTGCTGGAACAGGGCTGTTTAAAGCGTGGACAGGCCTGAAAAGAATAAGACCCCAACAGGCAAAGAGAACTGACTTTTTGCCTGTTTTCTATCACTCAAAAAGAATTACCAGAGACGAATCAGAATCTGCAGGCAGATCCATGAATAGACCCCTGCCAGTACATCATCAACCATAATACCAAAACCGCCAGCCACCCGACGGTCAGCCCATTTCACAGGCCAGGGCTTCAGCACGTCAAAGAAACGAAACAGGGCAAAGCCTGCCAGCGCCCATTCCCAACCGGCAGGAGCCATAAACATCGTCAGCCAGTAACCTACGAATTCATCCCAGACAATACCGGAATGATCATGAACACCGAGGTCTTCTGATGTCTTTTCGCACAGCCATACTCCGACCAGAAAGCTAACAACCAGCAAAGTAACAAATGCGAAAACAGACCAGTGCTGAAACCATAACAGATAAGGAATAATGGCTGCTGCTGTGCCTGCGGTTCCCGGTGCCCAGGGGGAAGCTCCACTGCCTAACCCAAAAGCCAGAAAGTGAACGGGCTTTTTCCAGACACTGGCAGGTACTCTGTTCATTCAGTTATTCCTGCCAAAGTGGTCAAATCCGGCTGAATTAAAATGATTCAGCCCTTCGATACCAGGCGTGCTGGTGATAACACCAACCGGGTACAACTGGAGGTGACACTGATCAGCGCATACTTCCAGTTCCAGGCGCCTTTTAGGAGAGATCATAAAGCAGAGCTGATAATCATCTCCCCCACTAATAGCCATTTCGAAAGCCCTATCTTCACCGAACAAGGATTTCAACGACGAAGAAATGGGTATTCTGCCCGGATCCAGCACTGCCCCAACACCACTGGCTTTAAGGACATGATTCAGGTCAGCCAGAAAGCCATCCGATATATCAATAGCAGCACGAACCCGGCCTGACAAAGAAGACAGCAGGTCAAAACGAGGCTCAGGCCGCAGATAGGCCTGCTTAAGACTTTGATACTCAGGAAGATCCAGTTCCGGGTTCAGTACAACCTCAAGACCACCGGCAGCTTCACCAAGAGGCCCTGACACGTAAATCAGATCTCCGGGCTTAGCTCCACTGCGCTTCCAGGCCGCTCCGGGAGAAACATATCCCTGAACCTGCACCGTGACCGAAAGTGCACCACGGGTGGTATCCCCTCCAACCAGAGCAATACCAAAACGTCGCGCAAGATCCGAAATTCCCTGAGAAAAAGATTCCAGCCATTCCCCCTTTCCCTCAGGGAGAGTCAGGGCAAGCGTAAACCAGGCAGGCTTAGCTCCCATAGCAGCAAGATCACTCAAACTGACCGCCAGAGCACGCCAGCCAATATCATAGGGGTCAGCATCTTCCGGAAAATGAACTCCGGCAACAGATGTGTCCACAGATACAACCAGCTGCTTCCCTTCAGGTACAGAGATCAACGCACAGTCATCACCAATACCCAGACAGACATCCCGGCGTTCAGGCTGCAATATCTCTGAGCAGAAATAACGGCGGATCAGTTCAAATTCACTCACAGAATCAGCCTTTATTACGAACCGAAGCTTCAGCGGCACGTAATCTCGGTGCCAGTTTATCCAGAATGCCATTCACATATTTATGACTTTCTGTCGCCCCAAAGCGCTTAGCCAGCTCAATAGCTTCATTAATTACGACACGATATGGAACATCAATACGCTTACTCAGCTCATATGTCCCGATACGCAGAATAGCTAACTCAACCGGATCAAGCTCATCCACTCTGCGATCCAGTAAAGGTGCAAACTGTTCATCCAGCTCATTCTTACACTTTGGAATACCATGCAGCAATTCATTAAAGTATGTCAGATCAGCAATCTCAACAGCTGCACTGATATCTTCATGGGACTCCAGATTATCATCCGCCTGCGCAGAACGAATCTGTAACTCAACCTGTTGCAGAGCCGCACCTGTCATCTGCCACTGATACAATCCCTGTAACGTTAACTGGCGAGCAGCACGTCGAGCGGCTGTTCTACTGGATTTTTTACCTTGAGACATTATTTTTCCGGATTAAAAGTTATTAAATAAGCTGACCATTTCCAGAGCACTCAGGGCGGCTTCAGAGCCTTTATTACCAGCCTTAGTACCGGAGCGCTCAATTGCCTGCTCAATGGTGTCAACAGTCAGGACACCGTTAGTGATCACAACACCTGTTTGTAAGGATAGCTGGCCCAGACCTTTTGTACATTCCCCGGCCACGTATTCAAAGTGAGGGGTTCCACCACGAATCACTGCCCCCAGAGTAATGACCGCATCCGGCTGCTGTTTCTCAATCACTCTCTTAACAACCAGCGGCAATTCCCATGCACCCGGGGCGCGAATCACACTGATATTATCTTCCTCAACCCCGTGGCGACGCAGAGTATCAATCGCACCCTCAACCAGATGTTCAACAACAAAGCTGTTAAAACGGCCGACTACGATCGCGTATTTAGCATTGCAATTAACAAAATTGCCTTCAAAAGATTGTACAGTCATGAAATCAGATCCTGTTCCATTATTCTTCGCAGGGGATATATTCTTCAATCTCCAGATCAAACCCGGAGATAGCATTAAATTTCATTGGAGAACTCAGCAAGCGCATTTTGCCAACGCCCAGATCACGCAGAATCTGAGAGCCGGTTCCAACCGTCAGATAAGCACCAGAATAACTCACATTAACTTTGGACTGCTGTCGTTGATTCAGCATCAGCTCAACAGAGTCACTCATATCAATACGGTCACCGGTATCCAGCAACAGAACGACGCCTCTTCCTTCTTGCGCAACCTTTTCCAGCGCTTTGCGCATCGTCCACTTCATACCGCCATCGGCAGGAAGAGCACCGACAACATCACGCAGAACCTCTGCCCGGTTATGTACCCGGACCAGAGTAGGCTCATCTTCCTTAATATCCCCCAGACTCATCGCCAGATGAGTACAGTTCTGAATATCATCCCGGTAGGTGACATATTTGAAGTCACCGTACTCAGTACTCATCACGCCCTGCTGATCGCGCTCAACAGTATGTTCATTGGCGGTGCGGTAATGAATGAGATCAGCAATAGTGCCAATTTTCAGATTATGCTTTTCAGCAAACTTTTCCAGGTCAGGGCGACGGGCCATAGTGCCGTCTTCATTCATGATTTCAACAATCACGCCTGCCGCTTCAAACCCCGCCATACGGGCCAGATCGCAACCAGCTTCGGTATGCCCGGCACGACTCAGCACACCACCTGGCTGAGCCATCAGAGGAAAAATATGTCCGGGCTGTACAATATCTTCAGATTTGGCACTTTCTCTGACAGCAGTACGCACAGTATGGGCACGATCTGCTGCTGAAATACCTGTTGTCACACCTTCTGCAGCTTCAATAGACAACGTAAAATTAGTCGAGAACTGAGCGCCATTACTCTGAACCATGAGAGGAAGCTTCAGCTGCTCACAACGTTCTCGGGTCAGGGTCAGACAAATCAATCCTCTGGCATGAGTGGCCATAAAGTTAATATCCTCAGCCCGGACCATCTCTGCGGCAATGACCAGATCACCTTCGTTCTCACGATCCTCATCATCCATCAGGATGACCATCTTTCCCTGACGGATATCGTCCAGTAATTCTTCAACTGTGTTTAACTGCATCAGACATCTCTTTTTCATCAGCCCCGGTAAAAACCGTGTTGGGCTAAAAATTCAACACTCATACCCGAAGAAGAGGAAGTGTTATCCTCTGAAGCACCTAATAAACGTTCCAGATAACGGGCAATAAGATCAACTTCCAGATGAAGTTTCTGTCCCGCACTGTAACCTTCCAGTACCGTCTCAGCCAGAGTATGAGGCACAATGTTCAATTCAAAAATATCGCCCTCCAGTCCATTCACCGTCAGACTGGTTCCGTCTACTGTAACAGACCCCTTGTCCGCAATATATTTCAGCAGGCCAGCAGGAGCCTGTATACGAAAGCGGACTGAACGGGCATCATCACATCGCTCAACAATTTTGCCAACTCCATCAACGTGCCCGCTGACGATATGTCCACCAAAGCGGGAGGATAGCATCATGGCCTTTTCAAGATTAACCTGTCTTCCTGGGCGATATTCAGCAAAGCAGGTGTGGCGTACTGTTTCCAGAGAAACATCAGCCTGAAAGCCTCGTGCATTAAGCTCAGTAACCGTCAGGCAAACACCATTAACTGCAATACTGTCGCCAAGCTTAACATCTGTCAGATCCAGCTCACCGGTATTCACTCTGACCTTATAGTCACCACCAGCAGGCTGCAGCGATTCAATTGTACCAACCGCTTCTATGATTCCGGTAAACATTATTCCGTATTTCCTTTAAAGCGGGCTGTTAACATCAGATCATCTCCCACTGTACGACAATCTCTGATCTCCAGCGACATCTTATCAGCCATGTTCCGGACTCCGGGAAGATTCAGTAATCCACGGGCGCTGTGTCCTAATAAAACAGGAGCCATAAACAGAACAAATTCGTCAATCAGACCTGCTTCAGCAAAAGCACCTGCCAGAGTAGCTCCTGTTTCCAGCAACACCTCATTACAGTCTCTGTCGCTCAGGTACTCCATCAGTGATGACAAAGCAACTCGCCCCATGCTGTCAGAAGGCAAGCGAACAGTGGTCACTCCCATATGCCTCAGTTCAGTCAGTTTATCCGGATCTGCCTGACAGAAAACGACTACGGTTTCACCGGGCTGTCTGAGAATTTTAGCATTCAGTGGAATTCTTAACTGAGAATCCAGAACAACACGCATCGGCTGACGCTCAGCAATCACGCTGGCATTCTCCAGGTTCAGCTGATCAGCTCTCACAGTTAATGAGCAGTTGTCATAAATAACTGAACTGACTCCGGTAACAATTGCTGAGCTTGCCGCCCTTATTCTCTGAACCTGAGTACGGGCAGCAGGTCCGGTAATCCACTGGCTTTCTCCGGACTGCATCGCAGTACGACCATCCAGGCTCATCGCCATTTTACAGCGGATAAAAGGTCGGTTATACGCCATCCGATAGATAAATCCAGGGTTAAGAGCATAGGCTTCATCCCGTAGTACATCACAGGTTATTTCAACACCGGCATCCCGTAGTTTCTGAATACCGTTACCTGAAACAAGCGGATTTGGATCCTGCATGCCAATAACAACACGTTTAACTCCGGCATTGATCAACGCATCGGCACAGGGAGGGGTTTTACCCTGATGGGAACAGGGTTCAAGCGTAACATACGCCGTAGCGCCTTCTGCACAGATACTATCAGGCAGCGTTGAAAGAGCATTGACTTCTGCATGCCCTTCACCTGCTCTTTCATGCCAGCCGGAGCTCAGGATTTCATTATCCCTCACCAGAACACAGCCCACTCTGGGGTTAGGAAATGTAGAATACTGCCCTTTTCTGGCCAGACGAATAGCCATAGACATATAGTACTGATCTGATTGCATGCAGAAGAGGTCCTGAATTAAACGCTTAATTATGAATCTTTAGGAAGATGCTCCCCTTTAAGAAAAGGAGGATCCTGTGCCAAACGATCAATTTCTGCCCGGAATTCATCCAGATCCTGAAAGCTGCGGTAAACAGAAGCAAAACGGATATACGCAACCTGATCCAGTAATCGAAGCTGAGCCATCACTTCTTCCCCAATCAGCCGGGAAGGAACTTCTCTGTCACCCCGCGCCCTCAGACGCTGACGAATGCGTTCCAGTGCCGCTTCAAAAGACTCTGTACTGACAGGTCTTTTTTCAAGTGCTCGCTGCATGCCTGCACGAAGCTTAGATTCATCAAAAACCTCACGCTTCCCATCATGCTTCACAATTTTAGGCATAACCAGCTCAGCTGTTTCGTACGTTGTAAAACGCTCTCCGCAACCCAGACATTCACGGCGACGACGAACCTGATCCCCGTCAGCAACCAGTCGTGAGTCAGTAACCTTTGTTTCCTGTGCTCCACAAAATGGACAGTACATACAAGACTCTTTAATCAAGAATAAATTCAGAACGTCTCCGCCAGTATAAACTGATCGGTTATACACTTATTTTACCTGTTCACCGCCTGCTTTTACTACCGCAGAAACAGATAAGCCCGGCAAAAGCCGGGCTTATCTGAAGATAAAATCAGTATCAGGCGTAAACAGGGAACTGTTTACAGATAGCCTTCACTTTTTCCTTCACTGTCGAGATAACATCTTCATTATTGATATCATCCAGGACATCACAGATCCAGTTTGTCAGTTCCGCTACTTCAGCCTCTTTGAAACCACGACGAGTCACTGCCGGAGTACCAATACGCAGGCCAGAAGTGACAAAAGGTGAACGCGGGTCATTAGGTACAGAGTTTTTATTTACAGTGATATTAGCACGGCCCAGAGCTGCATCAGCATCTTTACCAGTAAACTCTTTATCAATCAGATCAACCAGGAACAGGTGATCATCAGTACCATCAGAAACAATCTTGATACCACGGGCTTTGAATGTATCAGCCATTGCCTGTGCGTTCTTCACAACCTGAGCCTGATACTCTTTCCATTCTGGCTCCATCGCTTCTTTAAAGCACACTGCTTTTGCTGCGATGATATGCATCAGAGGACCGCCCTGAGACTCAGGGAATACTGCGAAGTTCAGTTTCTTCTGTAATTCTTCATCAGCACGGGCAGACAGGATCAGACCACCACGTGGACCACCCAGCGTTTTGTGAGTCGTTGTCGTAACAACATCAGCAACACTAATTGGAGATGGGTAAACACCTGCAGCAACCAGGCCTGCAACATGGGCCATATCAACAAACAGGAAAGCCCCTACTTTGTCTGCGATATCGCGGAAACGCTGCCAATCAACAACACGAGAATAAGCAGAGAAACCTGCCACAATCATTTTTGGCTTGTGCTCTTCTGCCAGACGCTCAACTTCTGCGTAATCAATCTCACCAGTTTCCGGATTCAGACCATACTGAACAGCATTGTAAATGCGGCCAGAGAAAGAAACAGTTGCACCATGAGTCAGGTGGCCACCGTGTGCCAGACTCATACCCAGAACAGTATCACCGGGCTTACACAGAGCCATGTAAACAGCCGCATTAGCCTGAGAACCAGAGTGAGGCTGAACATTTGCGTAAGTTGCACCAAACAGCTCTTTCGCACGATCAATAGCCAGATCTTCAACAACATCAACATGCTCACAACCACCATAGTAGCGCTTACCCGGATAACCTTCAGCGTACTTGTTGGTCAGGCCAGAGCCCTGGGCCTGCATTACACGAGGACTTGTGTAGTTTTCAGAAGCAATCAGTTCAATATGCTCTTCCTGACGAACTTCTTCTGCCTGCATAGCAGCCCACAGTTCTTCATCGTAACCAGCGATAGTCATATCACGTGTAAACATCGTCTACCTCTAACCTGCAAAAGTTGAGTTTCTCGGGTATCAGAACCCGCTCAAAAACTGGAAACGCGGATTCTAACGCACTTATGAACAAGGTTCACTTGAAAAGAATCGATTTTTACGTTGAAAAGATTCATATAACAGGAAGAACTGTTATTCAGCTTCTTTAAAGCTCATACAGTTAGCTGCCATTTAAAATCAATCACAATCTGAGAGTGTTAAATTCAACAAACTAAACTTCTGTTTATCATTGCCCTGATTCGCTTTTTCTTCATACAACGAAAAAACCCCGGTCATAGAGACCGGGGTTCTTAATTTAAAGCTTGATGATGTCCTACTCTCACATGGGGAGGCCC
>NZ_JACJFM010000181.1 GCF_014164585.1 Oceanospirillum sediminis | reverse complement strand
TAAAACAGATTTTAAAAACTACAGATAGTCTCAAATTAAAGGCAACTGTTCACGGCAGAATTGCATGGCTAAATTTAGGAAAGAACTTAGAAGTTTCTCAATCTCATTTAGATTCTTCATTTGCAATTTTATCAAAGGCAAATAATCCAAAAGGCATGGCTCAATTAAACTACAGGTATGCCGTTTTGTTTCGCCTTAAAGGAGACTACGATATAGCATTAGATTATGTAGACAAATCTTACCAATACAACGTATCTCAAAAGGATTCGTTTAGGATTGCAAATGATTTGTTTCAGAAAGGAGTAATCAATAGCCTGAAAGGTAATTATGAAACCAGTATAACGTTGTATTATCAAATTTTAGAGATTTACGAAAAATCAAATAATATTAAAGGCATA
>NZ_JACJFM010000180.1 GCF_014164585.1 Oceanospirillum sediminis | reverse complement strand
CCATAATTCAAATTATTAATCAATCGTAAATTGAGAAATCCATCAAACTCTAATTTATTGGTCTCATCATTTGTGCCAAAACCTAAAAAGCCATCAAAGGTGTTGCTTTTGGATTTTTCTACATATATATATAAGGACGTGGAATCTTCTTGAAATAAAACTTCGGTAGATTTTACTTGGTTGGCAAATCTTAGGTTGTTGAGTTGTTCGGTCTTCTTTTCAATTTCAGACAAATCGAAAGTTTGAGAGGTTTTTAATTTCAAATAATGTTTCAGAAAGGATTTTGGAAATTTTTCATACCCAACTATTTTGATGTCATCAATGGTTCTTTTTGTTTTATTAGAGCTCACAATTAAATCTGCTTTAAGGTTGATGCTATCTTTTCGCTTAATGTTTGAAA
>NZ_JACJFM010000179.1 GCF_014164585.1 Oceanospirillum sediminis | reverse complement strand
ATTTGAATTTAAAATGTCGTCCACCACCAACCGCACTTCCCCATAACTATACTTATCATCCAACTGATGTTTCAAATCCGATAAATTCTCAAAAGTAGTCTTCGGAATCAAAACTTTCAACTCCTCATAATGGGCCTCAGAAATCAAATCGGTAATCTTCACCTCACCAGAATCCATAAAACTCGCCAAATGCCCAATAATGGTATTAACATTTAACTCTCTAATATCTGCAATTTCGTTAACCGATTTCCCTGATTTAAAGAGTGCCAAAGATTCTTTTTTCGTATCCCCTTTTTGGCGTTTCGGTTTAGGCGCATCAAAAATTTCAACATCGGCTGCCGTTTCAATATCATGTTCCTCACAATAGGCGCGAATCACCTTTAAAATAGCAGACCCATATT
>NZ_JACJFM010000178.1 GCF_014164585.1 Oceanospirillum sediminis | reverse complement strand
GGTTGCAAACTGCACCAATTGCGAGCGATTTTTAAGTGCGCGCCACGCCGACTCAATATTGTCTTCCCTGCTGGTTATGTGCACCCATTCCAGCACCAATGCTTCTCTTTGCTCACTTACCATCGCGCAGTCTCCGGTTTTCCTTCCTCATGCCGTGCATCTTGCCGAGGATGCCAACCAGCATGATGGAGTAGCTCACACCTTTAACCACGATTGGCGGTAGCGCTGCTTTCAGGTCATCAGGCATCATTACCCATACATGCATCATTGCATCAGGCCATAGCTGCAACAGCGAGCAGAATGAAATCCACGCGCCGAGCAGCCAGTTGCTTAGCTTTTTCATGCCACAGCTCCACCAGCCTCTTTGTATACCTGAATCAGCTTATCCAGTTTCTGCTCGT
>NZ_JACJFM010000177.1 GCF_014164585.1 Oceanospirillum sediminis | reverse complement strand
TGAACTCACTCAACTTCTTAAAATCTCTATTCTTATTTTAATGAACTTTCTCAAAAGCTATCCAGCAACTTTTAAATTGTTGCTTATAACTTTTAACTCGCGGCTCTGCCGCCCTGTAGTCTCAGGCAGACTCGAACTGCCGACCTCTACATTATCAGTGTAGCGCTCTAACCAGCTGAGCTATGAGACTGTTTTTTAGTCGTTAGCCGTTAGTCTCTAGTAGTTAGTACAGGACCAACATCTATTTACTAATGACTTTTTACTATATAAATTTAAATTGACAGCAATGAGAATAAACTATTCATCGTAATAGTTATGATACCTTTTAGTCGTCTTTCTCTAGAAAGGAGGTGTTCCAGCCGCACCTTCCAGTACGGCTACCTTGTTACGACTTAGCCCTAG
>NZ_JACJFM010000176.1 GCF_014164585.1 Oceanospirillum sediminis | reverse complement strand
AAATAAAAATTGCTGAAATTCTTGACCTTTGTACACGTCCCAAAACTCAAGTTGTGCTGTACTTTGTAATAATCCTGTAGCACGCTCAATATCTTTTACACCTGGTAATTCTACTAGAATACGGCCTGAATTCCCTAAACGCTGAATATTAGGTTGCGTAACACCAAACTGGTCAATACGCTTACGCAGTACTTCAAACGCTGAGACAATAGACTCATCAATCTTTGTCTCGATGATACCTTGTACTTCTTCATCAGACATGCCTCCATCAATTTCACCATCTAAAGCTTTGGTATAAAATATATCAGGTGAAGCTAGTTTTTTATCACCCTTAATGGCATCAAAAGCGATAAAGAAATCTTCTAAATACGTGTTTTGACTGTTCTTTTGAAGTTCTGAAGCGT
>NZ_JACJFM010000175.1 GCF_014164585.1 Oceanospirillum sediminis | reverse complement strand
TGAAAAAAATAATCACAATCGCAGGAAGCAATAGTCAGAACTCTATCAACAAAAGTTTGTTGTTATATACTTCCAACTTATTAGAAAATGTAGAAATCATTTCAATCGACTTAAACGATTATGTCCTACCAATGTATGGAGTCGATTATGAAATTGAAAATGGCATACCAACAGCCGTAAAAAAACTCAATGAGTTATTAGATAACGCTGATGCATTTATAATAGCGCTGGCAGAACATAACGGAACATACACAGCAGTATTTAAAAACACCTTAGACTGGTTGTCTCGTGCTAATGTAAAAGTATGGCGAGACAAACCCACCTTCTTAATGGCAACCTCACCTGGTGGTCGCGGTGGAGCTACTGTTTTAAAAGCAGCGGTAAGCTATTTTCCATTTTTAGGG
>NZ_JACJFM010000174.1 GCF_014164585.1 Oceanospirillum sediminis | reverse complement strand
GAATATGAGCATGCCAAGGCAAGAGGTGCAAAAATATATGCTGAAGTAGCTGGAGGTGGATTATCTTCAGATGCGCATCATATGACGGCACCGCATCCAGAAGGCGTTGGTGTAGTTGAAGTTATGAAAAACTGTTTAGAAAACGCAGGATTAAATCCTGAGGATGTAGATCATATAAACACACATGGTACTTCAACACCATTAGGCGATGTAGCTGAGTTAAAAGCAATTTCCAAAGTATTTGGAGATCACGCTAAGAACATAAATATTAATTCTACAAAATCAATGACGGGTCACTTATTGGGTGCCGCTGGGGCTATTGAGGCCATTTCAAGCATACTTGCTATAGAAAATGGTATCGTACCTCCAACGATTAATCACACCACAGTTGATGAAAACATTGAT
>NZ_JACJFM010000173.1 GCF_014164585.1 Oceanospirillum sediminis | reverse complement strand
AAAACTATAAAAAGAGTTTGGAATTCAATCCAAAGAACGAACAAGCAATTGAACAACTTAAAAAGTTGCGACAAGATTAAGAATAACGTTTGGCAACAAAGTGTATAATTCATTGCTACTAAAGACTTACTTACGAAAGTTTTTGCGGACTTACTATCTGTGATTTATTTGCTAACTTTAGTGCTTAAACACGCAACGAAATCATACACAAACAGGATAAGCGCAACCATAATTATGCAAACCAAAACTCCCAAAACTGGCGCTCATCTTTGACGAGTGATTCTGATAATAAAAAAAATAAGACCAGCCATTATTATATTTCAAATGAAAAATTTTTGCCTAATCTTATCTTTATTATGCTTCTTAAATACTTTCAGTCAAAATCCAGATTTAAAATATTTAGAG
>NZ_JACJFM010000020.1:4837-93792 GCF_014164585.1 Oceanospirillum sediminis | reverse complement strand
TGATATCAAGAATATGGGCTATTTGATCCATGGAGAACTGTTTATGGCTCAGTAAGATGGCGTGAGCACGGCGACGAGTTGCAGGTTTGTCCGCATGGTTATGTAGTGATTTTAATGCAGTCACTTCATCGTCAGATAATGGAGGAACGAATCTCATATTTATGCTCTCAAATATCAATTATCACCCTTTCAGTTTAGCGGAAAATAACTGTGCGAGTACTTACCGTTCTAGGGGCAGATAACTTTACATTTATGACCGGGGGAAACCCATTGACCGGGCAGAGCGGCAGCTCTTATAGCCAAAACAGCTTTGTCACTGATGTACTGAATATATCTTCAGGCATTCCATCTTCTGGTATGGTAAATGGAGGAAATGTTACCATCAACGATGATAGTAACTCAAAAATACTGACCCCTGACTCAAGTGGTAATATCACGGCATCTGATGGAGTAAAAGATATTATTACTCTGTCAAAGTCAGATATCAGTAGTGGTGCTTATAGTATTAATAACTTCAATACATCTGAAGACACACTGAAGTTTACCGGAGTGACAGGTGGTTCAGGAAACACTCTGAATGAGCTTGACGGGGATAACCTGTATGGCGAAGCGATATCAGTACAGTACAATCCATTTCAGGGTTCACTGTTAGTTAACTTTGGCAATGATAATCAGGACAACGCCGTATATCTCACAATCTCCGGCGTCAGTGATGCATCCGAGGTAGCTGTAATACTCGCCTGATACGGCTAAAAAAGCCCGGTCTGCACGCTGACCGGGCATCTCCTTCGAATGAAAGAGCCGTAAAAAGGACAGATATCCAGAAGGAATTGTTTTTCTGGGCTGGATATCTGTTTTTAGCTTTTAATGATTAAGAATCTGGCTCAGGAAAGCCTGTGTTCGTTCAGATTGAGGATTATTAAAGAACGCTTCTGGTTCATTTTCTTCAATAATCTGACCTTTATCCATAAAGATCACCCGGTCTGCTACTGTTTTAGCAAACCCCATCTCGTGGGTCACACACAGCATGGTCATACCCTCTTCTGCCAGTTCAATCATGACATCCAGCACTTCTTTGATCATCTCCGGGTCCAGTGCTGATGTAGGTTCATCAAACAGCATCACCTGAGGATTCATGCACAAACTTCGGGCAATCGCCACACGCTGCTGCTGACCACCAGAGAGCTGTCCGGGATATTTCAGCGCCTGTTCCTCGATACGTACCCGGCGAAGATATTTCATGGCAATCTCTTCCGCCTCTGCACGGGGTGTTTTTCGTACCCAGATAGGGGCCAGCGCACAATTCTCCAGCACTGTCAGGTGAGGGAACAGATTAAAGTGCTGAAACACCATGCCGACTTCCCGACGAATGGTTTCAATGTTTTTCAAATCATTGTTCAGAACAGTATCGGCGACGACGATATCGCCCTTCTGATGCTCCTCCAACCGATTAATACAGCGAATCGTGGTGGACTTACCTGAACCGGATGGCCCACAAATCACAATACGTTCGCCCTGACGTACTTTCAGGTTAACATCTTTTAATACGTGGAACTGGCCGTACCATTTATTCACCCCACGCATCTCTACCATCACTTTGTCATCAAGCTGACGAGTATTACTCATAATCTCTCCAGAATTCTGTCGGGGGGGGGGCTTAACGGGAGCCATGACCCGTGTGGAAGTGGCGTTCAAGATGCTGACTGTATTTGGACATACCAAAACAGAATATCCAGAACATCAGTGCCACAAAGGCATAACCTTCAACGGAATAACCCAGCCACTTCGGATCAGTCAGACCGGCCTGAACAATAGCCAGCAGATCAAACAGGCCAATAATCAGTACCAGACTGGTGTCTTTAAACAACGCAATAAAGGTATTCACAATGCCTGGAATCATCAGTTTCAGCGCCTGAGGCAATACAATCAGCCCCATCATTTTCCAGTAGTTCAATCCCAGAGCCTGAGCCGCTTCATACTGGCCTTTTGGAATGGCCTGTAAGCCACCACGCACCACTTCTGCCATATAAGCAGACTGGAACATCACAATACCAATCAGAGCACGCAATAATTTGTCGAAAGTGACTTCTGCAGGAACAAACAGAGGCAACATCACCGACGCCATAAAGAGCACTGTAATCAGAGGTACACCACGCCAGAGCTCGATGTAAACCACACAGAAACTCTTTACAATCGGCATCTCAGAACGGCGTCCCAGTGCCAGTAATACCCCGAACGGCAATGCAGCCACAATACCGATCACGGCCAGCACCAGTGTCAGCGACAGACCTCCCCATTTATGGGTTTCCACCACATCCAGCCCGAAGCTTCCGCCATAGAGCAGATAAAATGCCACCACCGGATAAACAAACAGCACCAATACAGAGACGATGCCTTTAAATGGCAATTTAGGGATCATCAACCAGACCAGCTGTACAGCCAACAGGATAAAGGCCAGATTAATACGCCAGGTCAGCTCTTCCGGATAGAAGCCGTACAGAAACTGACTGAAACGGGTCGTGACAAACACCCAACAAGCACCACCAGACGTACAGGCATCACGGGTTTCCCCGAACCAGTCCGCTTTGATAAACGCCCAGTCAATGGTGGGCACCAGCAGAATATAAAGTATATAGAGCGTAAACAGGGTCAGAACCGTATTGGTTACGCTGGAAAACAGATGCCGACGCATCCAGCCTACCGGGCCTGTCGTATTTTCAGGCGGTGGCAGGTCGGGCAACATCTCATGTCTGACTTTACTCAGATCACTCATGGAATATCTCCTGTCCTTTTAACGCTCAACCAGCGCCATTCTGCTGTTAAACCAGTTCATAAAGGCTGACACCAGAAGGCTCAGAGTCAGATAAACCAGCATGGTCATAAAGATCACTTCAATGGCTTGCCCCGTCTGGTTCAGAGTGGTTCCGGCAAATACGGAGACCAGATCCGGATAACCAATGGCTGTAGCCAGAGACGAGTTCTTAATCAGGTTCAGATACTGGCTGGTCAACGGCGGGATAATCACTCGTACAGCCTGAGGGATCACCACCAGACGCAATACTTTACCCTGACTCAGCCCCAGAGCACTGGCTGCTTCTGTTTGTCCTTTGGAAACCGCTTCAATGCCTGAACGCACAATCTCAGCAATAAAGGCCGCAGTATAAATACTGAGAGCCACCCAGAGAGCAGCCAGTTCCGGCAGAATAGTCATCCCTCCTCGAAAGTTAAAACCTTTCAGTACCGGATGATCCCACTCAAGAGGCGCTCCTGAGACTAAAAATGCCAGCAAAGGCAGGCCAACAATCAGACCAGAAGCAGTCCAGTAGGCAGGGAAGCGTTGTCCTGTTTCATCCTGACGTTTCGCATTCCAGCGAATCACCAGATAAGACACAATTAAGGCAATAACAAGAGCCAGCCACACCAGACCAAACCCTTCCTGAGGTACAGGTTGAGGCATGTAAAACCCACGGACGTTCAGATAGAAGGTATCGAGCAGTTCGATACTTTTCCTGGGTGAAGGCAATGCCTGCAATACTGCAAAGTACCAGAAGAAAATCTGCAGTAGCAGAGGAATATTCCGAAAAACTTCCACAAAAGCGGAAGCTACTTTAGCTACCAGCCAGTTATTAGACAGTCGGGCAACCCCCATCAGAAAACCCAGGGCAGTAGCAACAATAATACCTAATACAGAAACCAGAATAGTATTCAGCAAGCCCACTACGAAGGTTGTGCCGTAGCTGCTGGATTCTGTGTATTCAATCAGTGTCTGGGTAATACCAAAACCGGCCTGTTGGGACAGGAAATCAAAACCTGTGGTAATACCCCGGCTTTCCAGGTTATTCAGGGTATTCTGGACAATCATTCCGACAAAACCAACGACCACAAGAACCAGAAGAATCTGGAAGGCAAGAGCGCGTTTTGCAGGATCATGCCAGAAGCGCGTCTTCTGCTCCGGAACCCGGGAAGACGGCGACTTATTGGCATTTTGCATAAAGAAACCTCCGGAAACAAAGGCGGGAGCCGACAGGCAGAGGCTTAGCATGTACAGGCAGGAAAGCTGTACACAATGCCTGTCGGACTATTCAGAAAAGCAGTGTTTACTCTGATCGTATTTATTCGGATTTCCCCAATTCAGACGAACCTGATGAGATTCGTCTGAAGTCCGGATAAACACATATCAGTGTATTCTCACTCAATACCGGATTAACGAATAGGTGGAGCGTACTGCAGACCACCTTTATTCCACAGCGCGTTCAGACCACGTTCAATTTTCAGTGGTGATCCCATACCCAGATTGCGATCAAAGGCTTCGCCATAGCTGCCCACCTGCTTCACAATCTGATAGGCCCAGTCATCACTCAGCCCCAGGCCTGAGCCCTTAATGCCTTCTTTACCCACAAAACGATCCAGTGCAGGACTGGAGTTTTTCATTTTGCTGTCAATGTTGCCGGACGTCAGGCCCATCTCTTCCGCATTGATCATGGCAAACAGAGACCATTTCACAATATTGAACCAGCCATCATCCCCCTGACGCACTACAGGCCCCAGAGGCTCCTTAGAAATAATTTCAGGCAGCACCATAGCGCTATCTGGTTTAGCCAGTTTGATACGCAGCGCATACAGCTGAGACTGATCTGATGTCAGAACATCACAACGACCTGCTTCAAAACCTTTCACAGTCTGATCTGCGGTATCAAATACCACTGGCTCGAATTGCATTTTGTTAGCGCGGAAATAATCCGCAGCATTCAATTCTGTGGTTGTGCCCGACTGAATACACAGAGAAGCACCATCCAGTTCTAACGCACTCTTAACGCCCAGGTTTTTATTGATCATAAAACCCTGACCATCGTAATAGGTCACACCGGCAAAGTTCAGACCCAGAGACGAATCACGGGTCAGCGTCCAGGTAGTAACACGGGATAGCATATCAATTTCACCGGATTGCAATGCGGTAAAACGCTCCTTAGCATTCAGAGGAATATATTTAACTTTATCCGCGTCTCCCAGAGTCGCTGCTGCAACACCCCGACAAACATCAACATCCATACCCTTCCAGTTACCTTTGTCATCAGGGTTGGAATAACCTGGTACACCTGTAGTAACGCCGCATTGCACATAACCGCGTTCTTTAACCGCATCCAGTGTGGCAGATGCCATAGCAGTCCCTGTCACAGATACAGACATTACAGCTGTGGCAGCAATAAGACCCAGTTTCTTCATTGTTATTCGTCCTCTACATAGCGAAACAAAATGCTTTCAATACTTATTATTCAGAAGCCTGTTAAATACGTACTTCACCGCTCATCTGAAAACATTTGCTTCGTTGCTTATGGTTCATAGGATTACAGCGCTTTTGCATCAATGACTCTTGATGACGCTATAGTCAAAAAAGCAAAGGCTGTTCCAGGTGGCTTAAAAACAATTATAAAAAAGCATTAAACTGTTCTGATTTAAACGTAGCTCATGAAGAAAAAAACAGCCAGAAGCTGATGAAATAGCGCCTGGTTATAAGTAAATAAAACAATACACCCCTGAAAAGGGGGTAAAAAGTCACCACTACCTGCCAAAAGGAAGGCATAACAAAAGCAGGGATTCAGTGCCACAAAAGGTGACATCCTGTTCTGGCTATGCACCAGTAACGCGCTGATAAGTAACACTTTAGTCACAGGAAGCATCAGAAAGGAGCAATAACGCCTGGAATAAATCTCCCGGTTAGTTAAGAAAAACCGGGAGATTTATTCATAGCAATTTAAACGCATCCGCATCATTCATAGCGGGAAAGGCATTTCTGAAATCAAGCAGGGCCTGTTTATCCAGGTGAGTTGTCAGAATAATCTCTTCTCCCGGATAAGCAGATGTTTTTGTCAGCCCTTTGAAATCTATCAGGGCCGAGTCACCACTGTATGGCAAATTATTTCCATCCACGCCCACACGGTTTACACCTGCTACATAGCACAGGTTCTCAATGGCTCTGGCCTGCAACAGAACCTGCCAGGGATGATTACGTACCTGAGGCCAGTTCGCCACATAAATGGCCAGATCGTATTCCTGCTCAACAGTATCGTCATTATCGCCAGTCATAGCATTATTGCGGCTCCAGACCGGAAAGCGCAGGTCATAACAAACCTGAGGCAGAATTTTCCAACCTTTATATTCAATAATCAGACGCTTCAGACCAGCCTGATAGTATCTGTGCTCTCCGGCCATCCGGAACAGGTGATGCTTATCGTAAAAAACAAAATGACCATCGGGTTCAACCCAGTAAAATCGATTGTGATACCCCTGGTCAGACTGTACCACCACACTGCCACAGACAACGACATTCAGCTTGCCTGCCTGTTCTTCCATCCACTTGAAAGCAGGGCCATTCTCTGGCTCAGCAACACTTTCCGGGTTCATGGTAAATCCGGTACTGAACATTTCAGGCAGAATAATCAGATCTGTTTTACCGGCCAGCTCACTCATTTTTTCAGTAAACATCGTCAGATTGGTCTGTGGCTCATGCCAGTGCAGATCAGACTGAACAAGAGAAACTCTCAGATTCTGCATATCCGCTCCTTTATTTATCTGGATTCATACTGATCAGACACCAGTATCAGAAGTTATAAAATCTGATGAGTATCATAGCTGGCTCAGACGCTCACCAGCCAGATGTAGTGTCTGTTCTCCTTTTGCAAAACAGAAACGCACCAGCTTCATATCAGGGACTGGCTGCTCACAGAATACAGATACAGGAATAGCTGCCACACCTTTCTCTGAGGTTAACCAACGAGCAAAACTAACATCATCCATCTCGCTGATACGACTATAATCTACCAGCTGGAAATAGGTTCCCTTTGTCGGAGAGAAATCAAACGAACTGCTTTGCAGCAACTGACAGAACAGGTCCCGTTTTTCCTGATAAAAACCGGGTAAAGCAGTCGTATACTCAGGATGTTGCTGCATATAATCAGCAATCGCCAGCTGAAAGGGCGTTGCGGTGCTGAAAGTCAGATATTGATGAACCTTGCGTAGTTCAGTGGTGAGAGGCTCAGGAGCAATACAATAGCCCACTTTCCAGCCTGTGGTGTGGTAGGTTTTGCCAAAAGAAGATACGACAAAACTTCTTGCCGCCAGTTCTGAATGACACAACAGACTGTTATGAGGTTGCTGATCAAAGACGATATGCTCATATACTTCATCACCCAATAGCAGAATATGTGTATCTCTGATCAGTTCAGCCAGCAAGTCCAGGTCTGTACGGCTGAGAGTGGCACCACTGGGGTTATGGGGTGTATTCACAATGATCATCCGGGTACGAGGGGAAAGTGTATCTTTCAACAAGTCCCAGTTAATACTGAAATCAGGTAAGCTCAGTGGTAAATGACGACAAATACCACCATTCAGTTCAATAGCAGGCTCATAACAGTCATAGGCAGGATCAAACACGACAACCTCATCCCCCTGACGTACCACAGCACTGATTGCAGCAAATATCGCTTCTGTTGCCCCGGAGGTTATCGTCACTTCTTTTTCAGAACAGGCAGAGTAACCATACAGGCGCTGTACTTTTTCTGCGATCGCCGCTCTCAGTGGTTCAGCCCCGGTCATAGGCGCATACTGATTTGCCCCATTGGCCATATAAAACGCAACCCGCTCTCGCATCAGTTCCGGACCTTCAAAATCCGGAAAACCCTGTGACAGATTAACCGCATCATGCTGGGCCGCTAAATGAGACATCACAGAAAAGATGGTTGTCCCCACTTTGGGTAATTTACTCTCCGGGTAATGCATGGAAGAACTCTCTTATAAAAAACCTGAAGGAATAAAAAGTATTCCGTATAGTATTTATTATTATAGATAGCCACAAGATAATAGATGCAGACCACAGCACACTTCCTATCTTTAATACTCTGCCTCAGCTATTTCATCACAGGCTGTGGTGGTGCACTGACAGGAAAACATAGAGTAAAGTGAACCCCCTGATCGGTTTCACTGTGTACCCTGATACTGCCTTTCAGAGACTGAGTCACCAGGTTATAGATAATATTGCCTCCTAATCCACTGCCTCCGTTGCCCCGTCTGGTAGTATAAAAAGGATGAAAAATTTTCGATTGCTGCTCTTTATCCATCCCTTTGCCGTTATCAGAGTACTCCAGAACAACATCGCCAGCCTCTGAAAGATGGATATCAATCATAATCCGGCCCCGGTCTTTCTGATCAAAACCATGAATCACAGAGTTCATAATCAGATTGACCACAACCTGAGAGATAGCTCCCGGATTATGGAATACTTCCAGTTCTTCAGGGCCAGATACCTCGACCGTATGTTTCCTCTTTTTCAGCGTTGGAGTCAGTGAATTTGAAACAGCTCTGACATAATCCACCAGTAAAAACTCCCGACTCTCACTGTGTGACTGATCAACAGCCACTTTTTTAAAGTCACTGATCAGCTGCGATGCACGATCCAGATTACTTCTGACCAGCTGATACGCATCGGTAGCCTGATCAATATGTTCTTGTAGCATAGAAGGCGTCAGTGACTTCGCATCAAATGCTTTTTGTAACCCGATCAGATCATCCTGAACATAAGAACAGGCCGTCACGCAGATACCCACCGGTGTATTAATTTCATGGGCGATGCCTGCTACTAACTCACCCAATGCCACCATTTTTTCACTTTCAATCAGCTCTTGCTGAGTTCTCTTCAGTTCGTGCAAAGTATCAGACAGCTCACGGGTTCTATCCTCTACCCGGTGTTCCAGCTGATCATTCAGGTTCTGAAGATCTGCAATTGCGCCTTCGACTTTATGGGTCATTTTATTAAAAGCATCGGCTACCAGTGCAAATTCAGCCGGGGAATCAATAGACAGACTGGCATGATATTCTCCCCGACTCACCTGATCTGCCGCTTTAACCATCTGATTCAGAGGGTCCGTAATTTTACGTGTAATCTTTCTGCTGATAAGAAAAACAGTCAATAAAGATACCAGAGCACCTGATAAGGTGAGTATCAGCATATTCTTTAGCGGTGTGCTGATCAGAGAATAAGGCACTTCGGCAATTACCAGCCAGGGTGTGCCAAATAATGTGCGGGCACTGCCCAGCACATCCTGACCGAAACCTCCGGGATAACGATCAAAACGAACTTCACCATTCATTTGCAGTTGCTGCTGCTTTTTATTCTGTAAGAGCATCTGTTGCATACCAGCCAGATATTCATGGCTCAGATTCGTTCCCGAAGCAATTGGTACACCTTTCCTGTCTGATAGCCATACAGCCCCGTCAAGATCCATCTGGATACGGGATAGTAAAAAAGAGATATGATGCAGATTAACATGGGCCATGAGTACACCATCAATCTGATCCGCCTGATTCCGCACAGGAATAGAAAAAATAACAAAACTACTTTTCAGTAAAGGATCATAAATAGGCTGAGATAAGAATTCCTCATGCCTGACTGCGGCCCGGCGAAAAAATATTTCCTCACTGACTGAGTTCAGCGCTTTTCTGCCATAAGGGCTTTTTTCAACAAGAATTCGCCCCGTTCTGTCATACAGAACCACCAGCTCAAAAGCATTATTCTGTCGCATCAGAGCTTGCATCACTGACCCGGCTAATTCAGGCTCAATCTCAGAAAAGCCTCTGACTCTGCCCAGCAGATTCAGGCTACGGGAAATCTCATCCCAGAATATTTTAACCGTCTCAGCCGCTAGCAGACTGCCACGGGTTGCATGTACATGCGCCTGTTTCTCCAGAGCATAGAATCCCACCGGCAAAATAAGTACCAGTGTCACCAGCACAGCAATAAAAGTCAGGCTCAGACTGCCTGATAGTAGTAGTCGCCGGATACTTTTCATTATTCGCTGTCCGGAAAATCAGCTTTATTGTCATCGAGATCCTTACCATCACGTAAATGCCCTGTCAGTTTTTTAATCCGACCATAAGCCCCCTGGTTCACCACCCTGTTGTTCATGCTGATACGGGCCACATTTTCATCAAAACTGAAACGCATCTGCTCTCCTCTCCAGTGTCCTTTTACGACCTGATGAGCAGTGTGAGTAGCAATACCTGCGACATCCATAGTACCTGTAGCCAGTACCTGAGATTTATTCCATTCTGTTCTGGGTTCTGTATCAATTAATAAGAGTTTACGCTCTGGGTACTGCTTAAACAGTTCAGCAATAGCCTGATTACCCATTCCGGTATTAACCAGCAGAATTTCAGCGCCTTGCTCCAGTAACACTCTGGCTTTCTTGACCGACAGATCAGTATCAGCAAAACTGCTGACCCAGTCCACCATGACTTCAGCCTCAGGCCTGAGCGCGTAAATACGACTCTCATAAGCACTCAGCATTCGTTGATAGTTTCTGAATGGAATACCGCCAAGAAACCCCAGAACGGGCTGATCGGACACAGTATGATCAACAGCCAGCTCCGCCATCACATATCCCAGGTCATCAAAGCGTCCACTGACTCCGGCAAAATTATGCTGATTACCGATGGCCTCTCCGACGACGGCAAAGCTGCTGTAGCGATATATCTCTGCCAATTCTCTTAACAGAGTTTCATACTGTCCACCCAGGCCAATAACCAGATCAACCCCTTCATCCAGTAAACCAATTAACTTTTTTTTCTGCTTAGTAATATTAAAGCGTTGCGGATCACTTTCAGGAACGACACGTACCCTGGCATTCAGCTGGGTACGAATTCTGGCAGCAGCATCGTAACCCTGAGCACTCCATGAATCATCCTTTCTGGTCTGAGGTATCAGAATAATAACTTCCATCTTATGGAATTCGCTATCTGTCCGCCCCCCATCATCTGCCGGACTACATCCCGAAACGCCCCACCAACACAGACAGACCAGACATACAAAGCGTATAAAAATCGCAAAAGGTAATGCTCTAACTGATTCCATAAGCCAGCTCACTGCCCTCTTTCAAACGTTCCACTGAGAATATCATGATAAAAGGACTCATAAATTTTTCGTTGGGCCGGGGTCAGCTGATGATCGGCCAGAGTAATACTCTGAACCTGATCATATATACCGAACTGATGTAATTTTCCCTCCCATCGTCCCTGAAGCATCTGCTGAAAACCAAACTCAATCAGTCTTTTTGTATTCAGCTGTACATTAGCCAGCATGGTTTGCGGAAACCGCTCGTATTGCTCAAGCTGTCGTCCAACAATAGCAACATCATGCTGTTCCAGTAACGGGTATATAACCTTCGATGCCGGATCAGCATTCACGGCGATAACATCAACACCTCCGGCAATCATATCTCTTGCAGCTTCCAGTGCCTGTCGCTCACTGGTCCAGCTATCCAGCCAGATTCGCTTAAACTCAATACCAGGCCTGATATGCCTGGCGCTGTGCTCCATGCCATCAGCCAGCTGTTCCAGAACATCCAGCTTCATACCACCAATAAAGCCAATCCGCTGACTGTCTGTTTTAAGTGCCGCAGCCACGCCTGCAATCAAACCTAACTGTCGCCAGTTAAAAGAAAGACACCCAACATTGGCATTATTACCTGCACAGGAGCTATTAATAACAAAATTAACCCTCGGATAATCAGTCGCTATCCGGTTAATGGCATTAATATATTGTCCTCCGTGAGCCATAACGATCCGGATATCATTTTTCAGTATCTGTTCGCCAACCTGCTGATGAAATAAAGCCTCATCACTGAATTGAACAGTTTCCAGGTAATGAAAGTTCAGCCCCAGGCGTTTACTCAACCCCTCAGCTCCGGCATATCCGGCTTTATTCCAGCCAGAGCCATCTATTTTTTGCGGAAAAAGAGCTAACAACCCGGTGCTGGATTGTGACGTCGTCTCACTCGCACTTTCGTTGTCATCAGATTCACACCCGGTCAGAATCAGAAAAATGATCCCGGTTATAAAGAATCTGAGCCAGTGTCCCTTCCCTGAAAAGTCGGTATTAATCAATCTGACCTCCTTAATCATCCTCACAGCAGACTGACACATAGCATGTTTCATACGGGCAATGACATAAAAACATATTAAAGATTCCGCCAGAGCTGATACTCCGTTGATTGCTCCATGTTTAACAGCATAGCCAAGTTTGTCAGAAGCATCAGCCCTTTGTGAACGATTATGATCACTGAGTTTAAGCCACAGAATGACACATAAAAATCTTTGCGCAACGCCAGCTTATGGCCTAATTGTTTAGAAAAGATCCTGCACTTTTAAAAAAGCGTATGGAATAAATCTTTAGTTCAAGGAAATGTCATGGCAGACCAGAAATTCAGGCATCAGGCACTATCCGATCTGAAACAACTTATTACGATGCTGGACAATAACGAAGCTCCTGATCAGTTGATTCTGCTATCAATGAATCACATGATCAAGTTGACCGGCAGCCGTTACGCCGTGCTGCTGCATTCAGATAGCAACAATAATATCCGTGCTCTCTGGCAGGAATCAGAACATTTTCCGGCAACAGAGGGTCCCCCTCCTTACCTGATTGATAATCGGGTGAAAAAATGGTTGTTACCTGCTTTGAGAAGAAATGCTCCCTTGATCGCTAATCATCAGAGTCATATGAAAATGATATTTGATGATCCGGATGCCTGCTCCTTTTTCCATAGATTACTTCTGATTCCTCTGACCAGTACCACAGGAGAGAGAAAAGGCCTGTTAGCAATAGCAGATAAAGCTACGGATTACGCCACAAGGCATATTACCAGTCTGGAACCCTACCTGGCATTTGTGATGAATCTACTTTTATTTGAGCCTCTGCCAGACTACGAAGAAACAGCGCCTCTCTCCCCAGATGACTCCGATAAAGGCAATAAAAAAGATATAACCTCACCATCTGACAAAGAAGGTGAAGACGAACATTTCTACTGCAGTAACCATGCTCGTCTTATTACTGATATTGATGGCTACATTATGATGACGAATCAGGCCGCGGCCAGTTTGCTGGCATTACCTTCGGAGAACCTGATCGGGCAGGCAGTTACCCGTCTGATTCCTCAGATTAAGCTGAATCTGCACCCAGGTAATATCCCGGATAATTACCATGAAAAATACCAGGAACTGAAGGCGTTCACCCGTAATGGTAAAGAGATTCCCGTACGAGTGACCTGCGAATCCCGGCTGAATGAATCAGACCTGTCCTTTTGTATTACAGTGCAGGATATCAGCCAGGAGCTGGAATCAGTGACTCAGCGCCAGGAACGTATAATCCGTATACAGCACCAGCAACGCAGTACTCTGGAGGTTGCACGATTATCCACATTAGGAACAGAGTCCTTCGAAAACCTGGCTCATCAGATCTGCCATATTACGGCCCGAACAATGAACGCCCCCAGAGTTGGTATATGGCTGACTGAAGATGACAGCCCTTTATTTCGCAATTACTGTCAGACAGAATCACATAATGTACCGTACAGTGAATGCCAGCCTCTGGTTCTGACTCAGAAGAGTCCCTTTGTCCGACAACTGGAGCAGATCAGAGTGATGGCCCTGACAAACCTGACAGAACCTCATCAACAACCGGATTTCCTCAGCAGAGACTACTTTAAGCGCCATAAAATCAACACCCTGATGTGTGCTGCTATCGTCAAGGAGTCCCATCTTATGGGTTTTCTGGTCATTGAAGATTTTGACCGCCTGCAATGGTATGACGATCAGTACAACTTTGCCCGAGAGGTCGCAAACTATCTTCATATTCTGATTCTGAATGAACATCGCCAGAGAATTCAGGATGCCCTGGTGATACAGGAACAACAGTTTCGCTTGCTTTTTTATGACAGTCCCATGGCTATGATGGCTGTCGATAAAGACAGCTTCAAGTTTGTTGCCGTTAACCACGCAGCCACAGAAGAGTTCGGTTATAGCCAGAAAGAGATGCTCGGCAGCAGTATCTATGATCTTATTCCCATCGAATGTGTTATGGGTGTACACAGTATGATTCTTTCACAAGGAGATAATCAGGAGTACAGCCTGCTTGAAACCCGAATGAAAAAGCACTCAGGAGATATCGTTGATGTAGAAGTCCATACTCATTCCATTGAACTCGCTGGCAAGCCGTCGTCTCTTCTGGTTGTACATGATATTACTGAAAAAAAACGTATGGAGCAGAGTCTGCGTCAGACTCAGAAAATGGAAGCTGTAGGCCAGCTGGTGGGCGGGATTGCCCATGATCTGAACAATATTACTAATATTATCCGGGGCCACGCAGAATTACTGGAACTCAAACTGTCCGATCAGGAAAAAATTGCGAAACATATCAAAGCAATTAATAAAGCGTCTGACAGAACAACCAGCCTGACCCGAAAGCTCATGCAGTTCTCACGTCAGCAACAAATTAACAGTCAGACCTACGACACCGCTGAGATTATCGGTGATCTGATCGAGCTGATCACAAAATCACTGACCAGCAACATCGAAGTCGTCCTGAATCTGGCTCCGGACAGTTGGCCGGTTATTATTGATAAAGGAGATTTTGAAGATGTCATCATCAATCTGGCCATTAACGCCAGGGATGCCATGGACGGGAAAGGTACTCTGACAATATCTGCGCAGAATTTTTCCCTGGTACCGGGAGATCCATTACTGGTTAGGGGCAGAGAAGCTGGTGACTACCTGAAAATCAGTGTTCGGGACACAGGTCCCGGTATCCCATCCGATATCATAGATCGGATTTTTGATCCCTTTTTCACCACAAAAGAGAAAGGTAAAGGCACAGGCCTGGGTCTGAGTATGGTGTATGGGTTTGTTAAACGCAGTAATGGCTTTATGGAAGTAGAAAGCCGGAATAATCAGGGTTCCTGTTTCCACCTTTGGCTGCCAAGATCTTCTCAGAAAGTTAGCCAGGAAAATGATGAATCATCTGACACTCCTGACATCCATCTGAATAAGTCCCTTCCTGCGCTGGTTGTTGACGATGAAGAAGATATCCGCTCCTCTCTGTCTGAAACCCTGGAACACATGGGCTTTGAAGTCAGTCAGGCCGACAGTGCCGACGCAGCGATACAACTATTGCAGAGTAGAAAACGCAGCTTTTCACTGATCGTCTCAGATATCGTCATGCCCGGATCTCAGAATGGTGTCTGGCTGGCCCAATGGGTTAAACAACACTACCCGGATACTCGCATTATTCTGGCTTCAGGCTATGCTGAAAATATCCAGGTCGCTGATGCCAGAAAAGCCTCCTGTGAACTGTTAAAAAAACCTTTCAGCCGCCTAGAGCTGGTCAGAACGCTGTCCCGCTGGTCCTGGACATAAGGCCGCTAAAGGAAGCTATTACAGGCAAGGAGTTACTATGACTAATTCAGCCGATATTACCACTAAACGGCTACTGGTCATTGATGACGAAGAAGGTATTTGTGAACTGGTTTCAGATATCGCAGAAATGACAGGCTATATTGCAGCTTCAATTACCGATCTGACCAGCACCGAACGTTTAAAAGAGCTGAATGATATCGACATTCTGGCCCTGGATCTGTCAATGCCGGGTATAGATGGTATTGAAGTTATCCATTATATGGGAGCACTGCCCAGAAAACCTCATCTGATACTGATGACAGGTTTCGAGCATTCCGTACTGGAAGGAGCCCGGAAGCTGGCCGGCCAGCTAAAAATTCCGGTACTGGGTACTCTGCCTAAGCCCTTTAATGTTCAGGATGTTAAAGCCCTATTGCTGCAACCACTCACGGAACAACACGACATTGTTAAACAGATACAAAAGCATCATCAACCAGAATTCCTACTATCAGATATAGAGAAAGGTTTAAAAAACAAAGAGTTCATCCCTTATTTTCAGCCTCAGATTAACCTGACTACAGGCCATCTGCATGGCGTTGAAGCTCTGGTTCGCTGGCATTACGGTGGCAAAGTCGTTATGCCGGACAGTTTTCTGCCGGTTATTGAAAGTAATCAGCTGATACTCCCCCTGACCCTCACAGTCATAGAACAGACACTGGAACAGATGCTCCGCTGGCAACAGGCTGGCTTGCCCGAGCTACAGGTTTCAGTCAATTTATCAGCGGCTTATCTGGACCAGCTGAATCTCGCTTCTCTGATGCCCGATCTGTTAAAAAAATATGCGGTACGTCCCGAACAGATCACCTTTGAGATTACAGAGCGAATAGCACTGGATGGAGAAAATCAATCCAGTCTGGATGCGATAACACGACTGAGACTGAAAGGCTTTTACCTTTCTCTGGATGATTTTGGTACCGGATATTCCTCTCTGGCACAGCTGAATCAGCTACCATTCAATGAGATCAAAATTGATAAGAGTTTTGTACTACGCATGCTATCCAGTCCCATATCTGAGGCAATCGTAAAATCCTCCATATCTCTGGCACGCCAGCTTGGGGTACGCTGTGTTGCAGAAGGGATCGAAACCCGGGAAATTGAGGAATTTCTGGTCAGCTCAGGGTGCGATATCGGTCAGGGATATCTTTACAGCCCTTCTCTGCCTGGCAGTCGCTTTACAGAATGGGCTATCACCTATCAAGAACAATATTCCGGGCAAGTGCTGTATCCAACAGTTTCCAGCCCCAATGAATCTCACGCCTTTTGCCCCTCCCCACAGGCACCGGCAACAGAAACAGGCAGTAACAAAGGAAAAAATAATGAGTGAACTGACCTTATTGATTGTTGACGATGATGACATGCATTGTGAGCTGGTCAGCGAAATGCTGGAAGATGAATATCAGATTTACACAGCAACGACCAGTCAGAACGCAGAAAACTTATTCGCAGAACACAAACCAGATATTGTCCTGCTTGATATCAGTATGCCAGGCAAGGACGGTATATCCCTGTGCCAGACTCTGAAGCAGGAACACGGCGATGATTTTTCCGTCGTATTTGTCTCCGGTCATAATTCTCTTGAAGAGCGCCTGAGAGCTTATGATGCCGGTGGGGATGACTTTGTCCCCAAACCTTTTGAAATGAAGGAGTTACTGGCTAAAGTCCATGCCGTTGCACATTATCAGCAGAACAAACGTAGCCTGAAAGACCAGGAAGAGTTTTCCAGAAGTATGGCTTTCCAGTCGATGGCCGAAGCTTCCCAGTATGGTTATGTACTTCAATTCTTCAAAAATAGTATGCAAAGTAAAACCCTGGATGAGCTGGCAAAACATTTTTTCGATATGATGTCCAACCTGAATCTGATTACCAGCTTGCAGTTTCATGGTAAAACGATCCATTCTTATGATCAGGTTAACGGTCAATGTAGTCCGATTGAAGAGAATTTGTTCGAATTATTAAGAGGTGTTGGAAGGCTGTATGATTTTGATAACAGAACGATTCTTAATGACAAGCATGTTTCGTTCCTGATTAAAAATATGCCTTTAGGTGACGAAATTAATTATGGTCGACTCAGAGATGTGACTGCGGTCATCATTGAAGGCCTGGAAGCGAAGTACCTGGATATAGAAAGAGAGCAGGCTCTCAGAAGTGTGCTGGGCAAGGTCCAGGATATTATTGATACCCTTAGTGAACAAATCGCCGGACATGATAGCCGGATGAAAACTCAGACGAATAATCTGATTCTGGAGATCAGAGCCAGTTTTCACGAACTGGATCTGACATTGGAGCAGGAAGAGTATTTTACTGCGCTTATCCAGAAAAGTCTGAATGATATGGACAACTCTGATGATGGTATGCACGAAGCCAGTAATGCCCTGAAACAACTGGCCGTCAGTATTCAGGCATCACTGCAGGGCTAACCTGCCTGATACGAAGGCCAGATCATACAACCTGTCAGTTGTCTTCAGATAATTGCCGCTCTGCACGGGCGGCAATTTTCTTCAGAATCCGGGATACAGCAACAAACGCAAAGGTACCTGTCACGACGGTAACAGCCCCAAATCCACTTCGACAGTCCAGCCTGACCGATTCACCGTTATCCGGCTTCTGATGACAAACAGTGCCATCATCAGAGGGGTAAACCAGCTGCTCAGTGGAATACACCGCTTCAATACCAAAACGTCGTTTCGTATTTACCGGAAAGTTATAATTTCTACGCAACTGGTTGCGTGTCTTAGCCAACAGTGGGTCCTGTTCTGTTTTACTCAGATCTGCTGTAGTGATCTGTAACGGATCGGTCTGCCCCCCGGCACCACCTATGGTGATCAACGGAATCTTGTTACGTCGACAATAAGCGATCATTGCACACTTATGTCTGACGGAATCAATGGCATCAAGCACATAATCAAATTCCTTCAGCATCAGCTCAGTAACATTCTTTTCTGTCACAAATGCCGATACTGCATTAACCTGACACTCTGGGCTAATCAGGCGGATACGTTCTGCCATAACTTCAACTTTTGAACGTCCGACCTGACCATCCATCGCATGGATCTGTCGATTGATATTCGAAGTACATATATCATCCAGATCAATCAGGGTTATATGGCCTATACCACTGCGCGCCAGGGCTTCAGCCCCCCATGACCCTACGCCGCCAATGCCGACCACAGCAACATGAGCGTCTTTAAATGCATGGGCAGCCACAGAGCCATACAGGCGCTCTATACCACCAAAACGAAAACCGTAATCATCACTCATCATATCGTACACACTATTCAATCAATTCACTGTCTGCTGGCGTTAGTAACAGATTATCACTGTAGCACTGAGCTTCAGATTTCCAGCCAAGCCTGCGTATTAGTGCCAGCATATTGTCTTCAACCGGACAGGTAATATTTATTCGCTCAGAACTCACAGGATGTGCAAACTCAATAGCGACTGCTGCCAGCAGTAAGCGATCACTATCCATATACTCTTTAAAGTACCGGTTATAACGTCCCCGTCCATGCTTAGCATCACCAATAACAGGGTGATTGATATGCTTCATATGTCGACGAATCTGATGCCGTCGTCCGGTCTCTGGTTTTACTTCCACCAGGGAAAAGCGGCTCTGTGGGTACTTCTCAATGCATACAGGCAGTTCTGCACGCGCCAGACAACGATAACGACTAAACGCAGGTTGAGGATCTGATTTAGCATGGCTACCCGGCATTTTTTTATCCGGCTCTTCAACCAGAGCATGATCAATTTCTCCAGCATCCGGAGCATGCCCACGCACCACCGCCAGATAGGTTTTCTCGACCGTCTTCTCAGTAAATGCCTGTGTCAGGCTACGTGCAGCATCTCTGCTCAATGCCAGTATCAGAGCACCAGACGTTGGTTTATCCAATCGATGAACCGGATAAACATACTGACCAATCTGGTCACGGACAATCTGTAGTGCAAAGCGAGTCTCATGCCGGTCTATCGGGCTGCGATGCACCAGCAAACCTGAAGGTTTATGAACAACAATCAGGTGTTCATCCCGATACAGAACAGGCAGACGTTCTGTCTGCCTGTTCTGAGTATCTATGGTGTCTGATAACTGCATTATGCCAGTTTATCCGTTGCAACATGATACTTAGGATCTTCGATCACATTGACCTCAACCAGATCACCGGCTTTTTTCAGCAGTTGCTGACACTCCTGACTCAGGTGACGTAAATGCAATGTTTTTCCGGCAGCGATATAACGCTCTGCCAGTGCATCAATGGCTTCAAGTGCCGAGTGATCACTCACTCTGGAGTTGCGGAAATCCAGCACCACATCCTGAGGATCATCTTTAGGATTAAACTTCTCATTGAAGTTTTTCACCGAAGCAAAGAACAGAGGACCTGTCAGTTCGTAAACTCTGTGATCATCATCTTCTTCCAGTACACGAATCTGAATGTGCTTAGCATGGTCCCAGGCAAAAATCAGAGCCGATACGATCACACCAACAATCACAGCGATGGCCAGGTCGGTGACTACAGTCACTCCGGAAACCAGTACAATCACGAAAGCATCTGATTTTGGAATTTTACCCATCATACGCAGACTGGCCCATTCAAAGGTACCAATCACCACCATAAACATCACCCCAACCAGAGCCGCGACAGGAATCTGCTCAATCAGGGAAGAGGCAAACAGAATAAACAACAGCAGAAAAATAGCAGCAGTCAGGCCTGACAGGCGACCACGCCCTCCGGAATTAATATTGATCATACTCTGACCAATCATGGCGCAACCGCCCATACCACCGAAGAACCCGGTCAGAATATTAGCCGTCCCCTGACCGATACACTCTTTGTTGCCCCGGCCACGGGTTTCTGTCATTTCATCAATCAGACTCAGAGTTAACAGAGATTCAATCAGGCCCACAGCGGCCAGAATGACGGAATAAGGCAGAATGATCCAGAGAGTTTCCAGTGTCATAGGCACCATAGGAATATTAAACTTAGGGAAACCACCGGCAATAGAAGCCAGAGGATCACCCGTCATATCCTGCAGTACATTCTGTACCGTTCTGGCATCCAGCCCCAGAACAATAGCCAGTAAAGACACTACAACAATCGCCGCCAGTGACGACGGTATAGCTTTGGTCAGCTTAGGCAGGAAATGGATAATTCCCATAGTCAGCAGAATCAAACCACCCATGATCATCATAGGTTCACCGGACAGCCATACCATCTCACCGGCATCATTTTTTTCTTTAAACTGTCCCAGCTGGGCCAGAAAAATCACAATGGCCAGACCGTTTACAAAACCCAGCATCACCGGATGGGGCACCATACGGATAAATTTCCCCAGTTTAAGTATCCCCGCTCCAATCTGAATAACACCCATCAGCACGACAGCCGCAAACAGATATTCCACACCATGCTGGGCCACCAGGGATACCATTACAACAGCCAGAGCACCGGTTGCACCGGAGATCATACCAGGGCGTCCACCAATCAGCGACGTCACCAGGCCTATCATAAAAGCGGCATACAGGCCCACAAGAGGCTCCACACCGGCAACAAAAGCGAATGCGACAGCTTCTGGCACCAGAGCCAGAGCAACGGTAAGACCAGACAGAACATCGTTCTTCATCTGGGCAGGAGTTAAATAGCGCTTGGAGTCCATAGATATCCTCTGGAGACCCGATCAGCCGGGCATCTGGAAAAGGGGCAGAATTTTACAGCAAGGCCTGGTGTTGTGCAAAGACGCATTATGACCTGTCGTTGTCTTTCATAGTACAGAGCTGAGTTTAAAGTCAGATGAAAGCCGATGTATAAATTTCAGGTAAATCTCATCCCCGTAAACTATTCTGCAAGGTAAAGCGAATTACTAATATTTGCTGAGTCATAAAATGTCATCAATACGTGCCTGAAAACACCTTTTAAGTATTCAGAGGTACCCATGAAAAACAGCGGATTATTTACACGGATGGCCATCCCGGTCCTGGCTCTGATTTTGATTATTATGCTGGTGTTAATTCTGTTTATTCCGGTGCAACTGCACGACACCGTAACACGCAATGTCATTAAAAGCTCAGAGGCTACAGTCAACCAGTTTAAAACCCTGAGAAAATACTACACTCAGAATGTGATCAGTAAAGTGGTACAGTCTCCGGATCTCAGTCCGGGCATTGATCACAAAAATAATCCGGACAAAGTGCCTCTTCCTGCCACTATGATTCACGACCTGAGTAACCTGATGGCAGATAAAGGACTGACAATTAAGCTATACAGCAACTTTCCTTTTCCTAATCGCCAGAACAGACAACTGGATAGCTTCCAGCGTTCAGCCTGGGATCAGTTGGTACAATCCCCCGGAAAAACAGTGGTAGCAGAAAGCGAGGAAGACGGTAAGACACTCATCAGAGTAGCTATTGCTGACACCATGGTGGCAGATGCTTGTGTAGCCTGTCATAACAGCCACCCTGACACACCTAAAAACGACTGGAAAATGGGAGATGTGCGGGGCGTACTGGAAGTCACTACCGATATATCAGATCGACTGGCAGCAGGCCAGAGCACCAGTCTGAAAATTACCGCCGTAGTCGTAGGCATGCTTATTATTATGCTGTTCTGGTTATGGGGGGTTTATCAGAGAGTTATTCAGCACAGAATTAATAAACTCAACCGGGCGATGGACGAAATTGCAGCGGGAGATGGTGATTTGACAGTGATGCTGGAAGAAAAAGGTAATGATGAAATTACCCGGCTGTCCCGTGCCTTTAACCAGTTCACGCACCATATTCGTAGCATGGTTGAACATATGGCCCGCTCCAGTCAGGCCCTGAACAATACTGCCGAAGCCATGAATGAACTGGCCAGTAAGAGTAAAAACAGATTAGAACGTCAGGCCGCTGAAACCGCTCAGGCAGCGACAGCCATTAATCAGATAGTTGCAACGGTTGCTGATGTTGCTAAAAATGCCACCGAAGCCGCTCAGGCAGCTCAGACCGCATCTCATATCACCCAGGACGGCCAGAAAGTGGTTGAGAATACCCGACATGACGTCGACACTTTATCCGGCAACGTCAACAAAGCGATGAGCACCATACGGCACCTGGAAGAAAAATCTGAAAATATTAATGGTATGGTTAGTGTTATCCGTTCTATTGCCGAACAAACAAATTTACTGGCGCTGAATGCAGCGATTGAAGCGGCCCGTGCCGGAGAGCAAGGACGAGGCTTTGCGGTGGTTGCCGATGAAGTACGTAGCCTGGCCAGCCGGACTCAGGAAGCCACAGAGGAAATTCAGCAGGTTATTGAAGAACTGCAAAGCGGTACCCAGACGTCCGTATCAGTGATGCAACAAAGCTGTGAGCATGCAGAACAGACCGTTGAACAGGCCGCATCAGCGAATGAAGCTCTTAACACCATAGCCAGTTCAATTGCCGAAATCAGCTCAATGAATGACCAGATTGCCAGCGCCAGTGAAGAGCAAAGTGCAGTTGTTCATGAAATTGAGCAGAATATCATGGCGATCAACAATATGTCTGAAGAGGCAGCAGGAGCCTCTGAGCGAGTGGCTAAAAACAGTGCCGAATTGAGCCAGCTGGCTCAGGAACTGGATAAACTGGTATCCCGATTTAAATACTGACCCGGCTATTGCCAGATCAGGTGTATCAGTTCAGAGCGGGTATCAAAGAAATCAGCCAGCAAAGCTGTGCCTGTAGCACTTAATATTACTGAGTGTTACAGGCGCAAACTCATTCGTAGTAAATCAATATAAGTATCGCCATAACATAACGCTTCTTTTTCTGTGCCATTATGCCGGAACCCCAACGCCTGATATAAAGCAATCGCAGCTTCAGAGTGTGAGCTGACTTCCAGCACCAGGTATCTCAGCCTGGTGCACTGCCTGGCATAATTGATCATCACCTGAACCAGTGCTTTACCTATTCCCTGCTGGCGCAGATCCGGTCTGACGCACAAGCTGGTTGCGATGCCTCTGTGCTGACGGACGTTACCCGTCAACGCCTCCATTCCTACCAGACCAACCAGCTGATCCCGGAAAAAAGCGCCCCACAGCATTGAACGCCGTGAATGACAAAAGCGCTGTAGCATGGAATACATCTGAGATAGACGTATCTGCTGCGCTTCTTCCAGAGTCATACAGAAGCTTTCAGGATCATGACGAATGCATAAGCACCTGAGCTCTGTCATTGCCTGGGCATCACGGGGTAAAAGCTCCCGAATGACAACGCAATCGTCCTTATATTGCTGACTATTTCCATGTTTCTGGCCATTTCCGTTTTCCAGGTCATTCAGACCAATCAATCGAGCACAACTATCCGAAGTCATGAGTCTCACCTGCTGACATTGTTGTTATTTTCAGGTGTAGATCAGGTAAAGCTATTTTCCGGGCCAGTCCAGTCGTTCAGGACTCTGCCAGGGCAAAATGGCTGTTCTGAATTCGTCACTACAGAACAAAGCCCCCTGATCCGGTAATACACTATAACGGTAGTTCTGGTTACATAAAACAAAGCTGATACAAAAAGCATGCAGATATACCCGATCCAGTTGGCTTGCTTTATCGGTACCGGCATAAAGATGATCTCCGGCCACCGGTGCTCCCAGACTCTTCATTGCTACTCTCAGCTGATGGGTTTTTCCAGTATGAGGTTTCAGTAAAAAAGCACGTATCCCCGGTATCACTGATGCTGAGAAAAACTGGGTTATCGCTGGATTCTCACGGCTCTTCAGTAACTTCCAGCTCCCTCTGCGAGAACGTGCCATATCTCCGACAATCCGCCCCTGTTTTTTGCCGGGTTTACTATCGGAAAGCGCCAGATAATATTTCTGTATCTGCTTCTCTCTGAATAAGCGGGCCAGTGCATCGCAACTCTCTGCGCTTCTGGCCAGTAACATAAGACCTGAAGTGACTTTATCAAGCCGGTGCACCAGATACAGCTTCCCGGTATTCAGGGCCTGCTCAACTTTCTCCGCTATCCCGGGATTATCTCCGTCCCGATGGACATCAACGCCTGCGGCTTTACTAATCACAACAAATTCATCCTGAATATCCAGTACTGAAAAATCAGAATAAATAGCTGGCAGGTCATTTTTTAAATTCAAAGTGGCAATACCTTTAAAAGACATATCTCACTCGAACAGAAACCCTCAGAAGAAAATCATCATACGCTATGTGACTGACAACCTGATGATAAAGAGACTCTGTCCGAATCTGTATAAGGCCAAAATACACTTACACAAAAGTATTTCGATCTTTTTCGGACAGTGTCTAGAGAATAGAGCCATCGGCCAAAGAGAAACTTCTGTGTGAGTGCTTACATATCAGTGTATCCTTTCTCTTTACTTAATAAAGCTTATGATGCGGAATCTGATAATGTTCAAAGTAATTGTACCTTTTTTTATTCTTCTGACAGCTATGATGAGCCATACGGCAACGGCGTCCTGTTCACTAAAACAGGAAGCCTGCGAACTGGCGTGTAAAGTTGAATACCACAACGACTCATTTGGTAAACTCGGTTGTGTTGCTCAGTGTAAAGCCAAACGAGCGGCCTGCTCGACAAAGGAAGGGGTTGAAGACGCGACAGAGAAGGCTGAAGAACTGCTGAATAAATCGTAATACATACCCGAAACAGTACTTTGATATTCTCCAGCCATTAACTGGAGAAGTAGCACCCTGTGATAGAAAAACGTCTGTTCAGGTACAACAGCAGTTATCTGAACAGAATCCACCATGTAAGATGTCCTCATATGATCTGGCTGATGAAATCAGCAATATTCTCATTCAGATCGATATAACCGATTAAAAAACAACAACTATCTGAATCATAATGAAAAAAACTGACAAACACAGAAAAGTGTTCCAGAATGAATGATACATATCTGAACAGCATTGTTACTGATAAGCATTTGTGCAAATGCACTGATTTAAGAGATTAAATAAAGGGACTGTCTATGCAGAGTTTTAAGCGTCCTCTGTATCTTCTCGCAGGCTATCTGGCTCTGGTTGTCGGGGCTATCGGGGTTGTACTGCCGCTATTGCCAACAACCCCTTTTATTATTCTTGCCGCTTTTTTCTTTTCCCGTGGCTCTGAACGTATGCATCAGTGGTTACTCAGACAGAAAAGCTTTGGTCCTATGATTCGAGGCTGGGAAAAATACAAAGTTATTCCTCTGAAAGTCAAAATTTTTTCAACCCTGATGATGTTGACTATGGTCAGCTATCCTCTTCTGTTTCGTCCTTTTGCCCTATGGCTTAAAGTCATCGTCGTTTTTGTAATCTTTTATGGTATGTGGTTTGTGTGGCGTTATCGTTCAGAGCCACTTGAGTTTGCTGTAGCTCGTTTTAACCAGGCCAGGTCTGAAACCTCCAATATTCAGGCAGCGGATCAGAAAAGCAACCCGGCTTCCCTTACTCAGGCAGCTACAGAAGAACAGAACCAGACAGACAGGGATAGTTATTTTCCTGAATCCCCTCGTCTGGATAAAAAAAAGCTGACTGATAGCGAAACCCTGTCAGGCCCGCATCCGGTCAGGATACAGCTCTTTCCAGGCTGATATTTAAAAGCCCCCTCATAAACAGTCATGGCCCGTAATTCTGTCATCAGCAGATCTGTTTATCCTGCCCATTCAGATCTGCTCTTGAAAAATATCTATTAGTCCCAATCTACAGAAATCACTCAAAGGTGTATTCATCCGCATAATGCTTTTCCATATGACAGGGACAGCAATGACAGAGGATATACCTGCCTAATCAAATAAATCGGATGCATTTAAACAGGAGTCTGACTGAATGTCCGCTGAAGCACAGAAAGAAACCCTTGGTTTTCAGACAGAAGTAAAACAGCTATTACACCTGATGATCCACTCGTTGTATTCCAACAAAGAGATCTTCCTACGTGAGCTGATTTCCAATGCCTCTGATGCTTGCGATAAGCTACGCTACAATGCGCTGGAAAATGACGCTCTGTATGAAGGACAGTCTGACCTTCAGGTTACAATTACTACAGATAGCGAGAATAACAGCCTGACGATCAGTGATACCGGTATCGGTATGAGTCGTCAGGATGTGATTGACCATCTGGGAACGATTGCTAAATCCGGTACTGCAGAGTTTCTGAGTCAGCTGACCGGTGATCAGAAAAAAGATTCTCAGCTGATTGGTCAGTTCGGTGTTGGTTTTTACTCTTCCTTTATCGTAGCGGAAGAGGTAGAAGTTGTTACCCGTAAAGCAGGTTCAGCGTCTGGCGAAGGCGTGCGCTGGGTATCAAAAGGTGATGGCGAGTTCACCATTGAGAATGTTGAAAAAGCCGAGCGTGGTACCAGCATCACACTGAAGCTGAAAGCGGATGAGAAAGAGTTCTCGGAAGATTTCCGCCTGCGTAACCTGATTCGTAAGTACTCCGATCATATCGCTGTACCTGTGTTGATGGAGAAACAGGACTTCAGCCAGCCAGAAGAAGGTGAAGAGCCGGTAGAAAAAGCACCTGAGTTTGAAGCAGTTAACGAAGCAAAAGCCCTGTGGACCCGCTCCCGTACGGATGTGAAAGACGAAGAGTACCAGGAGTTCTACAAGCACGTTTCTCATGACTTTGCCGATCCTCTGGCCTGGAGCCACAACAAGGTTGAAGGTAAGCTGGAATATACCAGCCTGCTGTACCTGCCGGGTAAAGCGCCGTTTGATCTGTACCATCGTGAAGCCTCCCGTGGTCTGAAGCTGTATGTACAGCGTGTATTTATC
Organism: Oceanospirillum sediminis; assembly: GCF_014164585.1. Lineage (GTDB taxonomy): Bacteria > Pseudomonadota > Gammaproteobacteria > Pseudomonadales > Halomonadaceae > Oceanospirillum > Oceanospirillum sediminis. The sequence continues at coordinate 66,786 of NZ_JACJFM010000020.1, read as the reverse complement.
ATGGATGACGCTGAACAGTTCCTGCCGCTTTACCTGCGCTTTATCAAGGGTGTAGTGGATTCTAACGACCTTTCTCTGAATGTTTCCCGTGAGATTCTGCAGCAGGATCCGAACATCACATCCATGAAGAGTGCACTGACCAAACGTGTACTGGATATGCTGAGCAAACTGGCGAAGAACGACGCTGAAAAATACCAGACCTTCTGGAATGAATTCGGCAGCGTACTGAAAGAAGGCCCTGGTGAAGATTTCTCTAACAAAGAGAAGATCGCCAGGCTGCTGCGCTTTGCATCCACTCACAACGACTCCGATGTGCAGAATGTCGCCCTGGCTGAGTACGTTGAGCGTATGCAGGAAGGTCAGGACAAGATCTACTACCTGACAGCAGAGAACTATAATACTGCGAAGAGCAGCCCGCATCTGGAGATCTTCCGTAAGAAGGGTATCGAAGTATTGCTGCTGGCAGATCGCATCGACGAATGGCTGATGAGCCATCTGACTGAGTTCGATGGTAAGTCTTTCCAGGATGTCGCAAAAGGTGAACTGGATCTGGGCGATACCGAGTCTGAAGAAGACAAGAAAGCACAGGAAGAAGCCGCTGAGAAAGTCGAAGGTATGGTTGAGCGCGTTAAAGAGCTGCTGAAAGAGCAGGTTGATGACGTGCGTGTGACTCACCGTCTGACGGAATCCCCAGCGTGTGTAGTACTGAATGATGGCGAAATGGGTGAGCAGATGCGTCAGATTATGGCCGCTGCAGGTCAGGAGATCCCTGAAGCCAAGCCGGTTCTGGAACTGAATCCAACTCACCCACTGATTCTGAAACTGGATCAGGAAGCGGACGAAGACCGCTTTGGTGAGCTGGCACGTATCGTACTGGATCAGGCGATGCTGGCAGAGGGTCGTCAGCTGAAAGATGCGGCCGCTTATGTTCAGCGTCTGAACCGCCTGTTGCTGGATCTGGCTGGCTAACGCTATGCTGATCTGAATAAGCGCTTTCTGATAAAACCCTTCAGAAATTCTTTCTGAAGGGTTTTTTTATGCCTGTCTCAAATAGCTTCACACCCTACATAGCCATCTATCATTAGAGCGTATAATTTTATTTACCACAAAATATAAAAATAACAATATATATATCTCACAAAACAATATTTTTCAGCTTTTTGATATCATTGACTGCTTTTTTATATTAGACTTTTGGCTAAACTTAAAAAAGGTAACGGAATTCTGATAAGGAACCCCCGGTTTCAGTATGCTTCTCATTGAGCATACAGAAACCGGGGGTTTCTTTATTTCTGTTACCGAATATCTGAGCAGAAGCTTATCTGCAAAAACTGCCGTTTTCTCAGGCTACTGGCTGGAAAACACAACAGCTTCTGCCCAGATAAATATAGCCCCGAATAAATAACTTTAAGAATAAACTCCCGGAGGATCTGGCAATGCCCCTGAAGCATAAGGTGCTGGCCACTATTCTGCTGCCTGTACTACTGATCACCCTGATTCTGACATGGACCAGCTATTCAGACCTGAAAAAGCAAATTACAGCCTCAGTCAGTACCGATACTCAACGTGTCGTACATGATGCTAATGTCACTCTGAATGCCTGGTTAAAAAGCAAAATCGCTGTAGTCGAATCATTCTCTCAACTATCAGCAAACCAGACGAATCTGCTGCCATTAATGTTACAGGCCGAAAGGTCCGGTGATTATGATATTTTTTATCTTGGCAGAGAGGACGGCGGCTTTGCTTTTTCAAAGCCTGAGATACAGCAGCTGCTGGAGGACAAAGGTTTTGATGCCAGAACACGTCCCTGGTATCAGCAGGCCAGACAGAACAACGCTACGATCATCACCGAACCCTATGCTGATGCCAATTCAGGCCAGCTGGTATTGTCTGTTGCCACACCCATGCAAACTCAAGGGCGATTTTCCGGGGTTGTTGCTGCGGATCTTGGCCTGACAGAAGCAATTGAGACCATTCAGAGTATCAAACTGAGTAATACTGGCTTTGTCATGCTGGTTGATCAGAAGGGTACAATTATCGCTCATCCGGATAAAGCCATGAGCATGAAACCTGTTGCCGATATCGGACAGGAACTGAATCAGAACATGATTCAAAGACTGGCAGAACAAGGCAACATGGTAACTCAGACTCTGAATGGCATTCAGCACCTGATACGCTTTGAACAGGTAGGTAGCTCTCGCTTTTATGCCGGTGTTGCTCTGAATAAAGCAGAAGTCATGGCACCCCTGTCTAACCTGTTACTGGTTAATGGTATGGTCGCCCTGGTTCTGATCATCGCATCAGCCATCATCAGCATGATCATTATCAGCCGGGTACTTAAACCTCTGCACTCCATTGGTCAGGCCTTAGAAGAGATCGCTCAGGGCGAAGGGGATCTGACTAAACGTCTGAATATCGAAAGCCAGGACGAAGTCGGCTCTCTTGCTGAACATTTCAATCACTTTATTGATTCAATGCACCGAATTATCAAAGAGATTTCTGAACTGACAACCAATCTGAGAACCACAGCTAATGCCAGTGCTCAGGTGGCAGAGCGCACCAGTCAGGATGTAATCAACCAGATGAAAGAGGTTTCCATGGTCGCCTCAGCCGTGCAGGAGATGGCAACCGCTACTCACGAAATTGCCGGTAATGCTGAAAATACCGCCGTTGCCTCTCAACAATGCGCCTCTGCCAGCCAGGAAGGACAGAATGTCGTCGAAAGCAGCCGACAATCCATTGATAATCTGGCGGGACAGATCAGAGATGCGGCCAGCGTCATTGATAAGCTCAGCGAACATGCTCAGCAAATCAACTCCATATTATCGACCATTCAGGATATTGCAGAGCAAACAAACCTGTTAGCGTTGAATGCGGCCATTGAAGCAGCTCGTGCAGGAGAGCAAGGGCGAGGGTTTGCGGTTGTCGCCGATGAAGTACGTGTACTGTCTCAGAGAACCCATCAGTCTACAGAAGAGATTCAGGAGATGATTAAAAGTCTTCAGAAAGCCTCTTCAGAAGCAGTGCACTTTATGTCCAGCAGTCAGCAACAGGCAGCTGTCAGTGTAGAGGAAGCTTCCAGTGCCTACGAAAAGCTGACTTATATTACACAGGCTATTACTGAGATCAGTGATATGTCTACTCAGACTGCTGCTGCGACAGAAGAACAAAGTCTGGTTAACCGCAATATTACGGACAATACTATGAGGATTAAGAGTATTGCCGATCAGCTGTCTGATGAGTCGAAGCAGGCTAAAGCCAGAGCAAGCCAGTTAAACCAGTTAGCCGATAATCTGCATGACCAGATCAGACGCTTCAGCCTGTAACTTTATCTGACAAGAAGCTCTGGCCTGTCAATACAAAAATGACAACCTGAACAAAAATGCAGAACAGACTGTTCTGCATTTTTATCAGTTGCATACAATTATCAGACCCGAGCGGGTTTAAACTGATATAGTGCAGATCAGACTGATATTATTTCTATTCACTGGCAGCCAGGGCACAGTATTCAACCGGACACCATTTCTCAGCAAGCCAGCTACGTACCTGTTTTTCAGGAGCAGGTTTAGCAAACATAAAGCCCTGTCCCTGATGACAACCATGCTGGCGCAGAAAATCAAGCTGACGCTCATCTTCAATACCTTCAGCAATCACTCTCAGACCAAGACCTTTTGCCATAGCAATTATGGTACTGGCCAGCCTGGCATCTTCTTCATTATCCGGGACATGCATCACAAAGCTACGATCAATCTTCAGGGCATCAAGCGGTAAACGCCTCAGATAGCTCAGAGAAGAGTAACCCGTACCGAAGTCATCAATTGAAATGTTAATTCCTTCTGAACGCAGTTCATGCAGAATCAGGGCGATTCTGTCCGCCTGTTCCGGAATAAAACAGCTTTCAGTAACTTCCAGCTCCAGCCAGCTGGCACTGGCTCCGGTCATTTTCAGTATTCGGCTGACCGTCTCAGCCAGATTATCTTTCATTAGTTGCTGCGCAGAAATATTAACGGCCACTGGCAGAATTTCCAGCCCGTCCTGTTGCCACTGAACCAGATGGCGACAGACCTCATTCAACACCCAATCCCCCAGCGTACCGATCAACCCCAGCCTTTCTGCCACAGGAATAAACTCTGCAGGAGAGATAAACTGCTGGTTTTCCTGATCAAACCAACGCAGCAAAGCTTCAAAGCCAATCATCTTGCCAGCCGCCAGGTCAACTTTAGGCTGATAATAAATTTCAAAAACGTTCTCTTTAATCGCTTTGCGTAAGCGGGTCTCTATCGTAAGTTCTCGCACAGAGTCATGATGCAGGGCATCCGTGTACCTGTGATAACTGCCCCGGCCATCCGCCTTTACACGGTACATAGCGGCATCAGCATTTTTAACCAGTTCATCCGGAGACTGGCCATCATCAGGATAAATACTGATACCAATACTGGTCGAAATATAGAGTTCGTGGCTGCCGACAACAATAGGATCGCATATAGAATCATTAATGCGCTCAGCCAGTATCATCAGGCCTTCCATTGATGATACTTCCGGCACCATTACCGTAAACTCATCGCCCCCCAGACGAGCAACAGAATCACCTTCTCGTACAGTATGAGCCAGACGACCTGCGACAATTTTCAATACTTCATCGCCAACCAGATGCCCCAGCGAATCGTTAATTCGCTTAAACATATCCAGATCCAGAAAAAGTACCGCCAGACGATGCTGATGCCGGTGGGCATTAGCAATAGCCTGTTCCAGACGATCCTGGAATAAACGCCGGTTAGCCACACCCGTAAGATCGTCAAAAAAAGCCAGCCGCCGGATACGCTCCTCATCCTTTTTACGGTCAGAGATATCACTGAAAATAGCCGCAAACTGTGAAACTTCACCATCATCATCATAAATGGCAGTGATTGTCAGCCACTCGGGATAAACCTCACCATTTTTACGCCGGTTCCAGATCTCTCCCTGCCAGTAACCGCTATGATGCAATGCATCCCACATATGATTATAAAAATCTGCAGAGTGCCGTCCGGAACTTAAAAGACCGGTACTTTGCCCGATAGCTTCCTGTTCACTGTACCCTGTGACCTGAGTGAACTTAGGATTAACCGACTGAATGATACCTCTGGAGTCGGTAATGATAATACCGTCCAGACTCGCTTCGATAACCCGTTGTGCCAGACGTAAATGAGACGTTGATGCTTTTAACGCTTCATCACGAGAGTGCAGAGCCTCCTGCAAGCGATTAACGTACTCATACTCAACACTATCCAGAATATCGCCATAAGACAAAATCCCCACCAACTGCCCCTGGCGATTAATAACCCCCAGATGACGAAAACCTTTCCGCTTAAGCAGATTACTGGCCTGAAGTAACCCCGTTTCTTCATCAACAGCATATAACTGATTGACACAGACATCTCTCAGATAACGATCATGAATGCCTTCAGCCAGCCAGCGCACAATATCTCGTTCGGTGATAATACTGTAACGTTCAGAACTGCCGAACTGGACAGCTGCACTATCCCGACCGCTTTCTTTCAGCCGCTTTACGGCTTCAGACAGGGATAAGCTATCTTCCAGAATCAGTGGAGGATTGCGCAAAGCAGAGCGGACATTTCTCATACACAGGTAATGCTCCAACCCCTGAAAACGAATAATATCAGTCTGCGACACGACTCCCAGAGGCGTTTCATCCTGATCAACTACCAGAAAATGCCGACGACGCAGTTGTTGAAACTTCAGGGCAATTTCACTCAGACTGACATCTTCTTTTACAGTATCAACCGGAGAGCTCATATAGTCGCGGATAGGGTGTTTCAGCAACGCCGGATCGGAAAAATCAAGCTTCCGGGCGTCAGCCTCTGTCCATATACCCAGAGACTGGCCATTCTCAACAATCAGAATAGAGCTGACATGATGCTGCTGCATCCGACGCGCAGCATCAGCCAGAAGATCATCTGGCGAACAACTGAGCAGGTGGTTATGAATTACTTCTCCTACAGGCACATCCGTAGTAAACGTCATTCGACTGACATAAGTTTCTGTTTCAACAGGAGCACGCTTTTTCAACTCAAAAACCATCCACAATCTCCGGCCCCGACACATCCTTGTCCGTGCCGGATTTATTTTTATCTGACGACTTTAATCCAGCAATGATACCAGCAAACTTTTTACCTGAGTCATCTCAAAGGGTTTATCACACAAAGCAGACACCCCGGCCTGCCTGACTGAACTCAGGCGGGCATCATTTTCTTCTGATGTCACCATAAGGATAGGTACGTGAGACAGTTCACTCTCATTACGGACATAATTGATCAGTTGTTCGCCATCCATATTAGGCATATTATAATCAGTCAGAATCAGATCAAAACCATGCTCTTCGATGATATCACGAGCCTGAGCACCATCTTCAGCTTCTGTAATATCAGTAACGCCTATCTGTTGGAGTACTCTTGCCAGATGTCTGCGCGCCATACGGCTATCGTCCACAATCAGTACTCTTAGTTTATCAATATCATACAACTCCAGATCAAGCTCATCCGGGTTAATATAATCAATCGTTGCAACCAGGGCCCGATGCAAATCCTGACGGGTAAAAGGCTTCGGTAACAGAGCCAGAACTTTTGACTGACGTACGGCTTCCAGATTGTCATAATTCTGTTCACTGGAAACCACCATCACCGGAATATCAGCTGTCTGCTCACTTTTCTGCAGTATTTCAACCAGCTCAGGCCCTGTTGCATCAGGCAGATACATCGCTGTAATCAACAGATCTGGCTGAAAGCGTTGCATTTCACTGTAAGCCTCACGGGCACTACCAACACCTTCAACACTCAGAACACCTTCTTCTCTTAACTCATTAATAATAATTTTTCTCTGAGTTACTGAAGGCTCTACCAACAGAATAGACAGATCCTGAACAGCCAGGTTTTCCATAAAGACACTTCCAGGTGGTTAAGAATAAGTTTTACATTAACTACAGCACTGCACATCCTATTCAATTTACCAGAAAATATCATCATCTGTTCTGATACAAACAATACAAATCAAACACTTCTGACTGATATACATGCCTGAATGGCAATATTTTCGTATCTTTCGGATTACAACGACAGAATACGGCAGTCTGGAACAAGACGATTATTTCAGACACTTACATCAGAAAAGGCTGAGTTGCTGTACCGAATAACCCTCATCCTGCAGACGAAAACCGGTACCCAATAAACGAATATCAGATGGACCTCTCTGTAAAGCATCTCGCAATAAGGATTGAAAAAGTTCACTATTTCCCAAAGATGCCAGTATATCCTTCATACAGCTGTCAGAAATACTATGATCCACGGTAGTCACAGAAAAGTCGGCAAATCTGACCTTAAGAAAAAAACCTCTCACTCTTCTGCTCGCATAGGGGCTGGCCCGTGCAATCAACTCCGGCAACAACTGATTATTGATAACCTGTATCATCTCATCCGGATGCTTCAGATTACAGGCAAATGTTCTTTCTACACTTATAGACTTACGGATTCGCTCAGTGGTTACCTCCCGGTAATCAATCCCCCGACAGCGTTCATACAAAGTCCCGCCGGACTTTCCAAACCAGCCTGTCAGCTCTGATAAAGATACTGCCTGTAATTGACCGCAGTTCTCAATCCCTCTTACAGCCAGCTTTTCAGCTGTTACTGCCCCTACTCCGGGTATCTTTCTGACAGCAAGATCAGGCATAAAGCCGTTAATATCCTCTGGATGAATAACAAATAGACCATCAGGCTTTTGCCAGTCAGAGGCCACTTTGGCCAGGAATTTATTCACGGAGATACCCACGGAGATAGTAATACCGGTTTGACTCACGACCTCTTGCTTCAGCCTCTGTGCAATTCGGGTTGCACTACCCTGGAACAGTTCACACTGGCTGACATCCAGATAAGCCTCATCAATTGATACCACTTCGACCCGGTCTGTCAGCTGAAAAAAAATCTCACGGATAACTGCCGCCGTTTCTTTATAAACGGGCATTCTGGAAGGACACAGAATTAACTGAGGGCATAACCGTAAAGCCTGAGCGGTAGGCATCGCAGAGCGTACTCCCCAGGCTCTGGCTGCATAATTACAGGTTGAAATAACCCCCCTTTTATCTGCTGCGCCCCCAACAGCAACAGGCTTATCTTTTAAATCCGGGTTATCTCTCATCTCGACTGCAGCAAAAAAACAATCGCAATCAGCATGAATAATTTTGCGCATAAAAAAACCGACCAGCACTGTATATAGATACAATACTAATCGGTTTTATCAAAAAGATCCCGGATTTAAATCTCAGGTTGTCGCCAATCCGACAACCTCATCAGCCCATGCCATAGAATCAACATAACATGCTGCCAACATCTCTTTATCAAAACCAGCATTCTGAACATACCCCCAATCAGCCCTCTCATAGGCTTCAACCACTTTCAGCACCCTCCCCGGAGCACCTTCAAAATGCAGTAATGCCTGCTCAATACTGTCATGAAGTGGTAAGTCTTCCAGAATAGACATCAGATCTCTGTTAAAGAAAGCATCCAGCATAGATAACAGGCCGACAGTAAAATAGGTCTCTTTTGTTTCATAGCCACTTTTAACAGCAATACATTCACACATTCGTGCACGCAGTAATGCGATAGGCATCAGTGTTGGACCACGACGGCTTGAACCAGCCAGCACCATCATACTGACCAGAGAACGTAACTGATCAAACCCCAATAGCACAATAGCCTGACGCAGGCTTTCTATGTTTTTCGACAACGCAAACTGAGCGGAATTAATATACCTGAGAATACGATAATACAGCTGCGGATCTCTGGATATTTGTTGTTCAATTTCAGCGACATCCGGCTCTGCCTGGTGCAGCATTGCTAATAGCTGCGTCAGCACTAACTTACTATCCGATTTAGGCTGATCCTTCATTGTTTCAGGCTTAGACAAAAAATATCCCTGAAACAACCTGAAGCCCATCGCTTTACACGCTTCAAACTCCTCCCAGGTTTCAACCTTTTCAGCCAGCAAAGTGATATCAGGCAAACGGCTCAGTATCTCAACACGCTTTTTCAGCACCTCTACAGAACAGGCCATAACATCCAGCTTGATAATATCAGCATAAGGCAGGAAAGCCCGCGTTTCCTGAGTCAGGGCAAAGTCATCCAGGGCAATTTTATATCCTCTGGAGCGAAGCGCCTTTAATGCAGACAGCATTTCCGGTGTTGGCTTAATATCCTCCAGCACCTCAAGCACAACTCTGTCTGCCGGTTCAGGTAGCATGTCTCCTTTCAGCAACAACTCATCTGTCATATTGATAAAGACAGGGTGCTGCCCGGCCAGACGATCAATACCAATATCCATAAATGCGATAGTCAGAACCCGCGCCGTCGCTTCATGAGGACTGCTGACAAAGGCCTCAGATGTCGACGCATTATTTCTGTATAGCAGTTCATATGCTGACAAATTTAAATCCTCGTCACAGATTATCTGACGAGCAATACAGTAGCTTTCCTGGCTGAGTGCAACCTCCGGTGTATCCTGATCTGTTCCCATATATCACATCCTCAGGTCACGATTCATCTTATTATCAGTCAACTTATCTTTTATTAAATAAAGACGATTTTCAGAAAAACACAAACATACAAAAAAAACACTATTTAAAGTCAACAAACAATACAAGCATAAAAAACCCCGCAATGCACGGGCAATTACGGGGTCTTACGCATACTAAAGAAGACAAACAATATCAGTCAGCTTCGCGATGCTCAGGCAGAATCAGATTAAGAGCAATACCCAGAATGGCACATAAACTCACCCCTTGCAGGCTGAATTCACCACCACCGATATACATACCACCAATACCAAATACCAGAATCAGGGCCACAATACTCAGATTACGCGGTACTGTCAGATCTTCACCAGATTTAACCAGTGTATTCATGCCCACAACGGCAATAGAACCGAATAACAGAGTCATGATACCGCCCATAACGGGTGTCGGAATGGTCTGCAGGACAGCCCCCATTTTACCGATAAAAGCCAGTAGTACAGCAAATACTGCAGCCCAGGTCATTACCCTGGGGTTGAAGTTACGAGTCAGCATCACCGCTCCTGTTACTTCAGAGTACGTCGTATTAGGCGGGCCACCGAATAATGCAGCTGATGACGTCGCCAGGCCATCACCCAGCAGGGTACGGTGCAGACCTGGTTTTTTCAGATAATCCTTCGCAGTCACCTGAGAAATCGCCACCATATCACCAACATGCTCAATAGCCGGTGCAATAGCAACCGGAATCATGAACAGAATAGCCTGCCAGTGAAACTCCGGCATAGTGAAAGCTGGAACAGCAAACCATGCTGCGTCACTAACCGGAGTAAAGTTTACCAGCCCCAGCATCAATGACAGAATATAGCCTGCAAGAACACCGGCAAGGATAGGGATTAACCGGAACATACCTCTGGAAAATACCGCTACAATCAGAGTAACCACCAGAGAAAACATCGAAACTATAATAGCTTTATCGTAGGCCACCAGTTCAGCAGCACCATCTCCGGTTTTACCCATTGCCAGATTAACAGCAACAGGTGCCAGAGCCAGACCAATCACCATAATGACCGGCCCGATAACGATGGGCGGTAATATACGATGCAGAATGCCAGTACCTTTAACACGCACCAGAGCACTCAGTGCGATATAAGCAAGACCAGCAGCCATCAGGCCACCCATCGTAGCCGGAATCCCCCAGGCTTGAACACTGGCAATAATCGGTGCAATAAAAGCAAAAGAAGATGCCAGAAATACCGGTACCTGACCACGCGTTACTAATTGGAATAGCAGAGTACCAGCACCTGCTGTAAATAGAGCAACATTCGGATCAAGCCCCGTCAGCAAAGGCACCAGCACCAGAGCACCAAATGCCACAAATAGCATCTGAGCCCCGGTCAGAATGGTTTTTGGCGATGTTGCAGCACCGAATTCATTTTCAGTTGTCATAACAATGATCCTGATTACAGTGTCCCGAAGATTTTATCACCCGCATCGCCCAACCCGGGGATAATATAGCCCTTTTCATTCAGACACTGGTCCTGAGAGGCAGTAAAAATCTCAATATCAGGATGCGCAGCCAGTGTTTTTTCAACTCCCTCAGGAGCCGCCACCAGAACAATAACTTTAATGTCTTTACAGCCTGCTTTTTTCAGCATATCAATTGTAGCGATCATAGAGCCACCAGTAGCCAGCATAGGATCAATGACCAGGCTGATACGCTCGTCAATATTGCCTACCAGCTTTTCAAAATAAGGCACAGGCTCCAGTGTTTCTTCGTTACGCTGCAAACCCACAACACTGACTTTGGCACTGGGGATCAATTTCATAACCCCGTCCATCATACCCAGACCTGCACGCAGGATAGGCACAACTGTAATTTTTTTACCTTTGATTTTTTCTACAGTGATATCAGAACCATCCCAGCCTTTGATAACGGTCTGCTCCAGTTCAAGGCTCTTGGTTGCTTCGTACGTTAGCAGGGTGCCCACTTCAGAAGCCAGTTCACGGAAACTTTTTGTGCTGATGCCTGCTTTACGCATCAGGCCCAGTTTATGTTGAACCAGAGGATGGTCGATTACGTGGATTGTCATGGAGACCCTCAAAATCAGAATATCGAAAAAATAATTAGCACTTGCACCCAACAATCAGTCGTGGCGGGTGCAAAGGCGTTAATTATGCGATAGTCTTATATCTGAAGGTATACTCTGAAGGAAAAAAATCAGGAATTTTTCTGATTGGCCACTTTTCGGTTGGCAGAATAAATATGGTCTTTATAAACCAGGCTCTTATTCTGATTGACAGTCCGGTCTTCAGAAAGACGAATGATAGCCGATTCCAGTCGGGCTTTTCGCAGCTGAGTTTTCAGATCCAGCCCCTGCCATGCATTACCAGGTAAAGGGGGCAGCTCCAGCTCTTTTCTGTCGCTTTCCATCATGGTGCCTTTATCCAGAATGACATTCAGAAGATTACGTTTACCTGTAACCAGCTCTGAAAGCAGTACTATACCCAGCAAGCGCTTTAAACGTTTTGCTCGAATTTTCGGCGAATCAGTCATCAGAAAACCTTTACAACCTCGGCATTAGCGTTACTCACATGGCAGTGCACCATACGGGAAAAAAGAGTAACAGATAATAACCTGAATTAAGTCAGTTGCCTACGACCATAACGCATTAATATTCAGATATTAATAGAATTTCTTATGATGCCAATCAGGCACATATACACTCAACAATATACTGTAAATACATTTTTATATTTCTGGACGCAGGTCTCAGAATAGAAAAAAAATACTGAAAGTACCTGTTTAAGCTGGTTCAGCCTGCCGATATATGATCAGCTTGCCTAAGAACTGCGTTTTTCTTATCAAGCAGCGGAATACGACTATGGTTTCACCTGATAAAGAAAACAAACATATGGACATTACAGAAGAATTACAGAACACCAATGTTCATCAGGACGAAGATCAGGCACAGCCAGACACCGGCCTTGAATATATTCTTAATGAGGCAGGTACTCGCGTTATAGCCAGATACCAACCAACTCAGCAGATGCTTAACCTGACAGCTGACGACATAAGTCAGCAGGTTAAGGAAGCCGGGTTTCCTCCTGAAGATTTCCCTCTGTTTGAAGACAGGGTACGGGATCTGGTCATTGGTATACGACAGAGAAAAAGCTTTGAAATCGAACTGGGCGGCCCTGTGGATGCGAACATCAGTATTCACCTGTCTATGGATGAGACTCTGGCTTCTGTTCAGATCACGCCTCCTATGGGCAAAGGCTTACCTGCCTCAAGAGAAGCATTTGATACCGAATTGCAAAAAAACAGAATTCGCATCGGTATTAACGAAGAACTGATCAATGAAATATTTGCTGACGGGCCGGTATTAAATATTACTGAGGCCTGCTGCTATCTGATAGCTCATGGAAAAAAAGCTATTGATGGCAAAGATTCCGACTTTATTCCTCTGGTAGAACAGGTATCAGAACGCCGCCCCAGAATTCTGAAAGACTCTCAGAATAAAGCAGATTACAAAGAGCTGGGAGAATTCCCGGTCTATCCGGAAGAAACCCGCGTATTTCGTTTAACGGAACCCGTTGCTGGTATTGATGGCATGACCGTTACCGGCAAACCAATCCGGGCCTATCATGGCAAAGAATTGAAGCTGAAGATGGACAAAACAGTTCGCCCGGATTATGAAGATCGCAGGGTTTATGTCTCAACAGTCAAAGGCATGCCGGTCTTTACCGAAAAAGGCGTCCATATCGAAAATGTACTGCAGGTAGACGAGGTCAGTCTGGCTACTGGCAACGTGCGTTATGATGGCAGCATTCAAGTCAAAAAAGGGGTCAATCCAGGCATGCTGGTCGAAGCAAGCGGAGACATCAGAGTTGGCGGTCTGGTGGACAGCTGCACAGTCACTGCTGGCGGAAACATCGAAGTGAAAGGAGGAATTATGGGGCAAAAATCCCCTGACCTCAAAGCTGAAGCTCCTACTAAAGAAAATGCAGTGGTGCGGGCCAAAGGTAATATTCAGGCTCGCTTTATCCAGGATGCCTGGGTGGAGAGTAACGGCAGTATTTCAGCACAGAAGCTGATTATGCATAGCCGGATCTGGGCGGAAAACTCGATAAAACTTGCCGCATCAGGGCAGTTTGTCGGCGGTCATGCGATTGCCGGAGAGTATATCGAAGGTGGCCAGCTGGGTGTCCCGGCCTCTGTTCCAACACTTCTGGAAGTTGGGCCTCTGGATCATGCTCGGGATGAAATGTCGAAAATTCAGCAAAAAATCAAAGACGGCTTTGAACAAGCCAGACAACTGAAGCAACTTATCCATCGAATCAGGGAAGAACACCGACGGGTATCACCTGAGAAAAAAGAACAGATTCTTAAAGCACGGGATACAATTAAAAATGCACTAAAAGCTCTGGAGCATCGCAGACAGGAGCTTGAAGAGACAATACAAACCCGCAAAAAAGCCAGAGTAAAAGCGCTGAAAAAGGCCTACTCAGGGTGTAATATCACTATTGCCGATGTTGGTCGCCAGATAAAAGATGATTTTGGGAAAACCATCTTTTACCTTGATGCCGGAGAGATAAAAATCCGGTAGGTATAAGAAACCGAGGACAATCAGGCTGCAGAAAGGGACGACAACAGGAAAACCCTCTGTGCAGCCTTATTTTTCGCTCCAGCCATCAGAGCACTTAAACCATTTTGCTATCAACTTCTCGATAAGTAATATTTTCTGCTATATAACTAAAAATATCGTCTAATTTCTGAGAAATTGACATATTTATGAAATTAACCGCCATTCAAATGTAACATTATGTATTTTATTTGATTTACCCTTAAGGAGCAGACAGTTAAACGTAGAGCAATTTAAAAATAAATGCAGAATACCTTTTATCTCTTTTCACGCCTGGATGAGGTATTTCATTTGCACGCACCATTGCACACCAACAGCTCCGGAAGCACAGTGGACGCGCGTCTGTTTACCCGTCTAATCGCAAAGCCTTACACAACCCTTTCTATTGTGGTTGTCGTAATGACTCTGAGTCACCTGATCTACCCTCCTCATCTGTCTATGTACGGACCTATGCTGACAGGTATCAGTATACTGACAGCACTTTTATTGCTTAATCAATGCTATCTGAGAAAGCAAAAACGAAAAGCAGAACAGGATAGCCAGTGGTTTAATCTGGTGCTGAATCATGTTGCTGAAACGGTTATTACCGTTGATGCCAAAGGAAATATTCTCTATATCAGCCCCGCCATCAAACAACTCTGCGGCTACCTGCCTGAAGAACTGAAAGGTCATTCCTTATTACAGATCGTGCCAGAGCATCTGGCAGATAAGCATCTGAAAGGATTCCAGAAAATTCTGGAACAACCACTACCACCAGGCCAGCTGGCTCGTGTTGAGACTCGGGTAAAGCATAAAAGTGGTTATGATGTTGATATTGAACTGAGCTTCCAGGAAACCCATTATCAGTCACAACGGGTATTTGTTGGTGTACTGAAAAATATAAGAAACCAAAAAGCCCGCCAGGCTGCAGAAGCTGAACGTCAGAAGCTGGCCCTTGCCGTTCATAACAGCCCTTCTGGCGTCATGATCACTGATAGTGAAGGGTTGATTGAATATGCCAACCCTAAGCTACTTAAGATGACAGGCTTTGATCATGATGAAGTACTGGGTCAGACACCACGCATCTTCAGCTCAGGTGAAAAAAGTCAGGCAGACTACAAAAAAATGTGGCAAAGCCTGCTCTCAGGTAATAGCTGGTATGATGAATTCAGGAACAAACGCAAAGATGGCAGCCATTACTGGGTAGTTGCCTCTATCGCTCCCATGTATAACGAATTCGGCAAACTCACCCACTTTGTCTCCGTTCAGGAAGATATTACCTCAATTAAACAAGCTAATCAGGCTATGGCGGATGCCAAAAACCTGGCTGAACAGGCTCTTCAGGCCCGTTCAGAATTCCTGTCGAATATGAACCATGAACTCAGAACACCGCTGAATGCTATTATCGGTTTTGCACAGCTACTGGAGTCAGACCCTGACACTCCATTAAATACGGAACAGATGGAATACACAGAACAGATTATCAGTAGCGGTCGACACCTGCTGGGGCTGATTAATGAAGTACTGGAGCTGGCCAGAATAGAATCAGGCCGTTATCAGCTTACTCCGGTTAATACCAATGCCCTGTCTGTTACCCGGGAAAGTATCGCAATGGTTCAGCACATGTCTGAACAACACAATGTTCATATGGAGCTTTTAATTCCCGAACAACGTCTGCCACTGGTTTATGCTGATCCGGGCAAACTGAAGCAGATCCTGCTCAACCTGTTATCTAACGCAATTAAATACAACCGTCCGAATGGCAAGGTCACAGTTGCTATACACGGGTCTGGTGAAGATAAAGTGCGTATAGCCATTCAGGACACCGGAATAGGTATTCCCGAAAACCTGCATGACCAGGTGTTCCAGTCCTTTAATCGCTTGCATGCGGAAGAGATGGATATTGAAGGCACAGGGATAGGCCTGGCATTAAGTAAAAACCTGGCAGAACTTATGGAAGGTAGCATAGGATTTAACAGTACTGAAGAACAGGGCAGTACCTTCTGGGTAGAGCTGCCCTTAGCAAGAGGCTGATCAACAGCCTCGAAGACCGATTTGAGTCGCAATCCAGATCATAAATCCGGTAAAAGCAGTCCCGACAAGAAACATGATCAACCACTGAGCAGGAGAGAACAGCGTCGCAACTGTTTTCTTCTCCACCGGATCATCAGACTGCCACTTTGAGCGCTCAATTTCCTGAGTGGCTTCAAGCAGCAGCTTCACCTCAGGGGAAGCCCGCTCAATCAGATACTCTGCAGCATCAATCCAGTTCGGATTGCGCTTACCCACTTTAAGCGCCCGGATAGCCGATGCTGAAGATTGAAACTCAACTTTTGAACGCGTAGTCATCTACTTACCTCTTATATCTCAAGCAGAGACGCAACTTACCTTCCGAACCCCGGAGTAGCAAGCACTGATGTCTTATTTCTTTTCAGTAAACCGTTAACAGAAACGTTAACGTCATCAGACATCAGAGTTGAATAAATTCAGAACATTACCTGTCGTGACTCTGGCAATTGTTTCGCGGCTTTCACTACGCAACTGAACCAGTTTGTCCAGAACAACAGCAATCTGCGCCGGGGTATTGCGCTGTCCTCTGATATCAGAAGGAGGCATATCCGGGCTATCGGTCTCCAGCGCCAGGGATTCCAGAGGCAGCTGAGCAAACATCGCTCGTTTTTTATCTGATTTCGGCCAGGTGATCACGCCCCCTACTCCAAGTAAAAATCCTTGTCTAATATACTGCTTTGCCTGAGGCAGACTACCTGAGTAACCATGTACAATACCTTTGACCTCCGGAAATTCTTTCAGTAATGCAATAACCTGCTCATGCGCTTTTACCACATGAAGAATGACCGGCAACTGGTATCTATCAGCCAGTTCAAGTTGAGCACGGAACAGACTCAGTTGAGTGGTTTTATCTGTTTTGCGGGAAAAATCCAGCCCGACCTCCCCAACAGCAACCACTCGCTCCCGATATTGCTGCAAATACTGATCAAGTATTTGCAGGTCATCTTCCCGATGCTCTTCAAGAAAGAAAGGATGCAAACCTAATGCCGGGTATAGCTGAACACCACAAATCTCTCCATGCAGATACAAAACCCTTTTCCAGTGCCGGGCACTGATTCCGGGAACAACAATTTTTCTGACATCACAGGCCACAGCAGCGCGTAGCACTTCTGCTCTGTCATGATGAAAGTCTTCAAAATCGAGATGGCAATGACTATCAATCAGCATACAGGTTTCCTTTTGTCCGGCACTTTCGGCTCTTTTTTATAAGCATGGCAGAAAAGCCTTTGTAAACTCAAACAAAAGCCTTGTTAATTAACCATTAATCCAGGAGGCAGATAAAATACAGCCAGAGAAAAGTACAACAGGGTGATAGAAGGTCAGGTTTCAGATACAGAATGGGCGGTATTGCGGGTCGTCGTATGATTCATCTCAACAAGAAAACGGCTGCTATCAGTGATAAACAGCCGTTTCAGAAAGCCTGTTAAGCCTTAGGCGACGCAATTAGTGCTCGCGGGTTGCGCGGAATACAACTTCCGGGAAACGCTCCTGAGCCAGACTCAGATTAACACGGGTCGGCGCCAGATAAGTTAACAAACCCGAACCGTCCAGCCCCAGATTATCTCCGTTTTTACGACGGAACTCATCCAGCTTTTTGTCATCATCACATTCAACCCAGCGTGCAGTCTGCACATTCACTGGCTCATACATACAGTCCACTTTGTATTCATCCTTAAGACGGAACACCACCACCTCAAACTGCAGCTGACCTACAGCCCCCAGTACCAGATCATTGTTATTCAACGGCATAAATAACTGCACCGCCCCTTCTTCGGACAGCTGCTGCAGACCTTTTTGCAACTGCTTTACTTTCAAAGGATCCTTAGGACGAACCCGGCGGAACATCTCAGGGGCAAAGTGAGGAATACCAGTAAATTTCAGCGCTTCACCTTCAGTGAAGGTATCCCCAATCTGAATTGTACCGTGATTATGCAGACCGATAATATCACCAGACCAGGCCTCTTCAACGTTCTCACGATCACCGGCCAGGAAGGTTACCGCATCCGCAATCTTTACATCTTTATTGATGCGTACATGCTTCATTTTCATGCCACGGGTATAACTACCGGAACAGACACGCATAAAGGCAATACGGTCACGGTGTTTCGGGTCCATATTGGCCTGAATCTTAAAGATAAAGCCAGAGAACTTATCTTCATCCGGCTCAACAGTACGCGTCTGAGTACTACGGGCAATTGGTGAAGGCGCCCATTCGACAAAGTCATTCAGCATTTCACGCACGCCGAAGTTGGCAAGAGCAGTACCAAAAAACACCGGTGTCAGCTTACCCGCAAGGAATGCTTCACTGTCAAATTTATAAGTGGCGTCACGGGCCAGTTCCATCTCCTCGACAAAATCATCGTACATATCTCCAATCAGCTCACGGGCTTCATCGCTATCCAGTCCCTGAATACGAATATCATCCTGCAGAGTATGTCCCATACCAGACTGGAACACATGGAGGGTATCGGTATACAGGTTGTATACGCCTTTAAAATCCTGCCCCATGCCAATAGGCCAGTTAATCGGTGCAGCCTGAATTTTCAGAACTTCTTCGATCTCATCCAGCAGCTCAATCGGATCACGAATATCGCGGTCCAGCTTGTTCACAAATGAAAAGATCGGTGTATCTCGCAGACGACAGACGTCCATCAGCTTGATAGTACGGTCTTCCACACCCTTTGCACCATCCACGACCATCAGTGCAGAATCCACAGCGGTCAGTGTACGGTAGGTGTCTTCCGAGAAGTCCTCGTGTCCCGGAGTATCAAGCAAGTTCACCATGCGGTCATTGTATGGAAACTGCATCACAGATGAGGTGATCGAAATACCACGCTCCTGTTCCATACTCATCCAGTCTGAAGTGGCATGACGGTCACTTTTTTTACCTTTAACCGTCCCGGCAGTCTGAATCAGATTTCCCAACAGCAATAGTTTTTCAGTAATGGTGGTTTTACCCGCATCCGGGTGAGAGATAATAGCGAACGTACGACGCTTAGTGACTTCTGACTGGATAGACATGAACAAAATCTTCTGGTTTGCTGAAAACAGGAAGGCCGGTGCGGAGCCATCATTTTGCGAGCTGATATTATTAAGTCGCAGTCTCTCGGAAATCCGGCCTGAAATTGGCGGCTATTTTCGCCGATCCGGCAACGATAAACAATCGGTAACTCACAACTCTTAAATTAACCCGTGATATAACCCGGAAAAGTCGATTCTGTCATTATTATCTGACCCAGCCAGGAGAAGATTTTTTAACGATCACTCACTCCATCGCCTTATCATAACCTTATCCTTTTGAGACAACCGTCTGATTATCGGAGAGAACCAGGATCATCCGCTTCCGATTGCATCAGGTGTCTTTCCAGCAAGCTGCACAGCATAAATTTAAGGTCAGCCAGAGTACGCCTTGCGCGCTCGCCCTTCTGATGAACTGCAACCAGAAAGATACTGTGGCTGGTTTCCAGGTAAACCCTTCCCAGACGTTCACGCTCCTTCAGATGTCGTTTAATACCCATACGTTTAAAAAGAGCAGCCATGTGTGATATCACCATATCATCATGCTGAATATCCAGCTCTTTCAACTCAGGCACAGAGAACATCGCCTGAACCAGCATCAGTACCGCTTTCTGGCGTTTATATACCTTCAGATTTAACTGCAGCATCTGGTCCAGCAAAACCTCAAGTTCCATCTCTTCAACAGGCAGAGCTGACATATCACTCATGACCTGTTTAATATCATCCAGCCAGCGCTGAGCCATTGCGTAAAGGATCGCGTGTTTATTGGGGAAATAGTGATACAAAGAGCCAACGGATATACCCACCTCCCTGGCGATCAGAATAGTACTCAGGTCATCCAGACCGACCTTTTCCAGCAACTCTCCGGTTACATCAAGAATTTCTTTAGAACGTTTTTTTGATCGTCCCTGCACAGGTGCCGTTCTTGGGCTTAGATCCTGTTTCTTGCGCTTTCTCTGTACGCCTGCCGAAGTGTTTTTTGTCTGCTCTTTATCCTGCATCAACATCCAATCCGAAAGCCTTAAAAACAGCCATTATAATGCAAAAGCACTCTCAACTCAGAAAAAACGGTCTCGTGCCGAATAATACAGCATACCAGCAACCAATCCGGGCCAGCGCAACAGAGTGCCTCCGGGGAACGAGGGCGTTGGCATACTGGCAAAGACATCAAAACGTTCAGCACTGCCACTGACCGCCTCGGCCATTAGTTTACCGCCCAGAGTAGCCAGTGCCACACCATGACCGGAATAGCCCTGGGCAACAAATACATTATCCTCAATCCGATCAAAGAGTGGCATTCGGTTCATCGTAATTGCCAGAGTGCCCCCCCAGCCATAATCAATACGCAGATCCTTTAACTCAGGATAAAACTCCAGCATATATTTACGCACAAATGCTGGAATATCCTTCGGAAAGCGAGAAGTGTAATTTTCACCTCCCCCCCACAACAAGCGGTTATCTCCTGATAGCTTGAAGTAATTGATCACAAAACGAGAATCCGCTACAGCCACGTCATCCCGGTTAATGTGTCGACATAAATCTTCACTCAAAGGCTCAGTGGCCAGAATAAAGTTATTTATGGGCATAATTTTACCGGCCACTCTGGGTTCCAGTTTTCCCAGATAGCCATTACAGGCCAGTAAAATATATTCAGCCTTAACCCGTCCTTTACGAGTGACGACACAGGCATTTTTTCCGGCCCGATAATGCTCAACCCGGCTATTCTCATAGATACGGACACCGGCCTTTTCAGCCGCTTCAGCCAGTCCAAGGGCATAATTCAGAGGATGAAGATGGGCACCCTGAGTCCAGTACTCCCCGGCAGAATAACGGTCAGTGCCCAGCATTGCAGCAACGTCTGAAGGCTCTATGTACTGAATATCCTGATAACCCAGCACCTCATGTTTATACTCAACCGACTCTTTAAATTCATCGTTATGGCCAGGCTTAGCAGCAACATGCAGAACCCCCTGCTTCAGATCACACTGAATCTGATGTCTGGCAATCAGATCTTTCACCAGATCAACAGATTCCAGAGACATTTGCCAGAGCATATCAGCCTGTTCTCTGCCGACCTTACGGATCATCTCGGCGTGATCCATATTATGCCCCTGACACACCTGCCCTCCATTACGACCCGAAGCCCCCCAGCCTACTTTTTCAGCGTCTAACAAACTGACGCTGTAACCTTTTTCAGCCAGGTGGAGAGCAGCAGACAATCCGGTGTAACCCGCACCAATCACACAAATATCAGTGTGGATCTCTTCCTGCAGCTCAGGATAGTCACGCTTTGCATTCGCAGACGCAGCGTAATAAGACGCTTCATACCCTTTCAAGCTCATTTACCCTCCAAGAAAAACCGGCTTAATATTTATCAAAGTGTGTTTAAGATATCAAAAAGCCAACCAAAAACCCGAATAATAATTCTGGTTAAAAAACATTTCAACCCACATTAAAACGTTTAAATTTAAATTTTAGTATTGATTTAGACCTTTTCATATTTTAGCCTTAAAACTGAATCATAATTCGGATTAAAAAAAGCATTAAGATTTTTTTCCGAAAAATAGTTCGACTTAACAGTTCCGGGTCAGCACTACTTCCCCGAACATAGTATGAAGCCGTCACATCGATCTGCAGGCTAATACTGATAGCCGAAGAGCAAATATCAAATTCGCGATATCTGATACCTGCTACACAGCGAAGATGTGACAAAAGCAAAAATCAAATAGGTGATGTATGGAAGCCGTGGCAAGCTTTCTCAAAGAGAATGCCATTACAGAAGTAGAGTCCACCCTGCCGGACATGACAGGCAATGCCCGGGGTAAATTCTATCCAACAGAAAAGTTTCTGGCTGAAAAAGGGGGGAAAATACCCGAGACCCTGCTAGTGCAAACCGTCAACGGAGAGTGGGCAGATA
The DNA here is from genome assembly GCF_014164585.1 of Oceanospirillum sediminis. Lineage (GTDB taxonomy): Bacteria > Pseudomonadota > Gammaproteobacteria > Pseudomonadales > Halomonadaceae > Oceanospirillum > Oceanospirillum sediminis. Next base: position 44,603 of record NZ_JACJFM010000020.1, on the reverse strand, counting down.
ACCACTACGACATTGTTGACCCTACAGACAGAGATATGGTGCTGGAACCAGACCCGAATACATTGCGTCTGGTCCCCTGGGCAGATGAGCCAACAGCACTGGTGATCAATGACTGTTATACCAGTGATGGAGAGTTACACCCTTTGTCCAGCCGTTCTGTACTGCGTCGGGTGCTTAGCCTGTATGAAAAAGAAGGACTCAGACCAGTGATAGCCCCGGAAGTTGAGTTTTATCTGGTACAGAAAAATATCGATCCGGATTATGAACTCAAACCGGCAACCGGCCGCTCAGGTCGCAGGGAAACAGCCCGCCAGTCCTACAGCATTGATGCAGTGAATGAATTCAATCCGGTCATTGATACTCTCTACAGCTACTGTGATGAACTGCAACTGGATGTAGATACCCTGATACATGAATCCGGCGCAGCTCAGATGGAAATCAACTTCCTGCACGGGGATGCTCTCAGCCTGGCTGATCAGGTATTTATTTTCAAACGAACCCTGCGTGAAACAGCCCTGAAGCACGGAATGTATGCCACCTTTATGGCAAAACCGATGCAGAACGAACCTGGCAGTTCAATGCATATCCACCAGAGTCTGATTGATATAAAAACCGGCCAGAATATTTTTGCCGGAACAAAAGAGGGTCAATTTTCGGAGGCTTTCTATCACTACGTCGGAGGCCTGCAAAAATACACCCCGCACGCCATCTCTTTTTATGCCCCTAATGTGAACTCCTATCGCCGCTTTGCTCCGGAAATTGCAGCACCGGTGAACTTTGAATGGGGCATAGACAATCGGACAGCCGGATTACGCGCTCCTGAAGCGCCTTTAGCAGCTACTCGTCTGGAAAACCGCTTCCCCGGCGCAGATTGCAATCCATACCTGGCTATAGCTGCCAGCCTCGCCTGCGGCTATCTCGGTATGAAATCCGGTATTAAGCCAGCTGCCCCTGCGGCCGGTATTACAGCAGAAGAAGGCGATCCTGTGGAAGTTGCCCGCTCCCTGGAAGAGGCTCTGAGGTTGCTGGAAGACTGCCCTGAGTTACAGGATATACTGGGTAAACGCTTTATTGATGCTTATGTAGGAGTAAAACGCGCGGAGTTTGAAACCTTCAATAAGGTCATCAGTTCATGGGAACGTGAATTTCTCCTGTTAACAGTCTGAATCGGTTTTCAATCCAATAGCTGGCTGTCACATTTTCTGTGAGGCAACCGGCTATTGCCTGACATTTACAACACATCTGAGCATAACCTTGCTGCCAGTATCTGCCGTATCCGGCTGCAGGCAAGCCTGTATAACAATACTTATGTTCCGTGCTTATAAACATTGACGAGAGGCTACAACAATGACAACAGCGATGTCATCCCATTTAAAAAAACTGGCAGCAACCGCTGCTCTGAGCATGGCTGCCTGGGCTCCGGCAAGCTGGGCACAGGAAATACTGAATTTTTATAACTGGTCAGATTATATCGGAGAGGACACCATCGCCCGCTTTGAGAAAGAAACCGGTATTAAAGTCAATTACGATGTCTATGACAGTAATGAAACACTGGAAGCCAAATTGCTGGCAGGCAATACCGGTTATGATCTGGTTGTTCCCACCTCACACTTTATGTCATTACAGATCAAAGCTGGTATTTTCCGCAAGCTGGACAAGGCCTTACTGCCCAATCTGAAAAATATGGACCCTGAACTGATGGCTATGCTGGAGAATAAAGACCCCGGCAATCAGTACGGCGTACCTTATCTGTGGGGTACAACAGGTATTGGCTACAATCCTGAGCTGGTAGCAGAAGTGCTGGGAGATAACGCCCCACTGAACAGCTGGGATCTGGTATTTAATCCGGAAAACATGAAAAAGCTGGCAGAGTGTGGCGTCACTTTCCTGGACTCCTCCGATGAAATGTTCCCATTCGCCCTGATCTACAACGGGGAAGACCCCAATGCTCGTGGGCGTCAGCATTTTAAATCCAATAGCCCTGCCACCAAAACACTGAAAGCGGTGCGCCCTTATATCAAACAGTTCACCTCATCTCAGTACACCAATGATCTGGCCAATGGTGATATCTGTGTCGCAGTCGGTTTTTCCGGTGATATTTTCCAGGCATCGGCACGGGCTGAAGAAGCTGGCAATGGTGTAGAAGTCGTTTACAGCATCCCAAAAGAAGGCAGTGAAATGTGGTTTGATATGCTGCTAATCCCGGCAGATGCTAAAAATGCTGAAAACGCCCATAAATTTATCAATTATCTGATGCGCCCTGAAGTGATTGCAGAGATCACAGATTACGTCTGGTACGCCAATCCGAATCCTGCCTCAACCGCTCTGATCAACCCGGAAATCGCTAACGATCCGGCTATCTATCCGGCACAATCGGTACGCGACAATCTGTTTATCAGCATGGAAGAAAATCCTAAAGTGGCCAAAATACGTAATCGTACCTGGACTGAGATAAAGGCAGGCCGCTGATCTGGAAACACCACAGCGACCTTACAAATCAGCAACAGATAAATACAAACAGCAGCACAGGCTCATCTGAAATAGCGGGAAATCAATCCTGCGATACAAGGTAGCCTGGACGCCGCTTTCGATTCTGGTATCAGTGCAGGCATCCGAGGCACTAAAATCGCACGCTCAGATATTGACTCTGCTCAATCGGGGGTGGTCATAAACTGCCCCCACCTTTACATGGGAAGCCCAGGGTGTTTCAAGTTGTCTCAGCACACGAATTCGTTCTTCAGTTGCAGGATGAGAGCGTAGTAAAGACGGCTGTGATTGTTGGTAGCCTGGAAGTATCCGCTGCCATCCCTTGCGACCACCCATATCTATTTTTGCCAGAGCAGAAGCAAGTCCTACCGGATCACCTGTCAGATGAACAGCCTGCAGATCAGCGGAAAACTCACGGGTTCGGGACAGTTTCATCTGCAACATTCCCGACAACCAGGGGATTAACACTAACAGCAACAGGGCTAGCAGAGACAAATCCACTAATCCTGCCAGCACCATCGGCGTTAATAGCAGCGTCATCACACAGGCCGCCAGCGCCAGTAGATAGTTTAACCGGCTGATCATGTCGGCTAAGGTCATCAAGCGAGTATCATTATGGGCAATATGACTGATCTCATGGGCCATCACCCCGGCCAGTTCACGTTGGGTCAGGGTGTTCAGCAGCCCGTAAGTTAAGCCCACACCAGAGCGGGCTTCATCGCCCACAGAAAAGGCATTCAACATACGACTGGGTATCCAGTACAACTCAGGCACCCGGTTAAGTCCTGCACGCTGAGACAATATCTGAGCGACACGATACAACTCAGGTGCCTCCTGATAGCTCAACCGACGAGCATTATAGATCCGCAATGTCCAGTGCGTGGGCAACAGTCGCAGAGTGGTCACCAGAACTGCACTGACAACCAACAGACACAGCCAGAAGCTCCAGCCGAATAACAGATAAACACTGAATGCCAGTAACAACGACATCGAGCACACTGACACCAGAGTATGCAGCGTATTGCGCCGCTGATGCTTTTTCACATTGAACTGATTCATAGTACCCCCTCTGCCCACCTGATACATGCCCGAAAGGATTACTTTTACTCTTTCCCCTTTTCGGCGTTGTCACTCAGGTGTAGCGCATACAAGTACGATGCTTAGTGCACTGATAACACTATAGGGTGTAAGGGCTACTGATCAGAAAATCAATGGTGAGATCCCATATGATCCACATCAATGCCCAGAACCCTTAACTTGTTTGCCAGCCCTGGTTCTTTAGTCTTCTGCCATTGCTGATAAATCGCAATCACATTATCCGTATCAGATAGGGTGTTTCGACTGCATACCTGAGCAACCAGCGCAATCATCTCCTCAAAAGCACTGGAAAGCTCCAGATATATGTGGGGGGCATGATGATCATGATCCGCCAGATATTCATAAGCCCCGCCGCCCATACCACTGAGGTAGTCTTTACCCAGGCCCTTACGGGCAAAAACTTCAGGGAACAATGCTGACATAAACAGTGACAGATCGCCTAACTGGCGCAGAATTAAGCAGCGCTGCCACATACGCTCACTATTTAAGGCATCCTGATACAGCAGCGCCAGAGGCCTGAGACCGTATTCACCATCCTGATAGGCAAACAGCTGTCGACTGTCTCCCAAACGGGCAAGCATCTCACCCAGATACCAGAGGGTATCTTCATGAGGCTGAGGTTTAAGCCCACCGCCAAAATGTATTAACTGCTCATGAAAATAAGCACTGAGTGATGTTTTCTGAATAATGGAAGATGAAGCCATAAAGCACCTCCAAATACGCATATTCAAGCATAAACAGGTATTTCGTATTTTCGGTATACCTCTGAACCAATCGACAAATCAATACAGAAAAAGTTTATGGGTTCAGTTTAACCTGCTGTATTCCATGACTTTTATCGCCAGATAATTTTTTTAAATTTTTTTCAGAAAAAGTCTTGAAACTCTTTTCAGTGACCCTATCTAGCGATTTTGACAGGATCTGACCCTGTTTTGTTTCTGATTAAACCTCATTATAGGAGATCTGTTTAATGTCGATTAAACCTCTCTATGACCGTGTGGTTGTGCGTCGATTAGAAGCTGAAACCACCACGGAAAGTGGCATTATCATTCCAGACGCCGCCGCTGAGCAGCCTGCTCAGGGCGAAATCGTAGCTGTCGGTGACGGCCTGCTGACAGAGCAGGGGGAACGTCGCCCTCTCGCGGTCAGTGTGGGAGATCAGGTGATTTTTGGTCAATACGCAGGCTCCAAAATTCAACTGAATGGTGAAGAATTACTGGTAATGAAAGAGTCAGACATTCTGGCCGTTGTTGAATGGTCAGCGACAGAGGAGAAAGCCGCATGAGTGCTAAAGCTGTAACCTTTTCATCTGAAGCCCGTGAACGCATGTTAACCGGCGTCAATGTACTAGCCGATGCAGTAAAAGCCACCCTGGGTCCAAAAGGACGCAATGTCGTACTGGACAAAGGGTTTGGTGCCCCTCGTATTACAAAAGATGGTGTATCCGTGGCTAAAGAGATCGAACTGAAAGATAAGTTCGAAAACATGGGTGCCCAGATGGTTAAAGAGGTGTCATCTAAAACCGCTGATGTTGCGGGCGATGGCACCACAACTGCGACGGTACTGGCTCAGGCTCTGGTACGGGAAGGGCACAAGTCTATTGCTGCCGGCATGAACCCTATGGATCTGAAACGCGGTATTGATGCCGTGGTCAAAGCCTCCGTCGATGAGCTGAAACAGCTATCCAAACCTTGTGACGATGCTAATTCCATTCGTCAGGTGGCGACCGTTTCTGCCAACTGGAATACCGATATCGGTGATATTCTGGCCGAAGCGATGGAGAAAGCGGGCCGTGATGGTGTGATTACCGTTGAGGAAGGTAAATCCCTGCACAACGAACTGGATGTCGTGGAAGGGATGCAGTTTGACCGTGGTTATCTGTCCCCTTATTTCATTAATAATCAGGATAAGATGCTGACGGAGCTGGATAATCCCCTGATCCTGCTCTACGACAAGAAGATCAGCGCCATCCGGGATCTGCTGCCGGTACTGGAAACGGTGGCCAAAGAAGGGAAGCCCTTACTGTTGATCGCGGAGGATATCGAAGGGGAAGCCCTGTCCACACTGGTGGTGAATAACCTGCGCGGAGTCCTTAAAGCCGCTGCGGTTAAAGCCCCTGGCTTTGGTGATCGCCGCAAAGCGATGCTGGAAGATATTGCGGTATTGACCGGCGCAACGGTTATCAGTGAAGAAACCGGTATGAGCCTGGAAACCACTACCCTGGAACATCTGGGGCAGGCCAAACGCTGCGTGATCACTAAGGACCATACCACCCTGGTAGACGGTGCCGGTGAAGCAAGCGACATCGAGGCCCGTGTTGAGCAGATTCGTCGCGAAATCGATCAAACCAGCTCCGATTACGATAAGGAAAAACTGCAGGAACGCGTTGCAAAACTGGCGGGCGGTGTCGCCGTTGTCAAAGTGGGTGCCGCCACAGAAGTGGAGATGAAAGAGAAAAAAGATCTGGTGGATGATGCCCTGCACGCCACCCGGGCGGCTCTGGAAGAAGGTATCGTACCGGGCGGCGGTGTTAGTCTGGTGCGCATTGCCCAGAATATCCAGCTCGATAATCTGGCATTGCAAAACCGGGATCAGGAAGTCGGGGCGAAAATTGCTCTGCGTGCGATGGAAGAGCCTTTCCGTCAGATCATTACCAACGCCGGTCTGGAAGCCAGTGTGGTACTGGAAAAAGTACGCAGCGCGGACTCCACCACTCACGGCTTTAACGCACAGACCGAAGTCTATGGCGATATGCTGGAGATGGGCATTATCGACCCGGCTAAAGTGACCCGCTCAGCACTGCAACACGCAGGCTCAATCGCTGGCCTGATGTTAACCACCGAAGTGATGGTGACCGATGCACCAAAAGATGAGGAGGCTTCCGCTTTACCCGCCCACAACGATTGGGGGTAGTAAAACCTTGCCTTCCCGTGTTGTAAGCGAATAGTCCTGCATTTTTTAGTCTTTACAGACCTTTACTGACAAGTCGTTTGGGGGGCTTACCGCCCCCCTTTTTTGCCCTGTGCGGCTATTCGTTAAACAACCTCTTATCAAATTTCCGAGCGACGTCACTTTCTGAACGATACCATTTTCCCAGCGACTCTATTTTTCGGACGACATCATAAGTACGCCTTGATGAAAGGAACGCGGGTGAATCGAATAGCCGCTCAGATAGCCACTCGGATAACAACGAAGCGGACGGGCAGAATAACCAGGTTAAACAGAAAGAGGAGATCACCACGGACCGGTTCAGTTTAGAGAAACAGCAGGGCTATTGGCAGCTGACAAAAGGTCAGATCGCAGCACTGGATGAGAACGCTTTGCAGAATCAGGCAGAGCAGTTTGCCGAACAGCTTTCAGGGCTCACCATTGAGGGACTGGCAGATACTCTGCCTATGACATCATCAGCACTTTCATTAACTCTGTCGGCTAAGGGTAAAAATGATCTTCAACTGAATTTATCAGAACAGGATAATACGTATTATCTGACACCCGAACAGTCGGATTACAGCTTTCTTCTGTCAGAATCAGACTACCGACAACTGGTCAATCTGATTCAGTGGCATCCTCAGAAACTGTCTGTTACTGACAAGGATGCGACTCAGAACAAACCTGCTGAGACAGAGAAAAAATCAACTTAGAATGAGGCACTCACCCAACCGGGAGGGATCCGGGTACAGCTCTGAGTACCCAGAAGAAATGACTAATATGACCAGACCTCGCGCCAGAGGTTTGGTCGTTGCTTTATCGCCCTTATTGACAACATTATTAATTTATCTGCCAACGGATAAGCTGGTGAATACCTGGCCAGGATAATCCTATTCGGCTTGTGGTAATCGGGCTGCTTATGGAGGCATGCATACACCAAGACTGGTTCAGGCTAAGATTTACAATACCGTTTGCTGGCACTCTGCTCTCTTAAATGCTGTATTGTCAGAACCCCTGCAGATTTATATCTCAGGGTAAATGAGTCAATTTTCCCGTATTGCGCATTGAGAAATTATTAGCTGGTTTTTGCCATTATGTTTAGCTTCATATAATGCTTCATCTGCAGCCGATATTAATGTTTCTGGAGTCCTGCATACTTTATTTAACGAACCTAAACCAATACTGACGGTTACAGAAAATCCATCAAATTCTAACTGTTCAACCTGTTTACGGATACGCTCGCCTACTTTAGATGCATTTTTCTCCTTTGTTTCAGGCATAATGACCGAAAGCTCCTCACCTCCATAGCGAATTGCCATGTCTGATTCCCGGATAGACTGCTTCAGACAGGCGCCTAATTCTGCCAGCACTTTATCTCCGGTCATATGGCCATAATTATCATTAACCTGCTTAAAATCATCGATATCGATCATTAACAGGCATAGAGGTGTGTTGTTATGTATAGCATTCCCAATGCTTGTTTTGATCATAACATCGAAAACATCACGGATATAAAGGCCTGTAAGCTCATCAATCGTTGCTGCCCGACTTACAAAATCACTTTTATCCTGCTCGATGATTTTAGGAGCCGACAGGTGCTCAGAACAATTGGTTAAATAATCAAGTGTGGCGACGCTGAGACCGACATCTCTTTGAAGGATATTGTTTAGCTTATCCATATGCTGTCTGATCCCGGACCATAAACGTTTAGCCTGTGCTTCTGTGTAAGACTCATGTGTGAGAGACATAAGAAGGGTTGAGTACAGGATGTCAGGGTACTTTTTTTCGTAGAACTGCAGTCTTTCCGGGGTTGAAGTGATATGACTGATTTCTCTTAGAGACAGTGAGCCTGATTCGATTGTAATAATCTCTTCAAGCTGCTGATTGTCATTTTTCATATTGATCCATTTTCTAAAAGCCCTGGCCGGGAAAGCTTAATTAAGCGTGTGGCAGAGATAACTTTGAGATCATGAGCAGAGTTGCCTGGAGATCAACTGATCCGTGATGATCAAATTATAGTCATATCTGGAAAAGCTCAGTATACATAAATAATGTTCTGCTGTTCTCAACGCTTTCCAGCTGAAGAGAACAGCAGCAATTCAACCGTTTTTATGTAACTTTGTGTTGTATAGTGGTCGCCTGAAAGCTCATCAAGAAACTATATATCTTTAATGGGGAAGTCTTTCAGGGGACCCAGAGCATGTTCATCACGATGAAACAGGGGGCCGGATTGCATATACAGAGTCAGCAACTGAGCAACCGTTGCCACTGAAGACTGATGGGTGCGCTCATAACCATGAGAGGCATCCAGAGCAAAACAGATCAGTCCCGTACGGATATCGCTACCCGCTTCCAATGCTGCCGCGGCATCACTGCGATAATAGCGAAATACATCCCGGCTGAATTCCAGGCGGTGTTCTTTACACAGGTTTATCAGATGATGAGTTAAGTGGCGGTCAAAGGGGCCACTGGAGTCCTGCATCGCAATGGTCACGCCATACTCTGAAGTGTTTTGTTCAGGGGCGATGGTGCCGTTATCTACCGCCAGCAACTCAGCCACATCGCCATGTAATATATGGGATGCACCAACACCGACCTCTTCCGAGATGGTAAACAGCAGATGGCAATCCATCTCCAGTGGCTGATTATGCTCTTTGATCGCTTTAGCCGCGGCCAGCAGAGCGGCAGCGCCGGCTTTATCATCCAGAAAACGGGATACCCAGAAACCGTTAGCGCAGAACTCTGGCTGAGGGTCTACAGCGATAATATCACCAACATTGATCCCTGCGGCTTCGAGATCTTCAGCGCAGGACAATGTATGATCCAGACGTAGTTCAAGATTGTTCCAACTGGCTTCCTGTTTATCCACTTCACTGCCGTAAGTATGACCAGAGGCTTTTTTCGGCAGTATGGTGCCCCGATAGGTGCGGCCACTTTCGGTGAATACGGTCACACGGGCGCCTTCAGCGGAGCGCGCAGGCCAGGTGCCAATAGAAGCGATCTCCAGGCGGCCATTGGCTTTATATTTTCGAACGATAGCACCCAGGGTGTCCAAATGGGCCGCAATCGCCCGATCAGGACTGTTCTGTCGACCATACAGATTAGCCCGAATAGCGCCGCGACGGGTCAGTTCATATTCAATGCCCAGATTTTCCAGCTCATGGCAAACCCACTGCACCACACTGTCGGTCATGCCGGCGGGACTGGGGATGGTTAACAGAGACATCAGGGTATTCTTAAGATAATCCTGATCAATGGTTAATGCTTGCATAACGACACCTCTCAGGATGGCTGTGTTTGTGGAAACAGCAGATCAACCAACCTTTCTGCTGTAGGCTGAGGTTCATGGTTGGCTAATCCTGGTCGTTCATTGGCTTCAATAATGTGATAAACGGGTTTATCCGGGGCGTCGACCATCATATCCAGCCCAACCACTGGAATATTCAGTGCCTTCGCGGCTTTTTCAGCGGCATCGACAAGCTGAGGGTGCAGTTTCTGCGTCACATCGGTCATGGTGCCACCGGTATGCAGATTCGCCGTCTTACGCACCGTCAGGGTCTGACCACAAGGCAAGGTATCGCCCAGTGAAAATCCTGCGTCGGCAATACAGCGCAAGGTTTCGCTATCCAGAGGGATATAGCTTTCTCCACCAGTGGCCCTGGAGCGACGATGGCTCTGTTTTTCAATCAGCGTTTGAATATCATTCTGGCCATTGCCTGTAATGCGAGCAGGAATACGTACAGAAGCCGCCACCACCTGATAATTGATCACAACAATTCTCAGATCCTGACCTTCAACAAACTGTTCGGCGATAGCCGTATCACCTGTCGAACACACCTGTTTCCAGGCATCCAGTACAGAACCTTCATCGCTTAAATCGACAAATACATGATCGCCCTGCTCACCATTGGCAGGTTTAATCACTAAACGCTGGTGTTGGTGGAGGAAGTCCAGCAAATCACCACTATTCTCAGGAGTAATCTGCTTCGGTACAGATAAGCCGATTTTATTGAGTACGCGATGTGTTACCGCTTTATCACTGCACAAACTCATCGCCACAGCACTGGTCAGGTCGGTCAGGGATTCCCGACAGTGAATAGTTCTGCCCCCCAGAGACAAGCTGAAAAAGCCCTGTTCCGCATCCTGTATATCCACCGCGATGCCTCTGCGACAGGCTTCTTCGATAATAATACGGGCATAAATATTTAACGTTTGTGGCGGTTGCTGGCCGGTATAAAGCTTCTCGTTAACCGCATTGCGATTTTTGATGCAGTACACCGGAATCGCTTTAAAGCCCAGGTGCTCATACAGTGCAATCGCCTGATGGTTATCGTGCATCACGGACAGATCCATAAAGCTGCGCCCCTGGGATTTAAAGTGGGCTGCCAACGCCTGAATCAGGGCTTTGCCCAAACCGCTCCAGCTGGTTTGAGAATCTGTTGCCAAAGCCCATAGGCTGGAGCCGTTATCAGGATCGTTAAACGCCTGCTGATGATCCACTCCTGTGATCACTCCAACGATATCTCCGTTGCCTGTTTCCCTTGCCACCAGCATGATCACACTGTCATTAGCATCAAGGCTGGATAGGTAGCCTTCCCGCACGGGTATCATATGGCGGCTCTTATAGATGCGGTTAATAGCGTATTCATCCGCAACAGCCGCAGGTTCAATGATCAAACCTTTTGGGATATCGGGACGAATGCTCGCACTTAAGTCCAGACGATAAGTCAGTGAAGGGTCCAGAAACAGTTCCTGTGGGTACTGGGCTACCAGTACCTGCGGGTTTCTGACGTAAAGGGCAATATTACGCTGACCGTGGGTCTCATCCCGCAGCACTTCCGTCAGTTGTGTATCCTTATTAAAGGTCTGACTGAAGATCAGGTTACCCCAGCCACAGTCCACCTGACGGTTCATATTAGCGCAAGGCTTCGCCTGGCTAGGTCGCTCCCCCCAGTGTTTCAGGGAGACCATGCCGGTAATATCCATGGTTGTTTCGCGTTTGGGAAACTCATGACCCGTTTGCATGTTCACACTCCTTATATCTGATGGGTTTGTAGCCAAAGTTCCAGTAAAGCCACCTGCCAGAGGCGTGAGCCACGCAAAGGCGTCAGATGCTCTTTTGGATTATCCAGCAGGGTATCGATATAGTGAGACTGAAAAAGGCCCCGTTCACGACAGGCTGTGCTGTTCAGAGTATCTCGTACCATCTCCAGATAAGGGCCTTCGATATACTTCAGTGCGGGTACCGGGAAATAGCCCTTGGGACGATCAATCACTGCATCAGGAATTACCTGACGGGCGGCCTCTTTCAGAATCCATTTCCCATCATTCTTAACCTTCAGTTCAGGGGGCATTCGAGCAGCCAGTTCAACAACTTCGTGATCGAGGAAAGGCACACGGGCTTCCAGCCCCCAGGCCATGGTCATATTGTCGACGCGCTTAACCGGATCTTCGGTCAGCATCACCGTGGTATCCAACTGCAGCGCACTGTTAATGGTGCTATCTGAGATACCGGAAGCGAAATGATCACGCACAAAATCACCGGCATAATCCTGCTCCACCCAGCGGGACTGCACCATCTGCTGATAACGCTCGAAGTTCTGATCCATAAAGTACTGGCAGTAAGTCCCGGCATCGGCTTGCTGCGACATTAGCGGTGGATACCAGTGATAGCCACCGAAGACTTCATCAGCCCCCTGGCCAGATTGCACCACCTTCATGTCTTTCGATACTTCCCGTGACAGGAGCCAGAAAGCGATATTGTCGTAACTCACCATAGGCTCAGACATCGCTTTAAAGCTCTCGGGCAGATGCTTTAACAGCTCGTGGGAAGGGATCTCAATCTTATGGTGTTCGGTGCCAAAATGTTTAGCAATCAGGTCTGAGTATTCAAACTCATCACCACGCTCACCTCCTGACGCTTCAAAGCCAATAGAGTAGGTATGCAGTGGCTGCGCGGAGTATTGGGCCAGTAAACCGGTAATCAGGCTGGAGTCCACACCGCCAGATAACAGCACCCCAACAGGAACATCCGCAATAGCACGACGTTCAACAGCTCTATGCAGCCTGAATAGCAAGGCTTCTTTCCAATCCTCAGCGGACATCCCTTTATCCGATGGCAATTGTTTATTGGACAACTGCCACCATCGAATTTCCTGCAGTTTCTGTCCATCACGCCAGACCTGATAAGTGCCCGGTTCTACTTTTTTAATCTCTTTTAACAGCGTTCTGGGTGCAGGGACGACCGAGTGGAAGCTCATATAGAAGTTAAGGGCGGCAGGATCCAGTTCTGGTGTGATTAACCCTGAAGCCAGAATCGCGTGTGTGGTTGATGCAAAAAGCAGAGCCTGATCGGTATCGGAATAGTACAGAGGCTTGATGCCTAAGCGGTCACGCGTCAGTATCAGCTCATTGTTACGCCAGTCATTGATTGCGATGGCGAACATGCCATTAAAGCGTTTGAAGCACTCCTTGCCCCAGGCATGGTAGGCTTTACCAATGACCTCGGTATCGCTGACAGAAAAGAATCGATAACCCTTTTCCCTCAGCGCCTGCCTTATTTCCTGAAAGTTGTAGATACAGCCATTGAAAGCCACATCCAGGCCAAGTTCCGGGTCAGCCATAGGTTGTTGCCCCTGATCAGACAGATCAATAATCTGTAATCTGCGGTGACCAAGTGCAGTATTATTCCTGACTAATACTCCTTTCGCATCAGGTCCTCTCTGGCGCATGGTGTCTGTCATTTGTTCGATGATTGCGCCCGGTTCGATATTGGTTTTCCGGGCTATAATCCCGGCTAAGCCACACATAAATCCTCCATATAAGTGTGATGATTGCCCCTTTATTATTACATCACGAACATTTCGTGTTCAAATGATTTATTTATGTTTTTTGAAAATACTTACTGTCGTTTTGTTTCTGATTAAATCACAATGCACACATAACACACTGTTTTTAAATGATTTTTAGCTTTTTATAAATAATATGTGATGTGTAATAGACCAGAACTACAACCCATTTTTATATATCGAGAGGAAAAAGTACTTAGCAGGATGAATTAATAGCAAGATGATGGGTGCAATTTGTAGAGGGGAGAAAAAGAATGTGGCTTTACAGCCACTTTTTCCAACGCATGATGCAGACCTGCACAATGACAATTGCGATAAGCACTATGACGACACTTTTAAAAGCCTGCGGATTATCCAGACCAGGTAAACCCGCAACATTAATTCCCAGCAGCCCTGTGATAAAACTGATTGGCAGGAAAATCGCGGTAATGATCGATAACAAATAGACTCTGGCGTTAGCCTTCTCTGCCAGTTGATTAGATAACTCCTGCTGTACCACAGCACTTCTTTCCTTCATCGCTGACAAGTCTTCCAGGTATCTCACCAGGCGATCACTGATCTCTCTTAATCTTTTCTTCTGGTTTTTTTCGATCCAATCAATCTTTTCCGTCAACAAATGATTTAAGGCTTCTCTTTGCGGTGCAAGGTAACGCTGTAATGTAATCAATTGTCGCCTTATCGTTTGTAGTTCATGGCGTACATTGCCATGAGCAGTATTTAGCACATAATCTTCCAGCTCAGCCAGCTGCTCTTCATAATGCTCAACCGTCGCACCAATATCCCAGATCATATGATCACAAAGATCAACAATGAGTTCAGTAGAAGATTTTGGCGGCTGCTGCCTCTGAATCTGCTCTCGGAGCCCCTGTATAGAGCTGAGCTTTCTGCGCCGGACACTTATAACACGGTTATGCTCTATCCATAGACGAATTGAGATCATGTCATCCGCATCCTGCCCCGGATTAAGATTAACCCCTCTCAGAATAAGCAGGATTCCTGCATCAGCCGGCAGGCACCTGGGGCGAGTATCTTCAGCAATCATCGCCTCAACCATAAGAGGCTCCAATTGAGAATATTGCTTCAACCAATCGGTAGTACCCGAAGCATTGAGATCAAAGTGCAACCAGATAAAGCTATCTGCAGCAGACTCCGGGCCTGCTGAATCTAAGCCAATCTGCTCTGTTTTACCTTTTCTATCAAAGCGATAGCCATGAATTAAGGCATCTTCGTAATTATTTGTCATAAGCATGGTGTCTTAATAATGAATCGTGTTGTAACAAATAAAAAATATTTTTATCTTTTAAATAAAAATACATTGACCCAACCTATTTTGCATTATAAAAAGCGCGCTCTTTTAAAAGCGGACTAAAAATCAACATTTAAAACCTGAGACAAAGTATCTATAGCATAGGGTTAAAGCTATGCTTCCACGCTGATTAAAGATAAATGAAATACTTCTGTTTCGCTGCTCATAGGTGTATATAAAAAATGCATATGGACCCGGCAATGCCCAATATTGTGGGTATTACCTTACTGATACTCATCGTGGCTTTAGTACTTAAAATTCTGAAGCAACCTCATGTTATTGCTTATCTGATTGCAGGTATTACATTGGGGCCGTGGGGAATTGGTCTGGTGAACGATGCCGATTTAATGAATCGACTCGGGGCTATGGGAGTTGTTTTGCTATTGTTTTTTGTCGGCATGGAAACCGATGCCAGACAACTGGCCAGAAACTGGCGTTTAGCATTGATCGGAACCGGGTTACAGATAGTATCGAGTTTTGTTCTGGTTTTTGTGTTAGGGCATTTTCTGACCTGGCCATTTGAGCGAATTTTACTGATTGCTTTTGTCATTAGTCTGAGTAGTACAGCGGTTGTGATTCAACTCTTACAAGATAAAGGTCTGATGGGTAGTCGAATCGGACAAGGGGCTTTGAGTATTCTTCTGGCTCAGGATCTTGCGTTGATTCCGATGCTGATTGTGCTGGGTGTTCTGGGGGCTGGGGAAGTTTCTGACTACACTATAATTAAACAGTCTCTGGGGACATTGTTAGCCATAGCCTTGTTTACTTTTCTGGTGAAAGCCAGACAGGTTCACCTGCCTTTAGGACAATGGCTTAAAGGTGATAAAGAGCTACAGGTATTTGCCGCACTGGGAGTATGCTCAGGCTTTGCGCTGATTTCGGGCTGGTTTGAACTTTCGACTGCTTTAGGGGCTTTCCTTGCGGGTATGTTGATTGGCGCGGCAAAAGAAACTCAGTGGGTGCACCATACCCTGGAATCTTTAAAAGTCGTGTTTGTGGCGCTGTTTTTTGTCTCTGTAGGTTTATTGTTGAATCTGGAGTTTTTGACACACAACCTACTGGTAGTTCTGGCGCTGGTTGTCTTGGCTCTGATGGCTAAAACACTGATTAACACTCTGATATTGAAAGGGGCGGCGTATTCCTGGAGAGAAAGTGTCCTGACCGGTGCCCTGCTATCACAAATTGGTGAGTTCAGCTTTGTGCTGGCAGCGGTAGGCTTCCAGGCAGAGATGATTAGTGATTTTGGTTACCAGCTTGCATTAAGTGTTATTTCGCTGACATTATTGGTAAGCCCGCTGTGGATAGGGATAACCGAAAAAATTGTAAAAGAGTCTGATTAACACCCGGCTTTTTAATAAATATTTTCAGAGACAAAGACATTGGATAAAGAAATTATTTGGCTAACGGTGCATGACAATAAGTGGCTGGCATCTTTCTTAGTACTGATTTTATTCTTAATGCTGCGCTGGTCCTGTGTTCGCTTAATTAAGAAATTCCGCAAAGGTGATGATATTGATCCGAAACGCTGGATCAACGTGGTTAACAACCTGACCAGTCTGTTCACGATTATTGCTCTGATTGTAATCTGGCTGTCAGAACTGAGGTTTATTGCTCTTTCTATCGCTGCTTTTGCCGTGGCTCTGGTTGTAGCAACAAGGGAACAGATCCAAAGCTTTCTGGGCGCCCTTTATATTGCTGGTAGCCGGGCATTTGCAGTAGGCGACTGGATTCAGATTGGCACAGTGCATGGTGAGGTCGTCAGCAGTGACTGGTTAACGACCACACTTTTAGAAGTGGACCTGGAAGGAAAAAGCTATGGTTATACCGGACGGACGGTAGTGATTCCAAATCATCATTTTTCAACCACTGCCGTACGCAATCTGAACTTTATGCGTCGCTATATCACTCATAGTTTTGAGCTGGTCAGAGAAGCGGATCCTATTGATATACGTGCAGCCAGGCAGTTTTTAATGCAGCGCATTGAGTTTTATAGCTCTCCTTTCAGGCAGGTAGCAGAGCGATATGGTGCTCTGATTGAAAAGAAGCTCGGCGTTGAGCTGAATATGAATGAGTATGGCGTACGTGTCTGTACTAATAGCACCGCCAAAAATGTCTTCATGATCAGCTTCTTCTGTCCAACGCCTGAAGCTGTTGCGATTGAGCAAAAGATCACCGAGGATTTTATGGCGTACTGGTATAAACAAACCCGGAACTATCAATCCCCTGAATCAAAGCATAAAGATGGTGATTATGATAGAACTGAGCCGGGTGACCAGAGCAAAGATGCTTCTTCAGACTAAAACAGGCTTCTGAGTATGATAAAAAAAACAGTGGGTTGGCGTGAATACGTAGCGTTTCCTGACTTAGGTATTGAACAGGTGATTGCCAAAGTGGATAGCGGGGCAAAAACCTCAGCACTGCACACTTTTTTTATTGAGCCTTTTACCGGGGAGGATGGACGTGAATGGGTACGTTTTGGTTTGCACCCTGTCAGAAAAAAGCAAACGCCAGAAATTATAGCCCAGGCTCCTGTAAAAGAGGTGCGCAATGTCAGCGACTCCGGCGGACATATTGAAGCACGCTTTGTGATTGAGACTGAATTTGTGGTGGGTGATACCCGGTTTATGGCCGAGCTTACGCTGACCAATCGGGAAAAAATGGCTTACAGAATGCTATTGGGACGTACTGCTCTGAGAGAGCACTTTGTCGTTGATTGTGACTTGTCCCATGCTCAACAAAAGCCGATCGTAAAAACTCATTAAATAAAGAGGAACAGTAATGAAAATTGGAATTTTGTCCCGTAACAAAAGATTATACTCCACAAGACGCCTCGTAGAAGCCGTTGAAAGCCGTGGTCACGAAGTTCGGGTCATTGATACTTTAAAGTGCTATATGGATATCACCTCATCTTCACCTGCCGTTTGGTATCACGGCGAAAAGCTGGAAGGTTTTGATGCCATTATTCCTCGCATTGGGGCATCAGTTACTCAATACGGTTTATCAGTGATTCGTCAGTTTGAAATGATGGGTGCCTATACCTTAACGGAATCAATAGCACTGGGGCGTTCCAGGGATAAATTGCGCTCTTTACAGCTACTGTCCCGCAAAGGCGTCGGCATGCCAAAAACAGGGTTTGCCCACAGTGTCGATAACACAAAGGATCTGATTACTCTGGTAGGCGGCGCTCCTCTGGTCATTAAATTAACAGAGGGTACTCAGGGTAAAGGTGTCGTACTGGCTGAAACCAATAAAGCAGCAGAGAGTGTGATTGATGCGTTTCGTGAACTGAAAGCAGACTTCCTGATTCAGGAGTTTATCAAGGAAGCTGGTGGTTCAGATGTGCGCTGTCTGGTCGTAGGGAAAAAAGTAGTGGCGGCTATGGAGCGTACGGCAGCTGAAGGTGAGTTCCGTTCCAATCTGCACCGTGGCGGTACAGCAGCATTAACGAAGTTAACCCCCGAGGAAAGAGCTACGGCGGTTAAAGCGGCACAGTGTATGGGATTAAATGTAGCCGGTGTAGATATCCTGCGCTCAAACAGAGGCCCGCTGGTGATGGAAGTCAACTCATCCCCTGGACTGGAAGGCATCGAAAAGTCTACCGGCAAAGATATTGCTAGTATGATTGTTGAATTTGTAGAAACTAATGCTAAGCCAAACAACACCCGAACCAAGGGCAAAGGTTAATCAAAACCTGTTGTTAATTATTTTTCTGGGCTTCAGGGACACAAGAGATGAAAAAAGCGGAACCGATTACAATAGCAGGTACCATTATTCAGCCTGGTGAACGTAAGACACTGAATATCCCGGTTGCTGCCATGATTACTAATAATGAGATTGGTTTAACCGTCAGGGTTATTCATGGTCGTAAACCTGGTCCGGTTCTTTTGGTCTCTGCAGCGATTCATGGTGACGAGATTAACGGCGTTGAAATTATTCGCCGTTTGCTAAAGCTGAAGCAACTTGGACAGCTGTCAGGTACTCTGATTGTGGTGCCTATCGTGAACATTCATGGTTTTCTGGATCACAATCGCTATTTACCTGATGGCCGTGATCTGAATAGGAGTTTTCCGGGTTCTCCGAAAGGTTCTCTCGCGGCTCGATTGGCGAATACCTTCCTGACCGAGATTGTGTCCCATGTGGATTTTGCCATTGACCTTCACACCGGCGCCCGGCATCGGTCGAATCTGCCGCAGATTCGCTTTGATCCTGATAACGAACCCTGCCAACAGATGGCAAAAGCATTTGGCCTGCCAATTATATTGCACTCATCTCCGAAAGAGGGCACTTTCAGAAAGTCCGCTGAGGCATTAGGTATTCCTGTGATTCTGTATGAAGCAGGGGAAGCTCTGCGCTTCGATGAGGTCTGCATACGCGCGGGTAAAAATGGCATCGTCAATGTTATGAGGCATCTGGGGATGATTCGACGAGTTGCACGTAAAACAGAGCAGGAGAGCACCGTAGCACTGAACTCGATGTGGATACGTTCACCGGCCAGTGGTATTTTAAGGACACTGATTCCACTGGGTGCAAGAACGACAGTAGGCAGCGTCATTGCAATTGTAGCAGACCCCCTTGGCGAGTCTGAGATTGAGGTCTGTGCTTCTTGTGAGGGGGTCGTTATTGGTCGCGTGAACCTGCCTCTGGTTCATGAAGGTGAAGCACTATTTCATATTGCCCGCTTCAGTGAGAATGCCGGTGATATCGTCGATCAGGTTGGCTCTTTTACTGACGACCTGGAGATTGCTGCCGTGTTAGAACCGCCTGTTGACCCGGAACTGGCACCAATAGCCAATTAACCGATTTATAGCAACGCCCTGTTTACCGGCCAGCCTGGCCGGTAAACCCCGGAAGATGACAACTTGAGCCTTCACTGAGAGACTATGAAGAAAGGAAAGCTGTCCAGCGCATCATTGATACTGACACTTTATTTTCCCATATTTATATTGATCTTTGGTGGTGGTTATTATACCTATCGTGGTGAGTATGAACGGGAAACAAGCAGGCTGAAGCACCAGGCTGAGACCCAGGTAGCACTGGTTTCCGCTGCCATTTCCGGCACATTGCAAGGTATTGGAAAAGACCTGATTACACTGTCTCAGTTAACCTCCCTGAAGCAAGCCCTGGATAATGATTCGCCAGATGCTATTTCCCGTTTAACGACAGATTTTTCTTCATTTGCCCATACCCATAAGGTTTACGGCCAGATACGCTGGCTCAGTAACTCAGGGACTGAGAAAGTCAGGGTGAATTACAGAGGCAGCCAGCTTGAGGTTATTTCCGCAGAGGAACTGCAAAATAAAGCCCACCGCTACTATTTCAGAAACACAATCGATCTGCCCGCCGGGGCAATATATGTCTCACCGATGGACCTGAATATTGAGGAAGGAAGGATAGAAAGGCCCATACATCCCGAAATGCGTTTTGCAACCCGTTTATTTAATAGTCAGGGAGAGAGTAAAGGCATTCTGATTATTAATTATTCCGCAGACTTTTTATTACAAGCATTCACCCAGGCTGCCGGGGATTGGCAGGGTGAGTTGATGCTGTTAAACCAGGAAGGATATTGGCTATACAACCAGGAGCCGGGTAAAAGCTGGGGGTTTCTGCTGGAACATCAGCATCGATTTTCAGATCAATTCCCGCTGCTTTGGTCACAGATGCTTCATCTGCAACAAGATGCTATCGAAGAGAACGGTAATTTCTGGTATTTCCAGACAGTGATTCCTGAGCAAGAAGGTTTGCATGCCGCGATAGCTTTGCAGGGTGATTCAGGCCGCTTTCATTATGATGATAAAGACTTCTGGAAAGTCGTTGCGCTGGTGGATAAAACAACCCTGAGCGCCTCTGGTGAACATGCAAGAAATAAAATTGGTGGAGTATCCCTGCTTCTGCTTTTGATAGCTCTTATATCGGTTGTGCTTTATCAGAGATTACTGCTAAAAGCCCAGGAACGGGAGTGGTTAAGAAAAACGGTTCGACAGCGCACCCAGGAGCTGGAAGAGCAGGAATACGCCCAACATCTTACCCTGTCCAGGCTCCGGGCGATCTATCAGAATTCTGGTCTGGCCATCTTATTCACTAAGCTTGATGGCAGCGTCGTTGAGTATAATGAACAGTTTCCTCAAATGCTGGGCTATGACGCCGAGTCATTTAATTGCCAGCATATTAATGATTTCAGCTCAGATACCGATGTTCAGACGCAGACGGAGTATCTCAGGCAAATAGCGGAACGAGAGATTACCCATTTCTCCATAAGGAAAAAACTGTGCCGTCAGGACCAGAGTGATATTCATGTTTTATTTTATTTCTCTGTCATGATGACAGATAACGATGAACCTCTGGCTATAGGCATTCTTCAGGATATTAGTCGAGAAGTCACCCTTGAGGAAAACGCCCAGGAGAAAGAGCAGTTATTGATTCAACAGTCCAAAATGGCTGCTATGGGTGAGATGCTGGGAGCAATCGCACACCAATGGCGTCAACCGTTAACCGCTATAGGTGTACTGCTGCTGAATCTGAAAGATACCTATCAGCATCACCAGCTGACCCCTGAATATATGGATAAGCAGGTCAGACAGGCTTATAGTCATCTTAACTTTCTGTCTGAAACCATTGATGACTTTCGCAACTTTTTTGCTCCTGCAAAAACACCGGCCCCATTCTGTATTATTCGTGCGACACTATCTGCTATAAAAATGACACAGGTTCAACTCAACAACTGCGGCATTGATCTGGCCATTCGTCTGGTTGATCATGAGGATATTGTGCTGCTCGAAGCCCCGGAACTTTTAGCTCCTGAAAGACAGCTGCAGGTGATGGGCTTTAAAAATGAGTTTATCCAGGTTGTTATCAACCTGATCAATAACGCCAAAGATGCCGTTGTTGAACGGCAGGATACGGAGGCTCATCAGGGCAGAATCAGTATCAGTATTATACGGGATAAAAATCATCAAAAAGCGCTTGTTATCGTGGAAGATAACGGCAGTGGTATTTCGGAACAGATCATTGATCGGATTTTTGAACCTTACTTTACGACTAAGCCTGAAGGAAAAGGGACGGGGATTGGGCTGTACATGAGTAAAATCATTATTGAAAAGAATATGACAGGCAAGCTCGAAGCACACGGCTTTCCGAATGGCACAGCTCTGACCATTAGCCTGCCTCTTCCTTCATAGCCCAGCGCATGATGCTGGGTTACGTATTCCCTGCCTCATTCTATTTCCTGCCCCTCTATATTCCTGATCCTCTATTTCCTGAAGAGCTGACAGAAAATAGAGGGATGCCAGGCGCACAGCATTGAGAATACAGACAATCAGGGTTCCCGTGATATCTCTATCGTATTTTGCAAATACTCGCTCAGGGAACAGGGCATATGCATCAGATAGCCCTGGCCAAAGTCACAGCCATTATCCAGCAGAAATTTCAGCTGTTCCGGCTGCTCAATACCCTCGGCAATGGTTTTATGACCCAGAGCCTTAGCGATTGCGATCGTGGCTTTCACCAGCTCTTCAGCAGTTTTTTCCCGTCCTATGCCATCAACAAAGCTGCGGTCAATCTTCAGATAATCAAACTCCATGCTGCTTAAGGAGTTCAGATTAGAATAACCGGTACCAAAGTCATCAATCGCAATCTCCACACCCAGCTGCTCATAACGTTCAAACAGCTGTTTCTGACGGCTGTCTCCTTTAACAAACATCCGTTCCGTCAGCTCAAGTACAATCGATGAGGCCTGCAATCCACTCTGTTTCAGGTACTGTTTGAACTTGGTAAACAGCTCCCGGCTCTCAAAGTCCTTCACCGAGAAGTTGATCGCGACTTTAACATCACGCCCCTGGGCAGCGGAAAGCTGTTTAACCGCTTGCAGGGACTCAAAAACCACATATTCCGAAATAGCGACAATCAGATCACTTTCTTCCGCCACAGGAATAAATTTACCCGGCATCACCAGGCCCAGTTTCGGGTGATTCCAGCGAATCAGAGCCTCATAGTGCACAGCCTGATTACTTTTAAGATCATAGATAGGCTGATAATGTACTTCAAACTCATCATGCTTCAGCCCATCCCGGATGGCACTTTCCAGAGTAATCTTCTCGAAAGCGTTGGAAGACAGCTCGGAATTCGTGAAACGATAAGTGTTTCTGCCGCCTTCTTTGGCCTCGTACATAGCAATATCGGCCAGACGAAAAAGTTCATCAATATCAATGCCATCATTCGGGTAGATACTGATACCGATACTGCAACCCACATGCACAGTATGCTCACCGGAGGTGATCGGTTTTGATGCGGCGTCAATTAACTTCTGTGCCACATTACCGGCATAGATCGGCGAACTCAGGTTATCCAGTAAAATAACAAACTCATCACCGCCAATTCGAGCCACGGTATCCAGGTCTCGCAGCATGTTTTTAAAACGACGGGAGATTTCAACCAGAACATCATCACCAACCTGATGACCCAGGCCGTCGTTAATCACTTTAAAGCGATCCAGGTCAACAAACATCATCGCCAGGTTACTGCCATGCCGCTTAGCCCGATCCAGCGCATTTTCCAGCCGATCTTTCAGTAAAGCACGGTTTGGTAAGCCCGTCAGGGTGTCATGATTGGCCAGATAATCGATCTTCTCCTGAGACTCCTTAATCAGTGAGATATCGGTTAAAACCCCGACATACTGAATAATTTTGCCTTTATTGTCTTTTACTGAAGTGATGTTCAGAAAACTGGGGTAATAATCACCTGACTTAGAACGATTGATCACCTCGCCAGACCAGAAGCCTGTCTTTTTAACTAAACGCCACATTTCATCGTAAAAAAGCTTCGGGTGTTTGCCGGATTTTAAAATGGAGGCGGACTGACCGATGGCATCTTCTGAACTATAACCTGTGATACTTTCAAATGAATCATTGACACTGAGAATATTTGCCTCCTCATCCGTTACCATGATCGCCTCCTGGGTAGCGTTAAATACTACCTGAGCCTGTTCCAGGCTATTCATCACCTTCTTTATCTGGCTGATATCTTCAACGACTTTGGCCAGAAACTCCGGCTGGTTGAGGTCATTCTTAACGACGGCTACAGAAACCTTTGCCCACAGTACCGTGCCATCTTTACAGATATAGCGTTTGTCCAGCTTATAGCTGTCTCTGCCCCCTTCGACCAGCTCTTTCATGAGCGTCTGCTCTTTGCTCTGGTCTTCCGGATGTGTGATTTTTTGAAAGGGCAGATTTTTTAATTCTTCCGAGTCATAGCCGAGTAGCTCACACAGCTTAGAGTTCACCTCGACCCAGGTACCATTAAACGCTACCTTAGCGATGCCCACATTGGCATTATTAAAAATACCCCGGTATTTCTGTTCGCTTAGCTCCAGCGCATGTTTAGCTTTTATTTCTGCAGAGACATCCGAGACAAAACTCCAGACCAGTTGTACACCGCGCTCATCTTCCACCAGGTAATCCCGAATACTCACGATGATTTCGTCGCCATCGCCGTTAATCAGTTTGCCCTGATAGGGACCAAAGCGACCACGATTAATTAGTTTCTCGCTTCGGCCTTTCCAGTCAGTTGGAAATGAGGTCAAAAGATCAGACCAGCTGCGTGTCAACAAGGCATCTCCCTTGATACCGGTCATCAACTGAATGGTCTGATTTGTTCGGATAAACGTACCGTCTAAAGTCGCAACAGACACCCCATCACTGATGCTGTCGAGCACACGCTCATAGCGTTTGCTTAATGAGGACAGCTCCTCTTTAATCTCGTTATTGTTCTCATAGAGCTGTCTTAATTCACTGTATGCGGTTTGTAACTCTTCATTAGTGGATTGCAGCTCTTCATTACTGGTTTCCAGCTCTTCATTGGTGGATTGCAGCTCTTCGTTAGAGCTTTGTAGTTCTTCATTGGTGGATTGAAGCTCTTCATTGCTGGTTTCCAGCTCTTCAACCAGGGTATGCATATGCTCACGGGTGCGTTGCAGCTCCAGTAGAATTTGCTTATCTGCTGGTGCCTCTCCTTCGGCTTGAATAAAGCTTAGCTGGGGCAGTTCTTCTTCAGCAATCTCAGAAAAATAGAGTACATACAGCTCCTGTCGGTGATGAACCAGAGGAATAACAGAGATCCGCAGGAAGCTCTGTCCTTTCTCTTCCGAGGACAATGAAACATAGGGAGTAGAAATAGCCGTCTGTTGATCTTTACTGTCCGTTAAGGCTTTGCGCACATCAATGGCCAGCCTGGGGTCGATCATTTTGAACAGGTTATAGCTGACATAACCATCCTGAAAAGACAGGTAGCGTATTTCGCCTTTTTTATAGACGATATCGTATTGTTCATTGACCACAACCAGATTGGGTAAGATCAGCCTGGCTGCTTCTTCCACCGCTTTTAAGTGAACCGGCACACTTTTAATGGTTTCTTCCCGCTTCACCTCTGCAATCTTATTTAAGCTATAAACAGGAGGAGCCAGTGAGAGATTAAACTCTCTTTTTATCGCCGGAACCTGACGGAACACCTTATGATTGCGATTCTGGGAGGCAAAAAGATGCTCAAAACCAGTGACATTTTCTGATTTTCCCAGAAACAATAAACCATGATCCTTTAGCGCATAGTGCAGCAAAGGCATAATGTGGCGCTGTGCTTCCAGGGTGAAGTAAATCAGCAGATTACGACAAACCACCAGATCGATATTTTTAAACGGCGGGTCGGCCAGTAGGTTGTGAAAAGAGAAAACCACAGACTCACGAATCGGCTTTTTAACCTCAAACTCACTGTCACGAATATTGAAGTAGCTCTGGATATCCGGTACCGAAATTTCGCTGACCGAGGCTTCGCTGTAACCGCCCCGACGGGCAATTCTCAGTGCGTCTTCATCGATATCAGTGGCAAAGGCGCGAATCACGGTATCCCGGCCTTTTAACAACTTTTTCAGCGTGATAATAATGGAGTAAGCTTCTTCTCCGGTAGACGTACCCGGAATCCATATTCTGAACTCATCCATATCCGGACGTTTAGCCAGATACTGTTCTAAAGCCTCTTCCAGTGCTTCAAAGGACTCTTTATCCCGGAAAAAGCTGGTCACGCCAATCAGGATATCGTTATAGAGCATCACGACTTCATTATCGTGTTTCTGCAAATACTCGATATATTCACCTAATGAGGTGAGTTTCAATGTGAGCATACGCCGCTCAATCCGGCGGGCAATCGTATTCTTTTTATAAACCGAGAAATCGACTTTTTTATACTGATACAGCAAGCGAAATACCGTGGAGATATCATCATTGTCTGATTTCTCCTGATATTTTTGTAGCACTCTTTGCCGGGGGAAATTGGCTAATGCCACCAGCTCTTCACCGATCTTCCCTGGTTCGATCACCATATCGACGCTACAACCATTGATGGTTGCCAGTGGCATACCATCGTACTTTGCAGAGTCCGGATTCTGCACGATGGTTACGCCGCCGGAGGCGTTAATGGCACGCATCCCCTGCGCCCCATCGGAACCAGTACCCGATAAGATAACTCCGACGGCACGGTCTTTCTTCTGCTCAGCCAGTGATAGAAATAGCTGATTAACCGAAGGTCTTGGAAAGAATGAATATTTCTCAGGGGCCTTTAAAATAATCGTATTATTGCTGGTCAGTTCGATATTTTTATTGGGTGGCGTGACATAAATCACATCTGGCTGAACCGTTAAACCGTGTTCAGCATCACGTACAGATAAGTCAGTCGTGCGGCTGAGCAGATCCACCAGCATGGTCTTATGCGTCGGACTCAGGTGCTGGGCAATCAGGTAAGCGGTGTTGTTTTTTTCCGGTAATCCGGCCACCATCGCATTTAATGCTTCCAGGCCTCCGGCACTGGCACCGATCCCAACAATCATCAACCCTTCCTGGACTGCGGCACTGGGTATATCTGGCAGATCATTCGGCTTGCTGGCAGCGAAGGTTTCCTGAGTCACTAGTCCTTTGACCGACTCAGACTCTTCAATGGATTGATTGGGGGCGAGCAGTTTGTCCAGAAGAGCCTGAAAGGCGTCTTCATCAATGGGCTTTAACAGATAGCCTGCTATCTGGCTTTGAATACTATCGGTCAGAAAATCCTGATCGGCATAAGCACTGAGTACAATCAAGGGGGTCTGTGCATTAACCTTCCTAATGGCGTGGATCAGCTCAACACCATTCATCCCCGGCATTCTGATATCCGTAATCACCAGATCAGGCTGTTCGGTAATAAACCGGGATAACCCATCCTCGCCATCAACGGCAGTAATCACTGTGGTAAAACGTCGCTGCAGGTATTCAGTAAAAACATCCCTGATGCTGGTGTCATCTTCTACATAAAGCACTTTCCTGATAGCGTCCATCTCTCACCTGCAGTACAAATATCTCTGATATGTAAGGATACTCCATACAATTGCACGACAACAATAAATCAGATGGCTAAATACCGGACATTCCGTAGCGTATCTTTGGAAACGCCTCTTGTGCTTGTTTTTTGTACAATTTTTGGCTCACCGCGTATAAAATAGAAGCCTTTAAATGCAACGTTTTATGCCTGCGCCATAAAGAGTGAGTCTGAATCCCGGATTTAACAGGCTACGGATTAATCAGTATCATAATTGAAAACCTTTATTTACAGCTGTATTCGGTTTCTATCCGGTGAGCCGCCTTATCATGGCATCAGCTCAAGCGCGATATTCGCTGCTGTTTTTTGCTTTTTTGACGTAGAGATCAATCATGTCTGCAAAGAGAATCAAAGATACATTCTTAGTCGTCTGTGATAACGTCCACATGTCACAGTGGCTGGCTTCAGGATTGGCTTTGTGCTTCCCAAAAGCAAAATTGCATATATATCAGCATCCGTCCCAGTTCAATGCCAACGAAATGGCAGGCCTGAAAATTACTATTTGTTCAGATAATCTGTTTTCTCAGATGATAAACGTCTATGAAGATAATGGCTGTACCACCCCGATACTTGTCGTCGGAAATAATAAAAAATCTGAACTCCAGGCGCATGATAAGCAGTTCACTACAGATTTTTTGCCAATGGATCTCTTATCGCCTGCAATTCTGAAAATGAGTATTAACTCTTTGCTAAGAGATTTTGTTAAAAATCAGAAGCTGGTTGCGCTGGCTCATTACGACAATCTTACTGGAGCGGCTAACCGACACCTTTTTACAGATCGTCTGAAACAGGCTCTGGAAAATGCTAAACGTCATCATCAGCCAATCTCTCTGGCCTACTTTGATCTGGATAAGTTTAAGCCGGTTAATGACACCTATGGACATCACGTGGGCGATGAACTGCTGAAAACGTTTGTGCAAAGAGTTAAAGATCAACTCAGAAAAACGGATACTTTAGGACGGCTTGGTGGTGACGAGTTCGCTTTACTGCTGCCGTTAACCGATCTCGATGAAGCTGAGTTTATTATCCAGAGAGTGCTTGAATCCTTGATCCAACCACTGGAATTTGAAGGTATAAAACTCAGTATTAACACATCAATTGGTTTGATTGGCTCAAAAAATGGCCTGGAAAACGAGCAACTGAAAATAACAGACTTAATGAAAGAGGTCGATCAGGCCACTTATTGTGCAAAGGCTGAAGGAAAGCATAGTTATGTGATAAAAGAGATTAGCACCCAGGCGATCAGAGCATGAATATTGAGGCAGAGCGAAAAATGCTCTCCTGTTCTTGCACTGATTTTATTGAGATTTTTACAACCAGGACTCGATATGGATATATCAAATATTTTACAAAATGAATGGTTCGCATTAGCTCTTCAGTGGTTAAACAATCTTTGGCCAGCTTTGCTACTGTTATTAATCGGTTTATGGGTAGTAAAAAGAGTCGTCAATGTGCTTGAAAGTCTGCTCAAGCGCAAACATATGGATGAAGCAGCCACTCATTTTGTCGGACAGATTGTTAAAACAGTTCTTACGGTTCTTTTACTCATTACTGCGTTGGGGCAACTGGGTGTTGATACAACCTCTTTGCTGGCAGTATTAGGTGCCGCAGGCCTTGCAATAGGCCTGGCCCTTAAAGGATCCCTGGAAAATCTTGCCGCTGGCATATTGCTCGTTTCGCAGCGCCCTTTTAAGAAAGGGGACTTCATTGAGGGTTCAGGTGTTTCGGGTTCAGTAGAAAAAATTACTATGCTGAATACCCGCCTGAAAACGCCTGATAATAAGCTGGTTGTTATTCCAAACTCTTCTTTGATCAATGATAACTTAACTAATTTTTCCGCTAATGCAACGCGACGTCTGGATCTTACTGTCGGGATCAGTTATGGCGATGACTTGCTAAAAGCAAAAAATGTATTAAAGCAGTTGGTTGCTGAAGAAAGCCGGGGACTGAAAGAGCCAGAAGGGCTTGTGGCCGTTAGCGCTTTAGCGGATAGCTCTGTGAACTTCACAGTACGTATCTGGGTGAAATCAGAAGACTACTGGCCTACTTATTTTGATATGACGGAAAAGGTAAAATTGAAGCTGGATGAAGAAGGTATTTCAATCCCCTTCCCACAGCGAGATGTGCATTTATATCAACATGGTAGTGATTAAGTCGCTGTACAAAAGTGTTTTGGTATTTATACCCTTTCCCTCTCCAGCTAATAGCCGGAGAGGGAAGTAATATATTTGCTCACCACTACCACTACTCTCTGATATCACTATCAAAAAGCACACTGAGCGGTGAAGTTTTTAAAATGATTATTCGTTTGTAATGCGCTCCAGACCAGGTGAAAGCCGTTTAAACCGGCCCCCATCTGTCACTGATGACGTGTCACAGGCTGATATACTGCATTTTTATCCGTGACCGGCACAGGTTAACCTTCGCTTTCGACGAAAGCTTGCCGTTTTAATTCTGCTTAATTCTGATATCTTTTCTGCAACCCCGTGTTGTCTGTACAACCTGTTCCTGGCATGTTTTTTTCATATTCCCTGACAATTAGAGTAACCACACTATAGGGAATAATCATGTTTCGAGTCAGTTCTGCACAGCTTGATACGTCTATACTACATTCAACCAGCAGCAGCCTGTTCAGGACAGATGACAGCCGCAGTTCTGAAGAGAGCACTGCTTCCAGCTCATCATCGAGTAACAAAGATGTTTCTCTATCCGGCAGAGCGTTAAGCGTTCAGAAGCTCAGTCAGGAGTTTTTTACTAATGGCACCCAAGGTTTTCAGGTGACGTCTCAGTTTGTATCCCGGCTTGAAGAGTATGGCTTAATCAACGGTACAGAAGCATCACGCTTATCGCCTCTGGTATCATCGGCATCTCGTTTCAAAGATCAGGGTGACAATACCTCTCTGGATAAGGTCACTCAGTTTATCAGCGATTTTCGTGATGAATTAAAAGAAGATGATTCTGAAAACAGCCTGATTGAGACCCTGAATAAGGCCGAAGAGATCATTGATAATTTTGATGGCTCTCAGTCAGCAGAGACTAAAGCCGATATTAAATCGGTACTTGCTGAGCTGAACAGTTTCACCAAATCTGATGCCGCTGAAGAGCTGTCTGAAGATGATCGGGAATCGTTAAATCAGTTAGGTCTGACCCTTAGAATTGCTGATCGCCTGAATCCTTCATCGGTCACTTCAAGCCGGGTAAATAGCTATCTGTCTGTTGTGAACCGTTTTGCTTAAAGACTATGCGCTCAGGTAATATCTGGCAGACTGAAACTCACTCAGATGCGGACAAAGCCTTCAATACGTTTATCAGGCCCCATGAGGATAAAGACCCGAAGGTCACGGAAAAACGACAGAGAGATCGAGAATAACTGATGAGTTTTTTGACTATTCAGGGCGATACTCTCTGCCATGAGTCACAAAGCTCTCTATAGGCATAAAAAAATCGCCAGAGTTGCTCGTCCTCGATAGGTATAACGATTATGTCAGGGTAATTTTACTCTGTGTAGTTTTGAGCACAGCGTTGATAAATCTATTAAATGATTCTCGAAAAAGATCTGCCGAAGAGCCATAAATCCGTTATCATGCGCGCCATCTCAAAGTAAGTGATGGCATTCCATCACAACAGATAGCTGATTTCAGGATTCTAATGAAAAAGACATTTACTTTATCTCATCCCAAAATTAAGTACCCTCGACTGATTGAGGCGGCTAAGAATGAAGCTAAAAAATACCTGAAACGGGAAAGAAATAAGGCATTACCAGACGATGCTGACTTCTGGGATTTCGATTGTAAATACGGTACCAATGAGCAGGACGCTGAAGTGATTCACGTTGCTGAAATTAATAAATACATCAGTCAGGCAGAAGCACAACAACTGGACTCTTTCTATCTGGAAATTCAGGCAAAACCAGCTAAGCGCAGCCCTCGTCCGGTAGCCGATACATCAGAAGATACAG
Organism: Oceanospirillum sediminis; assembly: GCF_014164585.1. GTDB lineage: Bacteria > Pseudomonadota > Gammaproteobacteria > Pseudomonadales > Halomonadaceae > Oceanospirillum > Oceanospirillum sediminis. The sequence continues at coordinate 13,588 of NZ_JACJFM010000020.1, read as the reverse complement.
AGCAGGATACCGAAACATCTGCAGAAGCAGAAAAGTCCACACCAGCAGATCCATGGACAGAAGACTGATCAAACCATCACCCAATGGGTAACAGATAGTGATACCACTTTATTGAGCAGGTGATCGCCCGAAGAAAATAGCGAATACTGGCCGCTTTGCGCCAGTATTTGTTACCTGTACTGTAAGCCTGAAGCTTTTCCTGTCATTTCACAGCTATCAAAGCAGTGATATCAATAAAAGAAATATTCAATCACGCAGATTGAAAGGAGCCTGTTTCAATGCTTCAGCTCTGACAAAGAACAAAGTAACCCGCCCCAGCTCAACACCCCATTTACTCACGATAGCCCGATTAATCATGACACCACCAGGCTGTAGAAACATCCAGTCGTCAAACGTCACCTGCAGACTGCCATCGCCAACCCGAAGGTTCATCTGGTACTGCCAGTTCAGCGCATTGCCTGCAGAGATACCTTTTGCTTCTCCGATAATATCTCCTGCTGTTCCTGTATAATGCTGATCAGAGTGTTTCGTTATCGTCCAGATACGCGAATCTTTTTCGCCATCATCAAACAGAAAAGCTTCATCAAGCACCAGCGTGTTGCCATCCCGGATACCTTGAATATCCACCTGGAACTGACGTTTAACCTGAGCAAATCGATCTTCAAATATCCCCCAGGCATACACAGTGCCTGAAAAATAATCTTCCAGTACGAGCGGAGGTCTATGCTTTGTAAACTGCTCAGGCTTCATGCCAGAGCACCCGGACAACATAAGAACCGTTATAGCAAGGGCGGTAAAAAAGCGAATCGGTTTCATTTTATTCTCCAGAAACAATCGCTTTTTCTACGTTTCAGAATGGGTGTCGGATCAAAAACTGAATAGCTGATAATGCCACTCAGGCATCAGATATTCTTATCAAAAGAGGCATTAAACGAGAACATGCGCACTTCATCTCTGGGTTGCCAGTCCATATTCTGATAAAACGCCTGAGCACTTTTATTGTCATGGCCAACAAATAAATGGGTTTTAGCAATGCCTTCATGTAGTAATGCATCTGTCACACGCTGCACCAGCTGACGGCCAATCCCCTGCTTTTGAAATTCAGGGTCAACAGCCAGATGCTGCAGATAGCCTCTGCGACCATCCGTACCTGCCAGTACGGCACCCACTACGGTTTTCTGATGCAGAGCAACAAAGCTTAACCCCGAATTACGCTGCAAATACCGGATAATATTTTCTTCCGAATCCGCTTCGCGAAGTAACATACCGTCGCTCACAGACCAGAGCCTCATGACGGCAGGATAATCATCTGGCAACATCTCACGCATTGCTATCATAGTATTCATCTCATCTATCGTATCTGTTTAACAAAAAGTTGCTATTTTAATCGATAATAGCCACAGATTTTGCCAAATTGATGAATATTTCTAAGCTCTGGCATTAATAAACTTCGTTTGTTTCTGATATATCCCAGATGTAGAATCCTGGCAAAATTCACTACTCAATAGACTTATTTGCAGTAATTACATCTCCCCAGGAACTAACAGAGCATGTTTATTTTCGACCCAGCCCAGGTTATTCATATTCCTTCTACACACCGTACAGAAACAGAAGCAGAGTACTTCCAGCGTCTGGCAAAAGAACGTGTAATACAGAAGACAAAAGAAGAGCGTGCGCAACGTCTACAGAATATTAGTCATACTCTGACCAAAGTATTCCAGTTTGCAGATCGGTCAATGTTTGTGAAGTGCCCTTAAATCAGCGATAAAAAAGCCCTGCTATCTTATGACGCAGGGCTTATTGCACTGACAGAATCTCAATAGGCGCTGTTTACAGCAGGTCAGCTTCTGCCAGCTTCAAATCAACGATAGATTTCAACAATTTAAACATCCGAATCGAGGCTTCAATCTCTTCTTTACGGTTAGTCAGACTCTCAATATTCAGACCAATCGGGATATTCAGCGGTAATATCGCTTCCAGAATCTGCTCCAGGTTATTACGACAAATCCGGATAGACTCCTGCAACGGCTGACGCGCATCCATAATTCTGTACCGGGTTGCATCAGGTACAGAGATACCCAGCCATTCCATAAACTCAAGTGTCTTAGTACTGCCACATGGCGTAAAAGTCAGAATAACCCGCTTCGGTTCAATACCCTGCTCACGACACTTGCGCGCATAGCTACTCAGCATATCAATCGTTGCCTGAGCATTATAAACAGCCTGGGAAACAAAAAAGTCACACCCCTGTTCTGACTTGGTAAACAGACGCTCATGCTCATTGCCTTTTGCAGCATGGCGCTCAGCGATTGTCACCCCACCCAGATTAAATGCATCCGGGTGATCTTTTATCACACCATAGGCATCATTCAGGCTCAGTTTGATATCACCATCTGACGAAGGGCTGCCAACCAGAACAGTATCTCTTACACCATACTCATGCCAGGCTTCATCAAGCCATTGTGAAAAAGAAGCCGCATCCCGTTGTGATACACTTTTGTACGTAATAACCGGCTTATCTGCTTTTTCACGAATCAGTTTTGAATAGGCTCTCGGATCCAGAGTCTGCATGTAAGGAAAAGGACGCGGCTTATCGATACGGCTACTCTCGTCCTGAATGTCATACACAATCAGGCCGTCAAACTCCACATGCTGCAAACGCTCTAATAGCTTATCCGCAATCTCGGAAGTGGCTTCCGGGCTGGTACCCGCTTTAGGTGGTGTTGTACCAAACAGGTAAATACCACGGCTACTATCGTTAAATTTACTTCTGAGATCCTGTTTCATGATTCTGTCTTTATCTTTCTATCTGCACTCTAATTGCTTTTAATTATAACAATTAAATACATTCATGTGATTAGGTTATAAGATGAAAGTTTCTATGGATCAAATTGAAGATTTTTAATAGTCAGCAGATTTATTTTCACACAGATTGAATTTCTGTCCCGGTTTATCTGATGGGCCTTAATAACTCCATGCTCATCAATGGCAGGGCCGAAGTATAATCAGACCTGTTTATCCTTAATTCCCTGCAAACGAAAAACATCAATCGGCTGATGACGCCCTTTCACCTGAACTGCTCCCAGATCCTGAGTCAGAAACTCTTCCGTCAACTGCTGACAGGTTTCACCACTGATCAGAATAACCACTTCTTCATCAGGTAAGGAAAACTGCTTTCCACTGGCTTCCAGTCTCTGTGCAGCATTAACGGTGTCCCCGACAATAGTGTAGTTGATCCTGTCTGTTGAACCGATATTCCCCACGACGACAGCTCCGGTGTGAATACCTATTCTCATATGGACAGGATTCAGCCCTCGCTCGCGCCTGATTCTGTTATCAGCTTCTATCGCGCTACGTATTGCCAATGCAGCCCGACAGGCTTTAACCGGAGCATCATCAAGTACTTCAGGGGCACCCCAGAACGCCATCAGGGCATCACCAATGTATTTATCAATCGTTCCTTGCTCTGCCAGTACCTCTGTTCCCAACAATTCGAAATGATGGTTTAAAAAGTCAGCAACATCTGTTGCAGGCAGATGTTCAGATACCTGAGTAAACCCTGCAATATCGGTAAAAATAACCGTCAGCTCTCTTTCCTGAGATAAGCAGTTCAACCCCTGATTCTGGCGGATCAGACGCTCAACCAGCTTATCAGGCACATACTTACCGAACGCTCTTAGCCCTGTCAGCATGCTGTTAAACGCCTGAACCTGATCATTCAGCTCACGAAACCGGCTAGGAGGCAAAGCTTCAACGTCATCCAGGCTGAAATGGCTGACTCTGGTAGCAGCCAGTGCAGTTTCTTTAATCGGGCGAGCAATACGACGCCCCATAAATACTGCCAGCCCAATTCCGATCACCAATAACACTAACCCTGAAATCATCGCATAGAACAGCCTCATAATCTGAGCAGAAAAGCTTTCCCAGGGAAACCAGGCCCCTACAAGCAGAGGTTCATCGCCATACCCTTCCAACGAACGCATCAGAAAAAGCCAGGGTTTCTCATGCTCTCCTTTTGCCAGCCTTAGCTGAATACCTTCTTCTGCCAGTTCTGCAAACTCGTCATGTACCGACTCTGAATCCCAGATACGCTGTAAAACAGAGTCATCAATATCATTCAGGTGCAATAACGGCGTCTCTTTGCTCTGGCCTTCATGGCCATACTGTAAAGATGCATGTGCCAGAACCCGATCACGCCCTCGGATAATAAACAGTGTTGCGTCGAATCGATCTCCCAGATGTACCATTAACTCTGACAGACTGCGTACTTCAACTGTTGCGCCCAGACAACCGAGAAACTTGTCCTGAAAAAAAACAGGGTGGGTCAGCACCAGAAAAGACTCATCCTGGAAGTATTCGGGCTGTTGCCAGACAGGTCCGTCAGACTCCCGGCAAATTGCCATCACCCGAAGAATATCAGGATCCCTCATCGCTCTTTCAGTCAGCCCGGTAATAGCCGAATATTCCGGTAAACCCTGCTCATTTTTTGCCATACCAAAAGGACGCAGATCTGCCGAAAAAAAATTCAGACTCCCCATTCGCCCATGACTTAGCAGTGCACCAGAGAACAGATCTTCCAGGCGCAGGTCACTGACCAATCCTTGATCATCAACCATTTCAGCGGCTAATAACGCTGTGATTTCAGCTGTCTGATCCAGTTGCAGGCGAACGCCCTGCTCAATATCCACTACGATATTTCTGGCTTTATCAATCAGAAGTTCAGCCGTATTTTTCTCATTGGCCGTAAAATGAATTAACTGCACAATGATCAGCATAACCGCCATTAAAGAGCCAATTGCAGTCGCTAGCACAACAGTTACAGAAAAGTTCCGAGGAGAATCCGGATCACTCATAGAGAAAAAAACCGAGGAAGTACCAATCAGGGAAATAGCATTGTGCTACCAGATATTCTGTTCAGAGGGAAACCCTCAGAGCACCTTTAACCCGTTAAGCTTACTCTCAGGATAACATTCATTCTGTTGGTATTCAGTAAGCGTACCAGCATTAAGAATGTGCCCGGAACCGGATACAGGTCGCTCAGATCGCAAGCATTGCATTACTCACGATCTGACAAGCAATAATCAGAGAGATCTGAAAATTTGTTGTGACTGATAAAGATTATCTCCTTCTTATCAGGCAGACATTCACTTCAGAATGAGTATAAAGTCCCGGGTAAAAATCTAAGTTAAAGAACCACACCCCTGTAATCACTACAAACCCGGAAAGACGCTCTAGCCAGCCAGAAAGTCCGACAGGTTACGCAGATATTCTGAATCAGACACAGCAGCTAAAAGCTGTTCTTTAGACAGCCATGGGTAAGGCATACCATCAAGTACCGAAAAGAGTTCTGCCTGATGTGCTGCAGATAGAATATCCATTTGCTGAATACGAATCAGCAGAGCTTTTGCCAATGCCTGCCCTTCCTGATCGGCAAAATCCCAATGGTACTGCCCCCAGCCGACACGAATACGACCAGTATCCTTATCAGTCATAAAAACCACCCAGTCACACATCAGCTTTTCTTGCTGAACAACCAGAGTATCCTGCAGACAGAATGTAAAAACGTTGTCATTCTCACGTCCAAAGCCACGGACCAGAGTGTCGGTAATCGCGTCCAGCCCAATCACTCTGGCCGGAAAATCAATATTATCGGTATCAACTTGCATCTGGAGTTCTGCATCGGGAAGAAAAGCTTTTGCCATCGCCCAGGGACGGTTGCCATCTTTAGCCAGAATATAGTCACTGACCCGCTGTTGATATTGTTCTGTCATATTCATGTTCTCGTTACCTCCTTGCGTAAATAGAAAAACACACGGAAAAGCATACTTGCTAAGACTGTGCCATCAATCACAGAGTATTTAATTCAATCAGAGTGATACAGAACTGGGTAAGGAGTCAATCAGAAAAGAAACAAAAAATATCAGAAAAAATCAGATTCAGTGCATAATGAATACCGATGATATAGAATCATGAAAAAGCTAATAAAGGTCTTCATTGTCAGTGTAAGACAATAAACGGCGCATAGAATACCCGAAAACTGTAAAGCCCGAGAGGATCAACTGCTGCCATGTTTAAACAGACTTTTCTGTCACTCTGCCTCTGTTTTCCACTCTCTAAGGCAATAGCAACAGAAAATCAGGTCACACTCAGCGTGGAAAACAGCTGGCCTCCCTACGCGGATAAACAGGGTAATGGACTATCGACATCTCTGGTTATAGCCGCCTTTAATGCAGTAGGTATAAAGCCCATAATCTCCGTGAAACCTTACGCCAGAGTGCTTTATGATCTTCAGTTTGGTAACACAGATGGTGGTTATAACGTTACCCGCCAACAATCTACAGAAGAACGCTTCCACTTTGGAACACAATATCTGCTTAAAGCACCTGCTTCTTTTTACTACTCGGATCCAGAGTTCTCCCAGGCCAATAGTTTGTCTGATCTTCCAGATAACAGCAGAATCGGACTGATCATCGATTATGAGTATGGCGATACTTATGAAGCTCACCGCCATCGTTTTTCTGAAATAAGAGTGCCCACTCAGGTTCAGCTAATCAGAATGTTAATGGCTGATCGTATAGATGGCGCCATTATGTTTGATCGGGTAGCAAACTACACGCAAGAGCAAATCAGACAGGAAAGGCCTGCTTTGTATAAAGGCTTTCAGAATCATGTTAGTGACATATATGTCGCGTTCAGTCGCTCGTCACCTTCATCCGGGCAACTGGCTGAGGCTCTGGATAGAGGTTTAAGTCTGATACGGGATAATGGTCAGTATCGCAGGATCATGTCAGGCGAGCTTCAATACAATATCAGTCACTCCAGTAACTGACACCTCAAGCAAACCCGCTGCTTTGTCATGATGCGCAGGAACATCTGTTCTTTTTTGCTTATTAATAGTGCATCGCATATCTTTCCACGTTCAATCGCTGTGCACAGTAAAAAGCAATTCAGATAGTATTTTTGACAGAATAGCCAACAAACCTCTCCAATAAAGCGACTCAAACAATAACGGCGCCTTTCGGCGCCGTTATGTTTATTACTCTACAGGAGAGTCATCAAGCCCTTCTCCAAGGCCATCATCACTACCATAGCTTTCATCAAAGTCAGAATCAGATCCGAATGAATCACTGTCTGCGGCGTCATCCAGCTCACCAAGCCAACCGTTATTGTCAGAAGGTTGCTCAACCTCACCTTCAATCGCATTGGTCCAGTCACCAGACTGATTGTCATCTCCGTATGTAAACAGGTCATCTATAGCATCATCATCTTCGAATGCCCCGTCCAGATCATCAGAGTCATCGTCGTTCTCATCTGCTGCATCAGCATTATCCGAGTCATCCTCTTCATCTACGACATCAGAATCATCCGAGTCATCGACCTCTTCATCTACGGCATCAGAATCATCCGAGTCATCGACCTCTTCATCTACGGCATCAGAATCATCCGAGTCATCGTCCTCTTCATCTGCGGCATCAGAATCATCCGAGTCATCATCCTCTTCATCTGCTACATCAGAATCATCCGAGTCATCGTCATCTTCATCTGCGGCATCAGAATCATCCGAGTCATCATCCTCTTCATCTGCAGCCTCAGAATCATCCGAGTCATCGTCATCTTCATCTGCGGCATCAGAATCATCTGAGTCATCATCCTCTTCATCTACGCCATCAGAATCATCCGAGTCATCGTCATCTTCATCTGCAGCAAAAACTTCAGACTCATCATCAGTTTCTTCTGTACTATCGCTATCTTCTGAAGGTTCATCTTCAGACAGAACAGTTTCCTCAGAATCATCCGCTTCCGGATCAAATGCCTCATCCGGCTCACCAACCATTGCAGTTTTCGCCTGCAAGTTCGAGCTCTCATCAGCAATCAGCTCTTCAGGGGCCTCTTCCTCACTACTTTCAGCAAAAGTGATCTGCTCAAAACCTTTCACCAGATTCTGAATATTATCGACGTTATTATCCCAATCCTCCTGGGTATAGGATTCAAGATGAATCGAATCATTACCTGATCCACCTTCGACTTTAGAACTCACTTTGCCGCCAATAGTAACGACATCATTACCTGAACTCAGATTAATATTCCCGGTTACATCCCCCCGGATATTAACTGTGTCATTTCCTGCGCTGGTCTCTACTTTATTCTGCAGGTTTCCACCGACATTAACAGTGTCATCACCGCTACTAGTCTTAATCTTACTGGTTGCATTTCCTCCAATATCAACCAGATCATTATCAGACCCGGTATCAATTGTAGCCTGTGAATTGCCATCAATGATGACCGTATCATCACCTTCACCAGTCTTCAGCTGAGATGTCTGATCCTGACCAACTTTAACTTTGTCATCACCAGCTCCGGTATTTGTGGAACCAGAAAGATTCCCTTCTACTTCCAGTTCATCATGCCCCTCTCCCATATTGAGAGAGTTATTGACATTACCTTTAACCAGTAATTCATCGTCTCCGCTGCCCAGGTCAAATCGAGCATTCATATTCTGTTCAACAACAACTTCGTCGTCGCCAGACATCGCTCTCTCAGAAGAAGAGTTCATGTTGTCGAAGTAAGCCTGATCAGAATCCGGAGTAAAGTCTGTTCCGGCATCAGGAGCAATATCCAGATCGACCCCGTCCCACTTACCATCATCAGGTGCGTCTGCGTCTGCGTCTGCGTCTGCGTCTGCGTCTGCGTCTGCGTCTGCGTCTGCGTCTGCGTCTGCGTCTGCGTCTGCGTCTGCGTCTGCGTCTTCGT
>NZ_JACJFM010000020.1:0-4743 GCF_014164585.1 Oceanospirillum sediminis | reverse complement strand
CTGCGTCGTCAGGATCTTCTTCGGCCCCTAGAACATTTTCAATATTCTCGAACTCAAGGGAGCCCGTTACATCACCTTTGTCATCCATGAACTCAATGGTACCGCTCTCAGCATCATCATCGTCATAAATCACACGAGCATTGCCTTCAACCTGTAGGGTATCGAAGTCGTCACCGCCTTCACCACCATCAATACGGTCACCGGCATCACCATGGATAGTATCCCGGTCCGCTCCGCCATCAATCTGGTCACTGCCTTTACCACCTATGATGGTGTCATTACCGGCTCCACCGGTCAGGATGTCATCGCCAGCTTTACCATCGATCACATCATCGCCACCCATACCATGCAGTTCATTGGTATAGGTATCAGATAAGCTGGTGCCCTGATTATCAAAGCCAGTCAGATTATCGGCATGCTCTGAACCTGTAACGCCATCAATACCACCACGGATAGTATCGTTATCAGCATCGCCTCCAGACAACTGACGAGTACTCAGATCAACATTTACACCTTCGTCAGAACCAGAATAATCCAGAGTGTCCTGACCACTATCGCCCTGGAAGGTATCAGCACCTTCGCCACCAACAAAGGTATCGTCACCGGCACCACTTCTCATAAAGTTAGTGCCACTGCCTCCATGCATTTCATCATTACCGTCACCACCCAGAAGCGTGTCATTACCGGCATCTCCGTAGACTTCATCATCTCCTGCTCCAGCACGGACTATGTCATCTCCTCCACCAGCTTTAATGATGTCGTCATGGCCCTGCTCTCCATCCAGAATAGCGTCATCGGAATCGATCATGTCGCCATGCGGATCGTCTTTGTAAGATCCATCAATGCGATCATTACCATCGGTTCCGTCTACTATTCCATCAGGTCCGGATGATGGCTCTTCGGCTCCAACAACATTTTCAATATTTTCAAACTCCAGAGAGCCGGTCACATCACCCTTATCATTCATAAACTCAATGGTGCCACTTTCGGCATCATCTTCGTCATAAATCACGCGGGCATTGCCTTCAACCTGCAGGGTATCGAAGTCGTCACCGCCTTCACCACCATCAACCCGATCACCAGCTCCACCGTGGATAGTATCCCGATCAGCTCCGCCATCAATCTGATCGCTGCCTTTACCGCCTATGATGGTGTCATTACCGGCTCCACCGGTCAGGATGTCATCACCAGCTTTGCCATCGATCACATCATCGCCACCCATACCATGCAGCTCATTGGTATAAGTATCAGATGCGGAATTCCCCTGATTATCAAAGCCAGTCAGATTATCGGCATGCTCTGAACCTGTAACGCCATCAATGCCGCCTTTAATAGTGTCATTATCAGCATCACCGCCGGACACATGCTTCTTACTCAGATCTACGGTTACCCCTTCATCAGAGTTCGAGTAATCCAGGTTATCCTGGCCCCGGCCTCCATTGAAGGTATCGGCACCTTCACCACCTACGAAGGTATCATCACCATTACCACCAGACAGTTTATTAGTGCCTGAGCCACCATGAAGCTCATCAGCACCGTTACCACCATCCAATTTGTCATTGCCGGCGTCACCGTAAATTTCATCATTGCCATCACCGGCTTTAACGGTGTCATTACCATCGCCTGCTTTAATGATGTCGTCATGCCCATGCTCACCATCCAGAATGGCATCATTGGCATCTACCTGGTCACCATGAGGGTCATCGCTATAATTTTTATCGATCTTATCGTTGCCATCAGTGCCATCCACAATGCCATCAGGCCCTGAAGTTGACTCTTCTGCTCCAACAACGTTCTCGATATTTTCAAACTCCAGAGAACCGGTCACATCACCCTTATCATTCATAAACTCAATGGTGCCGCTTTCAGCATCATCTTCGTCATAAACCACACGGGCATTGCCTTCAACCTGCAGGGTATCGAAGTCGTCACCGCCTTCACCACCATCAATACGGTCACCGGCATCACCATGGATAGTGTCCCGATCAGCTCCGCCATCAATCTGGTCGCTGCCTTTACCACCTATGATGGTGTCATTACCGGCTCCACCGGTCAGGATATCATCACCAGCTTTACCATCGATCACATCATCGCCCCCCATACCATGCAGCTCATTGGTATAGGTATCGGATGCGGAATTCCCCTGATTATCAAAGCCAGTCAGATTATCGGCATGCTCTGAACCAGTAACACCATCAATGCCACCTTTAATAGTGTCATTATCAGCATCGCCACCGGACACATGTTTACTACTCAGATCTACGGTTACGCCTTCATCAGAGTTCGAGTAATCCAGATTATCCTGGCCTCGGCCACCACTGAAAGTATCGGCACCTTCACCGCCTACGAAGGTATCATCACCATTACCACCAGACAGTTTATTAGTGCCTGAGCCACCATGCAGCTCATCAGCACCGTTGCCACCATCCAGTGTATCGTTACCGGCATCACCATAAATTTCATCATTGCCTTCGCCGGCTTTAACGGTGTCATTGCCGTCGCCTGCTTTAATGATGTCGTCATGCCCATACTCACCATCCAGAATGGCATCATTGGCATCGACCTGGTCACCATGAGGGTCGTCGCTATAATTTTTATCGATCTTATCGTTGCCATCAGTGCCATCCACAATGCCATCAGGCCCTGAAGGTGACTCTTCTGCTCCAACAACGTTCTCGATATTTTCAAACTCCAGAGAACCGGTCACATCACCCTTATCATTCATAAACTCAATGGTGCCACTTTCGGCATCATCTTCGTCATAAATCACGCGGGCATTACCTTCAACCTGCAGGGTATCGAAGTCGTCACCGCCTTCACCACCATCAACCCGATCACCAGCTCCACCGTGGATAGTATCCCGATCAGCTCCGCCATCAATCTGATCACTGCCTTTACCACCTATGATGGTGTCATTGCCAGCACCACCAGTCAGCGTGTCATCATTCTCACCACCACGGAGTTCATCGTCACCTTCGCCGCCATGCAGCTCATCAGCACCTTTTCCGCCACGTAGTGTATCGTCACCCTCTCCACCATAGAGTTTATCAGCACCTTCTCTGCCATAGAGCTCATCGGCACCATCACCGCCTTGTAACTCATCAGCACCTTTTCCACCATAGAGTTTATCAGCGCCGTCACCACCGCTTAGCGTGTCATTACCTTCACCACCGCGAAGTTCATCAGCGCCTTTTCCACCATGCAGCTCATCGTCGCCTTGTCCTCCACGCAGTGTATCGTCGCCTTCACCACCATAAAGCTCATCAGCGCCTTTTCCACCATGGAGTGTATCGGCACCTTTACCACCGTAAAGCTCGTCGTCGCCAGCACCACCACGTAGCTTGTCGTCGCCTTCGCCACCATAAAGCTCATCATTGCCTTTACCGCCATGGAGCTTATCAGCACCATCGCCGCCATCTAGCTTATCGTCGCCAGCACCACCACGCAGTTTGTCGTCGCCTTCACCACCATAAAGTTCATCATTACCTTTTCCGCCGTGGAGTGTATCAGCGCCATCGCCACCATCTAATTTATCGTTACCGGCTCCACCGCGAAGCTTGTCATCACCTTGTTCACCATAAAGCTCATCATCACCTTTACCAGCTTTGACAATATCATCACCTCCACCAGCTCTGATGATGTCATCATGTCCCTGCTCACCATCCAGAATGGCATCATTGGCATCTACCCTGTCACCATTAGGATCTTCAGAGTAGCCCTTATCAATCTTGTCATTGCCGTCAGTACCTTCGACGATTCCATCCGGATCTTTATCACAATCCGAGTCACTGTCTGAATCACTATCCGAGTCCGAATCGCTATCTGAATCCAGATCCGGATCAGTAGCAGTAGCAGAACCTGAATCACCGTCAGAGTCTGAACCATCATTAGAATGTGGGCCGTCATCGGAGTCGGAGTCGCTGTCCGAATCTGAGTCGCTATCCGAGTCAGAGTCACTGTCGGAATCAGAATCGCTGTCGGAGTCACTATCCGAGTCAGAGTCACTGTCAGAGTCCGAATCACTGTCAGAGTCTGAGTCGCTGTCCGAGTCAGAGTCCGAATCACTGTCGGAGTCTGAATCACTATCCGAGTCTGAATCGCTGTCGGAGTCAGAGTCACTGTCGGAATCCGAATCGCTGTCGGAGTCAGAGTCGCTGTCTGAGTCCGAATCACTATCTGAATCAGAGTCACTGTCCGAATCAGAGTCACTATCCGAGTCAGAGTCGCTATCGGAGTCAGAGTCACTGTCGGAGTCGGAATCACTATCCGAGTCTGAATCGCTGTCGGAGTCGGAGTCACTATCCGAGTCGGAGTCACTGTCGGAGTCAGAGTCACTGTCCGAATCAGAGTCACTGTCGGAGTCTGAATCGCTATCCGAGTCAGAGTCACTGTCAGAGTCCGAATCACTGTCAGAGTCTGAGTCACTGTCCGAATCAGAGTCACTATCCGAGTCAGAGTCGCTATCGGAGTCAGAGTCACTGTCGGAGTCGGAATCACTATCCGAGTCTGAATCGCTGTCGGAGTCCGAATCGCTATCCGAGTCGGAGTCACTGTCCGAATCGGAGTCACTGTCGGAATCCGAATCGCTATCCGAGTCAGAGTCACTGTCAGAGTCCGAATCACTGTCAGAGTCTGAGTCGCTGTCCGAATCCGAGTCCGAATCACTGTCGGAGTCTGAATCACTGTCGGAGTCTGAATCACTGTCGGAGTCTGAATCACTGTCGGAGTCTGAATCACTATCCG
>NZ_JACJFM010000002.1:89174-322853 GCF_014164585.1 Oceanospirillum sediminis | reverse complement strand
TTCTGCGGTATATGGTTTTGGCGAATGATATTTTCGCAGTTTCTACTCATGTGACTAGCCTCTTTTCTTCCTGAAACTGTCCGAACTATTGATCTAATAAGTCTGAATTATAGTCATTTTCTGGTTCCGGTTGAAGTGGCCCTTTTGACAGCGTGCATAAATGGCCATGTCAGCTCCCGGAGTATTCTCTGATCCGGGAGCACTTCTTAGGTCAATGCATACGTTTTGTTACGACGTTTGACTGTACTTGAGGTCAGCTAATATCCTGAGGCAGCAGGAACCAGCACAAGCGGCTGACATCTTCGGGCAAATCCAGCCTGCTCCCTGTTTGTCGTTTTGTCGTAAGTAGAGTATAAGCTTCCCGTAGCAGCCATTGATAATCATCTGTTGTCGGGCGCTGATGGATGATGATTGGATTGTCAGACTGACTTTCAGCCCCTGTCTGGTATGCCGGTTCTGTCTGGTAAGCTTGCAGGGCGTCGGTCAGGTGGACCGGTAAATCCTGAGTCTGAGCTTCTGTCGTTTGCTTTTGAGTACCTGCGACCTGCCCCTGATAGCGCCAGATACCTCTGTTTCCATCGTATTGATAGGACGGTAGTAAACGCCAGCCATGTTCGGCAATCAGTTCAACGGCCCGGATCAGATAATCCGCTGTGGCATCATCAATGAAGTAGTTCAGGTTGATACGGACCCAGCCTGGGCGAAGCAGGCTGTATCCGGCCTGAATCTGTTGTTCAATGGCTTTGCTGGTCTGCTGATCAAGATTCAGCAGATGATGCCCGTATGGACCGGCACAGGAGCAACCGCCTCTGGCCTGGATACCGAACAGATCATTTAACAGAGCGACAATAAAACCGTAATGCAGTGGTCGGGTCTCGCCTGAAGGTAAGGTGTGCATAATCTGGAAAGAGCAGATGGACAAGCGTTCTGCTTCTGTGCCTCCCAGAATCTGAATATTGTCATAGTTCTGCCAGCGCTTAAACAATCTCTGAATCAGCTGGTGCTCTCTGTGCTCAATACGTTCTGTGCCAGTTTGCTGTTGTAGTTGAAATACCAGTCCGGCGCGGATGGATTCTATAATACCTGGTGTGCCGCCTTCCTCCCGGCGTTCCGGGTCCTGAATATAACGATGATCCCTGGGGGTAACATAGCTGACTGTACCGCCTCCGGGGGCTGCCGGAATGGTATTCGCGGTCAGTTTCTGATGAATCACCAGGACGCCCGGTGTGCCAGGACCACCAATAAACTTATGGGGAGAGATAAAGAGTGCATCGGCTTTCAGCTCTGACAGATCGATACCTGCATAAGGCCCGGCGGCAGCATAATCCCAGAATGATAACGCCTGGTAGCGATGTAGCAGCTGAGTCACGCTGCTAACATCGGTTTTGATACCGGTGACATTGGATGCCGCTGAGAAGCTGCCTATTTTCATCGCTCTGTGCTGATAGCTCTGTAAAGCCTGCTCCAGCGCTTCTATATCCAGAGTACCCCGGATATTCAGTGGAATCGTGACCACCGTCGCAATGCTTTCACGCCAGGGCAGTTCATTGGAGTGATGCTCATAGGGCCCGATGAAAACCACAGGGCGCTCGCTATCCGGAATCTGCTTATCCAGCTGATAACGCTCGTCAAGTGTTGCGGGCAGCATCAGATTCATTATGCCAATCAGTTTATTAATCGCAGCGGTAGCGCCGGAACCCGCAAAAATAATGCTGTAATCCTGACTGGCTTTCAGTGCTGAGCGAATGCTTTTTCTTGCCTGTTCTCTCAGATGAGTACTCTGGCGGCCGGTAAAGGAACTTTCGCTGTGAGTATTAGCGTAAAAGGGCAGTACTTTATGACGAATAAAGTCTTCTATTGAGCTGAGGCTACGGCCTGAGGCGGTGTAATCCGCGTAAACCAGAGGTTTGTATCCGAATGGGGTCTGTATCTGATGATCATCGCCAATAATGTCATCTCTGATTTGCTGGAACTGTATCTCTGCCATAACGGACTCCGGGCTTTGCTTGTCGCTTTTGTTATTACTTATCAATAGCAGACAGTGTATTTCGCAATCAGAGAAACATTGTTTTTAAATAGAGTATGATCAACTCTGAAATAGGAATAATATTCCTGTTAGTTATTAAAAAACGGAAAAAAATTTCTTATGGGCCGAAGAGATCGTATTGATCGGGATATTCTGGCGCTATTGCAGACAGATGCGTCTTTATCCACAGGGGAAATTGCAGACAGGGTTTCGATTTCTAAAACAGCCTGCTGGCGCAGAATTCAACAGCTGGACAAGGAAGGCATTATTCAGAAACGGGTTGCCCTTCTGAATGCAGCAGCAGTTGGCTTGCCGCTGACCGTTTATATTTCTGTGCGCACTAATCAGCATAATGATCGCTGGGCCGGTCAGTTTTTACAGACCGTGAGAGATCTGCCTGAAGTGCTGGAGGTGCATCGCATGAGTGGTGATCTGGATTATCTGATTAAAGCCGTAGTCAGTGATATGCCCGGCTATGATCGGTTATATAAAAAGCTGATTAAGGCTGATTTATCGGATGTCAGTGCCAGCTTTGTGATGGAAGAGATGAAATATACCACTGAGCTACCGCTGGACAGTTTCTGATTGGTGGCAGGCTGAGTGCTGCAGCACAAAGCCACAGCACACAGAACAGAAATCAACGGGTTGATTCGCGTTTCTGGCTAAAGGTATGCCAGAGCAGCTCTGCTGCCGCAATCAGTATCAGGGCATAGCCCATCAGCTCTGTGCCTTCTTCTGCGATATTTTTAACCACACGCACATAACCATCGCCCATGACGGCTTCCCAGAAAGAGCGACGACCAAATAATCTTGAGAAAACAAAGGTCACCAGAATGCCACTCAACAGCACTCCTGCACTGGGCAGGCGGGCATAGTTCATAATAGAAGGCTTGATTGGGTGCGGCTGTTTTTTCAGATAAACGGCCGTAACAATCAATACGATGCTGACCAGAGTCTGCCAGGCCCCATCGAAGACATTCTGATCCAGAAAAGAATCAGACTCACGGATAAACATCATACCGGTCAGTGCTGCCAGCATGACCGCAATGGGTCTTAGCTCCTGACTCATACGGGCAGCCAGTAAAAACAGCAGACATGAGATAAAGCCAAACAGGTCCTGCATTTTTTCTGTCAGCGACAGCTCGCTGTAGCGGCTTTCTGTCAGTTCAGAATAGCCCTCAAGCGTAATCAGTTGTGCTACACCAACAATAAAAAGAATATATAAGAATGCTTTTCCGAGAAGAATACCAAATGAATTCAATTGATTACCCGTATTTTATGTGATCGATAAGTCTGTGGTGTTAATTTTTAATGCTTTAATAATAATTATTATTATTTTTGTCGTTTCATCAACCAGGATTACAATAAATAAATTAATCGCGAGATGCGAGTGTCAATGGATCTGGTGATCTGGAAATAAAACCGTGATCTGAATGCTGTGGTTTTAAGAGAGGTGAAGTGATGAAAAGTTTCATGATTTGAAGTACTGAAACGTCTGTCGAATGGACTGCTGTTTCAGTACTTCTGATCCGGAGACATCAATGATAGAACCGGGAAACCTGACTGAGTACTTCTATACCTACTTTGGCAGGCATTGTTTCACCGGTTACCGGCTGGCTGTTTTTGTCCATAATTTCGTAGCCTCCTGTCGGGTATGTGGCGATGATTCGATCACGCCCGACGATGCCATAATTAAAGTAGCTGTTTACAATGAGCCAGTCCCGGCGAGCCGATGCCTGAAAAAGACTGGTGCCGGTTGAGTAGTCTGCCATAGGATTACTACACCCCAGAACCTCAGTCATCATGGTCGGTGCTATGTCGTAATGTGATGTACGATAGTCTATCTGTTGTGCCTTTTTGCCCGGCCAGAGAATGATCAGAGGCGTTCGGGTCTGATGATCACTGAAATTGCTGCCATGACCCCAGAAATTCTGCCCCAGATCATTAAACTCTTCTCCATGATCAGAGGTAATCATCACTATCGTATTATCGAGCACGCCTTTACTTTTCAGCCTGTCCAACAGTGCTCCGATCTGATTATCCAGATAATAGGCTGAATTCTTGTAGCGGTTGAAATAAGGATCCGGATTGAAGTCATTGTTCAGTTTTACGTGATCAACCCGTTGCCATTGCGGCTGAAACTTTTCGTATCCGGTGGGGACGTCGTATCCATGAACGGCATCCAGAAACAGAAAACTGAAAAATGGCTGGTTGTCGGACCGGGCTTCAATAAACTGCTCAAAATCCTTAATCGCATCCTGGTCGCGCTCAGAAGGTGTTTCACCGGTACTTTTAAAGCGCAGGTCCGGTACAGAGGCAAATACGGTGCGGTCAAATGCCGGGCTGAGCAGCGTGGATGAGCTGAAAAGGCCAACCTGATAATTCTGTCGTTGATGCTCTCTGATCCATAATGCTCCCTGCTGAGCCGCGGCAAAGCCATCCCAATAGGTTGCAGGAATGCCGAAAAATAACGTGAAAATCCCTCCTTTAGTCACGTTTCCACCGCTGAAGTGGTTGGTGAAATACTGACTATTTTCCTGTTGTGTCAGCTGGTAAAGGTTCGGGGTAATCTCCTGTGTCAGGATATCAGCCCTCATCGCATCAATCGCAATGATCAGTATATTCTCTGGTTTGTCTTTTGGTGTGCATTGCAACGGGTTCAGAGGGTAGTTGAGAGATTGGCTACCTGTATGGACCATAACAGGGGCTTCTGCTCTTATTTTATCGGGGTTAATCCAGCCTCGTTTAACCAGAGCCCGTTTACCTGTTGCCGGATAATAACTGGGAAAGTGGCGAGTGATGCCTGTGACTTCGGTATCATAATGAGCTTCGTACCAGACGTGCATAGCCTGACTGCTCAGTAGGCAAATGAGCCAGAATGACAATAGATGAGGTATTTTATTTCTGGTTGACGGGCGAGCAGTACACCAGGCCGCAGCGGAGAGGATACCCGGAACCAGAAGCATAAGTCCGGCCACGACTCCGGCAATGGTCAGCAACGTCAGCCAGGACAGTTGAATAATTTCACCGGCTCCGGGCCCTGTCAGCATATCCCAGATAAACCCACTTAAGTGAAAGCGATACTGGGCATAGATCCGGGTATCAATCACCAGCATAGCTAAACCGGATAACAGCGTGATAGCGGCCAGAGGGAGTATCAGCACCCTGAATGGTAATATGATGGTGATTATTGATAAAGGCAGGGCAGCGAGCACTGCAAATAATGCGAAATGTCCGATATAAGCGCTCGCCAGATATAGCAAGCTGTGTGGCTGACTGACATGGATATAGCTCAGGTATGAGCTGGCGATCAGATAAATGGTCAGGGCTGACAGTATGGTTAGCCAGCCCGTAAATCGTAACCAGTCCCGTCGGTTATAGTGCCTGCTTTCCGTCCAGCTTAAAGTCAACAGAGCCTGGAAAAAGTAAGTTGTGTTCTTTTTGAACATAGATGGGCCTTAATTTATGTTTGGCTATTGGCTTACCGTATGACCAATCAGCCTGTTCTGACAGGTATTCATTATATTAAGGCGCTTGAGTACTTCATTCAGGAAGTACTGGCTGGGGAAATCAGCTGCGCAGTGTTGGATTATAAATGTTTTTAAGATACAGATAACCTTTCATCTGTTCCGTGTGTGTTAGTATTCCTGCTGGCTGTATCTGGTCGTGATCAGTGTACACAGAATTTTTACGTTCAGTCGGTTAAATGGGATAGATACTAATGAAACCGGGGCATACGGGGCTTAAGCACCTAATACATTCAACACGCTACTCAATCAAGGGATTGAAGGCTGCTGTTGTCCATGAAGCCGCTTTCCGACAGGAGCTTTTACTGTGTCTGATCATGGTTCCCGCTGCTATCTGGCTGGGACAAACGGTAATTGAGAGGCTTATTTTAATAGTTAGTTGTTTACTGATACTGATCGTTGAGCTGATTAACTCTGCTATTGAAGCCGTGGTTGATCGCATCGGCCCTGAATATCATGAACTCTCTGGCAGAGCAAAGGATCTGGGCTCTGCCGCGGTATTGGTGTCTTTAGTTTGTACCTGTCTTGTGTGGCTGAGTGTGGCAGCGGTCCGATTTTTATAAAGTGATAACTTCGGTGGAAATCATAGATTGCTTTTGCCGGATCAAAAAAAGCCCGGTAGTTGAACCGGGCTAATCCGCTAATGCTAAATGAAACTGGCATCCTGTTCCAAAGCGATTGAGTAGATTACATTCAGCATATCTCCCTAGGTGAGCCAGGTTGCCTCCCATTCAAGCACGCTTTGCTGAGTAGAAAACCATAGATCAAACAGTTCGTCAGACAAAAACATGGCTAAACCCTCCTTAGCCTTGACCTGAATTCTCCCCGCACTTCGTGCCGGGCTCCTTTTCAGTATAGGTGTATTTCCTACGCTGCAAGATGTTTTGCATGCGCTGAAAGCCGCATAAATAAAGGGTTTGTGGCTTTTCAGGAAAAATGTGAATGTAGCCATAGACTTGCCGCATAGCAGCAGAGAATGAAATTTTTTGTAACGGAATCAGCCTCTGTAACAGCCCCTTGCGAGGCTGTTTGCGACATCTGCGGTCTTCTGGGGGCAGAGACTGAAATCTATACGGTTGCAGGGTGCAGACTGAACCAGTCCAGGCCCTCTTCCTGGTCAATTGAGGGAATTTCATCTGTGCTACAGGAAAGGACTTCAGCCAGGCTCTGGCAGGCCAGTTCATGGGTATTATTTTTATCACTGATATGGGCGGCAATAATGTGCTGTAACCCCGGATGATTCAGTTCGGCCAGTAGATGAGCTGCCTGCCCATTACTCAGATGCCCCCAGTTGCCGGCAACCCGGCGCTTCAGCTTCAGCGGATAAGGCCCATTCTGTAACATGACAGGATCATGGTTTGCTTCAATGACCAGGCCATCACACTTCTGATAACAGTGACGAATATGGTGAGTGATACTGCCCAGATCGGTGAGTACGCCCAGCCTGAGTGCACCATCGCCGACAATGTACTGAACAGGTTCTTTCGCGTCATGGGGGACGGGAACTGGCTCAATTTCCAGATCTTTAATGGCAAACTTTCTGTGGCTGCTGATCTGGCGCAGGTCAGGCACCTTGCCCAGTCGTCCGGTCAGGTGAGTACCGGCAGTACAGAACACGGCCACACCACAGGCCCTGGCGACCCGGCCAACGCCTCCAATATGGTCACCATGTTCATGGGTTACCAGGATACCATCCAGATCATCCAGTTCCAGACCCAGACGGGCCAGGCGATTTCGGGTATCTTTGACGCCAAAACCACAGTCGATCAGGATGCGGGTATTATTTTTTTCAATAAGAGTAGCGTTCCCCCGGCTACCACTGCCGAGGGAAGCAAAACGCAGGGCACTCACGTATTCTGATGCCTCAAAATCAGGTTGTTTTCAGCATCAGTTCAGCAGGCGACGAATTTCACCCAGAACGAAAAGCGCTTTTTTGGTGTCAGCGGGCTGACCATCTTCTGTAACGACAGTCATCTGAACCGGATTACTGCCAGCCAGTTTCACAGAAACCGCTTTACGGGACAGGCCGAATGACGACTCCAGATCTCCTGTCTCTGACAGGATATAATCAACAAATGAAGACAGAATCTGGGTTGGCATACTGCTCAGATCCTGATCCGGTACCCAGACCAGTCTGAACGTACGCTCTTTGACATCACTTTCCAGCAGTTTCTGCTCTGACTCATCCAGGCGATGGGACAGCAGCTTTTCCAGAGTAATCCAGGTTCGGTCTGCATCAGCATTCAGTTTCAGCACCGGAGGCTTTCCAGGCTCTTCATCCAGAATCATATAACTGTTCCGGCTGATGTTCTGTGCCAGCAGAGAGACACTCTGTGCTGAGCGAGGAGCACTCAGGCCCTCTTTCAGCTGATTAAGGACTGTGCGTGCAGCATTATCAGTGCGCACCTGGCCTCTGTTATCCAGTAGTTCCAGATCACTGAAATTAGTACGAACACTCTGTCTCAGTACCGCATTCACAGCCTGACCACTGAGGGAATTGGCACTGATAAACTGGACCCGCCCGGTGGCAGGATCGGCTTTCAGCACTTTCCAGCCCAGCTTCTGGAACTCTTGCTGTAACAATGGCCAGGCAGCCGCAGGAGAATCTGCCAGGGCCAGCCACATACGTGCAGCAATGGTGTCGTTGCCAGCGTACTGAATCAGTTCTGCCGGAGGTATATCCTCTACTGTAACCGGCATAGGTACCGGAGCAGGCGTGGTAAAATCCTTATTCAGCGGGCGTTTCAGTGCAACAGGGGGTAAAGGCATCAGCTCTCTGAAACGAGCTTTATCTGCCGTGTCTGGCAACTCCAGCGGTGCGTGAGTGGTTTCATCAATATAATCGGTTTTACGATCATAGTAATAACCGGATGAACTACAGCCTGCAAGCAGAGCACTGGCCAGCACCAGGCTGCCAGTGATTCTGGTAAATGAGTCCTGTCGGGACATGATGTTTCCTATCAGATAATTCCAGCGTGTTGCATCGCTTCACGAACATTGGCGTGATACTGAGGAGATAATACCGTCAATGGCAGACGGATACCGGTTTCTGCCATACCCATAGCATGTACAGCCCATTTCACAGGAATCGGGTTGGACTCAACAAACAGTGCCTTGTGCAGAGGCATCAGGCGGGTATTGATCTGGTGTGCCGTCGATGAATCACCGGCCAGGGCGGCTGCGCAAAGCTCAGACATCTGGCGAGGTGCTACATTGGCCGTCACTGAGATATTGCCGTGGCCACCCTGAAGAATAAAGTCTGCTGCCGTCAGATCATCTCCTGAGAATAACAGGAAATCACTGTCTTGCAGACGATCCATCAGCTCTTTGCCACGTTCGACATCACCGGTCGCATCTTTAAGACCAATAATATTAGGCAACTGGCTCAGACGTATAACGGTTTCGTTATGCAGGTCTACAGCAGTACGGCCCGGCACGTTATACAGAATCACAGGCAGATCGCTGGCTTCTGCAACGGCTTTAAAGTGCTGGAACAAACCTTCCTGAGTGGGCTTGTTGTAGTAAGGAGTGACAGACAGGCAGTAATCTGCACCCACTTTTTTAGCAAACTGAGTCAGTTCCACGGCTTCTGATGTGGAATTAGCCCCTGTGCCTGCGATGACAGGAATCCGCCCATTGACCTGATCGACCACCTTTCGGATGACATCAAAGTGTTCGTCAAATGACATCGTGGTAGGTTCACCGGTTGTACCTGCTGCAACGATAGCATCAGTACCATTTTCCAGATGAAACTCAACCAGACGATGCAGTGCTTCCCAGTCAATTGCTCCTGCCGTAGTCATTGGCGTTACCAATGCAACAATACTGCCTTTGATCATCTGTTGTCTCCGAAAAAGCGCGATAATTACGAAAGCTTAATGGTACTTTTGCCAGGTGGTTAACACAAGCACAGGAAACGATAAGAGGGATTACTTTTCAGAATCAGGTCCTTACAGATGAATAGACCTTATTTCAGGACAGAAAGTTTCGAACAGTCTGGCGGAACAGGAAATCAGGGAGAGAGGCCGGAAAACGATTTTGTTCATTTGTTTGAAAATTATATCAATTTGATATAAGGCTGCATAATGATAAGCTGTTAGCTATTTTGTACCAGATTATAAAAAACAGATCGTCAATCTGTTCGTAAAAACTCTCCCTGGCATATTGCCGGGACATGATTTCGTCATTGAGGACACACTATGGAAAAAACTGAGCCGTCAGTGATTTCAGAATTTCCCTTAAGCATTCAGTCCGCAAAGAACTTAATCAGAGATTTATCAGAAAACCATAGCACCAGGATTAAGTTCTCTAAGCATGCTCGTGAGCGTCTTCTGGAACGAGATATAACACTGACACAGGTCTTTTCTGTATTAAGTAGTCGTTCAAGCCGTTTTTTTGAGCAGCCCTGGCTGACCCCCAGTGGAGACTGGGCAATGAGTCTGGAGGGGATCGCTGCAGGTGATTCAATCAGGATTCCTCTGGTTCTGAAACGTCTTGAAAGCGATCCATCGGTCTTAATTATTACTGTTATAGGGCTTTAATAAACCTTCTGGCATAGATGGAAGAGAAAACATGAGTACGTTTTATCACTACACTGAATGTGGATTGCCTAATGTCCATTTAAAAAATGGCTTTATCCTTGAAGTAATTGATGGTGAAGAATATCTGAGCATTGATGATGTTCAGGGGTTGCATCATGCTATTGCGCTTCAGCTTGCTGAAAAAACGCAAGGCCTGACAGGTAAAGAATTTCGCTTCTTTCGTCAGATTTTCAATCACTCGCGTCGAGTACTTGGTGAACTTCTGGGGGTGGACCAGCAGACGGTTGGTCGTTGGGAAAAAGGTGAGAGTATGATACCAAAAACTGTTGATGCTGCTATTCGCCAGCTTTACCTGGAGTCGGTCAGTGAAGATAGTAATCTTAGCTATCTGTTACAGCGTTTGGCGGAAACGGAAGCTGAAGGAATGATGTCAGATATTATTATGGAAGAAAGAGATCATCACTGGTTGAAGGCTGCAGTATAACCACTGCTGAGTGACTCTCCTGCACTGTCGGACTGTCGTTTTCCAGATGGCAATCCGTTTTATCCAGTTGCCCAGGGATGGGGGCTGCAGAGATTATATCTGTAAATAAATCCTGTAAAATCAGTTATCCATTAGCTTCTGGTGCAGATCCTGGCATAATGTGACCCGATATCAGGTAATGAGTTCATGTGTTACCTTGCCCATCCGGGTTATTACAGGACAGGTAACCGGACAATAATTTTATAAACAGGGGATAGAACGACAATGACTATTGCTGTTGATACTGCCGTTCCGGAATTTACTGCTCAGGCAACCAGCGACACTACAGTGATTCTGAGTGAACTGAAAGGTAAAAATATCGTGATCTATTTTTACCCGAAGGACAATACGCCAGGCTGTACCACTGAGGGTCAGAATTTCCGTGACAATGCGGCGGCCTTTTCTGCGGCCAATACGGTGATTTTTGGTGTTTCGCGCGACAGCCTGCGAGTGCATACCAACTTTAAAGCCAAGCATGAGTTTCCCTTTGAACTGATCAGTGATCCGGAAGAAGAGCTGTGTAAGCTGTTTGATGTGATCAAGCTGAAAAAGAATTATGGCAAAGAGTATATGGGCATTGAGCGCAGTACTTTTCTGATTAACGCTGACGGCGTGCTGGTTCAGGAGTGGCGTAAAGTCCGGGTAAAAGGTCATGTCGAAGAAGTGCTGGAAGCCGTGCAGGCACTTTGATCTTTGTACTGACAGAGCATTCTGTTGTCAGATAGCGTTCCGGGTGCTGGCATTATCCGGCGTAAAAAATCCCTGATTTCTTTTGAAATCAGGGATTTTTTTATAATGATGCCGAAGGCGTCAGAGGATAAGCAAGCCGATATTTTATGGTGTCTTATCAGGCAGTGGCGGGCAGGAGTCTATAGCCCGTGGCCAGGCAAACAGCACGGCTTTCATCAGAGTGGCCAGAGGAATGGCAAAAAATACGCCCCAGAATCCCCATAAGCCACCGAAAAAAAGCACTGCGACGATAATCGCCACCGGATGCAGGTTTACCGCTTCGGAAAACAGTAAAGGCACCAGCACATTACCATCCAGCGCCTGAATAACGCCGTACACCAGCATCAGATAGAGGAAGGTTTCTGTCAGCCCGAACTGGAACATGCCAATCAGTACCACAGGCACAGTCACTACAGCCGCACCGATATAAGGCACCAGTACCGAAAGACCGACCAGCAAGCCCAGCAACGCGGAATACTGAGTACCAAAGACGACCAGCCCCAGATAAGTGGCGACACCGACAATAACAATCTCAATGGCTTTACCCCGGATATAGTTAGCCAGCTGCTGATCCATCTCTTTCCAGATGCGGGTCATCAGTACACGTTTATCCGGCAGATAACTCAGAAACCAGCTCACCAGATAATCTCTGTCCTTCAGCAGGAAAAAGACCAGAATAGGGACCAGAATCAGATAGATAAAAATGGCAAATACGTTAGGAATGGTCGCCAGAGATATAGATAGCATGGTCTGGCCGAACTGGCCGATTTCAACCGCAATCAGGCTGACCAGCTCCTGGACCTGCTCTTCACTGACCACGCCTGGATATTGTTCAGGCAGAAATAGCAGAAACTTCTGCCCCTTTTCCAGCATACCGGGTAACTCTTCTGCCAGTGAGATCAGCTGACGCCAGACCAGTGGCAGAATAACGAAAATCAGAGCAGACAGCAGGCTGACAAACATCAGAAACACACTGACAACAGCCAGTTTGAACGGAACTTTGAGCTGTTCCAGTTTACTGACAATCCCTTCCAGCAGATAAGCCAGTACAACACTGGCCAGAAAGGGTGCCAGCATAGTGCCAAGGAAAATAACGACACTGAAACCGGCTACCAGAAGCAGAAAAAAGATAACCGCTTCTTCGTCCGAGAAATAGCGTTGCAGCCAGTAACGGGCAACATCCTTCATGGCCATGAGTTAAGACTCCTGATTGCCTTTTTGAATCCAGTAAATAAATTCATCCTGCTGTTTTACTCGCTCCAGCAGAGTGTGTGGGCTCTGGCGTAAAAAAGCCTCAAAATCATCCCAGGAGCCAGCATCGGTTGCTACTACTCTCAGTACCTGATTTTCCTGCATCTGATTCAACGACAGTTTGGCCTTTAACAGAGGCATCGGGCAATGCAGGCCTCGGGTGTCTAATTCTTGATCAACGCTTATGCTCATGATTTTTCTCAGCAGATGAAGACAGGTATATGATTAATTATTTTGCTTAACCGACTGATTAAAGGGGAACTTCCTATAAAGTGCAAGACCTGATAATCATAGTACCTTACCGCCTTTAGTCCTGTACGCACGTTGTATTTTAAATAATCATGGCGCTCTGGTTAAAGGTAAGGTGTTTGTAAATTTTTCCAACAATACTTGCTACTGGCAACATCGGGTTTATCCTGTTGTCTGATCACTTCGGTATTGTGGTGTTTTTTACCTGTTGCAGAGATGGGCCATTATTTTGTCAGTCAGTACAGCACGCCGTCTGAGTTATCGCACTAAGACTCTCCGAACGGCATTAAATTCCGGCATTCAGGCACTTTTTATTCCTGAATCAGCATTAGCTATTAAAGCGGGGATGAGCAGGCGAGTGACATGGAGTAAGCGCCGGAGTATCTGGTCTGTGAAGTTTCAGACTCTGAAGAAGCGTCTGTATGCTGTGCCTCTGGTGTTAGCTTTGCTGGCTCCATCTGGGGCTTTGCTAGCTCAGACGGCTGAACTGCCTGACATTGGCAGTAATATACCGGATACACTGACCATCAGTCAGGAGTATTTTCTGGGCCGAGCCTGGCTGAGGCAGTTCAGAGCGCAGACGTCTATTATCTATGATCCGGTATTTCAGGACTATCTGGAGAAGCTGACCAGTAAGCTGGCGGTGGAAGCTGACCTGTATGAACGCAGGCTGAATCTGGTGGCGGTAAAAGCGGATACCATCAATGCTTTTGCCGTACCCGGCGGTGTGATTGGGGTGCATAGCGCCTTACTGTTGCAGGCTCGTGATGAGGATATGGTGGCATCTGTCATGGCTCATGAACTGGCTCACCTGAGTCAGCGTCATTATGCCCGTAGTGTTGAAGCAGCAAAAGAGCAGCAGACGTCACTGTTTGCCATGTTACTGGCAGGTCTGGTACTCAGTGCCAATGGTCAGGGTGACGCTGCCAGTGCTGCGATTGTCAGTTCTCAGGCTCTGGCGATGCAGAATCGTTTGCGGTTCAGTCGCTTACATGAACAGGAAGCCGATGCCATCGGTTTTGAAGTATTGCGCAAAGCCGGGTACGACAGCCGGGGGATGGCGCAGATGTTTGAATTGTTGCAGGAGCAGTCCCGTACTCAGGGAGGCAATGCGCCGGAGTTTCTGCTGACACACCCGCTGACTCAGAGCCGTATCGCTTTTGCTCGTGAACGGGAGAAGGCCAGCACGGATTCTCAGTATTCCAACCTGGAGTTTCAGCTGGCCAGATCTCATGCTCTGGTGCATCAGGTGGAAGGTGCCGGTCTGGTTGCTGCGCGAAAAGCATTGCTGGATTCTGTGCCTGATGCATTAAAGTCAGCTGTGGGGCTTTATACCGACATTCTGCTGGCCCTTAAACAGGATAATAATCAGCAAGCGGCGCATCTGGCTGAAGGTCTGGCGTTACAGCCGGATCATCTCTATTTCCGTTTACTGAAAGCGCGTGTGATGGCTGTTAGTGGTCGTGCTGATCAGGCGATTGAGTTGCTGGAAGCCCAGTTACAGCAGACGCCTGAAAGTTACCCGGTACGTAGCCTGTTAGCCACCTATTACCGGGAAACCGGACTGGCTGAGCGCTCTATTAAGATCTATCGGGAATTGCTGGATCAGCGTCCGGAAGACCCCTGGCTCTGGCAGCAACTGTCTTTAAGCGCCCGCCAGGCTCAGAATCTGCTGCTGGTTTATCAGGCAAATGCTGAACAGCATCAACTGACAGGGGATATGTCTCAGGCATTAGCAGAGCTGAAACTGGCAAAACAGAGTGCAACGGAAGGCTCCCTGGAGCATGCTCGTATCAGCCATCGTATGCAGGAGCTGCAACAGGTCTTTAAACGCATGAAATCAGGTGGCTGATTAGCCTGTCCGTAAACTACCCGGTAATAAGGACTGATCGTCTGACGGGGTAATAGATCGATAAGGAACTTTGTGGCAGGTACAGCATGAGCTGAGCAGAAATACAGGGTAAAAAAAAGCCCGGAATAGATATGCGATAAGATCGCATATCTATTCCGGGCTACGTTGCCTCGTTGCATTTCATAAATCATGACCAGTGATTTATGAAATGCTTGTGTCCCTTGCCGAAGGGGGATTGTTTTTGTTTGACTCTAATAATGCACGGGCAGTGCCAATACATGAAAAACACTGATAATTATTTTTTAGTGTTTGATTCTAAAGGATATTTTTTATCTGTCCGCCCTGGGGAATAATCGTGCCAGATACCGTAAGCGCCTGAGAGTGCACATTTAAGAATCATTGCTCTGTCTGGATGCACACATCTGGAACCATGACTATCATCTTTGCTAATAGCAGCACATTTTTTAGTATAGTCAGGATGACTGGCCAATCTTCATTGCTTTGATGGATGGTTATCAAATGTTGTTATAGCGGGAATATCTGTTTTGCTGGAAGGTCATCATATGCGGATGGTTAACACTTCATAGTAAAGTGTTAACTTATTCAGCGACGATGAGCAAGGTTTAAGGATGGACTTTATCCTGTTTTTTCTTGCTAGTTGTTTAAGATGTTGCTATGGAAGTCAAAGCGTATAGGAAGCGAGGGGAAAAACCTCATTCCTAGCAAGAAGAGAGCGGCTCGAAAAAAGAAGGAGTCAATACCTCGTTTAAAATCTAATCCAATGCGATTAAAAATTGAGTTATTTGTTTCCATAAGCTTTTCCTCGCTGTTTCTTCCAAGTGGGAGTCGAACCCTGAATGATTCATTAAATAGTGTTCTCAAGTCACGGACAGTCAGCAAGCCAACCACCGTATTAACAAAAAAACCTGCAATGTTGAACCACTCCCCTGCGCTACCTATACACTCTGGAAAATCCGTTGCAGTAGAGTCTATCACATCTTTATCTAATTTATATTGAGCTAACAGCGGCTACATCTTGCATCACATTGGTTAACAGAATTCTTGCAAAGTGTTAACCAGGATGACCAAACCGTCCCCATTTTGGCCACTTTCCATACTCGTGGAACATTAGTTCAGATAACACTTCCCTGAGAAATGTTAACCCGGAGTGATAACCTGCCTGATAGCTCAGATATGGAGTGTCTTCATTCTGTTTCTGGGAGGGGATCGAGCCGCTACTAATCGCTGATATCTGCTGAGAAAGGTCGCTGAAAGAAGCAAAAAAAAGGCGCTCATCTTTTACCCGGAGGCAGAAGAAGAAACGCCATTGTTCAAAGGAGCTAAAAAAAAGGCTCAAAATAAAAAGTGATTAGTCAGGTTACTAACTAAGCTAACAACCACGTCCTGCGTTGGACTAATTTATATTTAGCATAGGGCGTGCCAATAAAAATAAATCATTATTTATCAGTGGGTTATTTGTTTTTCGGTGCAGAATATTCAGATGCGTAATGAGTGGCGTATGAATCAGGGCTTCTTATAGGGGCACAGATACAGTCGTGTGCACTATTTTTCAGCATCTGAATATCTATCTGTCATTGCGAAACTATATTGTCGTCTGCTGCGTAGTTACCCGGAGTATGCTGAAGTCCAGTGGGACTGTTTTCTATAATTTGATCAAAAATAGCCTGGCTATAGGGAGGTTCAATATGTCTGGCATGTTTAGTCAGCCAGTTCAGGCGGCTGATTATCTTTATCCCTCCGTGAAACCTGTTCATCATGTGCAGATGACGGCTTTTGTGCATTATTTTATTGCCGCAGGCATTTTTGCGGTGTATGGCGGTCAGGTCTGTCCTTTATTGGAAACGATTACCTGGTGGCAGTTGTTTATTCCGTTGATGATCGCTTTTGCTATCCGGGAGATGATTTCCGGTGTCGTACAGCGGCGACCCTTACATCAGAGAGTGACCGCGTGTTTTTGTCTGGACCTGGGTATCTTTCTGGCGACAGCTGCAGGCATTGTTCTGACCAATCTTTATCTTTACGAGGCTCCCTGGCACAGTAATCTGAAAGTTCTGTTTGGCCTGAGTACTCTGGGAACCTTTGTTGCAGTTGATCTGGCATTATTGCAGGAGCGTCAACTGGCTTATGATCTGGTCGAGGCCCGGAAAGAGCTGAATCTGGAGCATCGGGCTTCTTCGTTTGTACAGAAATTTGCAGCTATGGCCGCTGTGTTGCTGATCACTATTGCTCTGGTGCTGTTTCTGGTCGTTAACAAAGATCTGGACTGGCTACTGGCGGAAGGGGTGGTGCTTAGCCCGGAAGAATCCCGTAACAGTATTCTGCAAGAGTTTGCTTTTATCACGGTGGTGGTACTGGGTTATGCACTGGTGATTATCCGTCGCTATGCCAGCAATATGAGTATGTATCTGAACTTTGAGAACAGTGTACTCAGTCAGGTGGCAGAAGGTAACTTGATGGTCAGAGTGCCTGTCGCGACCCATGATGAGTTTGGTGCTATGGCTCAGGGGACTAATGCTATGGTGTCCAGTCTGTTAACCGCACAGAATAATCTGCAGGAAACCAGGGACGCGACTATTGTCGCGCTGGCTTCATTGGCTGAAGCCAGAGATAACGAAACCGGTGCCCATATTCAGCGAACCCAGCGTTATGTCAGAGTGCTGGCTGAGTATCTGAGTTCTCAGCCCGGATATGGTGATGCTCTGACGCCGCAGACCATTGATCTGATCTATAAAGCGGCGCCTCTGCACGATATCGGCAAAGTAGGTATCCCGGATAATATTCTGCTAAAGCCTGGTAAACTGACAGATGATGAGTTTGTCATTATGAAAACCCATGCTCAGTTGGGGGCCGATGCTTTGCAGGGAGCGGTTGAATCTGTCACAGAGAATGCGTTCTTACGCCATGCTCAGGATATTGCGGCCAACCACCATGAGAAATGGGATGGTTCTGGTTATCCACAGGGCAAGCGGGGAGAAGATATTCCACTATCAGCCCGGCTGATGGCTGTCGCCGATGTGTATGATGCATTGATCAGTAAACGGGTTTATAAGCCTGCGTTCAGTCATGACAAAGCAAAAGATATCATTACTGAAGGAGCTGGAAGCCACTTTGATCCGGTGGTTATTGATGCTTTTCTGCACTGTGAAGATGCTTTTGTGGCGATTGCTCAGACCTATCAGGATCAGCACTGAATACCCCGGCGTTCATGGGGAAATAGGGACCAAACGACACGTTCAGAGCAGCACTGTGATTGACTCAGTGATGAGATAAAAAGTGGCCCTGGTCATTCAGCAGAATGACCAGAGCCATTGATTCAGCCGGTCATCGTGTGGTGATCCGGTATTACTGATTACTTAGCTGCCTGTTTAGCAGTTTCAATCCACTGATTAAATGTTGCCTGATTGGCATTGATCCACAGATCGGCGTGACGCTCAATATCCTTCAGCGAATCTTCACCGTTACTGATCATCATATTTTCCGCGCTGACCGCATTGATTGGCAGCTTGATGATTTCAAACAGCTTCGCTGCAGCGGGGTTGGCTTCTGCCCATTTCTTGTTGGCAACAATACGTTCTGAGTTGATATCAAAGCCGTAGTTTTTACCATTAGGCAGTTTGGTGTCTGTGCCATTCGGGTTAGCGGAGTAAGGTACTTCCAGCCAGATCACATCCTTGCCCGGTACCAGCTTTCCAGAGACCCAGTACGGAGTCCAGGTGTAGTACAGCACAGGCTTACCCTGCTTAAAGCGGGCGATGGTGTCAGAAATAATCGCAGCATACTGTCCCTGCTTATGGGTGATGGCGTCGCGCAGTTTGAATTCTGTCAGCTGATGCTCGATCACGCCCTCACAGCCCCAGCCTGCCTGACAACCCGCCAGATCAGCTTTGCCATCACCATCAGTGTCAAACAGGGCAGCCAGTTTCGGATCTTTCAGATCATCAATACTGTCGATACCGTATTGATCTGCCGTTTTCTTATCAATCAGGTAGCCCTGAGCAGCGCCGCTGATATAGGTGCCTTTGCGGTAGAATTTGTCATCGCCACCGGCATTGCTGTACATGTTGTTGTGCAGTGGAAACCAGTTAACAGCGGTGTAAGTGATATCGCCATTGGCCATAGCGGTATAACCGGCGCTGTAGTCGACCTCTTTAATTGGCTGAACATCGTAACCGAGTTTGGCCAGTGCTTTGTTAACAATAACGGTCTGGAATTTTTCTTCTGCAATCGGGCTGTGGAACGCCTGAACGCTGACGCCCTGACCTGGCAGGCTGGCGTGAAGGTTAGCAGACAGGCCCAGGGCCAGTGTCATAGACGCGGCAAGAGTGCTGTAGCGCATTGTTATCTCCGGAAAGTGTTAGTGATATACAGGTGTTGGTTATATAAAGTCAGTTGACAGATACGGCACGCTTATCTGAATGGGCAGGGACGGGACGAAGTGCCAGCCCCGGTGTTCTGCCTCTTCAGGTGATTGTCTTTATCGAAATTTTTTCAGCTCTGATAAAGACAAGGCTTCAAGGTGCTTATGGGTATGGTCAGGCTGATTCTGTTTTTCTATTGATCAGTTTCATAAGCAGCCCTGCTGGTCCGGCTTCATACCAGTGTCTGACGCCCCGTGCTCTGGCATCCTGCCCCAGTGCCTGGGTCATACGATCCAGAATAATGGCGAGGATAACGATACCCACTCCTCCGACAGTGGCCAGACCGATATCCAGACGACCAATGCCCCTGAGAACCATCAGGCCCAGACCGCCGACTGAAATCATGGAAGCAATCACCACCATTGACAGGCATAACATCAGGGTCTGGTTAACACCTGCCATAATCGTTGGCATTGCCAGTGGCAACTGCACTTTAAACAGCATCTGTCTGGGGCTGGCTCCGAAAGAGTGAGAGGCTTCGATCAGGTCAGACGGTACCTGGCGTATACCCAGATTCGTCAGCCGGATAACCGGAGGCATGGCAAAAACAATTGTCACGACAACCCCCGGCACATTGCCAATACCAAACAGCATGACAATAGGGACGAGGTATACAAACGCCGGTGTGGTTTGCATCGCATCCAGGGTAGGGCGCAGAATATGGTTCATTTTTTCGCTATTGGCCATAATAATGCCCAGCGGCAGGCCAAGGAGCACACAGAAGAAGACCGAGGTCAGTACCAGAGACAGGGTTGTCATCGCTTCTGACCAGGCACCGACTCCTCCCAGCAACAGCAGGCTTAACACGGTGCCCACAGCCAGTCGCTTATTGGCCAGTTGCCAGGCCATCAGACCAAACAGAGCGATCATGACCAGCGGCGGCGTGGCATTCAGTAGCAGATCAATGGAGTTCAGTGTCGCATCAATAGGGGCTTTAATACCGGTGAAGAAAGGGCGGAAGTTTTCAACCACCCATTCCAGTCCATTTTCAACCCAGCTTTCCAGAGGAATCACAGGTTCAACAAAAGGGTTGGCCAGTGTGGGTTCCGGTGTGCTACTGGTGTCTGCTGGCGCTGCGGTCAGCCAGCTTTCAGACTGCGTCACTTCTTCCGCTGAGCGCTCTGAGTTGCCCCAGGGGTTGCTTTGTGAATCTGAAGAGCTGGTAAAAGGATTACTGCCTTCATCACGGGTATTGCCCTGAGTCGCAAAAGGGTTGTTTTCGGTCGTCATGATTAAATCTCCCTGTCCAGTGTTTCCAGCAGGCGGCCTTTGCTGATATTGCCAAGATACTGATGAGCGTCATCAATAACAGGGACTGCGAATGGACTGCGGGCGACGGTGCCCAGAAGATCGCCTATTGATGTCTGGCCATCAATCGTCGGGATATCTTTCAACAGAGCGTCATCCAGTGTTGCTCCGGATTCAATCATAGTCTGTAGCGAGTCGGTGGAAACAACACCGATAAAGGCGCCCTGCTTGTCTATGACATAGCCGTATTCCCGGTCATTGTCCTGTAGCAGTTTCAGGCCGGTTCGCAGGCCTTCGCTGCTATCTTTACGGACCAGGGTGACCTGCTTTTTCTGCGCAATATCTTTGGCGCTGAATACATTGGATATATCCACACCACGGAAAAATGAGCGAACATAATCGTTAGCAGGCTGGTGCAGAATTTCATCGGGTGTGCCCACTTGCACCACTTCGCCGCCCTGCATAATGGCAATTCGATCACCAATTCGCATCGCTTCATCCAGATCATGAGAGATAAAGACAATCGTACGTTGATGCTCCGACTGTAATCTGAGCAGTTCATCCTGCATCTCGGTGCGGATCAGCGGGTCCAGTGCTGAAAATGCTTCGTCCATCAGCATCACATCCGGGTTGTTGGCCAGTGCGCGAGCCAGACCGACCCGCTGCTGCATACCGCCGGACAGCTCATCGGGATAGGAATCACCATGTGCACCCAGTCCAACCTGTTGCAGTGCCTCCAGTGCTGTGGCACGACGTTGTTCCAGTGGTTCTCCGGCCAGTTCAAGTCCAAAGGCCGCGTTATCCAGCACATTCATATGGGGCATCAGAGCAAATGACTGAAATACCATGCTGATTTTTTGTCGGCGTACTGACCGCAAGGCATCTGGATTCATGGTTGCAATATCTTCACCATCAATCAGCACATGGCCTCGGGTGGGTTCAATCAGTCGATTCAGCAGGCGGACAAGGGTTGATTTTCCGGAGCCGGAAAGGCCCATAATGACGAAAATTTCCCCTTCATTGATAGAAAGGCTGGCGTCTTTGACGCCAATGACATGACCGGTCCGGGCAAAAATGTCGTCTTTGCCAACACCCTGATCAAGTAACGCGAGTGCTTGAGCGGGTTGTTCGCCAAACACTTTACACAGGTTTTTTACTTCAAGTTTTACAGGCATAAATCCTTCGGACCCTGGCTGATTTTGATTCTAAATATTACAGGTATGCTTACTGAGAATATATTTTTGTTTGTTTTAATTACAGGTGTATCGTTTTTTTTATCTTAACATAGCATTTTGAGGGGTTGTTAAGTCTGTTTGTTATATTTTTTATTTGTTCTCTAAATATTATGACCAGTTTTAATTTGTGGCATGGTGGTGTATAGCCTGATTTTCTGAAGCCAGAGTGTCTTTAAACGCATTGTCTGAATAACCCTATCTGGCAGCATATGGTCTTTATCTGTCCCGATTGACTATTTATTTACAGTAAAAAACGCATTCCATCGTTTCAGCAGGAAATCAGATGACTTATGAGTCATTAAGAGTTAAAGCAAAAGAAGTAAAACCACCTGATGAAAGATCACAGGATAAAAACAGGCGAGTAAAAAACGATACAGGTATAGAAAAAAGAAAAGGCAGAGTGCAGATTAAACTCCGCCTGCAGTGCTGATTTATGCCAGCCCCCGGCTGAATTATGGCGAAATATCAGGCGAAATGGTGCAGCACCTGCCCCAGTTTTTTCAGTGCCTGTGTCCGTTTATTATCCCAGTGATGGGCGAAACTCAGGCGAAGGCAATGGCTGTGTTGACCGGATACCGAAAACAGGCTGCCGGGGGTAATGATGATTCCCTCTTCCAGAGCTCGCTGATAACAGGTCAGAATATCTTTATCTGAATCCAGTTCCAGCCAGACGGCCAGTCCGCCATTAGGCTGACTGATGCGTGTATTGCGGCTCAGAGTCAAAGGCCACTGTTGCTGAATCAACTGAATCAGCTGATCCCTGTTCTGACGTAGCTCCAGTCGTTGTCTCTTAAGGTGAGAGCGATAACCTCCGTCGCGAATAAACTCAGTGACACCTTGCTGCAGATAGCGACTGCTGGCCAGCTGTGTCACCAGTTTCAGGCGAAGAATTCTGGCGTGCCAGCGAGCCCCGTCAATCCAGCCCAGGCGAAGATCTCTGGACAGGCTTTTGGAAAAAGAGCTGCACAGAATGACCCTGTTACTCTGATCCAGTGCTTTCAGTGGATCGGGCTGACGAACAAAACCGGTATCGGCATAAATATCATCTTCAATAATGGCCAGGTCGTGATTTTCCGCCAGATTCAGCAATTTGTGGCGGGCGCTGTCTGGCATCAGAGAGCCGGATGGTGTGGCGTAGGCCGGTGTTACTACGCAGGCACGGATAGACCACTGCTGTATGGCTGCTTCCAGGGCGTCAATATCCATACCGGTAGCAGGAGAAGAAGGAATTTCAATGACCTTCAGTTCAAGCTGTTCCAGTAATTGAAGAATGCCATAGAAACCCGGAGACTCGACCGCAACAATATCCCCTTTCTGGCAGCAGGCCATCAGTGCCAGAAACATGGCATTCTGACAACCCGAGGTTATACAGAAATTATCCGCTTCACACTGATAACCCCGGCGATGGTACAACAGGGCCAGTTGTTCTCTCAGACCCGGATCTCCGGCGGGCTGATCGTAATACTGAGATCTGTCTCCTTTCTGGCTGCGAAGAGCCCGGCCCAGGCAGCGATTCAGAGCGCTGATGCCCGGTGAGGCTTCTCCTGCTTTCAGATCGGGCAGAATATCAAATGCAGCACTGCGCCCCATAATGTCGGCAAAGACATCGCTCAGACTGACGGGGCGTGGAGGCAACATAGTGCCTGTTGTGCGAGGTTCGCAGGTTTCTGTAGAGGGTTTCAGAACGAAGTAGCCAGCCTTAGGTCTTGATTCGATCAGACCCAAAGCTTCCAGTCTTTGATAGGCGTGCAGAACTGTCGCTTTAGAAACCTGTTGCTGTTGACAGAGTGACCTGACAGAAGGCAGGCGTTCGCCTGGAGGCCAGCGTTGCTCCTGCAAACCTTTCAACAGCCACTTCTCAAGCGTTTGATAACGATATTCCCGTGGCATGGATCGTTTTGTTTTCCGTGATTTTAAGTGATTAATTATAAGATTTTTCTCCCTTTAACGCAGCGTTTTACCTGGTTTTTTGTCAATCTGTACCTATTAAATTTAATTTTTTTATGCCTGAACCTCAAGTGGCATTCCGTGTACTCTTTTCTCAACCGTGATCAGAAGACAGAAAATGCCATGAATAAAATACCTGTAACCCAGATTGATGAGGCGCAGATCGAAGAGATCCGCAGTTATTATCCTCCGGAGGACAAATTCTATGTCCGCCTGATTGAAGGTCGTTTTCAGAACCTGCGAAGGTTGGTCAGCTGGCCGTTGCTGGCGATGTTTTTTTCGCTGGTCTGGATTCAGGTGGATGGTCAGCCTCTGCTGTTCTTCTCGTTTGCTGAACGAACGATTTATCTGTTTGGCCTGACACTGTCCTGGCATGATTTGCCGATTATGGCGGGATTAATGATTGCCGGAGCCTGTTTACTGTTCTTTATGGCCGTTGGCTGGGGAAGGGTATGGTGCGGCTTTGCCTGTCCTCAGAGCATCTGGACCTGGCTGTTTATCCGTATAGAAGACTGGGCTGAGGGGAAAGCCAGTCAGAGAGCAAAAAACGATAAGCTGCCACTGACCGGTGTGCGTCTGGCACGCAGAGTGCTGAAGCATGTGCTCTGGATTGCTACGGCACTGTATACCACGCTGACTTTCTCAGGTTACTTTGTGCCGATTCAGCAGCTGATTGTTGATCTTGCTACCTGGGAAGCCCCCTTGTATACCGTAGGCTGGGTGATCTGTATGGCGGCACTGACTTATCTGAATGCCGGTCTGGTACGTGAAAAAATCTGTTTGCATGCCTGTCCGTACTCCCGTTTCCAGAGTGTGATGTTTGACAAGAATACTCAGACCGTTACCTACGATGTTGCCCGTGGTGAACCTCGTCGCATGAGTCGTAAACAGCGTGCTGCGATGGCTGATCGTACGGATTCAGTGGCTGGTGCTGATAACCTGGCAATGGCTGCTGTGGCACATACGGTACATGATGTACAGACCAGAGAGGCTGCGAAATCCCGTGGGGATTGTGTGGACTGCGGTATCTGTGTGCAGGTGTGCCCGGTGGGTATCGATATCCGGGATGGATTACAGGCCGAATGCATTGATTGTGGTGCCTGTATCGATGCCTGCGATGGTGTGATGGAGAAAATAGGTCTGTCAAAAGGACTGATTCGCTTTGCCTCTGAGGCCGAACTGGCTGGAAACAGCGATGGACGCAATGGCTGGCGGGCAGTATTCCGGCCTAAGCTGGCAGGCTATGCCACTGTGATGAGCTGTGCTGTTGTCGCAGTGATGCTGGGCTTTATGAATACCATTGACCTGCTGGTTGAAGTACGCCGGGATCGTCTGGAACTGTTTACCCGCATTGATGACCAGACTGTGTGCAATAACTATCACCTGAAAGTGGAGTCTTTTAATCAGGGGATTGATGCTGTGACCGTATCTGTTGACGGCCTGAGTGGTGTGAAGCTTCACGGTCAGAAAGAAATTGATATTAAAGAGAATAATGCAGCATGGCGCTCTTATCGGGTATGTACTTCCCAGGCCAGTGTACCTCGTACCGAGATCCAGTTTGTTTTCAGTACACCAGATGCTGAAGTGCGTAAAAAGACGACGTTCCTGACCAGCTCTATTTGACAGGATCTGTAAAGCTTTACCTTGTGGCAGGGCAGGGATGCCCAACTCTCTTCCGGGTGGTATTGACCGGAAGAGAATCCCTCCACTCATCGTTCAGGAAGCACAAACCGGGTTGATTCCGGTACTCTGTTAGCCATACCTTGTTTTAATCGAAAGAATTTACAGCTCGGGATTGCACACTCTGCAATCATTTTTCAGCCCGGTGTTCAGAGGTCCCACCGGGCTTTTTTTATGAGGGACGAAAAGTCTGTACCCACTGCCCTCTGTTCTGTTACGAAGGCAGTGTATTTATAGTGAGGAGAGTGGTCAGATCACAAACTTACCGGCTTCTTTTTTCAAATCTCCTGCCAGGGTTGATAATCTGTGAACCTGCTCTTCACTTTCTTCTGCATCATGGGCCAGATCATCTGCCACGGAGCGGATATTCTGCGTATTACTATGAATCTCACGGCTGATTACAGCCTGTTGTTCCGTTGCCGCAGCAATCTGCTCAGACAGAGTACTGATCCGCTGAACGGCGCTGACAATGTCAGATAGCATGCTCTGAGCTTCAATGGCATCTGATACACTGCGCTGAGCCAGCTCACCGCTGGAGTTCATCAGGTCTGTGGCTTCCATCGCTGATTGCTGAACGGATTCCATAACATGCTGGATCTCATTGGTGGAGCTGCTGGTGCGCTGAGACAGGCTGCGGACCTCATCGGCTACTACAGCAAAGCCGCGTCCGGCTTCTCCGGCTCGTGCTGCTTCAATGGCGGCGTTAAGTGCCAGCAGATTGGTTTGTTCTGCAATCTCTTCAATGGTGTTCAGAATACTGGTAATACCCTGAGCACTGTTATTCAGGTTAATGACTACCTGGCTGGCAGTGCTGAGCTTATCGGCCAGTTCTTTAACCGATTGCTGACTTTTGTCGACCTGAGTGATGCCCTGTTCCCCCAGCTTCAGGGTCGTTCTGACCTGGTCGGAGGTATTGCCTACGTGGCTTAGAATACTGTCAGTGGCATCCGATAACTGATCAATTGCGTCGGCAACCTGATTCGTTTCAGTTTGTTGCTGATGGATTTTCCGGCTGTTCTGCTCTGTTTTTTCGGCAATCATGTCGGATTGGATGCCCAGGTCTGTAGCGGTGTGCTCCAGTTTACTGATGATGGTATGCAAAGATGCAATAAAGTGGTTGAAGTCAGTAGCAATTTTGCCGACTTCATCCTTGTTGCTGGTTTCGATACGTTTGGTCAGATCACCCTCTCCGGCGGCGATATAGCCCAGAGCACGTCCCATTCGTAACAGGTCTGTCAGTAGGAAGCGGACAAGGACAGCCACCGTCAGCATCACCAGAATAAATATGCCGATGCCGATTGTGATCTCAATCTTCAGGGTCTCATTCAGAGAGGCCATCTCAGTTGCTTTATCAACTTCAACCCCTAATAACCAGCTGGAATCATCTACCTGAACCAGCCGAACCAGTTTAGTGCCTGCCGGAGTGTCAATTTCCATTAATCGCTTTTCGGCTGCCAGTGTTCTGACCTGAGAGGGGGGCAGGCTCTGATAAAGGTCATTGACGGGTTTCAACTGCAGAGACTGATCCTGATGGGCAATAATAATGCCTTCATTATTCAGTAAAAACAGCTGACTGTTTTTACCGGTTTCAAAACCGGTGATCTCTTTAAACAGGCTGCGCAGCTGCAAATCAGCTCCGATAATACCTGTAATCTTGCCATTACTGTTCAGAGGGCGGGCAATGGTGAAGGTCATCTCTTTAGTGGTACGGTCTTCATAGGGGCCAATCAGTACCATCTGCTTTTCTGCCATTGCCTGCTTGTACCAGGGGCGACTACGAGGGTCATAGCCATTAACAAACAGGGTGCGCCCGTTACTGCCGATTCGGGTGCCATCGGTCAGACCGGCAAAAATGGCGACAAATTCTCCGGCATCTCGGGTCAGCAGTAGCTGTTCTATGAATACGTCTTTGTCGGCAGGCTTTTCTGCCAGAGTGTTCAGGAGCTGGTATTTTGAGGACAGCCAGCGTTCAATACCAGTACTGACTGCATCAGATACGCCATCGACCCGTTGGGTGACACTCTCCTGAGTCAGAGTGGATAACCGCCAGGCGGAAAATCCGGTTAATGATAAGGATGTAACAAATACTGCTAAGGTCGCCATCAGAATGATTTTGACCTTAAGTGAAATCCCCTTCATTTGAGTAATCCCTCTTCATGACAGATATGGGCACCGGACACCGGGTATCAGGAAGTGCTGTCATCTGATTTTCCGATCTGCCTGTTCTTGTTACTCATAGGCAGCAGCTGCCGGACATGCCTGATTAAAATCTATACAAATATAAGAGTTGATACTCAGAAAAGCTATGGAAAGATATTGCCCGCAGCCGATTTGCTCTCTGATTCTGTCTCCGGGTCAGACACTGAAAATATTTCTGGGTCTGGATTTTCTGCTGATGACAAACTGAATAAGGAGCAGAGCAGCAAGGAATATCAGCAAAGGCGCAGAACCCAGCTGGTTATAAGGTGTTTGTCCTTGCATAGGCCAGACTTCCCCTCTGACAATGGCTTGTTCAAACTGAGGTGCTGTATTGGTGATACGCCCTTTATTATCAATTACTGCAGTAACCCCATTATTAGTGCTTCTGAGCATATATCGGCCATTTTCTGCTGCGCGTACTCTGGCCATCTGCAGGTGCTGTAAAGGCCCGGCTGAGTGGCCAAACCAGCTGTCATTAGAAATTGTGATTAACAGATCGCTGTCGGTAGCACGCTGGCGTACAAATTCCGGATAGACGACTTCGTAACAGATGAAAGGCGCTACCGTAAACCCTTTCGCTGTGAGTTCTGACTGAGAGGCTTCTCCGGCGGTAAAGCTGGACATAGGCAGATTAAAAAAGGCAATGGCTCCCCGTAGCATGGATTCAAAAGGAACATACTCTCCAAAAGGCACCAGCTTCTGCTTACGGTAGATGCCTTGTGCATCTCCTCTGGCCATAATCGCATTATAATACTGAGCCGGGCGTACACCGGCAGGAGTCGCACGCTCTGGCATACCTGCGATGAAGGCTGTACCTGCAGGCAGGTCTGCAAGAATACGGTTGATATAGGCTCTGGATTGCTGCATCAGCATAGGGACAGATGTTTCAGGCCAGATCACAAGATCTGCGTTTTGAATATCCTGAGTCAGATCCCTGTACAGAAACAGAAATTCATCTCTGTGCTGAGGCATCCATTTTTTATTCTGATCGATATTGCCCTGAACCATAGCGACTTTCAGTGGCTTTTCTGCTGCCGGAGTAACCCACTGGATACCATTCAGTAAATGGCTGCCTGCAAACACGATGATCAGATAAGCGAGCAATGTTCTGAGTCTGAGTTTCTGCATCACAAAGCGAAAAATAAGCACCCCGGACATAACCAGAATAAAGCTGGCCAGATAAACACCTCCGACAGGCAGCCAGGGGGATAAAGGGGAGTCAATCAGAGCATTACCGGCAAATAACCAGGGAAAACCGGTCAGTATCCAGCTTCTTACCCATTCAAACAGTACCCAGAGTGCCGGAAAACTCCAGACGGGTGATATATTGCAAAAGCCCCGTTTAAACAGGGTTAGCTGAAGCGCAGGCAGCAGTGATAACCCCATGACAAAAAACATCGTCATCAGGATTGCCAGAGGCATTCCGGTAAAGCCGTAGTCATGGATGCTGATGTAGATCCAGGACGTGCCGTTACCAAACATCCCCAGACCATAAAACCAGCCTGTTTTAAAGGCAGAGTGTCTGGATGATCGGCCATTATCAGACAAAGCCAGTAACAGCAGGCAAATGCTGACAGGAGTGAGATACCAGAAATGGTAAGGAGAAAAGGATAACGGAAAGAGTACCCCGGCGAATGCCGCCAGCAGATACTTGTGCAACCCTTTACGGGTTGATGCCTGTTGCAGAACGCCTGATATTGCCATCTTT
Organism: Oceanospirillum sediminis; assembly: GCF_014164585.1. GTDB lineage: Bacteria > Pseudomonadota > Gammaproteobacteria > Pseudomonadales > Halomonadaceae > Oceanospirillum > Oceanospirillum sediminis. The sequence goes on along the minus strand of NZ_JACJFM010000002.1, from coordinate 293,699 downwards.
TTTATTATGCCTGTCCTGATCCGTTATCAGGGCAGACTATCAGATGACGGGCAGGGTGAAAACTCTGTAGTCAGCAGAAAGATGCAACAGAATGTTTCTATTAGAAAACAGGGGGGGGAGGAAAAGACAGAGCGGCAAAAGCGGGTGCCGCCCGGTAATATAAGCAATCGGGTGATATCAGATCAGGAGGCTTCTGTACTGACTTGTAACAGCCTGATACGGCGGTTATCAGCATTAAGCACCTTAAACTCAAGCCCCTCCAGCATAGTATACTCATTACGGTTCGGTAAGTGACCGAAGCGCTGCATGATAATACCGCCTATGGTGTCAAAGTCATCATCACTGAATTCTGTGTTGAAGTAATCGTTGAAGTCTTCAATGGGAGTCAGAGCTTTTACAATAAATTCATGTTCACTGATCGCCCTGATATCCATATCATCTTCTTCAGTGTCATATTCGTCTTCAATATCGCCGACAATCTGCTCCAGGACATCTTCGATGGTTACCAGTCCCGCTACACCGCCGTATTCATCCACCACGATTGCCATGTGGTTACGGTTAACTCGGAACTCGCTGAGCAGGCTATTAAGCCGTTTTGATTCCGGGATAAAGGTGGCCGGGCGCAGGATCTGTTGCAGGTCGAAATTGTCCTGATCTTTTTGCAGGGCCAGAGGAAGCAGATCTTTGGCCAGTAGAATGCCCTGAATCTCATCAGCCGTTTCACCAAGTACAGGAAAACGGGAGTGAGCAGAGTCAATAATTTGTGGCAGGAAGCTTTCAGGAGACTGGCCTGATTTGACGGCTACCATTTGCGAGCGAGGAATCATAATGTCCCGAACCTGCATTTCATTAATCTGTAATGCCCCCTCGATGATATTCATCGCTTCGGCATCCAGTTTTAAACGCTGTTCGGCATCCCGGATGAATTCCAGTAACTCTCGACGAGTTCTGGGCTCTCCGGTGATGGAGGTCATTAGGCTTCTGAGCCAGGATCGTTGACCCTGACCGTTGCTCGATCGATCTTCACTCATGTTTTTTTTCTTCCTGTGGCCCCTAATCCGTGTGATAAGGGTCTTTGATATTCAGTTCGGCCAGGAGTTCCACTTCCAGTGCTTCCATCTCCTCGGCATCCTGTTCTTCTATATGATCATATCCCAGCAGGTGCAGGCAACCATGAATAATCATATGAGCCCAGTGATGAGATAATAGTTTACCCTGTTCAGCCGCTTCTGCTGCAACCACGTCAGCACAGACTATCAGATCACCGAGTAAGGGTAGTTCAATTCCCGGTGGAGATTCAAAAGGAAATGATAAGACATTGGTCGGTTTATCTTTGCCCCGGTACTGATGGTTCAGTAATTGACTTTCTTCGGAAGTCACGATTCTGACAGTGACTTCGTGGCCCGTATTTTCGTGTGCATCCAGTACACGCTGTACCCACAATGTAAAATCAGACTCTTCCGGCAGACCTGTGTTATCACAGGCCAGCTGAAGGTCGATCACCGCGTTATTCATGATCTGATGAATCCTTTACTGGCTGAGCCTGTTGAGTGTTCTGTGCGATTGCCTCAGCCTGAGCTTTCATTCGAGCTTCTGCTCGAGCCTTACGCTCAGCGTCTTCCTGTATTCTGGCTTCTGTCTCATGCTTGTCGTAAGCTTCAACGATACGCTGAACCATAGGGTGGCGTACAACATCTTTAGACTCAAAACGGGTGACACCTATACCGTCGACATCCCCCAGTACATCCAGTACATGAACCAGCCCTGATTTCTGGCCTTTCGGCAGGTCGATCTGGGTCACATCACCGGTGATGACTGCGGTTGAACCAAAGCCAATCCGTGTCAGGAACATTTTCATCTGCTCACGGGTGGTATTCTGGCTTTCATCCAGAATAATAAAGGCGTTGTTCAGAGTCCGGCCACGCATATAAGCCAGAGGGGCGACTTCGATCACATTTTTTTCAATCAGGCGGGCCACCTGCTCAAACCCCAGCATCTCATACAGAGCATCATAGAGAGGGCGCAAATAAGGATCGACCTTCTGTGACAGATCTCCGGGAAGGAAGCCCAGTTTTTCTCCGGCCTCTACAGCAGGACGAACCAGGAGGATACGTCGTACTTCATCATTAGTCAGGGCTTCAACGGCACAGGCAACAGCCAGGTAGGTTTTACCAGTACCGGCGGGGCCGACGCCAAAGTTAATATCATTCGTCAGTACAGTTCGTACATAACGCTGCTGGTTCGGACCTCTGGGTTTGATTGTACCTTTAGGTGTACGCAGAGTAACAATGCTGTCTGCAGCGCCTTCAGAATCCTGCTGAGTCTGTTGCTCCAGCTCTTCTATCCCCGATTCCTGCAAGTGGAGATGAATCATTTCCGGACTCAGTTCTGTGCTGGCAGCTTCCAGGTACAGGCTTTCCAGTAAGTTGGCCGCTGCCCGGACACGGTTCTGTTCACCGGCCAGCTGAAACTGATTGCTTCGATTACGGATAATGACATTCATCCGGTTCTCGATCAGTTTCAGATGATCATTATGCAGGCCGCACAGATTTGCCAGCTGTTGAGTATCATTGGGTTCCAGCTCAATTTTCAGAATATGTGTCTGTGTATTCAAAATATTTCCTGTTACTGCCGTCATTCAGAATTCCGTCTGCTTGCTGACCCGATTGATACCAGGTCTGTGGTCAGGGATATTTCCATGACCAGCATGCGCCTGTCCTGTGACGCTTTACTTACAGTATAGCGGGTGTGGATCAGATGCTTCTTATCCCGGTTTAAAATCCGGGCGAAGAGGAAGGAATTCAATAGCAGATCTGTTTAAAAATAAAAGCCACTTATATCAGAGTGTGAGCTGATAACCGTATTGATACAGATTATCAGCAGAGGAGCATGTTTATCAGGGAGCGCATCTCATTCTATGAGATGAACTCCGGATACTGATCAGGCTGTTCTATCGTCTGAATAAGGGGTAACCTGCCGGTAAATAATCAATAGCTCTGATCGTCAATCATTTCACCGCGCAGTGAATGGGGCAGGGCTTCTGTAATTTTCAGATCAACAAAGCGACCAATCAGCTCCATAGGGTTTTCCGCACGGAAATTAACGACCCGGTTATTTTCAGTACGACTTTGCAGTTGGCCTGGATCTTTCTGGGAGAAACCTGTCACCAGCACGCGCTCAACGCCGCCAACCATACGACGGGCAATCTGCATCGCCTGCTGATTAATGCGATCCTGCAGGATCTTCAGGCGCTGCTTTTTGATGTCTTCCGGTGTATCGTCAGTCATATCAGAAGCAGGTGTTCCCGGACGGGGGCTGTAGATGAAGCTGAAGGAGATATCAAAACCAATCTCTGCAATCAGGTTCATGGTATCCTGGAAGTCTTCATCGCTTTCGTTCGGGAAGCCAACAATAAAATCAGAAGAGAAGCAGATATCCGGACGTTTTTCCCGGATACGGTTCATTTTGGCGATGTACTCGTCGCGGGTATGTCCACGCTTCATCGCTGCCAGGATACGATCTGACCCACTCTGTACCGGAAGGTGCAGATGGCTGACCAGTTCAGGCACTTCGGCATAGACATCAATCAGACTGTCGCTGAACTCAACTGGATGTGACGTGGTGAAACGGATACGGTCAATACCATCGACCGCGGCGATAAAGGTGATCAGTTCTGCCAGATCGATCTCTTCACCGTCGTCGTTGAAGCCCCGGTAAGCATTAACATTCTGTCCCAGCAGGTTGATTTCACGCACACCCTGTTCTGACAGATGAACCACTTCTGCGATCACGTCTTCAAATGGGCGGGATACTTCTTCCCCACGGGTGTAAGGCACCACGCAGAAAGTACAATATTTGCTACAGCCTTCCATGATAGAGACAAAAGCCGTAGCACCTTCCACTTTCGGAGCTGGCAGGCGGTCGAACTTTTCAATTTCAGGGAAAGTCACATCAACCACGGCAATCTGGTTTTGTTTCGATGCGTCAATCATCTCAGGCACACGATGCAAGGTCTGTGGGCCGAAAATGACATCCACAAAATTGGCTCGTTTACGGATATTATCGCCTTCCTGACTGGCAACGCAGCCGCCGACACCGATCACCAGGTCGGGATTCTTTTCTTTCAGCTTTTTCCAGCGTCCCAGCTGGTGGAAGACTTTATCCTGCGCTTTCTCCCGGATTGAACAGGTATTAAGAAGTACAACGTCGGCTTCCTGCTCGTTGTCGGTCAGCTCCAGGTCATGGCTTTCGCCTAACAGATCTGCCATACGTGCGGAGTCATATTCATTCATCTGACACCCGTGGGTTTTGATGAACAATTTTTTAGCCATGGATTACACCTGTATCAATCAGTCGTGAATAGAGAGAAATTTGCAGACGATAACCTTTATCTTTTTATGGATAAATATTCACCGCCTTTAAAAAAGCGCACTATTATACGAACCATAATGCAAAGCGCCTAGCCTGCTCAGATAAAATATTACCGGCGAAGTAATACCCTTTGGTGAAGAGGGATTTATTCCGATCGCTGAATACAGATCTTTGTGTATGCTTTATGATAGATCAGGTTTTATCTTTAATTCTTATTTATCACAGTGTTACCGGAGTCTTTATGTCCGATAAAGAGCATATCTATCGGCTTGTTTTTCTGAATCGGGATGAAGTATACGAGATTTATGCCCGTCAGATTTTTCAGAGTGATCTGTTTGGGTTTCTGGAAGTGGAAGCGTTTATTTTTGGTGAGCGCAGCTCACTGGTGATTGATCCGGGAGAAGATAAACTGAAACAGGAATTCGCCGGAGTGAAACGCAGCTATATTCCTTATAACTCTATTGTGCGGATTGATGAAGTGGAACGGGAAGGTGTGGCTAAAGTCAGTGAGTGGAAATCAGAGAGCAAGGTTGCTCATTTCCCGGGCAGACCTGTGCCTCCCGGACAAAGCTGATCCCTGGTCAGAAGCATCAGTGCAATCGTGCAGAGGATCAGACATAATTTCAGGCATAACAGATCATATATTTCAGGCAAAGATAACAGGTAAATAATATGGATAAAGCATTCTGGCATCAGCGCTGGCAGGATGGACGTATTGGTTTTCACCAGGATGAGGTGCATCCGGCTTTGCCTGGTCACTGGCGTTATACTCCCCATGGAGCGTCAGGGCAGGTTTTTGTTCCTTTATGTGGTAAGTCCAATGATATGGTCTGGCTGGCAGAGCAGGGCTGGCAGGTTGTCGGTGTTGAGCTGAGTGAGAAAGCCATTATCGATTTTTTTGACGCCCGGCAGCTGGAGCCGGTAAGAACGGAGGTGGCCGATAGTCTGTTGCTGTTTGAGGCCGGGGCCTATCAGATTTATTGCGGCGACTTTTTTCATCTGCATCGAGCTCAGATGGCTGATATCTGTACTGTTTATGACCGTGCATCGCTTGTGGCGTTGCCAGAGGCTTTGCGTCATCGGTATGCCTTTCATATGGCTCAGATGCTATCTCCGGGGGTTTCCGTATTACTGATCAGTCTGGAGCACGAAAAGTCTTCAGGGCCTCCTTTCTCTGTTGAGGAGGATGAAATTCGCTGGTTATTCGGATCTAACTTCGAGATTCAGCCTCTGGAACGTTTGCCGGAAGATGATCGTAATGTGACGGATGTTGCTTATCGCATGGTACGTAAAGGGCGGACCGGAATGAGTGAAGCGCAGAAAAAAGCCATGCGTTGCTGAACAAATATGAATGATATTCAGTTGTTCTGGTGCTTAAAAGCCTGTGCATGTAATCTGCACAGGCTTTTTATATTAATGGCCTCGATATACGTCTGAATATAAACCAGAGATTATTGTTGGCTGCCAGCCATCGCAGGGCTGCCATTTTTCTGGCTGACCTCGATCATATCCAGGATGATTTCGCTGCTTTCTACCAGTTCTGCATCGTTTTGTGGATCATCACTGGTGTCCTCAATATCATCCAGGCTTTCCAGGGGTTCCAGATTCTTAGCCTTACGGCGCTGGTTTTCCAGAGCCAGTTGCTCATCTTCCAGTGCCTGGGTTTCCTGCTGGCGAACCTTTTCATTCAGACTGATAAATTCAATTGCTCTGTTTTTCTCCAGCAGGGTTTTCTGGGCCTGCAGGTAAACCAGATCAGGGTTTTCATTCAGACGACGATCATGTCGATTACGCAATTCTGGCAGCCAGATATTCAGCTGATTGTAATCACGATGACGAATCGGGCTGACTTTGTCCCATGGAAGAGCAAATTCCAGTGAGCTTTCACCGACTTCTTTGCTGTCTACCAGGCTTGGGAGTGTAATGTCGGGGATAACGCCTTTGTGCTGTGTGCTTTCACCTGAGATGCGATAAAACTTAGCCCGAGTCAGTTTTAACTGTCCATGTTCAAGGGGCGTTACAGACTGAACCGTGCCTTTACCGAAGGTCTGGCTGCCGATCACAACACCACGCTGATAATCCTGGATAGCACCAGCAAAAATTTCTGAAGCCGATGCACTCAGGCGATTAACCAGTACCGCTAATGGGCCTGAGTACGCAACACTGCGATCCGGATCACCCAGCAGGTCGATACGTTCTTCGGCATTGCGAACCTGAACGGTTGCTCCACGCTCGATGAACAGGCCAACCAATGAGTTGGCTTCCTGCAGGGCGCCGCCGCCGTTGTTTCTCAGATCAATAATCAGGCCATCAATGCCCTCTTGCAGTAGCTCGTCAATCAGACGTGCCACATCACGGGTGGTACTACGGAAATCTTCCTTGCCCTGGCGCCAGGCTTCGAAATCAACATAGAATGCGGGAATATCAATGACACCGATGCGCTGGGTCTGTCCATCCCGTTCAAGCTGGATAACAGACTTTTTAGCGGCCTGATCTTCCAGTTTGACCGTATTGCGAACGATAGAGATAACCTTGCTTTTGCTGTTATCTTTCGCATCGGATGGCAGAATCTGCAGGCGCACTGTACTGGCTTTAGGGCCTCGAATCAGATCAACCACTTCATCCAGTCGCCAGCCAATGACATCAACCACTTCACCTTCTTTATCCTGACCAACGCCGATAATACGATCGGTTGGTTTCAGCTCGCCCGCCAGGTCTGCCGGACCGCCGGGTACCAGACTAACGACTTTTGTATATTCATCCTCACTTTGCAGCAGAGCACCAATACCTTCCAGTGATAGCTTCATACGGATATTAAAGGTTTCTGAGCTGCGAGGAGACTGGTACTGAGTATGAGGGTCGTACAGCTGAGTATAGGCATTCATATACAGCTGGAAGACATCTTCATTACGGGCCTGACTGACACGGTTGCGCTGGTTTTCCAGGCGACGCTTCAGCGTTTTCTTCGCTTCTTCAATGGTTTTGCCTGATAGCTTCAGGCTGAGCATGCTGTTTTCCAGACGCTTTGCCCAGAGTTCGCTCAGCTCTTTTTCTGAAGCAGCCCAGGGTTGATCTTCTCTGTCCAGACGCAGGCGCTTATCGCTGTTGAACTGATAATCATCCGGAAAAGCCTCCAGTGCCTTCAGCTGATTATCCAGACGAGCCAGTACTTTACTCTGATAGCGGTTATAAATTGTAAAGGCCGCTTCCAGGTTTCCGGCTTCCAGATCATCATCCAGACGCTTACGGAAGGGAGCAAAGCTATTAATATCCTGTTGAGTGAAATACGCTTTTGAACCATCCAGCTGATCCAGATAGTGTTCAAAAATCTCGACAGACAGGTCGTCATTCAGTTCGACTTTGTTGTAGTGGCCGTAGCTCAGCTTGTCGACCACCGACTGAGCTGCATCTTTCTGAGCCTGACTGGGTGCCAGTGGGCTCTGAGCACTGGTGTCGCTGTAAGCCGAAGCAGAAAACAGCAGCAGCAGACCGATAGCGGCTGACTGTACTGGCTTCAGCGATGTTTGAATTACCCTGAGTAACATTGATTTCTCCGGAATCTGTGATCCTGAAAAGGATATCAGGTCATACAGTTATCATTGTAGTCTTTCCTGGTGCAGACTTTGTTATAGTACACCATGAGCTGCTTTTTAGTTCATGTTTCCTATCATTGTGAATTTTTCATGAGATTCAACCCGTGTACAGGTGCTTTGATGACTGAGTCTGATTTTAACCAGCAATTACTTAATTTTCTGAATAAATCACCTTCCCCGTTTCATGCGGTATCTTCGATGCTGGAAGCGTTTCAGCAAGCGGGTTATCAGCGTCTGAATGAACGGGATGCCTGGGATCTTAAGCAGGGACAGTCTTATGTTGTAACCCGCAACGGTTCTTCCATCGTTGCTTTCACGCTGCCGGTTGACCCTGTTGCAACAGGTTTCAGAATGCTGGGCGCACATACAGACAGCCCATGTCTGAAAGTAAAAACAAATCCGGACCTGAATGATCAGGGGTATCTGCGTTTAGGTGTTGAAACCTATGGCGGGGTACTGCTGAGTACCTGGTTTGACCGGGATTTGTCTGTTGCAGGACGGGTAGCATATCGTTCCACTGAGGGAAGCGTAAAACAGACATTAATCAATTTTGATCGGGCGATTGGCTCGATTCCGAATCTGGCAATTCATCTGAACCGTGAAGTGAATAAGGGGGTTGCGATCAATGCACAGACAGATTTGCCGGTATTGCTTATGCATCAGTCGGCAGAAGAAAGTGTTTGTTTTGATCAGTTGTTGATGGAACAACTTAATACTCAGGGCGTTCAGGATGCTGAGCAGATTCTGGAGCATGAGTGTTTCTTATATGATACTCAATCTGCTGCGCTGACTGGTTTCAGGCAGGAGTTTATCGCTTCGGCGCGTCTGGATAATTTGTTAAGCTGTTATATTGGTATGCAGACGATGTTGAATACTGAACAGAAAGTACCTGCATTACTGGTGTGTAATGATCATGAAGAGGTCGGCAGTATGAGTGCTTCTGGTGCTCAGGGGCCTTTTCTGCAATCTGTGTTGAAACGTATTGCCCGAACTGAGGAGAGATATCAGCAGATGCTGGCTGCATCAATGATGATTTCCTGTGATAACGCTCATGGTATTCATCCGAATTACGCAAAGTACCATGATAATAATCATGCGCCTTTGCTGAATCAGGGACCTGTTATCAAGCTTAATGCTAACCAGCGTTATGCCACAAACAGTGAGACATCAGCCTGGTTCCGTTTGTTGTGCCAGAAGGCTGATGTGCCTGTGCAGAGCTTTATTATGCGCAGTGATCTGGCGTGCGGCAGTACCATCGGGCCTATTACTGCATCAGAGTTAGGTGTCAGGACGCTGGATGTCGGGGTGCCTCAGTTCGCAATGCATTCGATTCGGGAAATGGCTGGAGCTCGTGACGCTTTTTACCTGCAGAGTGCACTGAGGTCATTTTTGTTACAGGAAAAGCTGGAGTCATGATACACAGATAATCTGATTGTTGTGTCAATGTAAAAAGTGGCCATTAATTGATATTGGTCACTTTTTGTTTTGATGATCTGAAACAGAATTCAGTTATATTAATGAGCCTTTTTATACTGGTATATCGGAAGAACAGTGTCTATTCTGATAGGCAGAGTTTTTCCGGGTTTACGTTTGATTCAGATGGTCGGGTTTAGTTCAGATAATTAAATATTCTGAGAAGGTTATCTGAAATCATATATTTCAAAGAGATTAATTCAGAATAGAAATAAAAAAGCAGCGTAAGCACGACCAGGGAAGGGGTTTAACGTGAGGCATAAAAAAACCGACGTATCATGCCGGCCTTGTATAAACACCTGAATGTGTTTTTTACGTTGAATGGCTCCTCGAGCAGGACTCGAACCTGCGACCAATAGATTAACAGTCTACTGCTCTACCAACTGAGCTATCGAGGAACTTTGCTCAACTTTCGCGGGCAAATTATAGTTTTATTTTTTGATGCGTCAATACTTTTTAGAATTATTTTTTATAGTTCACTGCTTACATCAGATGAATCCGGGTAATTACATCAGATGTGGGTTATTAGCACAGGATGATCAGGTTATGGGATGGTTTAAGGTTAAAGCCAGTTTTACCATGCTTCCTTTATTAGCAGCATTGACTTGCGCTTCTCCTCTTTATGCTCAAAGCGAATCTCAGGAAAAAATTAAGCAGTTGAAAGCTCTTACAGAACAGGGCAAATCAAAAGAAGCTTATGATATGGCCCTGCAATGGTTACAGGATCTTGAAGGACAGCCTCTGTTTGATTTCTACTTCGGGATTGCTGCGGTAGACTCGGGGTATGCCGGTGAAGGCACTATGGCTCTGGAAAGGGTGCTGATGGTACATCCGGAAAACGACCGGGTTCGTCTTGAATATGCCAGGGGGATGTATTTACTGGAAGATAACGAAACCGCTAAAAAGGAGTTTAACGAAGTACTGGAAAAGAACCCGCCTAAAGCTGTTTCCATTAAAATTCGACGGTATCTGGCTTTAATTGAAAAGCGTGAACAGCTTTATAAAACCACCACAAAACTCTATGCCGAAGCGGTTATCGGACATGACAGTAATCTTAATAGTGCACCTGAAGACCAGCTGAATCGGGTAGAACTGACACAAGAATCTCTGGGTAAAGGCGATACTTATGTGCAGATGAAGGCCGGAGCCTCGGTGACGAAGCCGCTGGATAAGCAACATAGCCTGTTTGCTAAAGCGGATATCAATCAGAAACTCTATGAAAAAGAAGACGACTTTAATAACAGCAGTCTTAATGTCACGGGGGGGTGGCGTTATAAACTGGACCGGGATGATCGCTTCCAGTTACTGACAGGGGCACAGAACTATCGGACGGATGGTGATACGTTCAGGAATATGTTCAGCATTTCCGGTGACTGGAGCCACAATATCAGTAACACTCTGGCTGTCAGTACCTATCTGACCGCATCGCGTTTTACTTACCCGGATAACAGTGTGTCATGGCGGGATTCGGTTCAGATCAGCGGTGGCGGTAACCTCTATACTACTTTGCCGATCTGGCATAGTCCGATCCTGTTTGCTAACGCTTTCTATGGTGAAGAAACGCCTGATGACATTACTACCGTCAGTAAAGCATCTGTTGAGAAAGAGTTCTATGGCGGCAGCCTGGGGCTTCAGCTTCCGGTAACGGATGAGAATATAGCGACTGCAGCTATCATCTATCAGGATGCTCAATATCAGGGACGGGACTGGTTATATGGTGTTCGTCGTCATGATAAATACAAAGCGCTGAATTTCTCCTGGCGTTATTTGTTCAGTAAAAACCTCAGCTTCAGCCTGAATGCCTCTTTCATTGATAATGATTCCTCGATTGAGCTGTATGAATACGATCGGGATGTCGTGTCCTTCGGCGTGAAATACGAGTACTGATTATGGATATTTCAAAGCATCTGAAACTTCGTTTTTCCAGAATAGGGCTGTCTGCTGTTGGCCTGTCTTCAACAATTCTTGTGTTGCCTGCAACTCTGACCTGGCCCCAGTGGGTCAGTGCCAATGAGGTGGCTGGTAAAATCGTAATCAGTACGGGCAAGAACCAGGTTATTCACTCTGATGGTACAACGGAAGCTCTGAAAACCCGTTCTCAGATTTTTAGCGGAGATACGATTAAAACCGGAAAAAAAGGCCGGATTCATATTCGTTTCTCTGATGGCAGTATTCTCTCTCTGAGGCCGGGTAGTGAATTCAGGGTAGATGACTACCGTTTTCAGCAGAATGCAGACAGTAATGGTAAGGCTCACTTTTCTCTGTTGAAAGGTGGTATGCGCAAACTGACGGGATTAATCGGTAAAAAACAATCCGGGAATTATCAGGTTAATACTGCTGTTGCCACAATTGGTATCCGGGGAACTGCATATAAAGCAGTTCTGGTCAGTCCGGATGACGCTGCTTTGAATCAGCAGACTAATTTACCTGCGGGATTATATCTGGGAGTCGACTCCGGTACTGTCCGTTTGTTCAATGAGACCGGGGAACAATTACTCAGTGCCGGTGAATTTGGTTTTGCTGCATCAGCAGCCGGTGCTATTCAGACAACGATTGTGCCTTATCCTGTATTACAGGATAGTTCTGAGGAACCTGGAGATGATTCGTCAGATGACGATGCTGATATTGATGTGACGGCATCCAGTGAAGCTGATTCCGATGATTCTGATGGCGACGATGATAGTACTTCAGAGGACAATACTTCAGAAGATGATGCTACTGGTTCAGATGATGACTCTTCCGATTCAGATAGCAATGACAGCAGTAACAATGACTCTGGCAGTGCTGACGGGGGCAATGCAGCATCGTCTGCTAATACCAGTAAGTCTGAGGGCAGCAGTGCATCAATAACGGATAATTCATTACCTGATCTGAATGATGTTGCTGATGCCAATGGTATTTCATCTGCTCAGGCAGAAAATAGTCTTAATCAGGATCAGCAGGATGCTGACCTTGCTGATGGTGTTAATTCAGCCGGAGCAACCCGGACAGGTCTGCCCAGAGTGACAAGCTCTGTTAATGGTCAGCCCTCTCAGGAAGCGGAGCAGGTAACAGAGCTGGATAATACACTGAACGATTTTGCTCAGACCACCCTGGATGAACAAGGGCAGGAAGGGCTGGATGCTGTAGGGGAATCTGCAAGTGAAGGTGATGGCCTGACGATTGGGGCTGATGGCAGTAACTCATTTGTTGATCTTGCTCAGTCTGAGCCAGAACCAGAGCCAGAACCAGAACCAGAACCAGAGCCAGAACCAGAACCAGAGCCAGAACCAGAACCAGAGCCAGAGCCAGAACCAGAACCAGAACCAGAGCCAGAACCAGAGCCAGAGCCAGAACCAGAGCCAGAACCAGAGCCAGAGCCAGAACCAGAGCCAGAACCTGAGCCAGAACCAGAACCAGAGCCAGAACCAGAACCAGAACCAGAACCAGAACCAGAACCAGAGCCAGAGCCAGAAACTGTAACAACACCAGCTGTTTCAGGAACGACCCTGATGCTCAGTTATATCAGTGGTAGTGGCAAATCGTCTGGCTGGGTAACGGATAGCAGTAATACGCTCACTCTGGCAACAACGCCAGATGGTCAGTCTGATACTGCTCATGATGGCAGTCGGGCTGATGGTTTTTCCTTTGATGCGATGCAGGCAGCTGACGATGATCTGATCGTCAATACCGGCTCCCTGATTGATGCAGGAAAAAGAGTGTACTGGGGGAAATGGACCTCAGGTTGGAGCCTGAATACTGGAGATGAACAGATATCACCTGACGGTGCTTTGCATTATATCCATAGTCCGGATACCACCCGTGTTTCTGAACTCAGTACAAAGATAAACTCAGAAAACAGGCATGTGCTTTATCAGTTTGTCTCCGGGGCAGGTACATCGCCTACTGATGCCAGTGGCTCTGATATCGGTAGCTGGGATAAAGGGTTTGCCGTTATTGATTTGTCTTCATCCGGGCAACGTTTTGCAGAAATGAATCTGGAGTTACCTTTAGCAGCTTCCCCTTCGACGCGCCTGGTAGTTGGAGCCGGAGGAATTCAGACGATTGATGTCAGTAATCAACAGCATGTGATTAATCTGGATGGTGCTACTTCCGGAACCTTTACCAACTTTACTCAGCCATTTATCGGTCAGCTTTTGTATTCATTTCTCGGGACTGAAGCTGACCGTATTGCTGCGAGTATATTCCTTAACAGCTCAGAGCCTGGCTTATTCAGTAGTGCTGTAGGTACGCTGGTACTGGATCAGGTACCTGAGAATGTAGCGAATTATCAGGTATTGTTGTCTGATGGTTCCTCGGCCTCATCTTTGATAAATCTTGATGCGGGAGCCGGGCAGGCAGCTTTGATTGATAGTACCAGTTCTGCTTTTGAATTATTGGGTATTGAGGATGGTAATAATTATTCACTTTTTGTTACGGATGCGGCACCGGGAACAACACATACTCTGAGTAATACGGGAGCAACTCTGAACAGTGACAGAGTTAGCTGGGGGCAATGGTCAGCCGGTCAATGGCGCCACTCTGTTGATTCAGTGAAACTGAGTACGGGAGATGATACGGCGTTATTCTTCACATCTGCAGATCATATTCTGAATCTGAGTAATCTGCCATCAAGTGGACAGGTTACTTATTCTCCTGATAGCACAGACTCAGTGCTTCTGGTCAATGATAGTCATGAGCTGATGAATATCAGTGCTAATGAATTCACGATTGATTATGGCGAAGCACAGATTACGGATTTCTCCCTGAATTTCAGTTCATCCACAGAACAGTATGAATTCGGACTTCAGGCATCTACAGGTATTCCGGCCAGCGGAACATTATGGCAGATAGCTTTGCAGGATAATCAGAATGATGGAGTTGGTAGTGTTACTCTGCAATTCTCTGGAGATCAGGCTCAAAGTGCATTGGGAAGTTATCAGCTGAATGGTTCTGGCAGTGATGGCCATATTTATGGCGTCGGTGGTTATCGTAACGATACTATTGAAGACGACGTCGCTCTGGATAACGGCACACCTGTATTGGGCAGTTTTGCTGTGAGCAGTGGTGGCTCGTCGACAGGTTATCTGCTGAAAGCTGAAACTGCTGATGGCGGTGATGCTCTGAACGTCGCCAGTGAAACCAGGGCACTGTCGTCCGGTGAGATATCTTCCGGCATGATCAGTGGTCTGAGTCAGGATCAGTTACATTGTCAGTCCGGGGTTGCCTGTACCCTTGATCTGATGAGTTCAGGGACTCTGGAGGAATCGTTCAGCGACAGTGAAAAACAGATATTTTATGGCCGGATCAGCGGTGACTGGCAGGTGTCCTTTGATGGCACCGAACAACAGCCTGCAGGCCAGTTTCACTATATTTATTCAACGGATGCATCTGCTCAATCAGAGTTAGCGGGCCTGAATGGCTTTAAGTTGTATCAGATTGCAGGGGGGACGGCACCGACTAATCAGAGTGGTGCTACAGGTAGTACAGGCAGTGGACTGGCAATCGTAGACTTTGATTCGGATATGCTGCTATCCATGAATATTAAACCCCTGCTGCCGGGGCGTTGGGCTTTCAGTGCTTCAAACACTTCGTTTTCAGTATCTGATATGACACATTTGTCCAGTTTGTCGGGGCTGCAATGCTCATCGGCAGGCACCTGTAATCAGGTGGCATCACATAGTGGCCCATTAGTATACAGCTTTGCTGGCGATACTGCCGACTATCTTATTGCAGGATATGAAGTGTCGAATGGCTCAGGCACTTCTCGATTGTCCGGTACTCTGATGTTTGAGCCAGTCCCTTCCAATAAGTATGACTATCAGTTTGTGATGCCGGGGGCTGATTTCAGTCGGGCTATGCCTGGTAATGGACAACTGATTACCTATGATAATGTGCTAGCCCCCTCTGTAATGGCATATTCCGGAACGAATTCTATTGCTCACCTGATACAGACAACGGATGCACCAGCTCTGATCTCTTCTTCAGAAGGCAGTGCGGGAAGTAATGTACATCTGGAGTGGGGTTACTGGTCATCCGGGTGGGAGAAAACTGCCAATAACTCTGTGGAAACCGGTTCAGCGCCTTTACTGTACTCCGTTGCAGAATCTGTACTGCAACAATCCGATATCAGTGCTCTGAGTAATAAGGGGGAGATCCGCTATAGCCCTGTATCCCTGGAATCGGTTTATCTGGTCAACAGCAATGGCGAGCTGGCATCCGTTAATAGTAGCTACTTTGATATCAACTTCACCTCTCAGGAAGTGACAGACTTCTCTCTTGATCTGACAATCGGCAGTCAGGAAAGAGATTATGCTTATTCTGTGTCAGGTGAGCTGCCGCTGAGCCTGAATAGCCTGTTTACTGATGATGCGCTGGAGTTAGGGATTCAATCTACAGACGGAACTCTGACCGGAGGTCAGGCGAGTATCCGCTTTACAGGCAGTGCAGCGGATTATGCACTGGCCAGTTATCAGCTTCCGGCTGATGCATCTGCAGCGACCGACAATGGATGGATTTACGGTGTTGGTGGTTATAAACAGGAAGTTCAGTCTGAAACGGGTACAGGGATTCTCCATGGAGCCTTCCTGTCTAATCCTGGTTCTTCTTCGTCCTGGGATACATCGGCGGTGGCGATGACTGCTGGCGGGGATTCAAGCTTTAGTGTCCAGAGTATCGAAGACCAGAGCGGGAAAATTCCTGTGTCAGGTCAGACAACGAACTCTGGCTGGAATGATCAGCCTGGTGAATTCACCGTCAATACCGGAGCTGCTACTCTGAGCAATGCAGGATCTGTGTCCCGTAATAGCAGTTCAGTAAACTGGGGATACTGGAGTGCTAACGGCTTAACGCTGACAGAGAGTGGCAATACTGTCTCAACGGCCGGTTTCCACTATGCTTATAGCCCGGAAGTGACTGCTCTGAGTAGTATTGATCAGTCCGGAGTGATTCGTTATTCCTTAGCCGGAGGCACAGCACCAGTGGATCAGGATGGTACTGCTGGCACGCTGAATGATGCTCAGATGCTGATTGATTACGGCAAACAGGAAATCATTTCACTGGATATGAATCTGACCCATGATGGCGCGAACTGGCTGGTTTATCAGGATGGTGATCCGTTATCACTGGCGTCAGCAGATATTCAGAGCCTGGCTCTGGATGCTTATCGGAAGGATTCAATCTCCAGTACGTTATCCGGTCATGCTAATTTCAACTTTGTCGGAGCTGATGGCGGGTTGGTAGCCGGAGGGTATGAGTTATCAAACTCAGGTAACAGCTTCGCTCTGGCAGGGGCTTTTGCGCTGGAGCAGACTGATCTGGCAGCTATGCCTGATCCTTTCTTTATGCCTTTGCCGCTGACGGTTAGTGGCAGCAACTCTATTCAGCTACTGAACCTGCAGGGGGCACCAGGCTATATCTCTTCAAGCAGCGAGTACAGGTTACCCACTTATCTGGATTTACAGGGTAAATGTGGAAGTTCATCAGATTGCTTCCTGCTGACAGAACGTAATGGCACTGAGCCTGTCAGTACTAATGCTGTGCAGAACCTGAACTGGGGGGTCTGGTTTATTGGTAAATGGAATGTTGATTCGCAGAGTAGCTCTGTTGATCCTATGACAACTTTCCTGCCCTTTATCACCAGCCCTGTAACGGTGAATTTTGACAGTGTGAGTACTCTGTCCAGCGCTACCTATAACGCTGACTTCAATACCATGCAGCTATCTGCAACCAGCGGCATTGTAAGTTCCTCAGGAATGAGTAGTACAGTGAATCTGGACTTTACCAGTATGCAGATTACCAGTGCCAGTATTGCCTTTACAGAAGTATCGGGGGGCACAAACTACGTATTCTCAACCTTATCTCCCGTTGCCCTGGCGACTGGTAGCGATGTCGCTCAGTTTACCCTGAGCAGGACAGATTCTACTGGTGGCGATGGTAGTATGTACTTCTCTCTGGTGGACAGTGCAGAGAACAATACCTATCAGCATGCTATGTCAGGCTTCCATCTGCAGGATACCAGTAACAATACTCAGTATTGGGGAACTGCGGCTTATGAACAGACCAGTGCTCAGCAGGCTAATAGCTCTGTGGGCAACGGGGCTGCTCAGGTTCTGTTAAGCGCCCAGAGCAGTGCTAATGATACCGGTACGATGGCTATTCTGAACAATAGTCAGCAGGTATCTGTGACTGAGGACTCTTTTAGCGACATTGTCAGCACTAATGGGAACATTGTCTCTGATTGTAGTGATTGTAATGATCTGACAGCTGAAGTGGTGACAACTTCTATCGGTGGTAATGCTGAGTTAGGTGTCAGCTGGGGACGCTGGGCTGCCAATGATGCGTCCGCATTCTCTGATACAGAAGTGACATTGGAACAGGCTCATTTCATCACTACAACCAATAGAACGCCTGATAGTGATATTACCAGTCTGAGTGGTACTACCGCAGGTACAGTAACCTATGATCTGATAGGAGGTAGTGCACCAACAGATCAGGATGGCAATGCAGGTCTGTATAACTCTGCCAGTATGGGGGTTGATTTTGGTGCTCAGCAAATCACATCAACACAGATTGATCTGACTGTCGGCGGTAATAATGTGGTTCTGCAGAATACCGGAGCCACAGCTATCCAGGATGTTCTGTCTGGTGGAAGTATTACTCTGCAATCCGGAGGTGGTGATATATCCGGTCTGAATGGTGAAGCCCGTGCCGTCTTTGTCGGTCCTGTAACCCCTGTCAGTACAATCAATGCACCAGAAGGCATTATCAGTACCTTCGGGGCTTCGAATGGAACTCATGCCGTATCCGGCGCTGTACTACTGGGTAATCCTGAAGTGAAATAGTGCAGCCGTGAGCTTCTTGTTCTCTTTCTGTAATAGCTTTAAATACTGTAGAAATGCCGGGCCTGATAAGCCTGGCATTTTTCATTCCTGAACAGGTGTGACAGATCAGGGGAGTGATCACCATTACAGTTTGTAATCATCCATAAAATACAGATGTAATGATATAATATATCTTTTTATATTGGGTGCTATTTTAATTATGAAAAAAATAATTGATATTCATAACTGATCAGGTCTTATGATCTATGGGATAGCTGTTAAATATAAAATACCTTCGCTATCACTTTTGGCAAATTGATAACAGGATTGACCGATACTATCTCAATGACTGCTGTAATGTTTCTTTGCTACTTTTTATCATCCTGACTTTTCAGGACTGACGCTCTGCAGGCCATATATGACAAGACTTTCAGGTGCGTATGATGGCACAGGAAACAGTTATGTCAGGCGTTGTAGTGACCTGTCTCCTGTTTTTTACATTACTTTTGAGTATTTCTTTACTAATTGTTCGTTAGTGTGTAAAAACTCTACTTTTCCTTTGCCGTTTCGTAACCTTCTTCATGTCTTTCAAATGTATTGAGTGGGAGCGGTAAATAGCTTTTATTAATAAAATAAACAAGTTTTTGCTTTTGTATTAGATGTATTCATGATTGCCTGGAAAAAGATCTCTCTGCCAGGCGTTGCTGTATACGTCATCCATTGGCTGGATAATATCAAAATACTTTTTCAGGTATGTAACCGAATCTGTAAAAGTAGAAGACCTACATTAAAAGGCATCTTATGTCCCGGTATTCCAGATTGGACCATCATATAAAAAATGCACTGGCATGCATAACTCTTCTGGGCAGTACTCTGGTACTGGCTGACAGTGACTCTCAACTTCGTATCAAACAGCTCAAGACTCTTACAGAACAGGGCAAATCAGCTGAAGCCTATCAGATGGCAGCAGAATGGCTGCAGGAACTGGAAGGTGATCCTCTGTTTGACTTTTATTTTGGCATTGCTGCTGTTGATTCCGGCTATGCAGGAGAAGGCACTATGGCTCTGGAGCGAGTGCTGATTGTCCATCCTGAGAATGATCGGGTGCGTCTGGAATATGCCCGTGGTATGTATCTGCTGGAAGATAATGAGACTGCGAAGAAAGAGTTTTCTCAGGTACTGGAAAAGAATCCTCCAGAATCAGTTGCCATCAAGATCCGTCGGTATCTGGCGCTTATTGAGAAACGGGAACAGCTTTATAAAACCACCTCAAAGCTTTATGCCGAAGCTATTCTGGGGCATGACAGCAATTTGAACAGTGCACCTGAAGATCAGTTGAACAGAGTAGAACTGACAGAAGAGTCGTTAGGTAAAGGTGATCATTACATTCAGATCAAAGCCGGAGGATCAATTACGAAACCTCTGGATAAACAGCACAGCCTGTTTGCCAGAGCCGGAGCGAATCAGAAACGGTATCACTCAGAAAAAAGCTTTAATAACAGTAGCCTGGATGTTACCGGAGGCTGGCGTTACAAACTGGACCGGGATGATCGTTTTCAGTTGATGGCCAGTGCGCAGAATTATCGTACTGATGGCGATACTTTCCGGAATATGTTCAGTGTTTCCGGTGACTGGAGCCATAACCTCAGTAATACTCTGGCGATTAGTGGCTATATTACAGCATCACGCTTTCTTTACCCTGATAGCAGTATATCCTGGCGAGATTCAGTTCAGTTGAGCGGTGGTGGTAATTTGTATACCACTTTACCTGTCTGGCACAGCCCTATTCTGTTTGCGAATGCTTTTTCCGGTCTGGAAACGCCGGATGATGTTACAACTGTCAGTAAAGCATCGGTTGAGAAACATTTCTGGGGTGGAAGTCTGGGCCTGCAGTTACCTGTAACCGATGCCAATATCGCCACAGCAGCACTTATTTATCAGGATGCACAGTATCAGGGGCGTGACTGGTTGTATGGGGTGCGCCGCCACGATAAATATGAGGCTCTCAACCTGTCCTGGCGTTATCAGTTCAATAAGCAACTGAATTTTAATCTGAATGCCTCCTTTATTAATAATGATTCCTCGATTGAGCTGTATACATATGATCGGGATGTTGTCTCCTTTGGTGTGAAATACGAGTACTGATGATGGATACTTCAAACAACCCTAAGTTAAGTGTTTCTCTTAAAGGCTTATCAGCCGTAGGTTTATCTTCGTCGTTATTACTCACTCCTGCGATGCTGATGCTCTGGCCATCCTGGGCTGATGCGAATGAAGCTGCTGGTAAGATTGTTATCAGTACGGGTAATAACAAGGTGATTCACGCCGATGGTTCATCAGAGAAGCTGAAAACCCGGGCTCAGGTTTTCAGTGGTGATACGATCAAAACGGGTAAGAAGGGGCGAATTCATATCCGTTTTTCTGATGGCAGCATTCTGTCTTTAAAACCCGATACTGAATTCCGGGTCGATGAATATCAGTTTAAGCCTTCGGCTGATAGTAACGGAAAAGCAGATTACTCTCTGATCCGGGGTGGAATGCGCAAGCTGACAGGACTGATTGGGAAAAAGAAAAGAGAAAACTATCAGGTAAAAACTTCTGTTGCCACTATCGGTATCCGGGGAACAGGATATACCGCTGTTCTGGTTTCTCCAGAAGATAGTTCGTTGAATCAGATTGCCAATACTCCATCAGGCCTTTATCTGGGCGTTGATTCAGGCCGTGTTCGTCTGTTTAACCGTGCGGGTGATCAGCTTCTGGATGCCGGAGAATATGGTTATGTCGGTTCGGCTACTGGCAGTATTCAGAAGAGTATTCAGCCTTTCCCTGTGCTGCTGGATGATATCCACTCATCGGACGATGAAGGCGATGACTCTGAACTAAAAGAAGAAGCGGATGTGTCAGATGCTGAAGATGCTGCAGAGGAAAAGTCTGAAGGAGAAACATCAGAGACTTCGGAGCAGGGCGATTCAGAAGAAAGCGCAAATGATGAAATTGGTTCAGAGGATGAATTTGCTGATGCGCAGACAGACCCGGAAGCTGATGGTTCCGAGTCGGATGATGGCGCTTCTGGCACTGGAGCTGAGTCGGTATCAGATTCAGATGATGGTCAGGATGATGGTATTTCGGATAACTCAGAAGATGTGGCAGATATTGCTGGCCTGAGTGACTCTGGCAGTGGCCTCCAGGATGATTCTGGCCAGGGGAACGATGCAGGTGTACCTGACGTTAATGGTTTTGGTGGAGACAGCACAGGGTTACCGGGACTGGATGATCTGGCTGATGCTAATGGTGAAGCGGGTTCTCAGGCGGAAAGTGGTTCCGATGGCGACCCTATTTTGCAGCAGGATACACAAAGCTCTGATCTGGGTGATGTGATTGCATCTGTAGGTGCCGGCAGAACTGGCACCTCTCATAGTGGAGGCTCTGCAGCTGGCGGGTCAGGTGGTACACCTGCTCAGGATAATGATCAGATTACTTTACTGGATGTTACGGTTAATGGTTTTGCCAATGATGTTCTGAATCAGAATGGCCCTCAGAGTGGTCAGGGGGGAGACTCTTCAGGTGATGGACAAGGTAACCCGTTAAGCGGTGAGGATATGTTAGCCGGTATCAGTGCTGATGCTGATAATGGCGATAAACTACTGGTCGATGCCAGTGGTAGCACCAAATCTATAACCGTCAGCAATCCTGTTTCTGAACCAGAGCCAGAACCAGAGCCTGAGCCAGAACCTGAGTCAGAGCCAGAACCTGAGCCAGAACCTGAGCCAGAACCTGAACCAGAACCTGAGCCAGAGCCAGAGCCAGAACCAGAACCTGAGCCAGAACCTGAGCCAGAGCCAGAACCAGAACCTGAGCCAGAACCTGAGCCAGAACCAGAGCCAGAGCCAGAGCCAGAGCCAGAGCCAGAGCCAGAGCCAGAACCTGAGCCAGAACCTGAGCCAGAGCCAGAGCCAGAGCCAGAGCCAGAACCTGAGCCAGAGCCAGAGCAAGAGCCAGAGCAAGAGCCAGAGCCAGAGCCAGAACCTGAGCCAGAACCTGAGCCAGAACCTGAGCCAGAACCAGAGCCTGAGCCTGAGCCTGAGCCTGAGCCAGAACCTGAGCCAGAACCTGAGCCAGAACCAGAGCCAGAGCCAGAGCCAGAGCCAGAACCTGAGCCAGAGCCAGAGCCAGAGCCAGAGCCAGAGCCAGAGCCAGAGCCAGAGCCAGAGCCAGAACCTGAGCCAGAACCTGAGCCAGAACCTGAGCCAGATACTGGTGGCGGTGGCGGTACGCCAGCGGTTACAACCACGACTCCGGCTATTACCGGCACAGCTTTGAAAATGAGTTATATATCAGGAAGCAATCAACCTGAGTCAGTGACTCTGACCCTTGGAGATAATGATGGCAGCGCTCTGACGCTGGCAACAACGCCTTCGGGAACGTCTGATACCGTGTACTCAGGTTCTAATACTGATGGTTCTTTTTCCTTTGATGCTGCAGCCGGGGCTGATGATAATGCTACAGATAGTACTGGGAGCCTGTCGGATACCGGAAAGCGTGTCTATTGGGGGAAATGGACATCAGGCTGGAACGTTACTGTTGAGGGCAATCAGCCCGCTGTTACTGGTGCATTGCATTATATTTATAGTCCCGATGTGACCTCTATCGCTAATCTGGGGGCTAAAGCAGGCAATGAAGGGCGTCGTGTAATCTATCAGCTGACTACTTCAGGAACAGCCCCAACCGATCAGAATAATAATGCGATAGGAAGCTGGAGTAGTGGTCTGGCAACATTTGACTTCTCTGCATCGGGTTCAGAGGCTTTGAGTTCTCTCAAGCTGGAAATGGACCTGACCGATGGGGCCGTGCTGACGGTCAATGGAGTGTCAAATAACCTGGCCTTATCCTCTCAAGAGCAGAATGTTTCTCTGACGACAAGTATATGTCCATCCGGTGCGTCCTGCTTTAATGCAGGAGGGCATAGTGGTCAGTTAAATTATTCCTTTATTGGTACAGAGGCTGACCGTCTGGCTGGCAGTTATTATTTATATGATAGTAATAACTCAGATCCTTTCAGTTCTGCTGTAGGTACTCTGGTGTTTGATCAGATCCCGGATACGACGGTTAACTATCAGATGGTTTTTCCTCTGTCAGTCGATGGTGGCCAGCAAATCAGGCTACTTGATGTTGTCGCTAATAGTCAGGCTCAGGTACTGGTATCTGCTGAAAATACTGACTATCTGACGATGATGAGTTATACGTCGGGAACGGATTATTATAGGTTTGAAAATACAGACAATTCAGACAGTCTGTTAATTTATGGCAGTATCAGTGACAGCTCTTCTTCGAAGAGTAACAGGATTCATTGGGGTAAGTGGTCATCACAAGCCTGGAATGGATCTTATACCAATGATTCAGATGGTAGCGTAACGTCAGCTGCCAGCAGCCTGCCGTTATTCTTTACTTCGTCAGATCATATCACCGAAACACTGCCATCTTCTGGCCGCTTTAAATATAGCCCAGCCAGTACATCTGAAATTCTGTTGATCAATAGTCAGGATCAATTGTTATCTGTCAGCGAGAGTTATTTTGTTGTTGATTATGGTTCTGCAGAAATTACAGATTTCAGCCTGAAATTCAGATCAGAGTATAGTCAAACTGATTATGAATATGATCTTTATATGCCTGGTTCTTCTATATCCGGCAATATGACTCTGGAGTTACAGGAGAAAGGTGCGGGTGTTGGCAATGGTGAAACTGCTCATTTGCAATTTGCAGGTGAAAGTGCAGACAGAGCACTAGCTAGCTATTATCTTCCGACGTTTGGTAGTGATGGCAACATTTATGGTGTTGGAGGCTATTATGGTCAGGCTGTAACAGATGCAGAGTTAGCAGAAAACACCGTTGTGCTGGGAAGTTTTCTGGCTAGTGGCTCTGGCAATTATGGTTATCTGGTGAATACAGACGTTACTTCTGCGGGCAGCAACTTTAAAACCAATGGGTTGATCTCGGATAAACCGCTATATACCGGAAATATACCTGGCACAGACATTAACAGCAGTGCTGCTTCTGGCTCATTCTGTGAGCTGGCCAGCTGCGGGGTAGATTTTTCTGCTGCTACTGTTGCTGAGTCTGCTCAGGATAGCGCATATGGTATTTATTATGGTCGATTGAACAATAACTGGAATATGGTTACGGGTGTTAACAGTGAAAGCAATGGAAATGATATTGCTTATTCAACCCGTGATTTTCACTATATTTATTCGACTGATATTACAACCAGTGATGAACTGAATGCTCTGTCCGGGTTTAAATTGTATCAGGTTTCTGGTGGTACTAAGCCTACAAACCTGACCAGTGTATCTGGATATACTCCTGATTCAGGGTACGCCATTATCCGATATGGCTCAGACAGTCATACCGGCAATCTGCATACTCTGACAGCCAATACACAGGTTAATGATTACTGGAAACTGCAAGCAGGCTCAACGGACTTTAATTACGGTAATTCATCCCATTCCACCGGTTTAAGCGGTGAATTGTGCAATGATTATCCCTGCAGTACGGATGTCATTGGCTCGATCGGTTTTAGTTTTGTGGGAAGCAATGCGGAAAGAATCATAACGGCATATGAGGCCAGTGATTCCGGAAGCCTGCAATCGGGGGCTCTGGTTTATAGTGAGACAGGTGTAAATAGTAGTAGCTATCACTTCATTATGCCTGGTGAATCAGCGCCATCAATAGCGCACATGAAAGCGGGTAGCGGTCAGGTGATTACCGGGCCAGAGGGTCTGAACCCCATGTATGCGGTATTTGAAGATTCATCCAGTGTCACTAAGCTGCTTCAGGCCTCAGAATATGCCAGTGATTTCAGAAGCCTTGGCCAGAATAATGGAGATTATCTTGAATGGGGGTACTGGAGCAGCGATGTTTCAATTACTGCATCAGATACAGGTCTTAGTGAGGGTTATGCATTACCCGTTTTCTATTCAATGGCTAAAGGCACATTATCATCATCTGAGCTTACTGCATTAAGCAGTCTGGGCGAGGTGACTTATCAGCCTCAATCTCCGGGAGATATTTTACTGACTGACGGTACCAGTTTTGCTGAAATTGACAGTAGTGAAATTCAGTTTAACTTTTCCAGTCAGCAGGTTACCGGTTTTTCTCTCGACCTGAGTTATTCTGGTACAGATTATCAGTATCAGGCTGAAAACTTACCGTTAAGTTTAGACAGTTCTTTATTTGATAATGCAGGTAACGCATTAACGCTCTCCGTTCTTGGCTTAATCAGCAATGGGACTTTACCTGATAAAGGTGAAGTTAACCTGAGATTCTCTGGCAGTGAAGCTGATTATCTGCTGGCCAGTTATCTTCTGCCCTCCGCTGGTGATATGTTGTATGGGGCTGGTGGCTACCAGGTTGTACAACCAGTGACTGGCCTGGCTAATGTTGCTTTTGTAACGTATGGCGCTTCTGATGGCGGTGTACCTTATACTGCTTCAGCTGTTGCTCTGGATACAGCTGAATCAGGAACCAGTTTCAACCTGCAAACCATTAACGGTATTGGCAATGTTCCTGTTTCCGGGCAAACAATGTCCAGTGACTGGGATGGTGATGGTTCGTTCAGTATTGATACTGCATCTGGTCAGGCATCACTATCTCAGGATGGCGGGGTTAGTTCCGGCTCAGAGGCTTTAAACTGGGGATTCTGGTCCGGTGCATCAGGTCTTAATATCACTCGTAGTGGTAGCTCAAAGCTGACAGAGGGCTTTCATTATGTGTATAGCCCTAATGTCGCTAATTTATCCACAGTCAGTGGTAACACATCCGGGTTGATTCGTTATACCGGTGTGGGGACTAACCCTACAGATCTATCAGGTACAGGTGGTAGTCTGAATGGTGTTCAGTTATTGCTGGATTATAGCAAGCAGGAACTGGTCGCTCTGGATATCTCTTTATCACATGGTAACACTGACTGGTCTGTATATAAGGCCGGAGCTCCGGTGAGCCTGGCATCAACCAAAGATAATAACTGGCAGACAATTAATCTGACTGCAGATAGTTCAGGTACAAGCATGGCCGGAACAGCCAGTATCAGTCTGATCGGAAATACCGGGGATCTGCTTAGTGGCAGTTATCAGCTATCTGAAATTGAAGGCAGTGGACGTCTTGTCGGTGTATTTGGTTTACAACAAACGACTCTGGATACTCTGACTGAAACGCTGTTCCTGCCTGTTCCTGTGGATCAGAATGGTACGAATCAGATTGAGTTGATCAACGCTAAAGGGCTGACAGCATACACTTCTCTTAACTCTGCTTATGGCTTGCCGGGTTACCTGGATATTGCAGGTCACTGTGGTGGTTCTGCTGCTGATAGTTGTCGATTGCTGACTGATGATAATACCGCTCAGAAAGATGCTTATTCGAGTTCTGCTGTCATCTGGGGTTACTGGGATAGTTCGAACTGGCAAGTCAGCTCTGATAATGTAACGGCATCTGCCATAACAGATACTAAGCTTCCATTTATTATCAGTTCTGCGGTGCAAACATTTGATACTGGAATATTACTGAAAGGTGGTGTGTTCACTGCGGATAGCAGTGATATACAGATTATGGGAGGGGACTCTTCATATAATATGAGCAGCGAACTCTATATCGACTTTGCCGCTATGCAGATTATGCACGCAGAGGTCTCTTTTACGGAACCTTCACGAATTGACGCACCAGATACTGTATATGACTTTGGCACTAATTCTCCGGTAAGTCTCACAGACAGTGATACTTCGGTATCCTTCACTCTTGACCGGAATGATAGTGGGAATGGCAGTGGCAAGATGTCTGTATCTCTATTGGGAACGGATTCTGCGGATGGGATCCATGATGCTATGTCTGCGTTTGTATTGTCTGATACTGATACTAATACAAACTTTTATGGCACAGCAGCTTATCAGCTATCTGCAACTCAGACTCCGTCAACAGACAGTTCTGGCTTACAGATACTGGCTGGCTACCAGGATAGCAGCGGGCAGGCATCATCTTTAGCCGCCATTGATGCTGATAGCCGAATCAGCGTGGAAGACTCTCAACCGGTCATGATATCTACAGGACACAGTACCGACAGTGATTGCACCAGTTGTGTTGTTGTGGCTGGCTCACTGAAAGATGACTCTATTCAGAGTGTGACAGATATTGACTCTGCTTCAACATTAGGGGTTTCCTGGGGACGCTGGGCCAGCTCTGATATGGAAGGTTCTCTGGCTAAAGCCGATATGAATCTGCAGCAGTTGCACTATATCCAGACCAATAACAGAACACCGGATGATCTTATCAGGGAGTTGGGTAATAGCGATAAGGTTGCGACAGGAACAATTAATTACAGTCTGATTGGTGGCAGTAATCCTGTTAATCAGAGTGGGGTGGAAGGTAATTATTCCTCTGTCACCATTGGGGTTGATTTTGGTAGTCAGGAGATTCAGTCGCTGAATATCAACATGGACTTTGATAGTGGTGGTATCAATTTACAGAATGCCGGACAGACCGCAGTGGCAATTGATCATGTCTTAGGCGGAGGAGCTATTTCGATTGAATCGTCTGATCAGGTATATGCGGGTGAAGCCCATGCGGTATTTGTCGGGACTCCTGCCACGGTCGCGAACAGCAGTACTCTTCAGGCACCTCCGGGGGTTATGAGTTCATTTGGAGCTCAGAGCAGCAGTGATGCAGTATCTGGAGTTATATTGTTAGGGAATCCAACAGGCCCTGTGGAAATACCCGGAGCACGGGTTAAATAAGAGATCTGCAGAAAAGCCGGGTTGAATGCCCGGCTTTTTTGTATGATAACACTCAGCAACTGAACAACGGTTTCTCAAAAGAGATGGCAGTACTCTCCTGCTTGCAGCAGCAAAGTGCAGGAGCACTGCTTGCTATCTCAGAGTCAGTAGCCAGTCAGTTTATTGGTAAACTGACTGGCTTCAACATCTGCTCTTAGCCTTCTATCAGAAAGCCATCCTGCAACAGACTTTGCTGATAACCGGATACTCCGGACAGCAAGGTAAAGCCTTCTGCACGGGTAAAGCCGTTATCCAGTTCATGGGTCCAGTAGTCCAGGGATTCTCCGGATAGTGCTGTGCCATACACAGTTTCAGAAACCTGTTGTACAAAACTGCGATTATCCAGTCCGGCCCAGTACTGCTGATAACCATCATCAGACATCAGTATTTCAGCCAGTGTAGCAACAGAATTATCCGCTTCAGCATACCGGTTCAACTCATTCAAGGCCGGTCCATCTCCTGTCATTAGCTGATATAGTGCAACTATCTGCATCAGCTCACTGCTGTCCATATCTGTAAAGCTGAAAGAGACGATATTATCGGAAAATTCAACTTGCTCAATACTGATCAGAGTATCGGTTTCGGTGTAGAAACCATCTTTGTAAATCAGGGTGACTCTGCCCTCCTGATCCAGCTGAATCTGATAGTCGGACTGAGCTCTCAGCTGGCGTGCAGTATCCTGACCTGCTCCGCCATTAAGTATATCGTTACCATGTCCACCAATCAGCAGATCATCGCCTTCTCCACCATCCAGAATGTCATCACCGGCATCAATAGACATGCCTTGTTCGTCGGTTTGAATCTGTTCTGTCAACCAGAGTTGCCCGGCACTGCCTGTTAGTTGCTGACTGTGATTGCTATGTGAGGCAATACTCCAGAAAACATCTGAAAGACCTGATGATTCTGCCATAGCAGTGTACTGATTGAGCTGATCCGTATTGATACTATCTGCAGGCCAGAAGGCATTCAACATGGCTGTAACCTGAACACTTGTTGGCGTTTCAGAATCAAATTCAGATACCTGCTGCCAGTATGTCAGGGCCAGGTCAGTGAGTTGCTCCCGGTTGTATCCCGAACCAGCATACAGGTTCAGAGCTTCAATAGAAGGCAATTCACCCATAACACCATGATAAAGCAGAGTAATAGCTTCCAGAAGATCATTGTTCTGAGCCAGGAAGGCGTAATGACTGTTGCCCTGGAACAGCAGACCCTTATCATCAATATTCTCTTCCTGAGTTTGCAGATAAGCCAGTTCACCTCCGGCTACAATATGGACTGGACGGCTGTACCAGTCGCCAATTAATGTAACCTGACCGGTGTGAGACATATCTTCATCATCCGGGATGAAAGTACTGTTCAGGCGACCCTGGCTATCAATACTGAACTGCCAGGTACCTTTTTCCTGATGACCGCCCTGTAGCTGATCATTACCTTCACCTCCGCTCAGTGTATCGTTACCAATACCGCCCACGATAATATCATTACCGGCCTCACCGTTCAGAATATCATTACCGCCCTGAGAACCAACCACGTCATCACCGGCACCGGCATGCAGTTCATCGTCGTCCGGGCCCAGAATAATGTTCTGGCTACCTTTACCAGAGAAGACGATATTGGCACCTTCGCCGCCACGAATAATAACGCCATCGCCGACAATCACAGCAAACTCAATCTCGGACAGATCCAGTACTGTTCCTTTCGGTAACTGACGGGTATCAATCACCAGTGCTTCCTGGTAGTTATTCTGATCACTGTTAGCTGTACCTGTAATTTTAATCGGTGATGTCGGTGCTGTTGTTTCATCCGTTGTCAGGGTGACCTGATTTACCCATAAAGTGTCGTCGGTTTCTTCCAGTGCTTCCAGGAAGCGTTCACCGGTTTCGACCATATCCTCCCGGTCAGATTCACTATCACCGGCTGTCTGATTGATCAGCGTAATCAGGTCCACCAGATCATTTCTGGCATGAGCCGTTGTATTTTCCCGGGCATTAATACCGACCCCTGTTGGCAGACTGACGACAGTAACAACTTTATTGTTGTTGTTATTATCAAAGTGCAGAGGCACATCAGCCTGCTCAGTAGTGGTGTCGGTGTCAGCCCTGTCAGCCGAAACGGGTTCGACGTGGATAACACGGATAGTTCCACCGGTATCATCCTGTTCTGTACGGGTTTCTACTGTTGCACCATCTACCTCTTCTACCGTATCTGGCTCAGGCTCAGGCTCAGGCTCAGGTTCTGGCTCAGGTTCTGGCTCAGGTTCTGGCTCAGGTTCTGGCTCAGGTTCTGGCTCAGGTTCTGGCTCAGGTTCTGGCTCAGGTTCTGGTTCTGGCTCTGGCTCTGGCTCTGGCTCTGGCTCTGGCTCTGGCTCTGGCTCAGGTTCTGGCTCTGGCTCTGGCTCAGGCTCAGGCTCAGGTTCTGGCTCAGGTTCTGGCTCAGGTTCTGGCTCAGGTTCTGGCTCAGGTTCTGGCTCTGGCTCTGGCTCTGGCTCTGGCTCTGGTGTTGGCGTACCGCCACCGCCACCGCCACCGCCACCGCCACCGCCACCGCCAGTTGATGGTGTGGTGACATTCAGTGTGATGGTGTTAGGTGTGGCGTCAGTAGAGTTACTTATACTGTTATCCTCTACCGTAAACGTGAAGGTATCGGAACCTGCGGCACTTGGGGTGTAGACCAGGTTGCCAATATCAGCCAGATTGATCCAGTCACCGTCACTAACAGCGTTACCATTCAGTTTCAGAGCACCATTATCAATCGTCTGAACATTGACCTGTACACGATTCAGACTATCGCCCGTATCCGCATCAGTGAACCCGAAGTCTGTGCTGCTGAAGGTATGACTGCCACTGGTCGTCACGGCAATGGTTTTATCTGTTCCAGAAGGGGCGTCGTCTGTGTTGCTCAGATTCAGTGTCCAGGTGGCCGCCGGAGAGGTATCACCACCTGCATCCGTGACGGTCCAGCTAAAGCTTGCAGCACCCGTGCCCGCAAGGTTCGCTGTTGGTGTGAAATCCAGCTTGCTGATATCCGCAATATTAATATATACGGTTCCAGTGAGATTACCTGCTGTTGTGTAATAGCTGATGCCGCCAACAGTGGATGTACCTGTCGTGCCGGTAGAATCCAGCGATAAAACACCACCGGTAATATTGGCGGTATTAATGGTGATATATTCAAGCGTCTCGCTGCCAGAATCCTGCGCTGTTGGCAGCTCAGTCGCTGACAAATTGACAGCCGTGTCTTCTGTGCCGTTGCTGGTATAACTGTTAGCGACCGGTTTAGTGCCATCAACAACAGTAACGGTTGCACTGATATTCGCAGTAGACCAGGTATCCACACCACTGTTTGCTGTGCCACCGTCATCCGTGACTTCTGTCAGGGTAATCGTCCGGTCACCTTCCGTAAAAGGCGAGGCTGTATTTTCATAGGTCATCGCATTCAGCAGACTTTCGATGGTGGTTTCAGCCACACCTGCATGAGTAATTGTCACCGTTGCTGTACTGGATGAGACGGCCACACTATAACCCAGGCTATTACCGCCGGTAGTTGTACCATTAGTGCCCGCTGTCAATGCGATTGCTGTGCCATCAAAATTAATTTTTTCATCTGCACCATTCTGTAAGCCGCTGACGGTCAATTTAAGTCCGGTGATCAGGTCGCCAGTATCAGGGGTATCAACATCAACGGCAGCACTGCTGAACAGTCCCGTTGCAGCACCATTAATTGAGTTACCACCTGTGCCTGTTGCGCTGACAGCAGGGGCATCATTCACGGCAGTCATATTGACCGTGATGGTTTCAGCCGTACCTGTGCCACCTTCTCCATCATTCACTGTGACGGTTACGGTATCCGATGTTGTGCTGTTGGTTGCTCCGGTATAAGTGACATTAGATGCTGTCTGCAGGAAGGTGTTAATTTCTGTGGCGGTGCCCGTTAATGTGATGGCATGGGTGCCACTGTTACCGACGACAACGCCATTCGCATTTGAAGCCGTTAAGGTCGCGGCGTTATTCGTTGCTGTTAGCGTGGCGACAATATCGCCCGTCGTGTCCACATCGGTAAATACTGGTGTTCCGGTAATCAGGTTGGTTGCTGTATCTTCCAGTGCGGTAATGGTTGTTGTAACGCCCGTCAGTGTAGGTACATCTTCAACTGCGTTAATATCCAGCGTCCAGGTAGCCGCCGTGGAGGTATCGCCTCCGCTGTCAGTGACTGTCCAGGCAAAGCTGCCTGCACCGGTGCCTGATAAATTGGCGGTTGGTGTGAAGACAAGATTGCCAATGTCACCTATGGCGATATTGACTGTGCCGGACAAATTACCTGTTGCGGTATAGAATGTAATTCCCCCCGTCGTTGATGTACCACCTGCCGGTGTTCCTGTCAGGGAAAGTACCCCACCTGTTACAGTGGATGTATCAATAGTAATGTATTCGACAGTATGTGCTGTACCTATATCGGAATCTTCTGCTGTTGGCAGTTCAGTATTACTGAATGCAGTGACAGCCGTATCTTCATTGGTTGAATCGGTATAGTTGCTGGCGATTGGTCTGACGACATCCAGAACAGAGATGGTTGCCGTATCTGAAACTGCACTGTTAACACCATCATCCACGGAAACGGTCAGCGTTACATCAGCGGTAGAGGCCACTGAGGTAAAGGTGAGTTCGGAGGTATCATTCAGGTAAGCATCGACCTCTGCCGGTGAGCCTGTTAGCGTCACGGTTTGTGAGTCGGTCTGAACGACTGCAGCGCCTCCAGAGTGATTGCCACCGGCCGATGTTGCCGTAAGGACACCACTATTTACAGAGAGGGTTGCGGTAACCGGGTCTGTATCCACATCAGCTACGCTGGAGGCAGAAAGATCGAGATATTGCCCTACTGAAAGTATAACAGAATCATCCGGTACGCCTGATACGGTTGGCGCATCATCGACTGCACTGATATTCAGAGACACCGATCCCATTGCAACATTGGAGGTTGTCCCGTCAGCACCGGTAATCGTGATGGTTGCAGCTCC
Source organism: Oceanospirillum sediminis (assembly GCF_014164585.1). Taxonomy (GTDB): domain Bacteria; phylum Pseudomonadota; class Gammaproteobacteria; order Pseudomonadales; family Halomonadaceae; genus Oceanospirillum; species Oceanospirillum sediminis. Next base: position 260,632 of record NZ_JACJFM010000002.1, on the reverse strand, counting down.
GGTACCGTTTGCATTCGTAGCACCGGTATATTGTACGTTGGAGGTGGTATCCAGCCAGGTGTTGATATCGCCAGGTGCTCCGGTCAGGGTCAGAGCGCTACTGCTACCACCAACAGTAACGCCACCTGAGGAAGAGGCAACCAGTGTACCTGCGCTGGCAGTCAGGGTAATTGTCACGGAAGCACTGTCTGCATCGGCCACGGTAAAGCCCGACAGATCCAGGTTGGCCTGGGTATCTTCAGTAAAACTGGCAGGCGTAACAGCACCAGAGCCGGTAGGGGCATCATCTACCGCATTGACTGTAATTGACGTCGTTGCACTGTTCGTTGAGAACGCTGTGCTTGTGCCGTTAACGCTGGCATTTCCTGTCTGTGCAGAACCATTGGTTGAAGCGCTACCACTGGTCTGGTCCCAGGCCTGGAAGGTAAAATTAGCAGACCCGGAATACTCCGTACCACCAGTAAAACGCACATAGGTTGCACTATCCAATAGCAGAGCGGCACTGGTACTGACACTACCAAAACTGGTCCAGTTCGAGTTGTCTGTGGAAAACTCCCAGCTTCCGGTACCTGTAGTCGCTGTTACTGCAATACCGCTACTGGCACCGCTGTCGACATCGGCATGGCTGATATTGCTATCGGCCAGAATCGTAGAGATCAGTACTCCGGTCGAGGCTGTTTCTTCGTTTACTGCCGTCAGGGCGTAGTTGCCTGAACTGGTAATGGTGGGTGCGTCATTGACTGCACTGATATTCAGAGACACCGATCCCATTGCAACATTGGAGGTTGTCCCGTCAGCACCGGTAATCGTGATGGTTGCAGCTCCGGCACCGTTTGCATTCGTAGCACCGGTATATTGTACGTTGGAGGTGGTAGCCAGCCAGGTGTTGATATCGCCAGGTGCTCCGGTCAGGGTCAGAGCGCTACTGCTACCACCAACAGTAACGCCACCTGAGGAAGAGGCAACCAGTGTACCTGCGCTGGCAGTCAGGGTAATTGTCACGGAAGCACTGTCTGCATCGGCCACGGTAAAGCCTGACAGATCCAGGTTGCCCTGGGTATCTTCAGTAAAACTGGCAGGCGTAGCAGCACCAGAGCCGGTAGGGGCATCATCTACCGCATTGACTGTAATAGAAGCTGTTGCACTATCAGAAGAGAACGCAGTACTTGTGCCGTTGACGCTGGCATTTCCTGTCTGAGCAGAACCATTGGTTGAAGCGCTACCACTGGTCTGGTCCCAGGCCTGGAAGGTAAAATTAGCAGACCCGGAATACTCCGTACCACCAGTAAAACGCACATAGGTTGCACTATCCAATAGCAGAGCGGCACTGGTACTGACACTACCAAAACTGGTCCAGTTCGAGTTGTCTGTGGAAAACTCCCAGCTTCCGGTACCTGTAGTCGCTGTTACTGCAATACCGCTACTGGCACCGCTGTCGACATCGGCATGGCTGATATTGCTATCGGCCAGAATCGTAGAGATCAGTACTCCGGTCGATGGCGTTTCTTCGTTAACTGCTGTCAGGGTGTAGTTGCCTGAACTGGTAATGGTGGGGGCGTCATTTACCGCTGATGCATTAATTGTTACTTGTACTGGTGTAGCAGATTCTGCTCCTTCGTTATCAACAGCAACAACAGTAAACGCATTCAGATTACCGTTAGTATTACTGTCGGGTGTCCAGTAGGCATTATTAGAGGCGTTAATCAGATTATTGCTACTTGCATGCCATGCCGTTGCAGAGCCAGCATCTGTACCTATTTTTAATGTACCACCAGAAACGGCTTTTACGATAAAACCATCAACACTATTGTCATCACTTTCATCACCCTCTGTTTCAAGAGTACTCAGAGTAACTTCAAACTCTGTGTCTTCAGTCGCTCCGGTCAGTGTACTGACAGTGGTCAGAGTTGGCACGGCATTTGATGGAGCCATTGCAAGCTTGGCATTAGAATCACCTGCCGTCGCAGAAATTACACCAGTCTGCTTTGCAGCATCATCCCCTACCCAGTTACTGGTATTACTCAGGCGTGTTAGCCAGGTAGCTTTATCGGCCTGAGTGGTCAGGCCAGCATAAGTAACGTTATCTAAGTGTAATCCCCGGGTTAGAGCTAATGCAGAGACGCCATTGGTTAGGCCCGAAGGCAATTGGGATAAGCTTGAACTTGTTGCTGAGGTGTTTTGCCATTCTCCATCAGCAGAGTGATTGCTTGCACTGTTTGATGTTGTTAACCCATATATAAAGGTTGGTGATGCATCTGTGCCCTGATAAATCAGGATCTGATCTCCTCCTAATGCAAAACTGTGACTACTCCAACTTGTGCTCTCTGTTGAAACTTCAGAGCTTCTGTTTGCATTATCATATACTTCAAGCAATGTAACTGTTGGTGTGCCCGCTGCCACGGTAAATTCGAATGTTTCACCTGCCGTAATATCAGATCCTACCGTCCAGACGATAGTACCCTCATTACTGCCATAGCTGCCAAAATTACCTGCACTGGTCCAGCCCCTATCTGTAATTTTAATTACCGTACCTGCTGTAATATCTGTCAGAGCAGCAAGCCGGAAAGAATCATGGTCGATATTAAAATCAATAATAGCCATATCGCCCGCAGTTAAGATTGTAGCCAAGGTGTGCCTCCAATTTTTTGTAGCAAGTTTATTAATGAATAGTGGAGATAATGTCTGGTTGTGACTGGTAACATCCAGTTGCCAGTGCTGCCAATAGGTATATGACCAAATGGATAGCTTGAAGCAGCGATTTTGCAGCCTGATAATTCGTGAGATTGTCTTATAAACTGTTTGCTCGTGCCCCCCTGAGCAATATTGCTGGCATAAAGCATAATTTCAGCTTCAATACTCAATGACAAGTTCCAGCTGGCACTTTCTTTTTTATGCTTGAATAGATCTGTAGAGGTTATTTTTTCACTGCCATGAATAAGGCTAGTCGGGTAACCATGTGTGAAGATATAAACCTGATTAACACCTTTGTTGGCAGCTATCTTTCTGGTTAAGACGGTAATAGAGTCAGTATCTTCTGGTATATATAATAAAATGCCATTGTCGGATAAGTCTGCTATCAGGACGTTTATCTGAGAGATGCTTTTATCAGCAATTATCAGCCTCCTTATACCTCTTTTCATACCCAATATTACCTTCCCTGTTTATTTAAAGTGCGCAATAAGCTATGGGGAAGATTATTGCGCACAATTGCTTAGTTCCTGCTTGGATAGATACCATTCATTGAAATAATGCACTGTACTACAGAGTATGGCATACGGTTTTCATGGGAATTACCATTTCCCCCACCGGTTGCTGTAACGCTTCCTGTTATTGGAAGAGCTTTATATGCGGTTGGAGAAGGGGAGTACATATGAGTAGAGTAAACATCTCCACCAACATCTGTTGATCCAACGGCAAGGGCAGCATTCGCCCCAGTCATATCAGAGACTGTTCCTGTTGTGGTGCTAATAGGCAAGTTAGCGGATAATCCTGACAAGCTCATAGTCTGATTGAGTGATGGAATCTCTGAAGAACTAAGTGTCACAAACTCATGCCCGGCTCTGGTACCTTGTACATAGTTCTGTAAGCCCGGGGAGTAGCCTGCACCCAGTGGTACACGACCTCTCAGATCTGGTAATGAGAATGTTGTACGGGCGTCACCTCCGTAGATGGTACCGATAAGGCTGTAAACTGCAGGAAATGAGCCTATAGACAACAACGAGTGATCGCAGAAGAGCCAGTCCCGTGGATTGAAGTTTGCTCCCCAATAAGAGATCGTGGTCATTAATGGATCCATTTTGACTTCCTTTTTTATATGCTTGGCACAATTGCCGGGTTTAGGTTATGAAAAGCTCATTGCTGAGCTGAGCCTGAACAGGCAGGCAAATCTAAAACCATCGTAAACACCATCCGCATTGGCGATAATATCCAGACGTACAGCTTGGTCCTTTAAAGCTACAACAAGCCCCTTGTCTGATGAGACACAAATAATTGTGCCAGGAGGAATGTTATGAACAGGTAAATCGGAATAACTTGCCTGTAATAGCTGGGCTTGCCCCTGATTGCTACCCAATGTCAGAATGGAACCGCCGCACTGAGGGTTGCCTGCCCTGACCTGATTAATAAGTTCTGACGCAGTTATTGTTTTCCAGTTAATTTTCAGGTCTTCATCTGTTATATTTCTGGCATAAAAATAAGGTGCTTCAGCTTGCGGTTGTGTTATAAACTGCTTATGTTTTTCCAGCTGATTAATAACTTTTTCCATCAGATCAGGAATATAACTATATAATTTTCCTGTAAGACTGTGGTGAGTATCGTACTCCGACACAGGTACGGTTTGTTGTGCAACAATATCTCCTGCATCATATTCCTCTACCGCCATATGAGCTGTCAGCATGGTCTGTTTTTCACCATTGCGAATCTGCCAGTAGACAGGCTGCGGGCCACGGTACGCTGGTAAGGGAGAAGCATGAATATTAATCGTGCCTTTTTCTGGTGTGTTAATCACAGGCAGTGATATTTTTGAGCGGCAATAAAAAATAACCCCTGCAATAGCTTGCCAGGAAACCAGTGCTGATATCATTTTGTCTTCTTCACTGGTATAGCAAAAAGGAATATTGCTGTGATTTAACTGTGCTTCCAGAGATTGAATATCAGGGTTCATTTCTCCAGTAATGATAACGCCTGCCAGCATTTTCTTATTAAATAAATAAGAAATCATAGAAAGTGCAGCGCAGCTGGAAGTGATGACAGAAAGTTTACTGTTCATTTTTTTATACCTGCTATGCTTTTACTGGCAGAAAGCCGGGAGTTGCGTCCATCTTGTAGTAAAACCTTATATTGTCACCGCTTTTAACTAAAAGGTCGTCTGGTTGGGGGGCTTTGGGTTTGAAATTCATACATACTGACGGCATGTAAATAGGTTGTGTAATACCTGAGTCATATTCACTGATTTTTTCATTGTTAAATACAGTGATTGTTGTGAATAATAGCAGGGCTTTATCACTTCCTATATCGACAGGAATAGTTACTATATCTCCTTCAATAAGTTCAATAGACTCTCCTAAAGATACTGTTGTTGCATCTTTAATATTTTTCAGAGTTAGAGTGATTACTTTTCCTATATGCTGCCTATAGCCTCTGGTTTGCTCATTTTGTAACGAGGAGTGTGTTCTATCCTGGTCGTCCCATTGAGTTGCGAACTCTGTCTGACAAATACCAGCGTATGCGTTTACGGTAATTTCTTCTGGTAATAGAATGCTGTCTTCTGTCATAAATTGTGCAAGATGTCTGGCAAAGAAAAGATGGCCTTCTCGAGTAATACCATGCTGCATAGCTTCCAGAATTAAAATGTCAATTTTAAAGCCCGGGTTATAATCCATTATGTCCATGCACTCTAATTCATGAATATATTCCCTCACTCCCAGGTCATTAATTAATTGATCAAGTGCTTTTATTGCCCCAGGTTGTATATCAATAAGTGATATTTTAATTTTATTGTTGATGTTTTTTTGCTGTACGTAACTGATCAGAGGGATTAATAGAGGAGCAAAAGGGCCACAAGCTGGATAAACAATATGAATTGTCTCCTGATTTTCCTTATTATTAATAGCCTGGTAGGCACCACGAATAAAAGCATTGACGCGGTATATATCATTGAATGTACCTGTACTATATTCAACAGACATAACCAATCCTGTTTTTATAATGTTAGATTGGTTTTTTTCTTCTTCAGATAAGTCAGCTTCCCGATAACTGGACATCAGGTGCTGATGCGTTTCGCTATATAAATCTACCCATTCATCATGAGAGCAATTATTATGAATAATATTCTCTGTCAGCTGCAGAACAGACTGCTTTAGCAAAAGTTGACGCTCACCGTCTGAAACCTGACTCAGAGATTGATTTAACTGATCTCTGATTGACTGATTAAGCATCTGTTGAAGTCTTGGATCAACAGATGTTACTTCAGCAGTATCTGACTCGACTCGTTGCGACATTTTTTGTCTTTGCATGCTGTTTTCCAATTGTTTTATAAGGCTAATTAATTTGTTTGCATGCTGAACGCGATGCTTTTTCCTGAATTAAACCGGATAACACTTTATTTTCAGATGTGGTTATCACTTCCTGTGAAAAATCTCTGATAAAACCAGCTACTTCCGTATGCTATTTCTATTGATTAGAAAAAAGTATTACGAAAGGTTACAGGTGTCGTCGTAATGTGACGCCAGTTACAGCTGGCTATTTTCTGGCTTTATTATCAGAACCAGATGAGCTCAGGTGAAGCCAGGGCATTGGCATAAGCCTCTTTCAGCTGGTTTACTGAAGTTTTCGTCTGAGCTCTTCTGTAAAAATGTTTATTTTATGAATGTTATTGGGTGGTTGTTGGCTATGGGTCATGTATCGTTCAAACTCATTAAGAGAGTGGCTCTGATACAGAAGGGCATTTCCCTTGTCTGGTTCTGGCAACAAGGTATTAAATAGCAGTTGGTCCAGTTCAGACTCTTTTTGTAGCAGGTCGTTGATAGAGTGGTTCTGTTTTAATAACTGTGCCTTATACCAGCAGCGTTTCAGATATGGGATGCCTGTTTCCGATAATTCGAAGTGATCAGGTAATTGTTCAATAGAGAAGTCATCAGAGCTTTCATAATCGAAAGTGAACTCAGGATGTTGTTTTATCTCGTATTGATACCTTAGCTGAGAGCCTGGCTCCGGAGAGGTGCCTATAATGACTTTTGGCAGGTTAAGAGAGCACTGATGTTCGGTCAACCAGTGTCTGCCATACACCTGAATATCCGTTGTAAACTTAAGATCTTTATACACTTCAGGGTATTCAGGGATGTCCAGGCTACCTTTAATAGTGGGATTGCTTTGCTGGTGTAATAAATATGTTTGTTGCCGATCTAATGTGAATATTTCGCCAAGATAAAAACTGTGAGTATTGTAGGATCGGGGAGCTGCCAGCCAGGCTTTAATTTGAATTTGCTGAGGAATCAACTCCCCCTCAGGTTTTAATAAAGGAATCAAGTGACGGAAAACAGATACCTGGGGTTCCTGATCCAGCATTGCTTTCATTGTTTCTGAAATGATGAGGTCGAAAGGTTGCTGTTGTTCAATCGGCCATTGCAGAATATCTGTACACTGCTGGTTTTCTATAAAATCATCGACATCAAGTATTTCAATCAGCTTTTGCAGAGCATCCAATGATTCCTGATGAATGTCTAACAGATAAACCTGAACTTTGTCCGGGGTAAACTGATGTAGCAAAGGTACTACCAGAAGGCCAAAGGGCCCGGTGCCAGCATATAGAATCCTGATGCTATCCTGGGTTTTCAGCTGATCCTGAATAGCCTGAAATACACCTCGCAAAAAGACCTGAGTGCGCATAAATTCTTCTGCGCACTGGGCTGCTGTTGTCATCGATACCGCTTTTCCATGCATGGTTTCTGTTGCATGTTCGTCATGAAAAATAGCTGGGTGTAAGTCGATATCTGTTACTTTGCATAGCAGACTAACCAGTTGGTCTGTCTCTGCTTTCAGAGAGAATAGTTCTTCTGGGCTGGCCATCAGGATAGTGTTGATAATATGTTGAATATCTTGTTTTGGCATGTCTCTTCTCCCGAATGTACAGGTAATGAATTATCTGATTCAGTTTGGTTTCATCATCTGAAGGTACGAATGCTGACAAATACAGATAGCTGTCGGAATCGCTTTATATAGCAATCGCACGCAGAAAGTCTGTTAAGCATGAGCAGTCTTTTCAGACTGCCTGAGCATTGCTTTGGTGAATGCTTTTCAGTTTTGCTGCTATTTTCCGACCTGCATCTGTATCCATACGCTCCAGTTCAGCTATAACCTGTAATACGTTGTCGTCATTGATGGTAGGGTCTCCGTATTTATGTTGTACCTTAATAGACTGATAACCAGCTCGGCTGAACAGCGCTTCTATCCAGTCATTTACAAGGCAATCGATGACGAGGTGGACTCTGTCAGTATCTGTTGGATTAATCACACGGTGAGGCAAGTCCGCATTCATATACCAGCACTCTCCAGATCCGAAATGAATGGGTTGCTGATCAATATGAAACAGAATGTCCGGATGAGTGGTAATGGGGATATGCAGGCGAACAGCGCCACTTTCATAGCCTAAATCAAGATCTGTGTGCTCTCTTATTTCTTCACCTGCTTTGAGTTTCATCAGGCGAACAGAGACTAATGGGCAGGAAAACTGGCTGAGTATTTGCTGAAAATAGGGGGTATGAGTCAGGTACTCTGTATCCTGGTATAAAGACTGATCTGTTTCTTTGACGGCAATCTGTTCAATGCTTCCACCAACAGAACGCAGCGGTAATGCACTCCAGCCACCATCATGCGCTTGTTGATTGATATGACTGTGCCAGAGTTTATCTGTCAGTGTTGCCAGATCACGATTGAGCTGTGTGATATCAAAAACTAACGGCAGTTGCAGGAAGCGGCTCATAATTATCCCCTGATGTTTTTCAGAGACTTTAATAAGCCGCTTTTAATAAAGCTATTACGCCTTATAACCCGGTATATTACATACGAAAAGTCAATGAGTCAGGCTTTACTGTCTATCGCATTACATTGTTTTAATTGCTGATAACATGCTGATAGTTCCGGGATAATTTGTATATCAGATGCCTTTTTTTCATGGAATAACTGGTCGGGTCGTTTGGAATGATTGCCTGAAGCCTGTCGCATTATATTCATCTCTTTGAGAGTGAATTGCAGGTTAAGCTCTGTGTTCAGGTCATGCCATATATAATCTGGCAGGGTGTTGTAATCTATCAGTGTGAGCAGACCTTGCTTGTGGTACTGAATAGCCAGTTCAAAAAAACGCAATAGTACCTGCTGAGCATAGCGATCCAGATCCCAGGGTTCGACCTGACTCAGATCCGGTTGTACTGCTTTCATATCTACCACGCCAGGTACCATCTGACGCCCTCTGAGCTTCTGATGAGAAGCGATAATGGCTTCGGGCTCCCTGAACATAAAGTAGCATGGCACTTCTGGGTAGGCTTGTCTGATCAGGGGGAGCCAGGCGATATGCCAGCTGTCTGTTTTAATAAATAAGTGGCTCTCGCGATCAAATCGTTTCTGCCCGAGTATCTGAACCATAGTGCGTATCAGAGCGATCTGCTCATCCTGATTATCCAGATCGTGGACATAGTGAAGTATCAGGTCAAGCCCGGTTGGTTCCGATAAGCTGATAAAGCGTTCGGATAAGGAGAGTTGCTGGCTGAGCAGTGTTGAACCACAGCGCGAGCTGTGAAAGAAAAAGGCTGCAGGCGACACTATCTCCTGATAGCTGGCCTGGAGCAGGGAGTCAAATGGCTGCCATTGATAAGGTTTTCCTGTCTGTTCATCATAAAAGAATGGTCTGGTAAAACGTTGGTCTCCAAAATAAGTCCATTTAATCAGTGGTTGCTCTTTTTCTTGCAGGGCTACAGGGTACCAGCCTGAAAAATCCATAAAAGTATATCCCTTTAATTGCGCATTGAGTTATACCAGAAGGCGTGCAATGTGTTCTGGCTGAATAAAGCGTGTATCAAAGCAGAATTCGGGGGCTTCAGGTGCCTCATAAGGTGCATCAATGCCTGTCATCCCCTTAATCTGTCCATTCAGGGCCTTCTGATATAAGCCTTTAGGGTCTCGACGGATACAGGTTTTCAGGGGAGTAGACAGATAAACTTCAATAAACTGACCGTCAGGAATACGCTGGCGAACGGCATTGCGATCGGCGCGATAGGGGGAAATCAGAGCGCAGATTGCATGTATACCATTTTGCTGGAGCAGGCGTGCTACTTCACCTGTACGACGGATATTTTCTTTTCTGTCCTGCTCTGATAACGACAGATCCGAGCAAAGGCTATCTCTCAGATGATCTCCATCCAGAACGACTGCGGGTACACCTGACTGAGTCAATTGAGTTTTCAGAGCCGTTGCTAAAGCTGATTTTCCTGAGGCAGAAAGTCCTGTTAGCCAGTAAACCCGAGCGTGTTGATTCTGTTTATAGTATGGCCGGGGTGCCATAGTATCCTGCATTTCCATTTGATTACTCTCTGCGCTATCGTCAGAAGGCAAGTCTAGTAGCTATGGCTTATGCTGGTCTACCCATGTGTAATAACATGAAATATTCTGACGTGTATAAATAATGGGTAATCAGGAGTAGTCTGTTTCTGCAGGGTATGTTATCAGGCTTATATAATGATCAAGGCTGTGTTGTTCACTGGTCTGGAAGTATTCATCTGATGGGCTGGCTGAGTTGATACGATCAATGCGAAATTCACGGTAATTTTCTCTGAGATGACACCATGCGATCAGCGTCCATTTACCTCCCCAGTACACCATGCCCAACGGGTCCAGGATTCTTTCTGAATATTCACCGTCAGCCCGATTGTAAGTCAGGTATATGCGTTGCTTATTTTCAATCGCTTTGCGCACAGCCTGGCTAATATCGGATTGTTTGCTGTTGACAAAGTAATCCGGTACCAGCAGGGTTTGTTGTTCGGCCAGAGCTTTCAGATCGTCAGGCAGAATGGCATTGATCTTTTCTATTGCACGACTGGCTGCTCCGGCCAGTTCTTTATCTGACCAGGCCTGAACCATACGGCTGCCAAGCAACAGAGCGATAATCTCGCTGCGATTAAACATAAGAGGTGGCAGTTCAAAATTATGACGGATGCGATAGCCTATACCTGCTTCCCCTTCAATGGGGATGCCGGATAGCTCAAGAGCCTGAATATCCCGGTAAATTGTCCGCTCACTGACATTAAGTTTTTCAGCCAGGGTACGGGCGGTGATGGCTGTGCGTCGTCCTCGTAATAAATTGGTTAGTTGAAACAGGCGTTCGGCTTTGTTCACATTGTTTCCTTACTGCTGGCGCTCAGGTAATACTATATTGATATCCGTCATAGGATGATCTGAAAGAGGATATGGCTACTCTACTGACAACAGTTGTCAGCAGAGTAATATGGGCCGGTAAAGTGATGTTGTCACAGGATGCCTGTTTTTAATTAGAGTAATAGCCAGACAGCAGGTTTTCCTGCATGCGTTCGTAGCTACCATCTGCTTTTAGTTTTTTTAGGCCTGAATTAAAGATAGCTGATAGTTGAGCTGAGTTTGCCTGGCTTTTAGGAAACAGGATAAAGCCGTCTTTACTACTGAGAGGTCTGGGATGATAGGTGATCTGATGGATCACATTCGGCCCGAATTTTGTTCTGAGTAATTCCAGTCCGACCACCACGTTAACCGGAAACAGGTCGATGCGTTTCAACAGCATGCGCTTCAGACTTTGCTCGTCGCTGTTGACGACATCAAACCGGTCAGTATTCTCTTCTCTGTATTGAGTGAACTCTTCATTATAAAAGTAACCCCGTGTAACCCCCAGGCGATAATCATCCAGATCAGATAGGGTTTTCCAGTCAAAGTCGAAATTATGAGCTTTAACATAGAAAAAGTGCACGCTGTTGGTGACAACCGTATCACTGTAATAAAATTTAGCCGCTCTTTCATCGCTATATACCCACCAGCTGGTGGCATCGTATTCGCCGTTAGATGTCTGATACAAGGCCCGTTTCCAGGGTAAAAAATCAAATTCAACCTGATGGCCTTCGCGAGCAAAGGCTTCACTGATGACATGGCTGACAAAACCGTAGTGTTTTGCAGAGCTGGAGCAAAAAGGCGGGTATTCCCCCGTAGCGATTCTGATTGTCTGAGCGATAGCAACAGAGCTGAACAGAGACAGTATCAGAGAAATAATAAAAATCCGGGTTTGGGATAACAGTTTTATCATAACTATCAGACTCCGGAGCAACATTAACTGAAGACAGTATAGTTCTGATTAGAACGGATTTCTGATGGGATGTAAAAGTTTGCCCGATGGGGAGAGGGTTAATAAGTGAGTGGGCTGGTTTACGTTTCTGGCGGATAGTAAAAGCCCTGTCTTATAACAGGGCTTTTATGCTGTCATACCATAGCAACGTTGAGGTTAGCGAAATAACCAGGCTGATGAATGCGATACTGATCAGGCTTTAAACTCAGGCAGTTTTTTTCCTGCCAGAGTGTGTTGCAGGCGAACATAACGTGGCAGGCCGGTTTTTTCATCATATGGCAGCTCAGCTTCACCACGAATCAGAGGCTCCAGGTATTCGCGGCAAGCGTCAGTAATGCCAAAGCCATCTTCGGTGATGAAATCCCGTGGCATAAACTTCTCAACGTTAGCCACCTGATCCAGGGGGGCTTCTGTAATTGTCCAGTTGAATGGTGTATTACTGGTGCGTGTAATTGCAGGCATAACTGCATTCTTGCCAGCAACAGCCATTTCAACCGCAGCCTGACCTACAGCGTAAGCCTGGTCCAGATCGGTTTTAGAAGAGATGTGTCGTGCAGCACGCTGCAGGTAATCTGCCACTGCCCAGTGATATTTATAACCCAGTTCTTCACGAACCATATTGGCCAGTGTTGGTGCTACACCACCTAACTGAGTATGACCGAAAGCATCTTTGGTACCGGCATCGGCCAGGAAGGTGCCGTCTTCGTAGTGTGCGCCTTCAGAAACCACAATCACGCAGTAGCCGTGATCTTTAACGCTCTGATCCACTTTTGCCATAAACGCTGCGCGATCAAAAGCGATCTCCGGGAATATGATGATATGTGGTGGCTGGTCTTCTGCCTGCTGTGCCAGTCCGCCAGCAGCAGCAATCCAGCCTGCGTGACGCCCCATCACTTCCAGGATAAACACCTTGGTTGAGGTTTCACACATGGACTTAATGTCCAGACCTGCTTCCATCGTGGACAGTGCGATGTATTTGGCAACAGAACCAAAGCCAGGGCAGGTATCAGTGATCGGCAGATCGTTATCAACGGTCTTAGGAACGTGGATGGCTTTGATCGGATAGCCCAGCTTTTCAGAGATCTGAGATACTTTCAGGCAGGTATCTGCAGAATCGTTACCGCCGTTGTAGAAGAAGTAACCAATATCGTGGGCTTTGAATACTTCAATCAGACGCTCATACTGCTCACGGTGCGTGTCAATATCTTTCAGCTTGTAGCGGCAGGAGCCGAATGCGCCACCAGGAGTGAAGCGCAGTGCTGCAACGTCTTCATCAGAGATAGCATTGGTATCAATCAGCTCTTCTACCAGAGCACCGATAATACCGTTACGTCCGGCGTAAACTGTGCCAATTGTGTCGCTGTGCTTACGTGCAGTTTCAATTACACCACAGGCACTGGCGTTAATGACGGACGTTACACCACCGGATTGGGCGTAAAATGCGTTTTGCTTGCTCATCGCTGAATCAGGCTCCTGAGAGTCGCATAGGTTCGTTAAATATAAGAATATTAGCCAGGTCCGACAGACCTGCCCGAAAAAATGCGGGCAATCTTACTTGAAAACCGGGACTTTTGCATGGGGATATAGCAGGTTTTTATAGCGTGTTAATGAAACTGTTGTCTTTTCATTCAGTTACGCTGCATTTTAATTGCTTATAGTCAGTGCGGGGGGAGTGGGAAATAGTCTGTCGGGGGCATGGGAAGATGGCCGGAGCCGTGATACTCTGCCGTTTTTGTATTATCGATGAAAACCGCCGGATTCAGAGCGGGGAGGAGTGATCATGCATCTGCATATTCTGGGGATTTGCGGCACCTTTATGGGAAGTCTGGCATTACTGGCACGGGAGCTGGGGCATAAGGTGACAGGCTGTGACGCTAATGTATATCCTCCCATGAGTACTCAGTTGCAGGAGCAGGGGATTGACGTTACTGAAGGGTTTGATCCAGCTCAGTTAGATCCCGCACCTGATCTTGTCATCATTGGTAATGCGATGAGCCGGGGTAATCCGGCAGTAGAATATGTACTGAATAAAGGTCTGGCTTATACCTCTGGGCCACAATGGTTATCCGATCATGTTCTGCCCGGACGCTGGGTCATGGCTATTGCCGGTACTCATGGTAAAACAACGACAACCAGTATGTTGGGCTGGATTCTGGAATATGCTCATATGAGTCCGGGGTTTCTGGTGGGAGGAGTACCTGAGAACTTTGGCGTGTCTGCCCGTCTGGGGGATACCCCGTTTTTTGTCATTGAGGCGGATGAATACGACAGTGCGTTTTTTGATAAGCGATCCAAGTTTGTTCATTATCAGCCCCGGACACTGGTGATGAACAACCTGGAATTTGATCATGCTGATATCTTTCCTGATCTGGCGGCGATTCAGCGTCAATTTCATCATCTGGTACGTACAGTACCAGGTGAGGGACTGATCATTCATCAGAATACAGCCAGTCTGAATCAGGTACTGGATATGGGGTGCTGGACTGAGTGCCAGAACATTGATGACAATGAAGGCGGGCACTGGCAGGCGCAGATGATCCGTTCTGATGGCAGTGAATTTTCGGTGTTATACCGCGGCGATGTCGTGGCTGAACTGAAATGGGCATTATCAGGACAGCATAATGTGGCCAATGCACTGGCAGCGATTGCTGCTGCTCGTCATGTTGGTGTTACTCCTGAAATTGCTGCTGAAGCACTGGCTGAATTCCGGAATGTGAAACGCCGGATGGAGTTGAAAGGTGAGGTGAGAGGTATCCGGGTTTATGATGACTTTGCTCATCACCCAACCGCGATCTATACCACTCTGGAAGGGGCGCGTAATCAACTGGAACTGGAAAAGGATACCGGAAATGAGCCACTTGGGCGTCTGATTGCTGTTATTGAACCGCGTTCTAATACGATGAGACTGGGTACCTTGCAGGATCAGCTGGCACAGTCAACCCGTTGCGCTGATCAGGTTTTCTGGTATCAGCCAAAAGGACTGGACTGGAATCTTGAGCAGGTCGTTGGGGATTCTCCTGTGCCTGCTCAGGTTGAATCTGATCTTGGTCAGTTGATCGATGCTCTGGTTGAAAACAGTAAACCGGGTGACAGGATTGTTGTGATGAGCAATGGTGGCTTTGGCGGCATTCATCAGAAATTGCTGGATGCTCTGAATTCCTGATTCTGTCGTATACTGTTATGTCGTGCATTCGGGGTTATTTCTGTTGAAGCCGTTTATCTGTTTCTGACGGAAATAACCTCGTCTATATTGTGCGTTATGTTTTACTGTCGAAATTAAAAGCTGAGTAATCCCTTGCAAACTGTTGCTTCTGATTCCATTGCATCTTCTGCTTGTGTCGCCACATCATCAGGCTTGTCTTCTGATAATAAGAATGTATCTGAAACCTCTCAAAGAGAGCGGGTTACGGTCGCTTTGACCGGTGCATCCGGGGTTCAGTATGGTATACGTCTGATAGAGTGTCTGATTGCACTGGATTGTGAGGTCTCGGTGCTTATTTCAAAAGCCGCTCATGTGGTCATTGCCACGGAAACAGAAGAGAAGTTTCCCGCTGATACTCATCGTCTGGAAGAGGCGCTTTATCAGCGTTTTTCTGCTCAGCCTGGTCAGATACGGGTGTATGGACGTGAAAACTGGATGTCTCCGGTTGCATCCGGCTCAGGAGCCCCACACAAAATGGTTATTTGTCCCTGTTCGACAGGCACTCTGTCTGCTATTGCAACGGCAGCCAGTAATAACCTGATTGAAAGAGCAGCGGATGTGGCGTTGAAGGAGCGCCGTCAGTTGATTCTGGTACATCGGGAAGCGCCTTATCATGAAGTTCATCTGCAGCATATGCTGACATTGACACGTATGGGTGCCCTGGTAATGCCTGCCAGTCCCGGATTTTATCACCATCCTGAGACTGTCAATGATATGGTGGATTTTATTGTTGCACGTGTTCTTGATCAGCTGGGCTTTGATCAGGGACTGATGCCGCGCTGGGGGGAGTCTTCCTGACCCGGACAGGCTACCTATTCAGCTTAATATATTTTGTCTGTACTACAATCTGGTCTGCTCTACGGTTTTAATTGTGTTGGTTGTTTTTTAAGGGTTTCATTGGCGGCGGCAGCAATAATCAGTAAGCCTCCGGCTATCGTCATAAAATCAGGGTGTTCCGATAGCAGGATGGCTGCCAGCAAGGTGCCATAAACAGGCTGTAGGCATGAAATCAGTCCTACGCTGGTGGCTTTCAGATAACGCAGGCTGTTTGCCAGCAAGGTATGTGGCGCTGCGGTAAATACAGTTCCAAGCAAGAGTAACTGAAACCATTGTTCGGATGGCAGAGAAAATAACTGGTGACTGGCGAAAGGCAGTAACATAACGGCGACAAAAAAAGTCTGCCAGCCCATGATCAGCACCGGGCTGTATGTACTGAAATAACGCCGTTGCAGAATGTTTCTTACCGAGAATAATGCCGCTGAGAATATCCCCCAGAAAACACCGGCCGCTACCGGGTTATCCGGATCAAGGGTCGGAGTCATCAGTACCACGCCACTAACAACCAGAATTGCTGCGAGCAAATCCCGGAATTGTAAGCGGGTGTGATCCAATACCGGTTCCAGCAGTACTGTGATAACAGGGTAAGTAAACAGAGCCAGCATCCCGGTTGTCACACTGGAGACCTGCATAGAGTGGAAGTAAGTGACCCAATGTAGCCCCATCAGGACAGATAAAGCGATCAATCCCAGCCAGTGTGCTGTGCTGTTAAAGACCAGTGTTTTTTTTCGTAACCCAAGCCAGCCCAGTAACAAGGCGGCTGCGACAACACAGCGCCATGCGGTAATATCCAGTGCACTCAGATCCAGGGTGCGGGAGAAAATAGCCGTGCCGCCGAACAGCAATAGTCCGCCGTGAAGGCTGAACAGCCCTTTATACTGATCTGACATGGTGATCTCATTATTTTTCAGAAAGTACATGCCCCATCATCCCGACAGGGCAGAACATCAGGCAGGTTTTTCCGGTGTATCCAGTGTCCGGGTCAGAAAATGCTGGGCTTGCTCATCATTTTGTAATGTGGCCGGATTCATGGTTGCATCCGGCAGAATATTATCCAGTTCGGTTTGTTCGGTCAGCTGTTGCCAGACCCGCTCTTTCAGCACAATACTGCCGTTAACTGATGTATTTGGCAGCAGATAAAGAAAACTGTTTTCTCTGATACGATACAGTTCATCGCCTGTACGACAACTATCCTGCATCGTGTGACTGATTTTGCGAATCAATTTGTTGTAGCTTTGTTCGCTGTGTTGCTCAGCATATTCGTCCAGTCCATGAAGAGTGATATAGAGTGCTGACAGAGGACGTTGTGTGGTGCGGGTTCTGGCGACTTCAACTTCCAGTCTTTCGTGTAACTGACGTTCAGTAAAAGCACCGGTCAGGCTATCTTTACCGCTGAGCTGTTCCAGTGTCCGGGTTTGTTTTTCCTGGGTATAAGCAAACAGAAAACTGATACCGGCAAACAGTGTGGAATGGATCGTCAGGTCGGAAAAAATGATGCCATTATGCAGATCTGAGCGAAACAGGAAAAATATGCAGACAAACACCGCCAGGGTGATACTGGCCTGACGTACAGGCAGCACAAAATAGGTAAAAACTGGCAGCATATACAGCCATTGACGATAAAGAGGATCATCAAGGTGGCCGTTATTTAACAGGATACATCCCAGTAGTATCAGTACCGGATAAACGGTAACGTCTGGTGAGTCAATGGGTTGAATAAAGCGAATAATGGCCAGCGCCAGTATAAAAGGGCTGGTCAGTGCCGGCCAGAGAATCTGGTCATAATGCCCCAGCAATTGATGATACCAGGCCGTTACTGCCAGAGCGATGGCCAGTGAAAGATAGATCGCTGCTGTAATTTTATCTCTTAGCAGCTGAATGCCCGAACTGAGTTTAAGCATGGAAACCCTCCGTGGTATCCAGAAAGTCACTGACCAGATATAAGGGGGCATCAGCAGCCTGTTCTGTGGCCGACATAATGGCTGCTTCTGCCTTGATCAGCACTTCTTTTTCTGTGTCATGTTCTCCGGGAATAATGGCTGCAAGGGCGATATGTATCTCTCTGGCTTTATGAAAGCGGGCGCAAAGATGGATACTGTCCTGGTAGTTAGCGGAGGGCAGAATGGCCACCAGGTGATCCTGATGTCGGTAAAGTCGGTCAAAAGGTCGTAACTGGGGTGTAATATGATCTGAGAGCTTTTTCAGATCTTTTCTGGGTTGCTCCTGACGCTCTTTAAAGCACAGAATTGCCAAGCTGGTATTTTCCCTGTCATTGCGCGCCAGTTCCCTGACCAGGTCATCGTGCAGTTGTTGCAGATTATAGGCCCCGCTCTCCGGGTCTATGCTGATCAGTTTCTGCAGATGCTGCTGCCGCTCCCGATTAGTAAAGATAAAGATGCAGGCAATAGTTGTCGCTGACCAGAACAGATAGAGTACCTGCAGTCGCTCAACACCTTCCAGCTGTACTGTGGTAGACAGGTTGAATATTGATGCGTAAGCCAGTGTCAACAGCAGAGCTGGTTTGAAATTAAGCAGACTGAACAGATAGAGTGGCAGAATATAAGCCCAGTGAGCGGTCATCATGGAGGGTATCCAGTGTCCGGCGATACTCAGGCCACCAAAAATCAGCAGTACCAGAAAGGGAAGAATGCCGTTGTAGTGGCGTACACTCCATAGATTCCAGCAGCCACATAGCACCAGAGCAACCCCGCCTGCCAGCAGAATAGAACCGGCTTCCGACAGGTTTTTTCCATAATAACCCCAGCTCAGCAATAATGTACCTGCTCCGGCCAGAATAAAGTAAGCCGCATGCAGGTGGGCTTTTTGTCTGATATCCATTCGCGCCTTGAAATCTTTCCAGTAGTAATCCAAAACGATTATAACGGGTTGCAGGGATTTTCGTCGATCACTTGTTCCGGGTAAATCCGATGAGATGGAGCGATTGT
This sequence comes from Oceanospirillum sediminis, assembly GCF_014164585.1. Taxonomy (GTDB): domain Bacteria; phylum Pseudomonadota; class Gammaproteobacteria; order Pseudomonadales; family Halomonadaceae; genus Oceanospirillum; species Oceanospirillum sediminis. Next base: position 241,794 of record NZ_JACJFM010000002.1, on the reverse strand, counting down.
CTGTCGCAGCAGACTTATCATCTGATAAGCGACAGCATGTTAAGGATAAAGTCGGGGCTTCAGGATAATACTGAACCATGTAAAATACTCTGGCCCGGTCTGTATACCCTGATAGACCGGCTGCTTTAAGCAGAAGCCAAGAAGCAGGACAACATAGCAAGAAGGGGAACAGGATAAAAAATAATGAATATCAGTGAATATATGCAGCAAACGGGCCTTCAGGCTCGTCAGGCTTCGCGTGAAATTGCGAAAGCAGATACCGGAGTAAAAAATAAAGCGCTGCTGGCAACGGCTGAGGCTCTGGATGCCGCGCGTGAGACTCTGGTACTGGCGAATGAAAAAGATCTGGAAAGTGGTCGTGCTAATGGCCTGGATAGTGCTCTTCTGGATCGACTGGCCCTGACACCCAGCGTCATTGATACCATGATTGAAGGTTTGCGCCAGGTTGCTGCATTGCCCGATCCGGTCGGGGAGATCACTGATATGAATTACCGGCCTTCAGGGATTCAGATTGGTAAAATGCGTGTTCCTCTGGGAGTGATCGGTATTATTTATGAATCCAGACCCAACGTAACAGTTGAGGCGGCCAGTCTGTGTCTGAAGTCCGGCAATGCGGTGATTCTGCGTGGAGGTTCTGAGGCTATTCATTCTAATCAGGCGATTGCGGAATGTCTGGCAACCGGGTTGAAGGCTGCAGGTCTGCCAGAGAGTACCGTTCAGGTGATCAAAACCACTGACAGAGCTGCTGTTGGTGAGCTGATCACTATGCCTGAATATGTTGATGTGATTGTGCCTCGTGGTGGTAAAGGGCTGATTGAGCGGATCAGTCGGGAAGCCTCTGTACCTGTGATTAAGCATCTGGATGGTATCTGTCATGTCTATATTGACGATCAGGCTGACCCTAAGAAGGCGCTGGATATCGCAGTGAATGCAAAAACCCACCGTTACGGCACCTGCAACACAATGGAAACTCTGTTGGTTCATGCCAGTATTGCAGATCTTATTCTGCCTGAGCTGGAAAAAGCTTATGCAGAAAAAGGGGTTGAATTACGTGGATGTGAGCAGACCCGAGAGATTCTTCCCCTGGCTCGTGAAGCGACGGAGGAAGACTGGGCGACTGAGTATCTGGCTCCCGTGCTGGCCATTAAAGTCGTTGCTGATATTGATGAAGCGATAGCTCATATTAATCAGTATGGTTCTCATCATACCGATGCCATTGTGACGGATAATTATTCGCTGTCCCGTCGTTTCCTGGCGGAAGTGGATTCAAGCTCTGTTATGGTTAATGCTTCAACACGGTTTGCTGATGGCTTTGAGTATGGTCTGGGGGCTGAGATTGGTATCTCAACGGATAAAATTCATGCCCGTGGTCCGGTAGGCCTGGACGGTCTGACTTCTCAGAAATATATCGTTCTGGGGGATGGCCATATCCGGCAGTAGGGTCGGATATGCCTGATAGAGGATAGCAGCGTACAGCAATGGCAGACCGGGGAGTCTGCCATTGTTGCTTATACAGGTTGCATAAACAGACCTGAACAGAGTTGTCTGTTAATGAAACGCTGTATTCTTCAACTGATGATTGAAGAGTGTCGTAATATTGTTTTCAGTCGTTTGTCCGATTGTGCAATGTGGTGAAGAGCAGAGGCGAAATGTTGTCGGAAATGAATGTGAAACAGGCTCATAAGCTGATTGCTGTTATGGGAGGGACATTTGATCCGGTCCATAATGGTCATCTGCGCTCGGCGCTGGAACTGTGCCAGTTACTGGGTCTGGCGGAAGTGCGTATGTTGCCATGTCATCAGCCTACGCACAGAAGTCGGCCCGGAGCCAGTTCAGAGCAACGTCTGGAAATGCTGGAGCTGGCCATTGCTGGTGAAGAGGCGCTTGTGGTTGATGACCGGGAGATTTTATCTGATCGGCCTTCCTATTCTGTTTATACGCTGGAAAGCATGCGTAACGAATATGGCCCTGAAACCGGGCTGTGCTGGGTAATGGGGATTGATGCATTTGCATCGTTTTCACGCTGGAACCAGTGGGAGCGGATTCTGAAACTGGCTAATCTGGTGGTACTGACCCGACCGGGATATCAATTATCTCCGGGATCTGTTGAAGCGCAAATCTGGCAGGCGCGTCATATCAGGCCCGAACAGCTTCCTTATCAGCTGGCAGGTGGTATTGTTCCGGTCAGTCTGCCATCTCAACTGGAAATCTCCGCGACCTATATCCGACAGCAGCTGTTTCGCGGGCAATCTGCACGCTATCTGTTGCCAGAATGTGTGCTGAGTTATGCACAGGCACACGCTTTGTATCGTTGCTAGCTTTCCCGGAGAGGGTATCTTGTAGACGAAATTATTGCTGCATATCTTTATTGTGACAGGGGCTGGCAATTTTTTATGAGATGTCTGGCAGGGTTTTACGGCTTTTTTTCGCTTTTTTTGAACATAAAGCTACAAAGGCGTTCAAACTTGTAAGACAATTACCCGCTTGTCTGCTTTATCCTGAATATTGAGGTCCTATGCAAACTGAACAACTCAAGCAGCTGGTTATTGATTCACTGGAAGAGATGAAAGGTAACGATATCACCGTACTGGATGTCTCTGGTAGCACCAGTGTGACTGACTTCATGATTATTGCCAGTGGTACTTCGAACCGCCATGTATCATCTCTGGCGAATAATGTTGTAGAAAACGTGAAGGATAACGGAGTTCGTCCTTTGGGAGTTGAAGGCCAGGCCGGTAGTGAGTGGGTTCTGGTTGATCTGGGCGATGTGGTGGTACATGTGATGCAACCGGCTACTCGTCAGTTCTATGACCTGGAACGTCTGTGGAGTGATCTGCCTGAAGACTCAGAAGCGGAGAGCGTATCTTGAAGATACGCCTGATTGCTGTAGGTACGAAGATGCCCCGTTGGGTTGAACAGGGGTATCAGGAGTATGCTAAGCGTCTGCCGAGAGAGTTTTCTCTGGAGTTGATTGAGATTGCACCGGGAAACCGGGGAAAGAACGCAGATATTGAGCGAGCTATTCAGAAAGAAGGCGAGCTGATGATGTCTAAGATCAGGTCTTCTGACCATGTTGTCGCACTTGAAGTTCTGGGTAATCCCTGGTCAACAGAGCAGCTGGCGAAGCAGGCTGAAGGCTGGCAGATGTCCGGTCAGGACGTTGCTCTGCTGGTAGGTGGCCCGGAAGGTCTTGCACCTGAATGCAGGCAACGGGCAAATCAGCAGTGGTCCTTATCTCCGTTAACCCTGCCCCATCCTATGGTAAGAATTCTTTTATCTGAACAGATTTATCGGGCCTGGAGCCTGATTCAGGGGCACCCTTATCACAGATAATTATTCGGCAAATTCCATCAGAATCAGTATTTCTACTGTCTGAGTATGCCTGCCGGGTGTCGTGATATGCCTCTTATAAATGGGCTATTTTCAGCTCACTGTATAGCAATAACTTTTATGATCAGATAGCGGTAACGGCCGGATGTCGGAAAAGCGCACCTTCAAAAATCTGAAGCTGGAACAGAGTATTTTCAGAGAGCGTGTCTTTGTCGCGTTTCTTTTCGTTATTCTGTTAGTGCTGGTACTGGTAGGGCGCATGCTCTATCTGCAGGTTTATCAGTACGATATATACACAACCCGTTCTGATAAAAATCGCATGCATGTGCGTGCTATTCCTCCGACGCGGGGGCTCATCTTTGACCGGAATGGTCGTATTCTGGCTGAGAACCTGCCCAGTTATAATCTGACTTTTGTCAGAGAGCGAGCGGGTGATACTGCCGCTGTTCTTGATGTTCTTGCTGATATTCTGGAGCTGAGCGAAGAACAGAAAGAGGATATGAGTAAACAGGCTTACAGCAGACGGCGCCCTTTTCAGTCTGCTCTTCTGTTGAGCCAGCTGGACGATGAGCAGATTGCCCGGGTGTCTGTCAATCGTTACCGGTTGCCCGGAGTCGATATCGAGGCTCAGTTAATCCGCCATTATCCGTATGGCCCTCTGACAGCCCATATTCTGGGCTATGTTTCCAGGATCAGTGAAAAAGACCTTAAAAAAGTTGATCGTTCTCAGTATGCAGGAACCCACTATATCGGCAAAGGCGGGATTGAGCGTCAGTATGAAACAGCCTTACATGGCAGAGTTGGCGTACAGACTGTAGAAACAAATGCCAGAGGGCGAGTGTTGCAGGTTTTGTCGGAGGAACTGCCGGAGCAAGGCGAATCGCTGTCATTATATCTGGATGCGGAACTGCAAAAGGTGGCGGCCAGAGCACTGGCCGGATTCCGTGGTGCGCTGGTGGCAATTGACCCGAATACGGGTGGTATCCTGGCTATGGTGAGCACACCAAGCTTTGATCCTAATCTGTTCGTTGGAGGGATTAACCCTGATATTTATCGACAGCTGATCACATCCCCTGATCTGCCAATGTTTGATCGGACAATCCGGGGGAAATACCCTCCGGCTTCAACAATTAAAGCATTTATGGGATTGGCAGGTCTGGAACATGGTGTCGTTAATGCTACTACAACGATTTATGATCCCGGCTGGTATCAACTGCCGAATGATTCTCGCCTGTATCGTAACTGGAAGCGTGTGGGACACGGAAAAGTTAACCTGAAGCGTTCAATCGTCGTGTCTAATGATACCTACTTTTATAATCTGGCATATAACCTAGGGATTGACCGGATCCAGCCTTTTATGAAGCAATTTGGCTTTGGTATCAACACTGCACTGGATCTGCCCGGAGCCAGTAGCGGGCTCATGCCCGGACGGGAATGGAAGAAAGCTCACCGCAAGCTTCCCTGGTTTCCGGGTGAGACTCTGAGTATTGGTATCGGTCAGGGATACTGGCTGGCGACGCCTCTTCAGATCGCTACATCAATGGTAGTGCTGGCCAATCGTGGAAAATGGGTTCAGCCGAGGATTGTTGAGATGCAGGGGAGAAATCAGGCCCATCTGAATCCAGAGAACAAGCCAGAGGATGTTTCTGTATCAAAACCGGAATACTGGGATCAGGTAATTGATGGCATGGTGGCCGTTGTTCATAGTAGTACAGGAACGGCCAGACGAATCAGTAAAGGCATTCGTTATACCATGGCTGGTAAAACGGGAACCGCTCAGGTTAAGGGGATCAAACAAGGGGAGAAATATGATGCCAGTAAGCTACATGAACGGCACCGGGATCATGCCTTGTTTGCTGGCTTTGCCCCTGTCGAGAATCCTCAGATTGCACTGGCTGTGGTTGTTGAGAATGCCGGTGGCGGCAGCACAACGGCAGCTCCGATAGCCCGTATGGTTTTTGATGCCTGGTTGACTCCTGAGCGTCTGAAAAGTACTAAGACTGCTTCTGATCTTGTGGATGGAAATCGCCAGTGAGTACACGTGATTTTTTGCATCAGTTACCCGGTGCTGCCAGCGCATTCAGCAGGCCTGTAGGCTGGTTTGAGCGTCTGCATCTGGATTTCTGGATGCTATTGCTATTACTCGTCCTTATTAGCAGTGGCTTGTTTGTGCTGTACAGTGCGTCCGGAGAGAGCATGGAGGATGTCTATCGTCAGAGTTTACGCTTTGCCGTTGCTCTTGCCGGTATGATCATTCTGGCTCAGTTTAATCCCAGAATTCTGGAACGCTGGTCACCGCTGTTTTATCTGAGTATTGCTATATTGCTGGTAGGGGTGCTGTTATTTGGTGTCGGGGCGAAAGGGGCTCAGCGATGGCTGGCTATCCCCGGAGTGATTCGTTTTCAGCCGTCTGAGTTTATGAAACTGGCAATGCCGATGATGGTGGCCTGGTATTTGTCTCATCGCCCTTTGCCACCTGGCTGGCATCATCTGATTATCAGCGCTGTTATTCTGGTTGTGCCTGTACTTCTGATTGCTAAACAACCGGATTTAGGCACTTCGCTTCTGGTTGCTGCGGCCGGATTATTTGTTATTTTGCTGGCAGGACTCAGCTGGAAGCTGATTGGTAGCTTTGTGGCTCTGGGTATTGCTGCTTTACCTGCATTGTGGCATGTGATGAGAGACTATCAGCGTCAAAGGGTGCTCACTTTCCTCAACCCCGAGAGTGACCCTCTTGGCTCGGGCTGGAATATTATTCAGTCTAAAACAGCCATAGGCTCTGGTGGACTCTATGGTAAAGGCTGGCTGGAAGGTACTCAGTCTCAGCTGGAGTTTCTTCCGGAAAGGCATACTGATTTTATTATTGCTGTGCTTGCAGAAGAGTTCGGCACAATAGGCGTCTGCGCTATCTTATTGCTTTATCTGCTGATTATTGGCAGAGGGCTTTTTATTGCGCTGAATGCTCAGTCTACTTATGGACGTCTGGTTGCGGGAAGTATTACGCTGACCTTTTTTGTTTATGTTTTTGTCAATATCGGTATGGTAAGTGGATTGTTGCCAGTGGTTGGAGTGCCTTTACCTCTGGTTAGTTTTGGTGGAACCTCCAGTGTTACCCTGCTGGCAGGTTTCGGCATTCTGATGTCTATACATACTCACCGTTCACTACTTGTTAAGTAGTGCAACAAATAACAATGTTTTTCAAAAGATGCTTTTGTTAACATGCCCCCCCTCTGGGATTTAACAGATGGCTGACGCTCAGACCGGTAAAATAAAGATGGAATACAAAATATTCAGTAAAAAACGTTTTTTTCATAACCTGAAAAATCTGGGGGTTATCGCTGTACTCCTGCCAGCTTCCGCTATCGGATATGCAGCAAAGCAGGATGCGGCATCGGCAACCGGACAACAGTCAGATGCGGATACGTCGGGTTATGAGCGCCAGGTCTGGGTTGATGACTTTATTAATGAGCTGGTTCAGCAGCACAATTTTAATCCGGATCAGCTTAAAACGCTGTTGGATAAGGCTGAGAAAAAACAGAGTATTCTGGATGCTATCTCCCGTCCTGCTGAACGGCATCTTCAGTGGAAAGATTACCGCAAAATCTTTCTGACGGAAAAGCGCATTCGTGGTGGCGTCAGTTTTATGCGTAAGTACCGGGCTGAGCTGGAGCGAGCTGAACTGATTTATGGTGTGTCCAAAGAAGTGATTGTTGCCATCATTGGCGTTGAAACTTTCTACGGACGTATTAAAGGCAGTTATCGCGTTGTTGATGCACTGAGTACACTGGGTTTTGACTATCCGCCAAGAGCAGAGTTTTTCCGCAAGCAGCTGAAAGAGTATCTGATTCTTGCCAGGGAAGAAGGCATTGATCCCTTCAGTGTGACAGGTTCCTATGCGGGGGCGATGGGTTATCCTCAATTTATTCCCAGCAGCTACCGGGCGTTTGCCGTTGACTTTGATGGCGATAAGAAACGTAATATCTGGAATAATCCTGTTGATGCTATAGGCAGTGTGGCCAATTACTTTAAAGAACATGGCTGGCAAAAAAATGCGGAAGTGGTTCTGAAGGCAAAGGTTGAAGGCGAAGCTTATAAAAGTGTGGTTAATGTAAGCCTGAAGCCTGAACATACTGTTTCAGAGCTACGGGCAGTGGGTTTTTCCAGCCAGAGTAATAGCAAAGTATCTGGTGATGCGACAGCGATGCAGCTGGAGGGTGCCAGAGGAACTGAATACTGGCTGGGTCTGAATAACTTTTATGTGATTACTCGTTATAATCACAGCAAATTATATGCAATGGCGGTTCATCAGCTGAGTCAGGAAATTAAAAAGGCTGATCAGAACGGATGAAATATATGATATTGACCCGCTTGCGCCTGGCACTGCTGACCAGTGTAGTTTTCTTGTTTACTGGTTGTGGCAATGATCCTGTTCCTGGCTCTCGTTATAAGCTGGCACAGGATGAGGCGCCGGATCAGCCATATGATCAATCGTTGATCAAAGAGCTGACACCCGTTTATGAAGCCCCTAGTGCGGCGGGTAATAAATCACCGTATATGGTCTGGGGGAAAAGCTATACGGTTCTGCCAGATAGTAAAGGGTACAGAGCAGAAGGAACGGCTTCCTGGTATGGCAAAAAGTTTCATGGCTATAAAACCTCAAATGGTGAGGTTTATGATATGTACCAGTTGTCAGCAGCCCATAAGAGCCTTCCTCTGCCATCATATGTTCTGGTCACGAACCTTGAGAATAATCGTCAGGTTCTGGTAAGGGTGAACGATCGTGGCCCGTTTCATGGTGATCGTGTTATTGATCTTTCCTATGCGGCTGCAATCCGCCTGGACATGCTGGATAAAGGAACTGCCAGGGTAAGGCTGGAAGCGATTGACCCTGTGACCTGGAATGGTGGTATGGATCGGAAGCTTAATCAGCTTACGCCGCCTGTGCTGGTTCAGGTGGCCGCAATGAGTAAAGCGGAGTCTGCAGAGAAGATCCGGTTTAATCTGAGTAAAAAAACCGGACAGGCAATTCGTGTTGTGTCATCTGAACGAAACCAGAAACAGTTGCATAAAGTACAAATTGGTCCGGTGCAGACCCGTTCTGAACTTAGGGCGTTAATGGATGTCCTTATCAAAGCAGGATTCAGTCGGCCAATTATTATTCAGGTCGGCCGTTGATAATCAGAGTGATATCAGGTTCGAATTCTGAAGTTTTATCAAATAAATACATTGAATTAAGAGTTTTTATCATGAGGATTTTCCGGCAGCTACGTATTAAGGCGACTATTCTGATATCAGCCCTGGGGCTGATGGCTTCACTGATGGTGCAGGCTGCAACCCTGATTCCGGCGGCACCTAAGCTGGCTGCGAGTTCATATGTGCTGATGGATGCTGATAGTGGTCAGATTCTGGTAGAGCATGATGCTGATAAGCAGCTGCCTCCTGCCAGTCTGACTAAGATGATGACAGCGTACATGGTTGAAGCTGAGATTGCTAAAGGCAGTATTACACCTGATGATCAGGTGCTGATCAGTGTTAAAGCCTGGAAAGCACCGGGTTCTCGTATGTTTATCAAAGAAGGGACTTCAGTTTCGATCTCTGATTTGCTGAAGGGGATTATTATCCAGTCGGGTAATGATGCCAGTATTGCTGTAGCCGAGCATATTGGTGGCAGTGAAGAGGCTTTTGCCGATCTGATGACTCAGCATGCACTGGCATTGGGTATGAAAAATACTCAGTACATGAACGCAACAGGCTTGCCGGCCCAGGGACACTTTTCTACGGCTCGTGATCTGGCAATTCTGGCAAATCGTATCATCAAAGATTACCCTGAACAGTACAGTGTTTATGCTGAGAAATACTTTACGTATAACAATATCCGTCAGCCGAATCGTAATCGTCTGTTGTGGCGTGATAAATCGGTGGATGGCCTGAAGACGGGGCATACAGAGGAAGCTGGTTACTGCCTGGTCGCGTCTGCTGAACGCAGTGGCATGCGCCTGATCTCTGTGGTTATGGGGACAAAATCAGAAGAAGCGCGGGCTCGTGAAAGTCAGAAATTGCTGGCTTATGGTTTTCGCTACTATGAAACACTGAAGCCTTACACTGCAGGTGAGGTTCTGAATGAGCCGCGTATCTGGGCGGGTGAGAGTGAGAAGGTCAAGCTGGGTATCAGAGATGATCTGAGTATGACTATTCCTCGCGGACAGGCTAAACGCCTGACGGCTAAACTGAATGTGAATAAAGTGATCAAGGCACCGGTTGTAGCCGGTGAAAGCTTCGGTGTTGTTCAGATCAGTCTGGATGGTAATGTACTGGCTGAAAGGCCTCTGGTTGCTCTGGAGTCTGTTAAGGAAGGTGGTTTCTTTAAGCGTCTGTGGGATAGTGTTGTTCTCTTCTTTACGGATCTGATGGGCTAGAATTTTTCCTGATTTGCCCCAATATTCTTCTGAGCCTGCACAGTTTTGCAGGCTCAGTTGTTTTAAATTGATGAGTTTTAATCCATTGCAAGATCTGATATAAACTATATCCGACTAAAACGCTTGGGTATATAACTCTGAACTATATTGATTGCCATAAGGACGGGGTGATGACCCCGTTTTTACGTTTCTGAGGTACTATCTGATGAGTCAGCAAGACGCTCCCAAGATTGAGTTTCCATGTGCATATCCATTGAAGATTGTCGGACGAACCGCACCTGATTTTAAGATGCTGGTGCTTGATGTCGTAGAGCGTCATGCTCCGGGGGTTGATCATTCAACGGTCAGTATTCAGGAAAGCAGCAATGGTCGTTTTCAGTCTGTTCGTGTGACGATTACAGCCACAGGTGAGCCTCAGATTATGGCATTGTTTGAGGCCCTTAAAGCAACAGGCCGGGTTCAGGTAGTCATCTGATTTGTTCGTTTTAGCGCTCATAATGATAATAAATTGAATATATAGCATGGTGCAGGGGAAAATGGTGAGACCGTTACAGGTGCGTTACCTTGGGCTGGTGCCTTATGAAGAAACCTGGCATCGGATGCAGGAATACACAGATCAGAGGGGACTGGATGATCCGGATCAGATCTGGTTATTAGAGCATCCTCCGGTTTTTACTCAGGGGCAGGCTGGTAAAGAGGAGCATTTGTTAAATACCGGCGATATTCCGGTCGTGAAAGTCGATCGCGGAGGTCAGGTTACTTACCACGGCCCCGGTCAGCTGGTCGTCTATCTGCTATTGAATGTTAAGCAGCTGGATATCGGAGTCAGGCAACTGGTTACGCTGATGGAAGAAGCGGTAACAGATGCTTTGCAGCGTTCAGGTGTTGATGCCTATGCTAAACCCGATGCCCCCGGAGTTTATGTTGCCATTGATAATACTGAAGCAAAAATTGCATCATTAGGGCTCAGGATTCGCCGGGGGTGCTCATTTCATGGGCTAGCGCTGAATCTTGATATGGATATGATGCCTTTCCTGCGTATTAACCCCTGTGGTTATCAGGGAATGCGCATGACACAATTAAAAGAGCTTGCGCCTCAGGTGACCCCTGAGCAGGCAACTCAATGGGTGCTGAATTACCTGGTAGCAGGGCTGGGTAATCCTCAAACAACAGAACATAAAGGGCTGGACTGATATATGAGTGCAACAGGCTCAGATAATGCTGCAATAGCCAAAAGCCTGGCAGCAAAAGCCGCTAAATCCGCCGGTAAAGTTGAGGCGGGTGTTAAACTGCGTGGAGCGGATAAAGTCTCCCGTATTCCGGTAAAAATTATCCCGACAGAAGAAGTACCTCGTAAGCCGGACTGGCTGAAAGTGCGTATGTATGCTTCACCTGAAGTTAAGCGTATTAAAGATACGCTGCGCAGCCATAAGCTGCATACTGTTTGTGAAGAGGCATCCTGTCCGAATATTGGTGAATGTTTCCACGGTGGAACGGCAACCTTCATGATTATGGGGGATATTTGTACCCGCCGCTGCCCATTTTGTGATGTGGCTCATGGTCGACCGAATGCTCTGAATGAAAGTGAGCCTCGTGAGCTGGCTGAGGCTATTGCAGATATGAGGCTGAAGTATGTTGTCATTACCTCAGTTGATCGCGATGATCTGAGAGATGGTGGTGCGCAGCATTTTGCTGATTGTATTTCTGAGACTCGTCAGCGTATGGATAGCATTGAGATTGAAGTGCTGGTGCCTGATTTTCGGGGGCGGATGGATATCGCACTGGATATTCTGGAGCAGACCCCACCGGATGTATTTAATCACAATCTGGAAACCGTTCCTGCTTTGTATCGTAAAGTCAGACCGGGTGCGGATTATCAGTGGTCTCTTGATCTGCTGAAACAATACAAAGAGCGTTGCCCGGATGTGCTGACCAAGTCTGGTCTGATGCTGGGGGTTGGTGAAACAAAAGAAGAAGTGGTAGAGGTGCTGAAGGATCTGCGTGCTCATAATGTAGATATGTTGACATTAGGTCAGTATATGCAGCCGTCTAAGAGTCACCTGCCGATTGATCGCTGGGTAACGCCTTCTGAGTTTGATGAATTGCGTGTGCTGGCGGAGGAAATGGGCTTTAAGCATGTCGCTTCAGGTCCTCTGGTTCGTTCTTCGTATCACGCGGATAAGCAGGCACATGGTGAAGAAGTGAAATGATTAATAGACTCCTCGTTGGTTGATATCAATTTACAGATGTGAATAAAAAGCCTGGAGTATCACTGATCCGGGCTTTTTATCGTGATGTGATTCGGGGCTACTGGCGTTGAGGAACCGGGCGTCTACCCACTTCTGCTGTTAACTGGTAGCGTTTGCCCTGCCGGAAAACGGTCAGGCTGATGCTTTCTCCCGGACGCTTCTGGGCAATCTGGTTCATCGTGCCCTGGCTGCTGATAACCGGTTGTCCCTCTACTGCAATAACAATGTCACCTGGCTGCATGCCAGCCCTGTGTGCCGGGCCATTGCGCAGCAGGCCAGCGATAACAATGCCCTGATTGCTGTTGTAGCCAAAAGAACGGGCCAGTTGAGGGGTAAGGTCTTGAACTTCTACGCCGAGCCAGCCTCGAACGACACTGCCTTCACGGACAATATCAACCATGATTTGTCTTGCAAGATCCGATGGAATGGCAAATCCAATTCCCTGAGAGCCACCGCTTTTACTGAAGATCGCTGTATTGATGCCTACCAGTTCGCCTCTAGGATTGACCAGGGCGCCTCCTGAGTTGCCCGGATTAATAGCGGCATCGGTCTGGATAAAATCTTCAAAAGTATTGATGCCCAGCTGATCCCGACCAGTTGCGCTAACAATGCCCATCGTAACGGTTTGCCCGACACCGAAAGGGTTACCAATAGCAAGCACAACATCCCCTACTTCCAGAGCATCTGAAGGTGCAATAGTAATTACGGGCAGTTCTTTCAGTGGGATACGTAAAACGGCAAGATCCGTTTCAGGGTCTGTGCCTACAACCCGGGCTATGGTTTCCCGTCCATCTTTGAGAGCAACCTTAATCTCATCTGCGCCGGCAATTACATGGTTGTTGGTCAGGATGTAACCATCGGTACTGATGATGACGCCTGATCCCAGGCTGGATTGCATACGTTCTTGCCTGGGCGTGCCGTTATATCCGAAAAACTGTCTGAATGCAGGGTCACTCAGCAGAGGGTGGCTGCGTTGCTGAACAATTTTGCTGGTATAGATATTAACAACGGCCGGAGCGGCCTGCTTTACAGCATCAGAATAGCTGTAGGGACCGCTCAGCCGAGGGGATTGCGCTGCCTGTGCTGCTTCAATAAAGACCGGAGTATTTGAGCCGGGCTGATTAGCATTCAGAAGCGTCTGCTGGTTAATGTACAGGCCAGCGATAGCTCCGACCAGTACAGGCCATGACAGATAACGAAGAAGCTTTTTCATAGGGTGTCCCGTAAATTCTGCGGGTTCTTTGCAAAGTTATCCCTGATATGGTGGCTTATCCTGTAAAATCAAGCAACAAATGATATGGCTTTGGAGTATTTATGAGCATTACGCTGACACAGCTGATACAACATCTGGACACCTTGCTTGAGCCTCAGATGTTTAAGGATTATTGCCCTAACGGTTTGCAAGTGCAGGGCAGGAATGAAGTGTCTGTTGTTGCCACAGCCGTAACAGCCAGTCAGAATATGGTGGATCAGGCGGCAGAGGCTGGGGCTGATGTACTGCTTGTGCATCATGGTTATTTCTGGCGTAACGAGCCGCAAGTGCTGACGGGGATGAAGTACCACAGAATTTCACAGCTGATTCGTAATGATATCAGTCTGCTGGCTTATCATTTGCCTCTGGACGCCCATCCTGAACTGGGAAATAACGCCCGGCTGGCGGCTATGCTTAGCTGGAAGATATCTGGCGGGCTGGAGCCGGGGAATTCAAGAAGTATCGGGCTGACAGGTGCACCGTTGAAGTCTTCCAGGGTGTCCGATATTGCATTGGAAATTACGAATAAGCTGAAAAGAGAGCCGCTGGTTATAGGTGATAAAGACAGGGTGGTTAAAAAGCTGGCCTGGTGCAGTGGAGCTGCGCAAGGGATGATTGAGCTGGCAGCAGAGGCAGGATGTGATCTGTTTGTCAGTGGGGAAATATCAGAAAACACTGTGCATGCGGCAAGAGAGCTGGGTATTACCTATATTGCAGCGGGGCATCATGCTACGGAGCGTTATGGTGTTCTTGCTCTGGGGGAATGGTTGCAGCGGGAAACCGGAATCAGGCACATTGCACTTGATGAAGAGAACCCGGTTTAAAACCGGGTTTTCTTTCAGTATAAAAGAGAGTAGGTTACAGGCCTTTAGGTGGCTCTGTACTTTCTTCTTTTTCTTTGTTCAGGCCAAAGTCTTCAGACAGAGTGCCCGATGTCTTAGGAGCGTAGTCTCTTGGTGGCTCTGATTCAGTCTGTTCTTCTGGTTCTGCTTCTTTTTTTTCTGCCGCTGTTTCGACAACAGGTTTTTTGATCAGGGTTGAATCATCACAGAAGCTTTCCGTGCCACTTTTAAGATGGCTGATCAATGCTTCATAGTTCTTTTCCAGAGTGCTGACCAGTTCGTCAGTGCGAACGAAGTGCTCACTGACATTGTCACTTAACTGCGCCAGTTGCAGCTCTTTTTCATTCATTCGGGTTTTCAGGTCAGAGCTGGTGTTGTTTCCTGCTGAACCTGATTTCAGCAGGTGAGAAATCAGGGCGCCAGCACCGGCACCTACGATAAAGGTCAGTACCAGCATTGACCAATCTACATTTGCTGCTTCCACGAGCGGCTCCTTCAAGCTTTTAACGGGTATCGCCTATTTTCAGAGGCAACATTATAGCGGTTTATTCAGCTGGTTGACTAATCAAAATCAATGATAAATCGCCATTCTGTACTCGTACTAAGGTCGATATTTGGGGGTTTAAGTCAGAATCAGTATAATACCGGCCTCATTTTTACTGCGAAAACCGGATAGGCCCCATGACACCATTAGAGCGTTATAAAAAAGATCTGGAGCGGGATGATTTTAGTTATGATCCGGCTCAGGAAATGGCGGTGAAGCACCTTCAGCGCTTATATGATGAGCTGGTTGCATGGCAGCCACCTGAGAAAGAAGCAGGCTTTGCAGGTAAATTGAAGGGGTTATTCGGTAAGAAAAAGGAAGAAGTCCAGCCTCTGATGGGGCTGTATTTCTGGGGTGGGGTTGGCCGTGGTAAGACGTATCTGGTGGATACTTTTTATGACAGCCTGCCATTTCCTGAGAAAATGCGGGTCCATTTTCATCGTTTTATGCAGCGTGTTCATGAGGATTTGCGCAAGTTTGACGGTGAAAAAAATCCTCTGACTCTGGTGGCTGCTCAGTTGGCCAAAGAGATTCGTGTACTTTGCCTTGATGAGTTTTTTGTTAAGGATATTACTGATGCTATGATTCTGGCTGGACTGCTGGATGAATTGTTTAAGAATGGTGTGAGTCTGGTAACAACATCCAATATTGTTCCTGATGGACTATATGAAAACGGTCTGCAACGAGCCCGCTTCCTGCCTGCTATTGATTTGCTGAAACAATATACTGAAGTGGTTAATGTGGACAGTGGTGTAGATTATCGCTTGCGTGCACTGGAACAGGCTGAAATCTATCATTACCCGCTGGATGCCGATGCTAATGCCAGTCTTGAGAAAAGCTTTAAGAGCATTGCTCTGGGGATGGGGCAGGCAGGTGCTGAAATTGAAATTAATCACCGCATGCTGAAAACTCAGCGCATTCATGATGATGTAGTGTGGTTTGATTTTTATGAGCTTTGTGATGGACCGCGTAGCCAGAATGATTATATTGAGCTTGCGAAAGAGTTCCATTCAGTGCTGTTAAGTGATGTACCTCAGATGAAGCGTACCACGGATGATCAGGCCAGACGTTTTATTAATCTGGTAGATGAATTCTATGATCGTAATGTGAAGCTGATTATTTCTGCTGAGGCAGGTATCAGTGAGCTTTATCTTGGAGGAACGCTGAGTTTTGAGTTTGACCGTACGGTCTCCCGTTTGCTGGAGATGCAGTCTCACGAATATCTGGCAAGAGAGCATCGTCCGTAAGAGGGCATAGTCCGTAGTGAGTATCTGAAGAAACTGGCAGGTGTTGTATTGACGGATATCAGTTTTAGGTCAGATCAGGTCAATTAACCTGAATTTAGGCAGTATACAGGGGTTAACTTTTTTAATGTTTGCCGCTATACTTCGCGCTCCTTTTTTAAGGTGATGAACGTTGCAAAGGAGATGCAACCAATAAAAATAGGCAACGGGTCTGCAGGAAAGAGAATGAATCTCTGATCGTATGGCCGATATAGGCTATTAAAAATGAAAACTTTTAGTGCAAAACCACAGACAGTCACTCGTGACTGGTATGTTGTCGACGCAAACGGTCTGACTCTGGGTCGTCTGGCTACAGAACTGGCTCGTCGTCTGCGCGGCAAGCATAAGGCTGAATATACTCCTCACGTAGATACTGGTGACTACCTGGTAGTAATCAACGCTGAGAAAGTTAAAGTTACTGGTAACAAAGCCAAAGACAAAATGTACTACCGTCATACTGGTTACATCGGTGGTATCAAGTCTATGTCTTTTGAGCAGATGATTGATCATGCTCCTGAGCGTGTTATCCAGCTGGCTGTTAAAGGCATGCTGCCAAAAGGTCCTCTGGGCCGTGCTATGCAGGCTAAATTGAAAGTGTATGCTGGTGAAACTCACCCACACGCTGCTCAACAGCCGCAAGAACTGAAACTTTAATAGGTAGGTAATCATGTCTGTAACTCAGTATTACGGTACAGGTCGTCGTAAGACCTCTTCTGCTCGTGTATTCCTGCGCGCTGGTTCTGGTAACATCACTGTTAACGGTAAAGCTCTGGATGAGTATTTTGGTCGTGTAACTGCACGTATCATCGTTCGTCAGCCTCTGGAACTGACAGAGAATGGTGAAAAATTCGATATCAACGTGACTGTAAAAGGTGGCGGTGATTTTGGTCAGGCTGGCGCGATTCGTCACGGTGTGACCCGTGCTCTGATTGAGTACGATGAGACTCTGCGTAAGCCTCTGCGTGATGCGGGTTATGTAACTCGTGACGCTCGTAAGGTTGAACGTAAGAAAGTGGGTCTGCGTAAAGCACGTAAGCGTCCACAGTTCTCCAAGCGTTAATTCGCTTACAGACCTTTTATCGGGTTTGTACAAGAGCGCTCAGGCAGTTTTTATGTCTGGGCGTTTTTTTTGTCCGAATTCAGAGAATATGCTGGCCTGAACAGTTGTTGACGCATAATTTCGACTATTTGTCATGCAACTAAGGCATTATTTTTACAGGGTTATATTTCCTTGTGTTGCCGGGCTGATTTTTTTACTATTTGTGCCATTTATTTTCCGTGAAAAATGACAAGGGGTTAGGCAATTTTCTCTAAAGGCTGCAGAGTAATGCTTTATTGCTTGTAACCTATTGAATTAGTTGCATAACTTTTTGAAGTTTAACGGGTTGGTTGATGGGAGAAACCTTACGATGAGTAATGACGGCGTAAACAAGGGGCGGCGCCGTTTCCTTCTCGGCGCGACATCTGCAGTTGGTGCAGTGGGCGTTGTGGGGGTAGCGGTACCCTTTGTTGCATCCTGGAACCCAAGCGCTAAAGCTAGGGCGGCAGGTGCTCCGGTAAAAGCTGATATTTCTAAGCTGCAGCCGGGACAGCAAATGACAGTAGAGTGGCGAGGTAAGCCTGTATGGGTTGTATACCGTACACCAGAAATGGTGGCTTCTCTGGAAAAACTGAATGACCAGGTGGCGGATCCGAACTCTGAGGTTCCACAGCAGCCTGAGTATGTGAAAGGCATTGCGCGCTCTCTGAAACCTGAGTACGCGGTAATGATTGGTATCTGTACTCACCTGGGTTGCTCCCCTACGTATCGTCCGGAAGTAGGGCCAGCTGATCTGGGAGATGACTGGCTGGGTGGTTTCTTCTGTCCTTGTCATGGTTCTCGTTTTGACTTGGCAGGTCGTGTATTCAAAAGCGTACCGGCGCCTGTGAATCTGGAGATTCCTCCATACAAGTACGAGTCTGACACTACGATTGTTATCGGTGTTGATCAGGAGGGCGCATAATGGCTGGTAGTCGTAATAAAGGCAATCCGGGCCTGATGGGCTGGATTGATGATCGTTTCCCTGCTACGGCAATGTGGGAAGATCATCTGAGTAAATACTATGCTCCAAAGAACTTTAACTTCTGGTATTTCTTTGGTTCTCTGGCACTGTTAGTACTGGTTAACCAGATTCTGACCGGTATCTGGCTGACCATGAGTTTTAACCCAAGTGCTGAAGGTGCTTTTGCTTCTGTTGAATACATCATGCGTGATGTTGAGTACGGCTGGCTATTGCGCTATATGCACTCCACGGGTGCTTCTGCATTCTTCGTAGTGGTATACCTGCATATGTTCCGTGGCCTGATGTACGGTTCGTACAAGGCACCGCGTGAACTGATCTGGATCTTCGGTATGGCTATCTACCTGGCGTTGATGGCAGAAGCCTTTATGGGGTATCTGCTGCCATGGGGGCAGATGTCTTACTGGGGCGCACAGGTAATTATCTCTCTGTTTACAGCGATTCCTGTAGTTGGTGCTGACCTCGCCCAGTGGGTGCGAGGTGACTTCCTTATCTCTGGTATTACTCTGAACCGTTTCTTTGCATTGCATGTTATTGCACTGCCAATCGTGTTGCTGGCGCTGGTTGTGCTGCATATTATTGCACTGCATGAGGTAGGCTCTAACAACCCGGACGGTAACGATATCAAGAAGCACAAAGATGAGAATGGTATTCCTCTGGACGGTATTCCTTTCCATCCTTACTACACGCTGAAAGATATTGTGGGTGTGGCAGTATTCCTGTTCGTATTCTGTACAATCATTTTCTACGCACCGGCAATGGGTGGTTACTTCCTTGAGCCACCAAACTTTGAACCGGCAAACGCACTGAAAACGCCTGCTCACATCGCTCCAGTGTGGTACTTCACTCCATTCTACGCGATGCTGCGTGCGATTAACTTCACGTTGTTTGGTCTGGATGCGAAGTTCCTGGGTGTTATCGTAATGGGTGCGGCGATTGCTATTCTGTTTGTGCTGCCGTGGCTGGATAAGAGCCCTGTGCGCTCTATGCGTTACAAAGGCATGATCAGTAAGCTGTTCCTGGTTGCATTTGCGATTAGCTTTGTGATTCTGGGTGTGCTGGGTGCTCTGCCTTCTACTCCGGGGCGTACACTTCTGGCTCAGGTGACAACAGCGATTTACTTCCTGTACTTCATTCTGATGCCTTGGTACACCAGAATTGAATCTACTAAACCAGTGCCAGAGAGGGTAACAGGCTAATGAAAAAGCAACTGATTGCACTGATTTTAGCGCTGGTTCCTTTTACGGCGCTTGCAGCCGGTGGCGGTAACGTTCACCTGGATAAAATGGAGCCTGATCTGTATGACAAAGCGTCTCTGCAGCGTGGTGCACAACTGTTTGTGAACTACTGTATGGGATGTCACTCTGCTCAGTATCAGCGCTTCGCTCGTACAGCAGAAGATCTGGGTATTCCTCAGGATGTGATTGAAGAAAACCTGATTTTCAGCAGTTCGCTGAAATATAATGATCAGATGCGTATTTCCATGCAAAAAGAAGATGCGGCGGTCTGGTTTGGTGCTGCGCCACCGGATCTGAGTCTGGAGACGCGTCTGCGTGGTACTGACTGGGTTTACACTTACCTGCGTAGCTTCTACGTGGATGAGAGTCGTCCATGGGGTGTGAACAATACTGTGTTTAAAGATGTAGGTATGCCTAACGTGCTGGCTTCCCTGCAGGGTGTTCAGGAGAAGGTTTGTGATCCTAACACGCATAATGCAGAGGTTGATCCGCTGACCGGTAAGCAAGTGGGTGATAGCTGTCTGAAAATCACTAAAGAAGGTGCCATGAGCAAGGTTGAGTTTGATCGTGCTATGTATGATCTGACTAACTTCCTGGCTTATGTTGGTGAGCCTTCTAAGCTGCAGAGTAATGCAATTGCGCCATGGGTTCTGGCATTTATTGTGCTGCTGGGTATCCTGGCTTACCTGCTGAAGAAAGAGTACTGGCGCGATATTCATTAATCGTTTCCATACTCTGGATTGAAGAGCGTGCAACCCTCAGGGGTTGCGCGCTTTTTTTGCTCTCTGAGCAAAGATATGCTTATATATTGGGCTTCAAATTTTTATAGGGGTAATAACATGGGTGTAGCAGCCAAGCGTTCCTCGATGACTTTTTACTCCAACGGCGAAGATCATTACAGCCATCGTGTACGTATTGTGCTGGCAGAAAAGGGTGTAGCGGTTGATATTCTGGACTGCACAGAAGCGAATAAACCTTCTGAGCTGGCCGATATTAATCCGTATAACAGCCTGCCAACGCTGGTTGATCGCGATCTGGTTCTGTATGAACCAAATGTGATGATGGAATATCTGGATGAGCGTTTTCCTCACCCGCCGTTGCTGCCGGTCTATCCTGTGGCTCGTGCACAGAGTCGTTTATGGATGCACCGTATTCAGCGTGAGTGGTGTACTCATGTAGATATTATTCTGGCAAACAGGGATGAAGAGTCGGTTGAAAAGGCCCGTAAAGAGCTGACAGAAAGTCTGGTGGGAATCAGTCCGATTTTTGAAGAAATGCCATATTTTATGAGTGATGAATTTACTATTGTAGATTGCTGTATCGCTCCTATTTTATGGCGTCTGCCTGCGCTGGACGTAGAGCTGCCTGAGAGTCAGGTGAAACCTCTGCTGCGTTATATGGAAGACAGGTTGTTTAATCGTGAGGCGTTTCAGGCCAGTTTATCTGAGGCTGAACGTGAAATGCGTCTGTAAGCAGGCTTAATATGTCATCTAGTCGTCCGTATCTTATTCGTGCTCTTTATGAGTGGCTGGCAGATAATGATCTGACACCTTACATTGCTGTTGATGCAACTATCGATAATGTGATGGTGCCTGAGCAGCACGTTCATGACGGTCAGATCGTACTGAATATCGCTATGTCCTCAGTGCGAGAGCTGGATATTTCCAATGAGGCTATCAGTTTCTCTGCTCGTTTTGGCGGAGTGCCTCAGCATGTCTACGTACCTGTAATGGCTGTTATGGCTATTTATGCCAGAGAGAATGCCCAGGGAATGGCCTTTGGCCAGGAGCCTGAAGTGCCTGATCCGGAGCCTGACAATGGTCTGTCGGTGATGTCTGAGTCTCTGTCTGATACAGAGGCTGAGCCTTCAGAAAAGAAAAGTTCCCGGCCTTCTCTGAAGGTTGTGAAATGAAAAATGGCGCTTTATGCGCCATTTTTTATTGTACTTTGCTTACTTGGTACTGGCTTAACGGGTCTGGCTACATTTCATCCATTCCCCCGAACAGCTGGTAATCAATCAGATCGCAAATACAGTGCATTGCCAGCAAGTGTATCTCCTGTATTCTGACAGGATGTTCTGCCGGGGCTCTGATTTCAAAGTCATCCGCGCTCAGAAGAGAGGCGACATCACCACCATTTCCTCCGGTCATCGCGATAACAGTCATGCTGCGCTCATGGGCAGCCTGGACAGCCTGGACAACATTGTTCGATTTACAGCTGGATGTGATAACCAGCAGAATATCTCCGGGTTGCCCCAGGGCCAGTACCTGGCGGGAGTAGATCTCGTTAAAGCTGCTATTGTTGGCAATAGCGCTGATTGAGGTGGCATCGGAAGACAGATTCATGGCTGGCAGACTGGGCCTGTCTCTATCGTGCTTATCCAGCAACTCAGAGGTGAAGTGTTGTGCCAGGGCAGCAGATCCGCCATTGCCGCAGCAGACAATTTTGTTGTCATTAATCAGGCAGTTCACCATCAGGGTACTGGCATGTTCAAGCAGTGGAGGAAGCATTTCGCTGGCAGTGGCCTGAGAGTCAATGCTGCTGTGGAAGTTTGCGATAATTCTGTCCTGAAGATCCATATGCTCTGTCTAACCGTGAATGGCTGATTGCAGCCATTGAAAATGATAGTTCTCTGTTTGTCCGGGCGTCAGTACGACTGCATCTATGCGCCATGGCTGGTTGCTGGGATAGCGTTGATTGTACAGCATGGCTGAACGGATTAAACGTTGTTGCTTGTTATAGTTGATGCTTTCTGCTGCTGATCCGAAGCGAGCGTGTTTACGGAAGCGAACTTCAATAAATACGCGGTAATGGCCGTCCTGCATTATCAGATCAATTTCACCTGTTCTGAACCTGATATTTCTTGCGATAGGAATTAGCCCCTGAGTTATCAGATACTGCTCCGCTGCCTGCTCTGTTTGCTGTCCTTTCTGGTATGACGTCCCTGTCATTGACTGCTTCCTTTTATTGGGTGGTGCTTTGTCTGCTTGTGTTCTGCCCGATTGCTTGCTGTTGCGCATGGTGGCGGGTTACCGGTATGCCGTCTTCAAACCTGGCCCAGTCCAGTTCTCGCTGAATTCTACCGTCGGTCTGCATAGAGAGAGTGCCTGTTGCGCCATATACTTTGCTGCCTGGTAACAGGCTGATCATTCTCAGGCGTCCAGCGATCTGTAGTGCATCGCTCCCCATAGCAAATAGTCTGCCATAACGGTTGATTTCTGATTGCCAGGCCGTGTCAATCTGCTGCTTAAGTAATGGAGGGGTTTCCAGATACCAGGGGATATCGCAGAAGTTAATGCCATTAAGATCCTGATCCCGTTTTGCGTTAGGTTGCCCGTTGTACAGGTGGGATGTGGCATATACCGGGAGCTCTGATGCAAAATAAAATGCCAGTGCAGGCTTAACCTGGCGAGCTGTGGCTGGTGTGGCGACCAGGAACATAAGGTCGATATCTTTCCGGCGTCTGGGTTCAAAATTCAGCTTTTGTCCTAGCAGTTTGACCAGACGCTTTTTTCGTTCTTCGCTCTTGTCTATCTCCAGAGTGTGCTTAATGCTCAATGCCAGATTGGTATCTGTATTGTATCGGGCTGATGTGGCAACTTTACCCCCCTGTTGTGTCCAGCGATCTCTGAATGCACTCAGAGCACGATTTCCCCAGCTATTGGAAGGTGTGAGTGTAAGCGCAGTTTTTTTGCCATCCTGCCAGGCTCGTTGTGCCGCTTGTGAGGCCTCATCTTCTACTGAAATGGCGTACTGAACGAGTTCCTGATTGTTGCGGTCTGATAGTGTGCCGTAATTCAGGGCTAGTGTTGGCATGGCCAGGCTGGATTTTTGCTGAAGAGCAGTGACCTTGTCTTTGGCCAGAGGGCCTATTGCGACTTGGGCACCAGCTTCAGAAGCAGCTGAATACAGTTGATTGACAGAAAGTTTATTGCTGTCAAAGAAGCTGAGTTCCGGAGGTTGCGATCCCAGAGTTTTGTTGTGTATGGCAGAGGCGATGATGCCATCGCGGATAGCATTACCTGCTCTGGCCAGTTTACCTGACTGAGGCAGAAAAACGGCAATATGCGTGATCGGGTTTCGGCTGATCTCATCCAGGAATGAAATGTCCCTGGGCATGAATTCGACAGCCGGGTGGGTTGGCCAGTATTCCAGCCATCTGTTCAGTTCGGTAGTGAACTGGTCCAGATTGGCAGATGCTTCTTTTCTGACTCGTGCCAGATCCAGCCAGCCCTGCATCTCTTCATCAGTTTCTTCTGCCAGCAGCAGTCGTATATCTTCCTGGCTCATGTTCAGCAGGCTGTTCCATAACCCGGCATAGGCTTCGCTCTGAGACTGGCCTGTCTGAATTCTGGCCAGGGTCATGTATTCTCGGGCACTACTTTCGTGGTACCCCATCAGAGCATAGGCTCTGGCACGGTACAGAGTCAGGATCTGCTGATCTTTACCATTAAGGCGCTCGTAAATGTTGCTGCCGGCGTTATTAAGAGCCTGCATGGCTTGCCAGCCGTCGCCCTGTTCAAGGCTGAGTCTGGCGGTCAGCATGACATACAGTTTCTGCTGTTTGAATGGCAGGCGCTGAGTCTGAATCAGGCTCAGGATATTAAGCGCTGCTTCAGAACGGCCTTCCTGTGCTAGAATCTCAGCGGCTTTCAGGCGATAAATCTGAGCCTGGTCAAAACTGCTCTGCTGAGCAAGAGAAAGAAGATCATCTGCTGATAGTCTGCTCTGTTCTGAGTGAATGCCGGTTTCTTGCTGTGCCGATGGAGTTCCGTTCTTTGTTGCTGTCGACCCGCAGGCTGTCAGGAGCAAGGCTGCTGAACAGCTGAGGAGCAACTTGTATCTCTGTCTGGTTTTTACAGACAGATCAGTAAACCGCAGTAACGATGCAGGCATAATCTGACTCTTTTTTGTCCACTAATCACACTGAATAACACAGGTTTAAAGGATGTCCGAATCCGTATTGTACGTGGTTGCCACTCCGATTGGTAATCTTGCTGATATTTCTGAGCGAGCAATCAGTGTTTTACGCTCTGTCGATCTGATTGCGGCAGAGGATACTCGCCATACACGTCAGTTGCTGATGCATTTTACTATCAATAAGCCGTTATTTTCGGTGCATGATCATAACGAAGAGCAGAGAGTCTCCAGGGTGCTGGATGAATTGAGTCAGGGGCGTTCAATTGCCCTTGTATCTGATGCGGGAACCCCTCTGATCTCTGATCCGGGCTTTGTGGTTGTCCGTGCAGTCAGGCAGGCGGGGTTCAGTGTCATACCTGTACCGGGAGCCTGTGCTCTGGTAACGGCTTTATCGGCTGCAGGGATACCGACAGACCGCTTCTGTTTTGAAGGCTTTTTACCTGCAAAAAGCAGTGGGCGCAAAAAGCAGCTGCAAAAACTGGCGGAAGAAACGAGAACAATGGTGTTTTATGAGTCACCTCACAGAGTACTGGAGAGCCTGAAAGATATTGCAGAGGTGTTTGGTGAAGGTCGGGAACTGACCCTGGCCCGGGAGTTGACTAAAACCTTCGAAACCTTTCTCAGTGGTTCTCTGGCTGAGGTGATTGAGCAGGTTGAAGCTGATAGTAATCAGAGAAAGGGCGAGTTTGTGCTGGTGGTAGCCGGGGCAGACGAGTCGTCGGATGATGATGAGGGTTCGGTTGCTGCCGGGCGAGTGCTTGAGGTGTTACTGGAAGAGTTGCCTGTTAAGCAAGCGGCTGCTCTGACAGCAAAAATTACCGGACAGAAAAAAAATTCGCTTTATCAGCAAGCGCTGTCAATGCAAAAAAACTGAGTCTGATGGATCGCTGAGGCTGGTGGTGGACTGGTAGTGGTAAGTCGTAACCATCTGTCTGATTTTCCTGTAGTTTGCTGGTGAATAAAAAAACAGGTTGTATGCAGGAGTGTTAGCTTATATGCTACGCGGTCTGGAGTTGGCCAGACAGTCGCTGCTGCATTTTATGCAGGGGAGGAAAGTCCGGGCTCCGAAGGGCAGGGTGCCAGGTAACACCTGGGGGGCGTGAGCCTACGGAAAGTGCAGCAGAGAGTAAACCGCCGATGGCCTCGCAGAGGCACAGGTAAGGGTGAAAGGGTGCGGTAAGAGCGCACCGCGCAACTGGTAACAGTTTGTGGCATGGTAAACCCCACCCGGAGCAAGACCAAATAGGAATCCAAATGTGCGGCCCGCACTGGATTCGGGTAGGTTGCTTGAGGTTTATGGCGACGTAAATCCCAGATGAATGACTGTTCAAGACAGAACCCGGCTTATCGGCCAGCTCCCACCATTCCGTGGCCCCTGTTTTCAGGGGCTTCATTCCGCTCAATTCACATCAACTGACCAGAATACACCATGACGCAAGCCTTTCAGCACCTGACCGTTTTGTTGGATGAAGCCGTAGCGGCTTTAGTTCATAATCCATCCGGAAATTATATTGATGGAACTTTTGGTCGAGGGGGACATTCTCGTCTGATTCTGGGCCAGCTGGCGGATGATGGTCGCTTGTTCGGAATTGATAAAGATCCGGAAGCGCTGGCTGTAGCCAGAGATCTGAAATCGTCTGATCAGAGATTCAGTATTTTTCCGGGGTCCTTTGCTGAAATTGAACATTATGCAACTTCGGCCGGTATCGCAGGGCAGCTGGATGGTATTCTGCTGGACCTCGGCGTATCTTCACCTCAGTTAGATGATCCTGAGCGTGGTTTCAGCTTCATGAATGATGGGCCTCTGGATATGCGAATGAACCCTGATGCAGGTGAATCTGCTGCAGAGTGGGTTAATCGGGCATCAGAGTCTGAAATTATCCGTGTTCTGAAGGATTATGGTGAGGAACGGTTTGCCCGGCGTATGGCCAGAGCTATTATTGCAGAGCGCCAGGAAACTCCGATCACCAGGACGGCAAGGCTGGCGCAGATCATTAAGGATGCTAATCCTGCATGGGAGAAAGGCAAACATCCGGCAACCCGTGCATTCCAGGGTATCCGTATCCATATTAATAAAGAGCTGGAAGACCTGGAGATCTGTCTGGAAAAATCTCTGGACTTACTTAAGCCCGGAGGCAAGCTGGTCGTAATCAGCTTCCATTCGCTGGAAGATCGTATTGTAAAGCGTTTTATGCGGGATATGGCCAAAGGGGATACTCATCTGCCGCCGGGTGTGCCTTTTACTCAGGAACAACTGAATATACGATTAAAGCTGTCAGGGAAGGCAATTAAGCCGTCGGCTGATGAAGTTCGTCATAATCCCCGGTCTCGTAGCGCTGTTATGCGTATTGCTGAGAAAGTTTAAAGTCAGCCTGGTCTGATTTTGCTAAAGAGAGTGTTATGAAGCCAGAAGGACAGCATAAAGGCGCAACCCCACGTCATGCGGATCAGCCCGGACCTGTGCAGAGAATGAAGGCTGAGTTTTTAGCCTTAATGCCTGAACGTATTCCTTATTCCGCCTGGTTGTTTATGGCATTCTCCCTTGTGGTTCTTTTTTCTTCATTATTGGTGGTTTACGCTGCATATGAGAGTCGACTGGCGTATGCTGAGCTGAGAGAGCTGGAGCAGCAACAGCGCTATTTTGAAGAAGAGTGGGGCCAGCTGATGCTGGAGCGCAGCACTCTGTCTTCCCCGGATCGTATTGAAAAGCTGGCACGTGAGTCCTTACAGATGAAAGTGGCTTCTCCTAAACAGATTCAGGTGCTGAAGTGAAAGAAAAAACGATTCTGGCGATTATCGGTTATCGCTACCCTATTGCTCTGGCTGTTCTGGGGCTGGCTGCTCTTATTCTGTCCGGGCGTATGATTCAGTTACACATTGCAGATCGTACATTTCTCCAGGAACAGGGTGATGCACGTAGTGTCCGGATCGATTCTATTCCTGGTTATCGCGGTATGATCCGGGACAGAAATGGCGAACCCCTGGCGGTCAGCACTCCCGTTACGACAATCTGGGCAAATCCCCGGCACTTTAAAGCCGATGATATGGAGCTTAAAGAGCTGGCCCGGCGTCTGGATCTTTCTCTGTCTTTCCTGAAAGACAAGATGAAGCGGGCCGAGAGTAAAGGGTTTATTTATCTGAAGCGTCATATGATTCCCCATGAAGCACGAGAGATACTGGACCTTCGTATTCGGGGGGTGTACGCACAATATGAATACAAGCGTTACTATCCTGCCCATGAGATGGCTGCCCATCTGATTGGTTTTACCAATATTGATGATAAAGGCCAGGAAGGCCTGGAACTGACCTTTGATGAAGCCCTGGCGGGTGAGCCAGGGCAGAAGAAAATTCTGAAAGATCGTCGTGGGCATGTGTTCCGGGATCTTCAGGTCATTAAAACACCTCAGCCCGGCCAGACTCTGGATCTGACTATTGATCTCAAACTGCAATTTATGGCTTACCGTGAGCTGAAGGCCGCAGTGGATCAGCATAAGGCGAAATCCGGTGCCGTTGTGATGCTGGATGCCCGAAGCGGTGAGGTTCTGGCGATGGTGAATCAACCTTCGTTTAACCCCAATGATCGTTCAGGGCTGGATGTGGCTGCGTTGAGAAATCGGGCTATGATTGACCTGTTTGAGCCAGGCTCAACCGTTAAACCCCTGACGATTGCTGCAGCCATTAACAGTGGTCAGTACAAAGCGACAGATTCTGTTGATACCTCACCGGGATATATGAGGCTGGGAGGAAGCAGCATTCGTGATTTTCGTAATTACGGTACGCTGAGTATGACCCGGATTATTACCAAGTCCAGTAATGTCGGGGTTGCTCGTATTGCTTTGTCTATGGCAGAAGATACCGTTGCTAACTTTTTTCAGCAGCTGGGCTTAGGGCAGACAACAGGAACAGGGTTTCCAGGAGAAGGTGTTGGTACTCTGCTGATTCCAAAGGCCAGAGAAAAGGCACGTATTGCTACTATGGCTTATGGTTATGGTCTGGCGGTGACTTCTTTGCAGTTAGCACAGGCTTACCAGGTTCTGGCTAATCGTGGACTGAAAAAACATATTTCCCTGGTGAAGGGTATGGATACTATACCTGATGAGCAGGTCATGTCTCCGGATACCTCTCGGGCAGTCATAGAAATGATGGAGACGGTTACGCAGAGGGGCGGTACAGGCACCCGGGCTGCTGTGCCCGGATATCGTATTGCAGGTAAAACCGGTACTGTGCATAAGGTCAGTGCTGCCGGAGGGTATGATAACGAATATATGGCCGTCTTCGCTGGCATTGCTCCGGTTTCGGATCCCCGTATTGTGATGGTGATCTGGGTCGATAGCCCTTCCGGACAGGAATATTATGGTGGTGAAGTAGCGGCCCCTATCTTTGGTCGGATCATGGGTAATGCGTTACGTTATCTTAATATCAGACCTGATAATATCGAAGCAGCGGCCTCTTCTGTAAAGGAAAAATAAGGAGTTACAGTCTGTGAGTACGACTGTTGCACATCATATTTGTCAGGTTTTATCAGATCTTTTTCCGGATTATTCCTTTCCTGGTCAGCCTGGTCCGCTAAAACTGGATTCGAGAACGGTTAATACTGGCGATATTTTTATTGCTCTGAAAGGCCATACCCTGGACGGTTGTCAGTTTATTGATGCCGCTATTACTCAGGGAGCCGCATTGGTGCTGGCCGAGTCTGATCAGAATCATGTAGTTTTGCAGAACGGGGTACCGGTTGTTTACCGAAGTAATTTCCGGGAAGAGCTTGGGACCTGGCTATTCCAGGCAGGTGGTATTTCCTCCGAGGTCTTTCATCTGATTGGTGTGACAGGGACCAACGGGAAAACGTCTGTATCTCATTATATTGCCCAGTTACTGGAGTATGCTGGTCAGTCAGCTGCTGTCATTGGTACGGTAGGGGCAGGACCTTTGCATAATATGCGTACTGCAACGTATACAACACCGGATATCATTCAGTTGCATCAGCTGCTGGCTGACCTGTTTCATCAGGGGTATCACTGGCAGGCGATTGAGGTATCTTCTCATGCTCTGGATCAGCAGCGAATTGCCGGAGCGCCTTTTAAAGCTGCAGTCTTTACCAATCTTAGTCGCGATCATCTGGACTACCATGGAACAATGCAGGCTTATGGTCAGGCCAAAGCTCGTTTGTTTCAGAAAAAAGATCTGGCCATTGCTGTTGTCAATCTGGATGACCCTTTCTCAGAGCTGTTACAACGCCAGCATCAGGCAAAGGCGCTGTTGACTTACAGTCTCTCTGATCCATCTGCTGATCTGTTTTGTTCTGATATTGGTGTGCTTCGGGATGGTTTTGAGTTGCATCTTAATGGGCGCTGGGGAGCATTTCAGCTGATTCTGCCTCTGTTTGGCATGTTTAATATTGCTAATGTGCTGGCTGCGGTAACCTGCCTGGCAGGGTTGGGAGTTTCTATGTCCGTCCTCGCTGAAGGGTGTCGCCAGCTTAAACCTGTGCCGGGCCGAATGCAGAATGTTTCTCTGACAACAGGCCGTCCGGCTGTTGTGGTGGATTATGCTCATACGCCTGATGCGCTTGAGAATGCACTATGTGCTGTACGTGGACACCTGTCGGGTAATTTATGGTGTATCTTCGGGTGCGGTGGAGACAGAGATGCGGGTAAACGCCCGCAAATGGCTGAAGTTGCTGAAAGGCTGGCTGATCATGTGGTGGTGACCAGTGATAACCCCAGATCTGAATCACCACTGTCGATCATTGATGATATCAGGCAAGGCCTGTCTTTGCCTGCTGCACTGGTTCAGAGTGACCGTTATCTGGCGATCAAAGAAACACTGGCTATGGCCGGACCTGATGATGTGATTCTTTTGGCAGGGAAAGGTCATGAAACGTACCAGGAAATCAAAGGGGTCCGCCATGATTTCGATGATGTTGCTATTGCCCGTCAGTTACTGGAAGCCTGATCTGTATAACCTTTTTCCGGAGTCAAAGCCACTATGATGCGAGCCTTATCTCTTTCTGAGTTGCAGAAAACCTTTGGTGGCCAGTTGATTAATGGAGATGCAGAATTCAGTCAACTGGTGATTGATTCTCGCAAAGTCTCTCATGGGGATCTCTTTGTTGCGCTGAAAGGTGAGCGCTTTGATGGCCATCAATTCTGTTCATCTGTTGTCAGCCAGGGTGCCGTTGCTCTGGTCGTCAGTGAACCTCAGCCGTTGCCTGTTGCTCAATGGCTGGTGGCAGATACCCATCTTGCTCTGGCACAGATTGCTTCTTTTAATCGTCAGCTGTTCACCGGCCCTGTGATCAGTGTGACGGGCAATAGTGGTAAAACAACGGTTAAAGAGATGCTGGGGGCTATCCTGTCATTGTCGGGGTGTCCCCTGATTACCAGTGGTAATTTCAATAATGATATCGGTGTTCCTCTGACGCTGCTCCGGTTACAGCAGGAGCATGATTATGCTGTGATAGAGCTGGGTGCAAACCATCTGGGGGAGATCGCATATACCGCCGATCTTGCACGTCCTCAGGCAGGGATTGTACTGAATGTGACCGGAGCCCATCTGGGGGAGTTCGGTTCAATGGATAATATTGCGCTGGCAAAAAGTGAACTTTTGTCCGCTTTGCCGGATCATGGTGTAGCGATTATCAATGGTGATGATGCCTATGCTCCCTACTGGCTGAATAAAGCTGAAGGTCGACGAACTCTGGTGTATTCGGTTAAGACGTCGCCCTCATGTGATACAAGAGAAAAAAGGGTTGAGAGACAAGTAGGCGGCCATTCAATTCAGGCAACAACGACAGGATATTACTTTGTATTGTGTATGCCGGACGGTGAGTTTCCTGTGCAGCTGAATGTACCTGCCAGGCATAATGTATCCAATGCGCTGGCCGCCGCCGCTGGTGCTTACAGTCTGGGAATCCCTTCCGGCCAGATTGTAAAAGGGCTGGAGCAATTCTCCGGCATAAAGGGCCGTTTACAGACTTTATCGGGGCTAGCAGGTGCGACTTTGCTGAATGACAGTTACAATGCCAACCCCGGCGCTGTTCAGGCCGCAGTTGATACTCTGATGGATTTCCCCGGTAAGCGTATTCTGGTTCTAGGAGATGTGGGGGAGCTGGGTGATGAGGCTGAACGTCTGCACTTTGAGATGGGGATATATGCTCGTAGTGCAGGTGTTGATGAATTATGGACTCAGGGCACTCTCAGCCAGAATGCTGCCAGAGGGTTTGGAGAGGATAGCCGGCACTTTGATGATCAGGTGAATCTGATTGCTGAACTGAAACAAGCGGTTACAGCTGATTCGGTGTTGCTGATCAAAGGCTCGAGAAGTGCTGCTATGGACAAGGTCTCAGATGCGCTGATGGATAAATCTGAGATCTGAATGTCGCTTTATGTGACGCAATAAAAATGATAATTCAGGAACTGTTTTGACCCATGCTTCTTATTCTGACTGACTGGCTTGCCCAGTTTTATAGTCCTTTCAGTGTATTCAGTTATCTAACATTAAGAGCTATTCTGGGAGTGTTAACTGCTCTGGTATTCTCTTTGTTACTCGGGCCTGTGATGATTCGTAAGCTGGTCGATGCTCAGATCGGGCAAGCTGTCAGAGATGATGGGCCTCAGAGTCATCTGAGTAAAAGTGGTACTCCAACAATGGGGGGAGCCCTGATTATCAGTGCAATAGCCATTAGTACGCTGCTCTGGGCCGACCTGAGTAATCGTTATGTCTGGGTCGTATTGCTGGTTACTCTGCTGTTTGCCGCAATTGGCTGGGTGGATGACTACCGTAAAGTGGTTGAGAAAAATTCCCGTGGCTTACCCGCGAAATGGAAGTATTTCTGGCAATCTGTTACGGGGGGCGGTGCTGCAATTTTTCTCTATTTTTCTGCTCCGAGTCTGGCTGAGACCTCATTGATTATTCCTTTTATCAAGGATTTTACCTGGGAGATGGGGCTATTATTTGTTGTCCTGACCTATTTCGTTATCGTGGGTACCAGTAATGCGGTGAATCTGACAGATGGTCTGGATGGTCTGGCTATTTTACCTACGGTGCTGGTTGGGTCTGCATTAGGGGTATTTGCTTATGCCTCCGGTAACCTGCAGTTTGCTGACTATCTGAATATCCCTTACATCGCTGGTGCCGGCGAACTAGTGGTCTTCTGCGCCACTATTGCAGGCGCAGGGCTGGGTTTTCTCTGGTTTAACACCTATCCGGCTCAGGTTTTTATGGGAGATGTTGGCTCTCTGGCACTGGGGGCTGCTTTAGGGGTTGTAGCTGTTATTGTTCGCCAGGAAATTGTGTTGTTTATTATGGGTGGGGTTTTTGTGATGGAAACCCTTTCCGTTATTCTTCAGGTCAGTTCTTTTAAGCTGACCGGGCGTCGTATTTTCCGTATGGCTCCTATTCATCACCACTTTGAGTTGAAGGGATGGCCCGAGCCAAGAGTGATTGTACGTTTCTGGATTATTACCGTTGTACTGGTGCTTATTGGCCTCTCAACGTTGAAGTTGCGCTGAGGTTATTCAGATTGGTATGTCCGGACGAAGCACTTCGATAGTTGCCTGTTCCGGGCTGGAGTATAAGACTGCGTTTGGCAGAGAAACTTTTGTTCTGGTGTTTATGACTCTGTGCAGAACGCTGAAAGGGGGCTGGATTTTGCCGCATTCTGTAATTATAGGACTTGGACAAACAGGTTTATCCTGTGCTCGTTATCTGGCAGATCAGGGTGTGGCGTTTGCTGTAGCTGATACCCGTTTCAGGCCTCCGGGACTTGAGCAGTTTGAACAGGCGTTTCCTGATACTGAAATCTGGCTGGGACCGCTGGATGCAGGGCAGTTGTGTGAGGCTCAGGAATTGGTGGTCAGTCCCGGGGTCGCGATCAGTGAGCCTGCAATTTGCCTGGCTGCGGAGCAAGGTGTTTCCATCGTTGGTGATATTGAACTGTTTGCCCGGGCGGTATCTGTCCCGATTATTGCGATAACAGGGTCTAATGCGAAAAGTACGGTGACTTCTCTGGTAGCTCAAATGGCAGAGAGGTCAGGGATTAATGTCGGTATGGGGGGGAATATTGGTGTTCCTGCCCTTGAGTTGCTTAAAGACTCACCAAAAGATCTGTATGTACTGGAGCTGTCTTCTTTTCAGCTGGAGACAACGCACTCTCTGAAAGCTCAGGTGGCCTGTATTCTTAATATAAGCCCGGATCATATGGATCGTTACCCTGATGTTCTGGAGTACACGCTTGCCAAACAGAGGGTCTATGCCGGATGTGAATACGCAGTAGTCAACCGCTCTGATGAGGCTACTCTGCCTGTTCATGGTTATAAAACAGGGATGGTTGGGTTTGGTACCGACCAGCCTGAGTCTGGTGAGTTTGGTGTGGTCTGTCATGAAGGAAAAGAATATCTGGCTCTGGGGCATGAGCGTCTGATTGCTGTTGATGACATTACTCTGACCGGCAGGCATGGCCAGGAAAATGCTCTGGCAGCTCTGGCGATCGGTCAGTGTGCCGGTTTTTCATTTTCTGCCATGCTGGAGGCACTCAGATCTTTTCAGGGGTTGGCCCATCGTTGTCAACTGGCAGGCAGTATTGATGGTGTTAATTATATTAATGACTCGAAAGGTACGAATGTTGGGGCAACCGTTGCTGCGTTGAATGGCTTAGGTCCCGGATGTGCTGGTAAGTTGATACTGATTGCCGGAGGTGATGGCAAAGGTGCTGATTTTGGAGACCTTGCAGAGCCTGTGCAGTCGTATTGCCGGGAAGTGGTTCTACTGGGAAGAGATGGGCCTCAGATTGAAGCCATATTACCAGATGGAATTGCCTTCAGTTATGCCGCCGATATGCAGGATGCTGTCATTAAGGCCCGTGCGGTGGCTGAGCCTGAAGATCTGGTACTGTTATCACCAGCCTGCGCCAGTTTTGATATGTTTTCGGGGTATGCTGCTCGTGGGGATGCTTTTGTATCTGCAGTAAAGGAGCTGAGCCTTGATTGCTGAGAAATTAGCAAAATTTAAGATGGGGGCTGAGGTCGCTCCTGCAGAACAGGATACCGGTAAGATCAGTGCGCTGGCTACATTTTTACACCTGCCATATGTAAACAGGGAAATGACACGCCGAGTGGATGGCTGGTTGCTTTTTTCGGCTCTGTTCTTGTTGTTTCTGGGCTGGTTGATGGTGACCTCTGCATCGATGGAAGTCGCTGGCAGCCGGTACGGTAATCCTTTCTTTTTCAGCATTCGCCACGGTATTTATGTGTTGATGGGGCTGGGACTGGGGCTATTTATTGTCTTGATTCCCATGCGCTGGTGGTATGACAACAGTTTTGTCCTGCTACTGATGGCTTTTTTATTATTGCTGGCGGTGCTGGTGCCGGGAATCGGGCGTGAGATTAATGGTAGTTCCCGCTGGATCTCTCTGGGTATTGTTAATTTGCAGCCCTCGGAACTAGCCAAGCTGTTTATGATGGTTTATCTGGCTGGGTATCTGGTGCGACGACTGGATGAGGTCAGAAATAGGTGGTCTGGTTTTATTAAGCCGCTGGCAGTAATGGTCTTTATGGGGCTATTGCTGATTATGGAACCGGATTATGGTGCTACTGTTGTGATTCTGGGTAGTATGCTGGGTATGTTGTTTTTATCCGGTGTTGGCATGATGCGTTTCATTCTGCTTCTGGTGGCTACCGTTTCTATGGCTGGAATGATTGCTATGATGCAGCCTTATCGAATGAAACGACTGACAACGTATTTTGATCCCTGGTCTGCCCAGTTTGATTCAGGGTATCAGCTGACGCAGGCTCTGATCGCTTTTGGTCGGGGCGGCTGGGATGGACTTGGGCTGGGCAATAGTGTCCAGAAGTTGTTTTATCTGCCGGAAGCGCATACTGATTTTGTATTTGCTATTCTGGCTGAAGAGCTGGGGTTAATTGGAGCACTGGCGACACTGTTTATTTATGGTTTGCTGGTTTTTCGCATGGTTCATATTGCGCGAAAGGCCGGTGAGACAGGCTTACTGTTCCACTGTTATACCTGTTTTGGTCTGGCTCTGGTTATTTCCGCACAGGTTTTTATTAATATTGGTGTGAATACTGGTCTGTTGCCAACAAAGGGGCTTACCTTGCCTTTTATGAGTTATGGCGGCAGTAGTCTTCTGGTCAGTTGTGTTATGGTCGCCATTACCCTCAGGGTTGATCAGGAAACCCGACTGACACTGAAAGAACGTGAACGCCTGAAGGAAGAGAAACGAGCGGAGTATGCCAGAAAAAGATACTAACCCCTATCAGGGGAAACGAGTGCTCATCATGGCCGGAGGAACGGGTGGACATGTTATTCCGGCTCTTTCACTGGCATCTGAGTTCCGCAAACGAGGGCTGACAGTTGAGTGGCTTGGCAGTCCGAACGGTATTGAAAACCGGCTGGTTCCAGCGGCTGATATTCCATTAAATCATGTTCAGGTAGCTGGTCTGAGAGGCAAAGGTATACGGAGAAAGTTATCAGCTCCCTGGTTAATTATCAGGTCTGTCTGGCAGGCGATATCGGTATTAAGGCGCTATAAACCTGACCTGGTTATCGGGCTGGGAGGTTTTGCCAGTGGTCCGGGAGGGCTTGCTGCCTGGATAATGAGGGTGCCTTTGTTTATTCATGAGCAGAATGCTGTCGCCGGTATGACAAATCGCTGGTTAAACCGTTTTGCCCGTAAAACCTTTGCTGCTTTTCCCGGCGCTTTTGCAGAAGATAAAGCCGTCGTGAGTGGTAATCCGGTTCGAAATGAGCTGTTTGATATAGCGCCAGTCTGTACTGAAAATGAGCGCTATCACTTGCTGGTGGTTGGTGGAAGCCTGGGTGCTCAGGCGATCAATGATTGCTTACCTGAAGCGTTAAGCTCTATCCCAGAACACCAGCGTCCAGTGGTGCGTCATCAGTCCGGGAAAGGTAAAAAAGACCGGACATGTCAGGCTTACCAGGCTGTTAATATTGACTCTGATGTGACGGAATTTATTGATGATATGCATCAGGCATACAGCTGGGCTGATCTGGTATTGTGTCGTGCCGGAGCCTTGACTGTTTCTGAACTGGCCGCAGCTGGCCGGGCTTCTGTTCTGGTGCCTCTGCCGATTGCTGTTGATGATCATCAGACAGCGAACGCCCGTTTTCTGGTCCACGAAAAGGCTGCTGTGCTGATGCCTCAGAAAGAAATGAATGCGTCTACGCTGGCAAAAGTGCTGACTGATTTGTCCGCAGATAAAAAACAATTGAAGCAAATGGGCCTGAATGCACGTAAAGCCGCTCAGCCCAGAGCGACCAGTCAGGTTGTTGATGAGTGTCTGGAGATATGTTTTGACTGAAGAAAAAAACGGTTATCGTGTTCCCGGAATGCGCCGGATCCAGCGTATTCATTTTGTTGGTATTGGTGGCGTAGGTATGTGTGGCATCGCAGAGGTGCTGTTGAATCAGGGGTATGCGATATCTGGCTCAGATCTGAATGAATCTGCCAGCGTGAAACGTCTGATAGGGCTGGGGGCTCAGGTTTTTATCGGTCATTCGGAATCTAATGTATCCGGAGCAGATGTTGTTGTCGTATCAACAGCGATTAACCCGGATAATCCCGAAGTAGCCTATGCTATGGCCAATCGGGTGCCAATTGTGCGTCGCGCTGAAATGCTGGCAGAGCTGATGCGTTTCCGGCACGGTATTGCTGTTGCGGGTACTCATGGTAAAACCACCACCACCAGTCTGATGGCAACTGTACTGGCAGAAGCTCAGCTTGACCCTACTTTTGTTATTGGCGGACGTCTTAATAGCGCAGGCAGCAATGCCAGGCTGGGTGAAAGTCGTTACCTGGTTGCAGAAGCAGATGAAAGTGATGCGTCATTCCTGCATCTGCAGCCAATGGTCTCTATCGTGACCAATATTGATGCTGATCACATGTCGACCTATGGTGGTGATTTCAGCAAACTGAAACAGACATTTATCGACTTTTTGCACAACTTACCTTTCTATGGTCTGGCTGTTGTCTGTATTGATGATCCTGTTGTCAGAGATATTCTTCCGGAAATAAGCCGGCCAGTTATTACTTACGGTTTCAGTGATGATGCTGATTACAGGATTGAGTCTTTTTCTCAGCAAGGGCAGCAGATCAGTTTCACAGCCTGCAGGCCAGGAGGTTTACCTGATCTGCCAGTGACACTGAATATGCCCGGTAAACATAATGCACTGAATGCTCTGGCTGTTATTGCTGTCGCTACAGATGAAAGTGTCAATGATCAGGCTATTTGTCAGGGGCTGGCACGTTTTGAAGGTGTTGGCCGTCGCTTCCAGGTGTTAGGTCAGCTGGAGCACGATAATGGCTCTGCCATGCTGGTGGATGATTATGGCCATCACCCCAGAGAAGTGGAAGCAACGATTAATGCTGTACGCAGTGGCTGGCCCGAACGCAGGCTGGTTATGGTATATCAGCCTCATCGTTTCAGCAGAACCCGTGATCTGTATGAAGATTTCGTTCAGGTTTTGTCCGGTGTGGATAAACTCTTGCTGATGGAGGTCTATGCGGCTGGTGAGCAGGTCATTCCTGGTGCCGATGGTCGTGCACTGAGTCGTAGTATCCGGGAGAGAGGGCAGGTTGAGCCTGTATTTATTCCTGATAAAAAAGAACTGAGCAAAGTCCTGTCTTCGGTGCTGAATGATGGAGATATCCTGTTGATGCAGGGTGCAGGAGATATTGGTGGGCTGGCGCAGAAGCTATCGGCTTCTGACCTTAAAACAGTAATCAATGAGGATAAGTGATATGCGGGTGGCCGTTCTGTATGGTGGCATGTCAGCTGAGAGAGCTGTTTCTCTGAAGAGCGGGCAGGCAGTCATTGATGCTTTGCGCAGTATTGATATTGATGTGTTGCCTGTTGATGTTTGTGAAGGCTGGCTGGATCAGTTCCGAAAAAATGAATTTGATATCGCATTTCTGGCGCTGCATGGTCGGGGTGGCGAAGATGGCACTATTCAGGGATTGCTTGATAGCCTGGACATTCCCTACACAGGCAGTGGTGTGCTGGGTTCTGCTCTGGCTATGGACAAAGTACGGACCAAACAGATCTGGCAAACACTGGGTTTGCCAACACCTGCATATGCTGTGATTGATCATGACAGTGATCCCGAACAGATCTGGCAGACTCTTGGTGGTCCCCTCATGGTTAAGCCTGTTCATGAAGGCTCCAGTATCGGTCTGTCCAAAGTTGAGCAGCTGGATGAGCTTAAAGTGGCTGTTCTCAAAGCTGAAGAGCTGGATAGTCAGGTTATTGCAGAGCAATGGATTACCGGAAAGGAGTATACCGTAACGATTCTTGACGGTCGGGCGCTGCCTGTTATTGGTCTGGAGACTCATCACCAGTTTTATGATTATGAGGCGAAATATCTGGTGGATGATACCCGATATCTGCTGCCTTGTGGTTTAACAGAGGCAGAAGAATCCCATATTCAGTCCCTGGCTATTGAAGCTTTCAATGCAGTGGGATGTCGGGATTGGGGGCGTGTTGATCTGATGGTTGATGGTGACAACAGGCCTCAGTTGCTGGAAGTCAACACTCTGCCTGGTATGACTGATCATAGTCTGGTACCTATGGCTGGAAAGGCTGCAGGTTATAGCTTTGCTGAGCTGGTTCTTGAAATTATCAGGGCTGCGCAGAAACGTTATCATGCTGTGTGAGTGGTAAAGGAGTTCATTGGTGAGTCGTTATCAGTTACGTCTTGACTGGTTAAATCCACTGATCCTTACTTTGGTATTTATTATCATTGCGGCAGGATATAAGTTTATTCAGCCGCTGCTTTACTGGCCTGTCAGTGAAGTTCGGGTGTTAGGAAAGCTTGAACATACCCGTCCGGACCAGTTGCAGTATGTTCTGGCGAGAAGTCTGCTGCCTGGGTTCCTGGCTTCAGAGTTATCCGAAGTGAAGAGTGGGGTTGAAGCTCTGCCCTGGGTGGACAGTGCTGACATCAAACGCGTCTGGCCAGAACAGATAGAGTTAAGGCTGAAAGAAAAGCAAGCCGTAGCAAACTGGTTGCAAAATGGTTTGCTGGATTCTAATCTAGTTCCTTTTTTTCCAAAGGATCAGAAAGCGTTTGAATCTTTACCGCATCTTGCAGGGCCTCCGGGAAGTGAAGAGAAGGTCTGGCAGGTTTATCAGACGGTCAGGCAGGAGCTGGAAGCGTACGGATTAAAACCAGATGTGCTGTCTCTGGCTGGATATGGTGCCTGGTCACTTCATATTGCTGATGGTCCCTGGATTCTGCTGGGTAAAGATCATCTGGAAGCGAATCTGAGGCGTCTGAAATCAGTTTACGAAAAGCTGCCTGAGCGCTGGAGTGAAATACGTCTGGTGGATATGAGGTACCCTAATGGTTTTGCTGTTGAATGGCAGCAATAGTCTTTATAATCTTGCAGATGATCTGTTTTTTCTTGGTTTTTGAGTTTCAGTATTCAGGAGTATGCCCGGCTTATGGCGGCAGATATGACGGACAACAAAACAATTGTCGGGCTTGATATCGGAACATCCAAAGTTGTTGCTATTGTTGGACACCAGCGACCGGATGGCGATATTGAGATTGTTGGCATAGGAACTCATCCTTCTTTTGGTATGAAAAAAGGAGTGGTGATTAATATTGAGTCTACCGTTCAGTCTATTCAGCGAGCTATCGAAGAAGCTGAACTGATGGCCGGGTATGATATTCACTCTGTTTTTGTCGGTATTGCTGGCAGTCATATCAGAAGTCAGAACTCTCATGGCGTGGTAGGTACCACAAACCGCGAAGTGACTCAGGCCGATATTGATCGTGTTATTGAAACGGCTCAGGCTGTCACCATTACGGCAGATCAGGAGATTATTCATCTACTGGCTCAGGAATATGCCATTGATGATCATGAAGGAATTAAAGAGCCTCTTGGTATGTCGGGTGTAAGACTTGAAGCCAAAGTGC
The DNA here is from genome assembly GCF_014164585.1 of Oceanospirillum sediminis. Taxonomy (GTDB): domain Bacteria; phylum Pseudomonadota; class Gammaproteobacteria; order Pseudomonadales; family Halomonadaceae; genus Oceanospirillum; species Oceanospirillum sediminis. The sequence goes on along the minus strand of NZ_JACJFM010000002.1, from coordinate 201,706 downwards.
ATCTGGTGACAGCGGCCGTTAATGCTATACATAATATTGAGAAGTGTGTGCAGCGCTGTAATCTGGATGTTGACGGCATCATCCTTGAGCAGCTGGCTTCAAGTCATGCAGTTCTGAGTGACGATGAACGCGAACTGGGCGTTTGTATGGTAGATATTGGTGGTGGCACCACAGATATTGCTATTTTTACTGAAGGTGCGATTAAACATACTGCTGTGATTCCCATTGCAGGCGATCAGGTGACTAATGATATTGCAATGGCGCTAAGAACACCGACAAAAAGTGCGGAAGAGATTAAAATTAAATATGCCTGCGCTTTAACGCAGCTGGCGGATGAGGATCATGTTTTTGAAGTCCCCAGTATTGGGGATCGTGAGCCTCAGGAGCTGTCCAGGCAAAGACTGGCTGAAGTTGTTGAGCCAAGATACGAAGAACTGTTTTCACTGGTTCTGGATGAAATTCGTCGTAGTGGGTTTGAAGACCTGATTCCTGCAGGTGTCGTGTTGACTGGAGGGGCATCTAAGATGGAAGGTGTGACTCAGTTGGCAGAAGAGATCTTTCATATGCAGGTAAGAATCGCATCTCCTGTTAATATTAAAGGGTTATCAGAGGTAATGGGAAACCCGATTTACTCTACAGGAGTCGGCCTGATTGCATATGGCTTGCATAATAATGATCTTTCCAGATCTCAGGCCAGCTACTCAGGTGAAAAACAGGCAGAATCGCATGGGACATCCGCAACGGTTCACGATATTGATAGCGTTGATGCCGGTGTAGTTGATAGAATTAAAGGCTGGTTTAAGGGTAACTTCTGACAAAGCTGCGTTTTATAGTGCGTTGAGGAGACTGGATAATGTTTGAGATTTTAGATAATGCAGCAAATGCCAACGCTGTCATCAAGGTTGTCGGAGTCGGCGGCGGTGGCGGTAATGCGGTTACCCACATGCTTCGGCACAATGTCGAGGGCGTTGACTTTATTGTGGCTAATACAGATGCCCAGGCACTGAAAAAGGTTGAGGCGAAAAGTATTATTCAATTGGGCAGCGAGCTGACTAAAGGTCTGGGAGCTGGTGCGAATCCGGAAGTTGGCCGTCAGGCTGCTTTGGAAGATCGGGATCGCATTGCTGAATTGCTGGCTGGTTCTGATATGGTTTTTATTGCTGCGGGAATGGGTGGTGGCACAGGTACTGGTGGCGCACCGGTAATTGCTGAAATAGCCCGTGAGCAAGGCATTCTGACAGTAGCGGTTGTTACCAAGCCTTTCCCGTTTGAAGGCCGTAAAAGAATGGCAATTGCAGAAGCTGGTATTAAGGCTCTGTCGGAGCATGTTGATTCTCTGATCACGATCCCAAATGAAAAGCTACTGACTGCGCTTGGCAAAAATACCAGTCTCCTCCAGGCGTTTGGGGCAGCAAATGATGTTTTACTTGGTGCTGTGCAGGGTATTGCAGACCTGATTACCCGTCCAGGTATGATCAATGTAGACTTTGCTGATGTACGTACAGTGATGTCTGAGAAGGGCATGGCTATGATGGGTAATGGCTCCTCCAGTGGTGAGAATCGTGCTCTGGAAGCAACAGAGAAAGCTATTCGCAGCCCATTACTGGAAGATATTGATCTGCGCGATGCCAGAGGTATCCTGGTTAATATTTCGGCTGGACAGGATTTCTCGATTGGTGAATTTACCGCTGTAGGTGATCTGCTGGATGAGTTTTCATCAGAGCATTCTACTGTAGTGATAGGGACATCTATTGATCCGGAAATGGATAATAGCGATGAGGTGAAAGTGACTGTTGTTGCTGCTGGCCTTGGTCCTGACCTGGGTGCTCGTAAGCCGGAAGATATACAGCAATCCGCTCCACAGGTTCAACAGCCACCTCAGCAAGCTACTGCGGCACAGGTACAGCCTCAGGCCGATGTCTCCAGACAGGCTGGTTCTGTTTCGTCTGAAGCCGCTGTGCGTCAGAATGCTGCTGCTCAGTCGGCTGCAACCAGAAGGGCACCTGAAGAGAAGATGGCCTCAGCACCGACAGACTATACTCAGTTTGAACGTCAGCCCGCGATGAACCGTAAAGCTCAGGCTCAGACTCAGGATCCTGCTGCTATTAAAAAGCAAGCTGAGAGCAAATCAGATATGGATTATCTGGATATTCCTGCTTTCCTGAGACGGCAGGCGGATTGATATCTGCCCGGTAAGCATAAAAAGCTTTTATTGATAGCAGTTATCATTAGTAATCTGGTACGATAGATACTATTTAAACCTTATAGCGTAAGAAGTGGCATGATTAAACAGCGGACACTAAAGAATACGATTCGTGCGACAGGCGTAGGCCTGCATTCTGGAAAAAAAGTGTATTTAACCTTGCGTCCTGCCGCTGTTGACACGGGCATTGTTTTCAGAAGAACGGATCTTGATCCGGCTGTTGAGATAAAAGCCACCGCCACAAATGTCAGTGAAACAACGTTATCAACAACGATTGGTCAAGGAGAAGCAAAAGTCGGTACCGTTGAGCATCTGTTATCCGCTCTGGCTGGTCTGGGGATTGATAACCTGTATGTTGAGGTCAGCGCTCCGGAAGTGCCTATTATGGATGGCAGTGCAGGGCCTTTTGTATTTCTGATACAGTCTGCAGGTATTTGTGAGCAGGATAAAGCAAAGCAATTTATCCGCATTAAAGAGTCTGTGCGCGTTGATGATGGCGATAAAATGGCTTCATTCAAACCATATGATGGCTTTAAGGTTTCCTTTGGGATTAATTTTGATCATCCAGTGTTTTCCCGTCAGAAGCAGGATATAACAATTGATTTTTCAAGCACTTCTTTTGTGAAAGAAGTGAGTCGTGCCAGAACATTCGGATTTATGCAGGATATTGAGTTTTTGCGCTCAAAGAATCTTGCCCTGGGTGGTAGCATGGATAATGCTATTGTCGTTGATGAGTACAATATTCTGAATGAAGATGGTTTACGCTATGAGGATGAGTTTGTCCGCCATAAAGTGCTGGATGCTATCGGTGACTTTTACTTGCTTGGCTATGGTCTGATTGGTGAGTTTGTTGGGTATAAGTCCGGTCATGGTCTCAATAATATGTTGCTCAGAGAGTTGCTGCAAAGGCCTGAGTGCTATGAGATTATCACTTTTGAAGAAGCTGATATTTCTCCTATTTCATATATGAAACCTGCTGCAGTCTGAGTTGATATTAACGGATAAAAGCCTCGTATATCGGGGCTTTTTTTTTGGTGAGGCCGCCTGTGTTTTGCTTTTAACCTGGTGATCAGGTTTCCTTACAGTCTTCAGAGATATGTCTGGCTAATGCCATAAGGGCTTTTTTCAGGCCCTCGTCAGAGCAATGCCGGGCTCCTTCAGAGATTGTCTCTGCTATAAGGGGGCTTTTACGTCGCTTTATTTTTTTTTGTCTGGCAGAGGCCTGTGATATAGCGGGCCTTACTCTGATTGATACTTTCCGGATTTCAGCCCACTCATAGTGCTGGTTAATATGAGTTATAATAACAGATTGAAACTGGCGCAAACGGGTGAGTAGCGATGCTGTGTGGATATGGATGATCACTTCTGATCGGGAGATATTCGCAATAAAGCAGCGTTGTCGGAGGTTTTCAGGTAATAATACCTGCATCTCATTGTTAAGTTCTTGTAAAAATTCACTTTTGCGCCATATCCGGGCTGGCATGCTATTTTCCTGGTGAATTATCGTATTCAGGCGTTTTGTCGAGCGAGCGGATCGCATATACTGTGTCCAGCTTAGGGTCAAGTAAAACAAATATTTATAATACGGAATTAAGTTAGGGTCAGCTTGATGAATATTGTCATTTTTAATAATCGGCATACCGCCTCTAAACATTTTAACATCTCACGCTTTACTCTGACCTTATTAGTTTTACTCTTTATTGTAACGCCAATGGTTGTTGGTGGAGCTGGCTTGTATTTCATCCTGAAACAGGAAGATAAGTTGCTGACCAATGAGTCAGCACGTCAGTGGATGTCAGATCTTACTACGCAGAAAGAGGAAGTGCTGAAATTGAAGCAGCATTCCCAGGAACAACTGGATGCTTTAACTGTCCGAATAGCTGAACTTCAGGCCAGGCTGGTGCGGTTAGATGCTCTGGGCAAAAGGCTGACTCACATTGCTGATCTTGATCAGGGGGAATTTGATTTTGACCGTACTCCTCCGGTAGGTGGCCCGGCAGCAAAAGAAACGGGCGTCAGAGTTGAAGTAGATGATTTCATCTCTTCTCTTGATGAGCTGGCACGCACTATTGAAGATCGTCAGCAGCAGCTTGAAGTAATTGAATCTCTGCTGGGAAACCGAAAAATTCAGGATGATGTATTTATTGCTGGAAGGCCGATTAAAAAAGGCTGGTTGTCATCTAAATATGGCAAAAGAACAGACCCTTTTACCGGGCGCAAAGCATGGCATGAAGGGGTCGATTTTGCTGGTAAAGACGGCTCTGAAATTATTGCAGTAGCCGCAGGGGTTATCACTTGGTCTGGCCCCCGGTATGGGTATGGACTGATGGTGGAAGTGGACCATGGTGGTGGCTATACCACACGCTATGCCCACAATAAGGAAAATGCTGTGAAACCCGGTGATATTGTCAGCAAAGGCCAGGTATTGGCCTATATGGGAAGCAGTGGCCGGTCGACAGGACCCCATGTGCATTATGAGGTCAGACATAAAGGCCGTTCCGTGAACCCCGCAAAGTTTATCAACAGAGCCAGTCGCTAAGGCTTGTCAGACGAATCACATTCCTGCCCGCATGAGTCCATGTTACTATGCGGGCAGAATTTTATTATTTTCATGCCTTTCTGTTTCAGGCATTCAGTTATTGAAGAAATATCATGGTTGCATCCCTGTTAAAAAAAATTATCGGAAGTAAGAATGACCGTGAACTTAAGCGGTTAGGAAAGATTGTAAAAAAAATTAATGCTCAGGAAGAGCAACTGCAAGCCTTATCAGATGATGAGCTACAGGCGAAGTCTGGTGAGTTCCGGTCCCGTCTGAAAGACGGACAGACACTGGAGCAGATTTTGCCAGAAGCTTTTGCTGTCTGTCGCGAAGCCAGCGTCCGGGTAATGGGAATGCGCCACTTTGATGTTCAGCTTATCGGCGGTATGGTGCTGAACGGTGGCAAAATTTCTGAAATGCGCACTGGTGAAGGTAAAACGCTGGTTGCGACTCTGGCTGTATATCTGAACGCTCTGAGTGGGAAAGGTGTGCATGTCGTTACTGTGAATGATTATCTGGCGCGTCGTGATGCGGAATGGATGCGCCCTCTGTATGAGTTCCTCGGGCTGACCGTAGGTGTGGCTGTGCCAGGTATGATGCCTGAGCAGAAGCGGGCAGCCTATGCCTGCGATATTACATACGGCACTAATAACGAATTCGGCTTTGATTATCTTCGCGATAACATGGCTTTTTCTCTGGAAGACAGAGTGCAGCGTGAGTTGAATTTTGCCGTTGTTGACGAAGTTGACTCTATTCTGATTGATGAAGCGCGGACGCCTCTGATTATCTCTGGTGCAGTAGAAGATAATACAGAGATGTATCGTACTGTTAATAACCTGATTCCTCTGCTGGAGAAAGGTGAGGAAGTCACAGAAGGTGATCAGACAACAACGACAGGTCACTTTATTAAAGATGAGAAGCAGAGAACGGTTGACCTGACGGAGGACGGCCACCAGTTCGTTGAAGAACTGCTGCAGAAAGAAGGCTTATTGCCTGAAGGGGAAAGTCTGTATGCGCCGGGCAACCTGAGTCTGCTGCATCATATCAATGCAGGTTTACGTGCTCATAATTTGTTCCAGAGAGATGTTCATTATCTTGTTCAGGATGATGAAATTGTTATTGTGGATGAGCATACCGGACGCTCTATGCCCGGACGACGCTGGTCTGAAGGGTTGCATCAGGCTGTTGAAGCAAAAGAAGGTGTAGCGATTCAGAATGAGAGTCAGACACTGGCCTCAACAACCTTCCAGAACTATTTTCGCTTATACGACAAACTGTCCGGTATGACAGGTACCGCCGATACTGAAGCTTTTGAGTTCCGCCAGATTTATGGTCTGGATGTAGTGGTTATTCCAACCAATAAAAAGGTTCAGAGGAAAGACCTTAATGATCTGATCTATCTGACAATGGAAGAAAAGTTTGAAGCTGTAATTAAAGATGTGAAGTATGAAACCGAACAGGGACGACCTGTACTGGTGGGGACTGCATCCATTGAAGCTTCTGAGTATGTCAGTGGTCTGCTGAAAAAAGCGGGTATCAGACATAATGTCCTGAATGCTAAGCAACATGCCAGTGAGGCTGAGATTATTGCTCAGGCCGGGCGTCCGGGTTCAGTAACGATTGCTACCAACATGGCAGGTCGTGGTACTGATATCATGCTGGGCGGTAACTGGGAAGCAGAAGTTAATGCGGAAGATAACCCTTCCGATGAACGTATAGCAGAGATTAAAGCCCAATGGCAGGAACGCCATGATGCTGTACTGGCTGCAGGAGGCCTGCATGTTGTTGGTTCCGAGCGCCATGAGTCTCGCCGCATCGATAATCAGCTGAGAGGCCGTTCCGGTCGTCAGGGTGATCCGGGCTCAACCCGATTCTTCCTGTCTATGGAAGATGATCTGATGCGTCTGTTTGCTTCTGACCGAATCCGGGGCTTTATGCAGGCTCTGGGTATGGAGAAAGGTGAGGCTATTGAGCACCGTATGGTGACCAATGCGATTGAGAAAGCGCAGCGCAAGGTAGAAGGCCGCAACTTTGATATCCGTAAGCAGCTGCTGGAATACGATGATGTTGCAAATGATCAGCGTACAGTGGTGTACCAGCAAAGGGATGAAGTTCTGAACTCTGAGTCGCTGGAAGAAATGATTGATTCAATCAGAGCTGATGTTCTGGGTGAGGCAATTGATACCTGTATTCCACCACAGAGTATGCCTGAACAGTGGGATATCTCTGGACTGGAACAACATCTGGAATCAGAGTTTGCGTTGCGTCTGCCTGTGCAGCAGTGGCTGGATGAAGATCAGTCTCTGTATGAAGAAACCTTGCGAGAAAAAATCAGTGATGAGCTGGTAAGAATCTACCGAGAGAAAGAAGAGCAGGTAGGTATTGAAACCATCCGTCAGTTTGAAAAGCAGGTTCTTCTTCAGGTCCTGGATACACGTTGGAAAGAACATTTGCAGTCAATGGATCACCTGCGTCAGGGAATCCATCTGCGTGGCTACGCCCAGAAAAACCCGAAACAGGAATATAAGCGCGAATCTTTCGAGCTGTTCCAGTCAATGTTGTCCAATATCAAGCACGATGTTATTCGGGTTCTGAGTCATGTTCAGGTTCAGAAAGAAGAAGACGTTGAAGAGATGGAACGTCGCAGACGTGAAGCTCAGGCTCAGCAGCAGTATCAGTATCAACATGCTGATTCAGGAGGCATGCAGGGCGATGAAGACGTATCAGATAATTCAGATAATAATGAAAATCAGGTTCAGCCTTTCGTTCGTGATGGTCGAAAAGTCGGACGCAATGAACCTTGCCCATGCGGTTCTGGTAAAAAATATAAGCAGTGTCACGGTAAGCTCAGTTAAAAGTCTGAGTGGTTTAAGGAGTATTTCATGGCTGTAGGCCCTTCTGAATTACCTGTTTTTTTTCCGGTACCCGGCGTACGTCTTGGTGTCGCCTCTGCAGGTATTAAAAAGCCCGGTCGTAAAGATGTTGTGATTGTTGAGTGCCCTGAACAGGCCTCCATTGTCGGTGTTTTTACAAAAAATGCTTTCTGTGCAGCTCCTGTGCTGGTAGCTAAAGAACATCTGCAGCAAGGTACGCCGCGCTATCTGTTAGTGAATACCGGGAATGCTAATGCCGGAACTGGTGAGCAGGGCTATCAGGCTGCTCTGCAATGTTGTTCAGCGCTGGCTGAGGTCGCATCTGTTTCCTCTCAGCAGGTATTACCTTTTTCTACTGGTGTGATTGGGGAACCCCTGCCAACAGATAAAATTGAAGCGGCCCTGCCTGCTGCTTTTGAGAGTCTTGCTGAAGATAACTGGGCTGATGCCGCTGAAGGAATTCTGACCACAGATACCCGGCCTAAAGGCGCTGTGGCTCAGGTGACTGTCAATGGTCAGCTGGTTTCTATCAATGGTATTTCTAAAGGATCTGGCATGATCAAGCCTAATATGGCGACCATGCTTGGGTTCGTGGCGACAGATGCTGATATTGATACAGACTTGTTGCAGGAAATGCTGACAATCAGCACGAATCGTTCGTTTAATCGTATTACTGTAGACAGTGATACTTCTACGAATGATGCTTGTATGCTAATTGCGACAAAGCGTTCCGCACGTATTGATCGGGCTGATCAGGATGCTGTTGATACTTTCCAGCAAGCACTGGATAACGTGATGCGCGAACTGGCCCATGCTATTGTGAAAGATGGTGAGGGTGCCACTAAGTTTGTTGAGATTAATGTAGAAGGTGCTGCAACAGCAAAGGATGCTCTGGAAGTAGCCTTCACTGTGGCTCATTCGCCTCTGGTCAAAACGGCTTTGTTTGCCAGTGATGCTAACTGGGGGAGAATTCTGGCTGCGGTCGGGCGTGCCGATGTTTCACACATTGATGTGAATCGAATTTCTATCTGGCTCGATGATGTGCAAATTGTTGCTGATGGTGGTCGCGCAGCTGACTATACCGAAGAAGCAGGATCTGCTGTTATGGCCAGAGAAAATATTCAGATTCGTATTAATATGGGAATTGGTGGTGAGCAGGATACGGTCTGGACAACAGATCTCTCTCATGACTATGTCAGCATTAATGCTGATTATCGCAGCTAAACAACCTGTCTTTGATTAACCGGCAAACCCGGAGCATTTTGCTTCAGGTTTGCCGTTTTGCTTATCGGGATATATTTCATGCCGAAAACACTCCATGTTGCTGCTGCTGTAGTGACAAATGATCAGGGCAATGTCCTGATTGCCCGTCGTCCTGCTACTGTTGATCAGGGGGGGCTCTGGGAATTTCCGGGCGGTAAGCTGGCCCCTTATGAAACTGCTCGTCAGGCATTGGTTCGTGAATTACATGAAGAAGTTGGTATCGAGGTTGTATCTGCAACACCACTGATTCGTATTCATCACCAGTATCCTGAGAAAAATGTTTTACTGGATATATGGAGTGTCGATCAGTTTGATGGTGAGGCGTATGGAAAAGAGGGGCAGGCCGTGCGCTGGGTCTCACCTGATGAGTTGTCACAGTATAGTTTTCCCGAGGCCAATAAACCGATTCTGAAAGCCCTGGGGTTGCCGGACCACTATCTGGTTACTGGCGATGCCGATAATGAAGATGACTGGCTGAGTAAATTACAGAAAGCGCTTGAGTCCGGTATTTCACTGGTGCAGATGCGCTGTCATGAGCTGGATGAAGCCGAATTTATTGCTCGTGCTGAAAAAGCACTGAAGCTGACCAGAGAGGCAAATGCCCGGTTATTGCTTAACGCTGAGCCTGGCCTGCTTGATAAGGTGGGAGCAGACGGTATTCACCTGACCAGTGAGCGCTTATCCTATTATTCACAGCGACCTGTACCATCAGATAAGTTGCTGTCGTGTGCCTGTCATAATATTGCTGAGTTAAATATCTCAGCTGCTTTGCAGGCGGATATGGTGACTTTGAGTCCGGTTGAGCCGACGGCGAGTCATCCAGGAGTAGAGGCGCTGGGATGGCAGAAATTCAGTGAAATGATAGAGAAACTGTCTGTACCTGCGTATGCTCTGGGTGGTCTGGGACGAGCTGATATCAGGCGTGCCAGAGGGCTTGGTGGACAGGGGGTTGCTGGTATCAGGGCTTTCTGGCCCCAGCTATAATTATAGCTTCTGATCATTGAGTAAACAGGTCGACTATTCGGCCTGTTTACGTTATTAATTGCTATCAGCGGTACAGATTTTCCATCAGATCTGAACTGGCTTCGTCCAATGCTGGTTCTCCGGCAATTTTGTGGCTTTCACTGGCCCACTCTCCAAGGTCAATTAGTCGGCAGCGTTCACTGCAGAATGGGCGATGCTGGTTTTCTGGTTTCCATTCAATCTGACATCGGCATGTCGGGCAGTTAACGGTCAGTGTTTTCTGGCTCATGATGCTGAATCTCTGTCTGTAATCCGAATCATTTTATAATTTTCAGCCAGCGTAAGGTAGTCCCTGTGCTTGTCGAGGCAGGCCTGGTATAACTTCTCCCGGCTTTCATTATTCAGAATAATATCGTGAGCTCTTATCTGGCGCTCAGCACGTGACATCTGTGCTCGAATAATGGCTTCAACCTGCTCCGGGCTATTGTTATCTCTTTGGCTAGTGCGTTCTATCTGAAGCTTTTCCGGAACGTCAATCAGGAGTGTGCGATGACAGAGTGTATGTTGTTGGCTCTCAAACAGTAACGGGGAAACCAGAAGGGTATAGCTGATTGCCGGCTGGTTGAGTTGTTTAATAATCTCACTTCTGATTGCCGGATGAGTGATCGACTCCAGCCATGTACGTTCTTCCGGGTCCTGGAATATCTTTTCCCGCAACCATGCACGATTCAGCGTTTGGTCTTCCAGTAAAACGTCAGGGGTAAAATGTTCCCGGATAGCTTGCCAGGCAGGTTGTCCGGGTTCAACAATCTGTCTGGCGACGATATCGGCATCAACAACAGGTATCCCCTGCTCGGAAAAAAAATCGGAGGCAGCCGTTTTTCCTGAGCCTATGCCCCCTGTCAGGCCAATTATCAGATGATCTGTTTGCATAGTGTTATCTGGCTTATATTTCGGAGTGAGGATGTATGCTTGTATCCGTAGTACCGGAGTGTATCAGGCTCGTAGTCCATTATTATCCCTCAATCAGTGCCTTGTATCCGGATAAAAGCTCATTTATGTGAATATCAGGTTCATTGCATGCTGGATATTATCCGGAAAACAGAGTGTCAGCCAGCCTGCAACTGCCAGAGGCGGACCAAACGGAATAGCAGATGGATTTTTTGTCCTGGGATTGAAAATGCGAATACCTATCGCAAACAAAAGACCTGCTACAGAGCTGATTAACAATATCGAAGGTAAAGCTATTATGCCACACCATGCCCCTAGTGCTGCCATTAGCTTAAAGTCTCCGTATCCCATGCCTTCTTTGCCAGTGAGTAATCTGAATCCCTGATAAACGGACCAGAGGCTAAGATAGCCTGCTGCAGCGCCCCATACATAGCTGGATAATCCGATTGGATTGTCAAGACTATGGTATAGCAGCCCGCTCCATAATAAAGGCAGAGTGAGCTTATCAGGCAGCAGCCATGTTCTGAAATCGATGCAGGCCAGAGTCAGCAGAGTCAGGCTGACGGCTGACAGAGCCATAGCCTGTATTCCCGGACCTGATTGAATGACAGCAATGACTGCCAGAATGCCTGATAAGCATTCGACAATAGGGTAGAGTATGGAAATTGATTTGTGGCAGTGACGGCACTGACCCCTTAGCAAGAAAAAGCTGATCAGAGGGATATTATCTCTTTTGTTAATGGCAGTCTTGCAAACCGGGCAGTGAGAGGGTGGCCAGGCCAGATTGAATGTATCGCTGGTCATTGTATCTGGCCTGGTGGTTATAGTCAGTGGGAGTCTGTGTATCACAACATTCAGAAAACTGCCGATAACAGTGCCGAGAATAAAAACAATGAATAGGGTGCCTGCAGGAAAAAGCTGATACAGCTCATGCAGTAATATCTGTATTTCCATCAGAAGATCTCAGAACAGGTGGTTTGAGCTGAATACGGGCTGGTACATTGCCAGTACAAGAAAGAATGTTGTCCCTCCGAGTATTATAACGGTGAGAGGCTCCAGCAGGGTGGTCATTTTATCAAGAGTCTGATCAGATTCCTGTTCACAGTAATCTGTGACACGTTTTAGCATCAGTTCCAGTGATCCCGACTCTTCGCCTATCATAATCATCTGAATAGCAATATCAGGAAAAAGCTCTGTGGAGCGTAATGCAAAATGCAGAGGTTGTCCTGCTGCCAGGTGTTGTCCTGAATTCAGTAATAGCGTTTCACAGGCCAGATTGCCGCAGGATTTTGAAGCCAGTGTCATTGCTCGGGTTAAAGGGGTGCCTGCTGAGAGAGAAGTACCCAGAACAGCACAAAAATGTGCGACAACGGATTGACGTATAATAGAACCGGTTACGGGTGTTTTCAGCAAGACTGTGTCAGCATATTTTCTGATTTTTTCTGAGGACCGGTAACCTTTGATCAGAATAATCAGTGGTGTTGAGATCATTACTGGAATGAGCCAGCCCCAGCTTCTGAAGTGTTCTGACAGAGAAATAAATAGCCGGGTTAGTGGTGGTAATGTGGTATTGAAACTGGCGAACAGGGCCTGAAACTCAGGAATCACTTTTGTCAGTAAGATAAATATCACCAGAGCACCGGTTAAGACGACAATTGTTGGGTAAGCCAGTGCTTTTTTAATTCTTTTTCTGATGGTTTCTGCTTTGTCCTGGTAATCGGCTATCCGGTTAAGGATAGACTCCAGTGTGCCAGCGTACTCACCTGCTTCTATCAGGTTGCAGTATAGAGGTGGAAAAACTTTCGGGTGCTGTCTTAAGGCCTGATTGAGCATATGTCCCTCAGAGACTTCCTGCTTTATGTTCAGAAGAACAGAGCGCATGAGACGATGATGCCTGTTGCTGCTAAGCGTATCCAGTGCCTGTATCAGAGGTATTCCAGCTGTCAGTAAAACAGAGAGCTGGCGGGTGAATTGATTAATATCTTTCTGTGATGGTGGCTTGGAGTTGTACCATTGCAGTATAGTGTTCTTTCGGGATATTTTGTCTGGAATAATGCCCTGTTTAAGTAGCCGGGCATGTGCAAGGTGGATATTTGCAGCAGATATCTCACCGTTGACCTGGTTGTTCTGTTGGTTTCTTCCCCGCCATATGTAGTCGGATTCTTTGAGTTTCTTTTGCTCCATATGCTGACTCCTTTCTTATGATTCCAGGCTGACAAACTCTATTGAGATATAACTCTTCTGATCTCTTCCAGGCTGGTGATTCCCTGTGCGACAAGTGCTGTTCCTGCTTCTGTGAGCGAGGTGTGGCCTTGTTTCTGCAAGCTGCTGATAATTCGGGTGACAGGTATTTGCTGCTCTATCTGTTCCCTTATTTCTGGTGTGAGAGCCAGCATTTCAAATACTCCGGTTCTGCCTTTGTAACCTGTCTGGCAACTATCACATCCTTTTGCGCTATATAGTATCTGTGGTGCATTCTGGTTGTGGGGCAGACCTGCTTTTTGTAGCTCTTCTTCAGAGTAGCTGATGGGCGTTTTGCATCGCTGGCAGAGTTTTCTGACCAGTCGTTGAGCAATAATAAGGTTAACGGAAGATGCCAGATTGTGCGGTGAGACTCCCAGGTTGTAGAGACGATTTAATGCACCTGAAGCGTCATTGGTATGTAGTGTTGATAGTACCAGATGGCCTGTCTGAGCGGCTTTTACTGCTATCTCTGCACTTTCAGCATCCCGTATTTCTCCTAGCATAATAATATCCGGATCCTGACGTAAAAAGGCTCTCAGGCATGAAGCAAAGTCCAGCCCTATTGCAGGGTTAATATTAACCTGATTAACGCCTTCAAGATTAATTTCAACAGGATCCTCAGCAGAAAGAATATTGTTTTCAGGGCTATTTATCAGGCTCAGGCCAGTGTACAGAGTGACTGTTTTGCCACTGCCTGTAGGCCCTGTTACCAGAATCATACCCTGAGAGTGCTTGAGAGCTTTTTTAAAGTGAATCTGTTGCTGTAATGACATGCCCGACTGTTCGATAGGAATTAGCCTGTGTCGGGTATCCAGAATACGAAGTACTGCTTTTTCACCCCATAGTGTCGGCAATGTATTAATCCGGATATCTGTTTTATTTTTGTCATGGTGAGAAAATTTTATGCTGCCATCCTGAGGCAGGCGTCGTTCCGATATGTCCAGGTTAGCCAGTACTTTCAAGCGACTAATAATCCTGTTTCTCAGATTAAAGGGAGGGTGGGCTATTTCTCTGAGCAGGCCATCATAGCGAAAACGCACTCTGAAAGATTGTTCGTAAGGCTCAAAATGAATATCCGACGCCCCGGATTGAATTCCATCATTCAGAATATGATTAATAAACCTGCTGATCGGGCCATCGCTGTCTTCAGTTTGCAGGGTATCAGAAGGATTATAAGAAGATTCTTCCTGTTCAAGGTGGTTCAGCCTGCTCTTATTATTTCTCAGGTATTGGCTGATCATCTTATCCAGTTGATCACTGGCAACCAGGATTGTCTCGGTGTAAAGCCCTGTCTGGAACATAATTTCTTTAGAGACTTGTAGATTTGTCGGATCTGACTGAGCCAGAAAAAGTTTGTTGTTCTGTGTCTTCAGAGGAAGGACTTTGTGTTTTTTGATAGTGCTGTCGCTGAGAATATTATGGGGTATCTGTTTGTTGTTGAATGCGGCAAGATCCATAAATGGGATGGCAAACTCCACTGCAGCAACCTGTGCCAGTAGCCGGGGGGCGATCAGCCCCGAGTGTATAGCCGCTTCAAAGAGATTATTGCTGGTTTCTTCTGTGTTCCGGATCAGCCGTGTGAGCTTTTTTTCAGATACTCCATGTTCCTGAATAAGTCGCGATACTATTCCTTCAGTCGAATAAGAGGGCATCATAGGCCTTAGTCCCTGGCATTTTCTGATAAAAGTTAATTGTTTTTTATGTCGCTATTTGTCGTTAAATGAGGGTTAAAAGTACGTATATTCAGCTTTATTGTAACAAAATAAGAAAAATGACACACTGCTGTTATCTTCAGATGACGTTTCAGGGTGGTGTCTTATGTATGGATATGGCGTTCAGGATGAACAGGGTTTTACACTGATTGAACTTATGATCGTTGTCGCAATTGTTGGCATTATGGCCAGCTTTGCTATCCCTGAATATGATAATTATGTCGCCAGAAGTCAGATGCCTGAGGTCGTTAGTTTTGCATCTGCTGCTCAGACATCTACAACAGAAGCTTTACTGGTCAGAGGTGCTTTCCCCGCAACAAATAAACCTCCGTTTACCACGAATAATGTATCCGGGCGTTATGTCGCGGCGATCAGTTATGAGAAAAAATCGGATGCTGAGGCAAGAATAAAAGTCACTCTTAAAAATACGGATGAAGGTGTGGCCTATCCTATAGCGGGTAAGGCGGTTTTATTTGTCGGTAAATATGATAATGCAGCCAGAACGGTCACATGGGACTGTACCACGCAAGACCTTTCTGAGAGTATGGTCATTGATTCAAAATATCTTCCGGCACACTGTAACTAATCTGATTTTTCAGGGGGGTATATGCAACAGTATTTATCCAAATTATCCCGTTATCATCGTTGGGCAACAGAGAAGCTGTTTGAGTCCGTTGACCTGTTATCTGAGGATCAGTATCGGGAGGATGCCGGGCTCTATTTTGGCAGTATACATAATACGTTGAATCACCTGTTGCTGGTTGATCAGTTGTGGCTGGCCCGTATACAAGGAGTGCCTTACCCTGTTACTGATTTAGGGCATGAAATAGAAACAGATCTGAAAGCATTAGAAACGGCATTGCTGAATCAATGTGATCTCTGGTTTCGTGAATGTGCGACATTGACAGATCGAAGGCTGGAACAAGTTATTAAGTACAGGAATATGTCAGGTGATCCGGCCAGAATAAAAAATGGCGATTTGCTGATCCATGTGTTTAATCATGGCACGCACCACCGGGGACAGATCTCTTCTGCACTGGCCAAAGCAGGAGTGCCAGTACCGGCTATGGATTATTTCTATTTTGTAACAGGCTGAAATGATACTGTTTATAGCTGTATAGGTATTGCCTGTTTGTTCTTATGCAAGAGCACCACACACAGTGTGATGCTCTTGTTCTGTTGATATTGTAGATCAGTACATGGCCTGCTCTTCGTTCATCACTTCTTTCAGGATCTCCAGAAACAGACGGTCTGCATCTGAAAAATCTTCTGGATCATCAGGAATGTGGACACTGGTCAGGCTGCTGATTTCTCTGGCCATTTCAACGGCAGCATCCTGAGAGCCATAGTGTTTACGGGCTACTTCCAGTGCCGATGCTACAATTTGAGGATCCTGTAACAGCTTTTTAATAAACTGGCGCAGCTCGTTGATAATTCGTGTCTGGTTAATCTCGTTTGCGGTGCTCATACCGGCTCCTTAATGTTATCCATCTTTATTGTAATTTTTCTATCAATATCAGGCTAGTTGCAAGCTTTCTTTGCTGCATTTTTATGTCTCGGCAGATTGATTCTGTTCTCTGCTTTCTTATAACAGAATAAACAGGCTATAGAGGAGTGAACCATAGCCGAACCTGGCCAGCCCAGGGCTGAGACTGTATACACTGAGTCATTTGTCTTACTGTATCTTCATCCGGTGGTATGCCTGCAATCATGATATCAAGATGTACTGAGTCGTTCAGGTAGTGAATCTGTACCCGATCTGTCTGGTAGTTGATTGGAGTTTTCTGCCAGCAATCTTCTATCTGATGCAGAATTTCAGCTCTTCCCGGTAACCCGGGTAATATATCCTCGGAAGAAGAATCGTCATGGGTATCGATATGTACAACAACATCAGAAATATTCAGAGCCGATTTCAGTATATATTCTGCCCGAACCCCGATGTAATGCCCTTCAGATACACTGACCCGTGGGCTGACCTGTAAATGCAGATCAAGAAGGATACGAGCACCCATTGTACGTGATCTTATATCATGAACATCAATTACGCCTTCGGTGCGCAGCAGCTCTGATCTTATCTCCGCCAGTTGCTGTTCTGGCAAGGCTGTATCGATCAGCTCTCTGATGCTGTCTGTCATTAGCTTCCAGCCAATATAACCTACCATCACCCCTACAATAACGGCAGCGATCTGATCGAGCCAGTGCCAGCCTGCCATTGATCCGAGTAAACCTATCAGAACGACGATAGATGACAGAGCATCACTACGGCTGTGCCAGGCATTAGCCTTTAGCAATTCCGACTGCACTTTCCTGGCGACGCGCATGGTGTAGTGAAAGATCCACTCTTTTCCCATTATAGACAGGATGGCGACAATCAGAGCAGGCCATTCGGGGATTGGGGCAGGGGTTGATGATATCAGGCGTTCCAGACTATCCCAGGCTATCGCGCCAGCAACGGCGATCAGAGTGCTGCCCAGTAACAGTGTTGCCAGGGTCTCAAAACGGGCATGGCCGTAAGGGTGGCTTTTATCCGGAGCCTGAGCGCCGTAATGGGCGACAATCAGAACCAGGGCATCGGTCAGCAGATCAGACAGTGAGTGAATGCCATCGGCTATCAGTGCGTGGGACTGACTCAGCCAGCCCACGACAATTTTTGCGATACCCAGAAACAGATCCAGTACTGCGCCGGTGAGGGTAACCTTCTGAATGGCTTTTGCATTACGTTCTGCTTCAGACATCTGAACTCCTGTTTATCAAGGTCAGAAAATAACAGCCCGGATCAGGATGCAAGTAATCTTCTGCTGTTAAGAATTGGATTGGCATACATTCTCAGTACATACGGCCTGTATTCTTCAGCATAGCTGTTAATCCGGTCTGTAAACACCTGACGAGAGGTATCACTGATCTGGGGTTTGCCGCTGATATGGTCATAGCCTTCCAGCATTTCCAGAGCCAGCCAGTTAGAATCGTACAGCTGATAGTGATCCATAATACTCTGGTCAATCTTTTCTGCGACGGTTTCAGCGTCAGACAGTTCTCCCTTTAAGGGATGGCCAAAATGCACATGTACTTTACCTTTGAAACCAGAAATGCCATTGACGATACTGCGAATATCTTCAAACTCAGCTTTATTATATTCCCCTTCTGTGGCAACAGCATGAAGCTCTCTGGCTTTTTGCTCATCACAAGGATCATACTCATAAGAAATGCTGACAGGCACAATATTCAGCTCGTTCATGACGTCTGAAAACGCAGGACCATCTTTTTTCTTTTTTCGGCTCATATAAAACATTTTAATAATGGCCGGATCTGTTGCATCAATACCATCCTTTGCCCGCCCTTCTTTCTGAGCAATCCAGACAGAGTGATGTTCTTCCAGTATTGAATGATTAATGTAGGATGATAGCTCTGTCAGCGCTTTCATCATTTCTCGTATGCCTTTCGCGGAGCGATTGACAATAAAGCTCTTATTCAGGCGCATCAGGTCGCTGACATAGGGTTTCTGCAGCAGGTTGTCACCAATGGCAATGCGAACAGTGCTGGATTGGTTAAGATACAGAGCATAATTAACAAAAGCCGGGTCCATCGCGATATCTCTGTGATTGGCAACAAAGAGATAACTCTGTTCCGGGTCCAGCTGATCCAGGCCGGATACAGTAAAACCACTGGTGCTGTTCTTGATCATGCGCGCCATATAACTGGCAACCTGCATCTGGAAGTCGTGCACGTTATCAATGTTGGCAAACTGGCTCTGCAGTTTTCTTCTGATCAGTGGACGGAGTAGAAATCCCAGGGGTTTGTGAATCTGAGGGAATCGGAACTTACAAATCGCTTCAATCAATTCCGGATGATTAATAATACGGTTGATAACGGTGTGGGCTTCGTGATCGTAGTAGGGGCGGATTTCTTTAAACTGATCTGTATCCGTGGTCATTTTATGTCTGTATCCGAGGTTATGTCCGAAGGTGTGTGTATGCTGCTTTGCGGTCTTTTTTTCAGTGTGCCGCTCTCTGGCCGCCCAGCCATTCTGTCAGGGCTTGTATAAAACGATACAGTTCAAGAGACATCAGTGTGAAGTCTGCATCGAGCCGGGTTATGGGGTCTTCATCCGCGTAGCTGTCGCGGGCCTCTTCCAGCAGGTCGCCGCCGAAGCGCAAACGCTTAATGCTCAGATCTTCATTCAGAATACACTGCACTCTGTCCTGCCAGTTGATCGCCAGTTTAGTGACCTGTTTACCGGATTCCAGATGAGATAAAACATCATCAGCGTCAAGCTCCTGTTGCTTGCAGCGAATAACGCTGCCTTCATCCAGGTCTGATCTGAGTTCACACTGTCCATCCAGTTCCAGTCCGGCAGGCCTGCTTGCTGTATTCTGCAACCATTGAGTCATCTGAGAGACTGGTGTGAGTTCTGTATTCAGGGGAAGTACTGGTAATGAACCCAGAGTCTGGCGCAGAAGGTCTAAAAACTCTTCTGCCTTTTTACTGCTGGCAGCATCTACCAGTATCAGCTGGCTGTTCAGATCCACATAACCCCAGGTGTAGCTGGATTTAGCAAAGGCTCTGGGCGTTAGTTCGCTCAGAATATCTTCTTTAATGCTGAGCTTCTCTTTTCTGCCAACTTTACGGTGATCTTTTACTTCCAGCTCCTGTACTCGTTCTTTCAGGGTTTCGTTAACTACCGCCGCAGGAATGACTTTTTCCTGGCGGCGCAGACAGAGCAAAACTCTGTTGCTACTGGTATAGAAAAGCTGATCAGATGTAGTGGCAGGCATAACCCAGCCATGACGATAGGTCTCTATACTTTTACAGGGTTCAAAAAGAAACTCTGTAAGCTTTTCCTGTAATTCATCAATCTTTACAGAAAAGTCGGCGCTGAACTGGAACACCTGAATATTCTTAAACCACATATGATCAAATATCCGTAACATTCGGGCGCTACATTATCTAATAAAGCACCCTGACTGACCAGTTGAGCCCGCTGTATTTTAGTCGATCTGGGGCAATTATTATCAATACAACAGATTGTAACAAAAAATAACAACTCAGAATGTGACCGCAAGAACAAGCCCTGAGGATAAGTTAGTTAACGGTGAAATATTTCTGTCATAAAAATGACAGATAACTGTCATTTGGCTTTGGCATTGTGCCCGCCAAATTAAAATCATTTAACCAAATTATTCTTAATCACTTGAATCCAGGATCTGTCTGACTCTGTTGCAACAGGTGACAAGCTACTTAAAGGCTCTCTCTATTATGAAAATTGCTACAGTCACACGCGCAACGTCGGTTGTTCTGGTGTTGATTGCGGTTTCTCTTGCGGCAACTCTGCTTTGGGGGCTGGAACGGCTCAACAGTGCGTTTTCGGCAACCCAGTCATATTCTCTGTTTAAAGAAGAAGTCGCTATTGATTTACGGAAGACCATTCAGAGCTATCTGGCAACCGGTGATGCACTGGAATTAAGTGAAGCTGAGCAGAAAATTTCTTATCTGACAGAGCAGCGTCTGTCCAGTCTTCCTGATGATATATCAGCGGCTATCCGGCCATCTGTATCTGCTCTGCAGGATGGTCTTACTGGAAAGTTCCGTGGGGCTGGTAAGCTGGCTGGTAATCAGAAAGGGTTGTTATTACAGGCAGAGAAGGAGATCGCTGACAGCCTCGATAGTATTCGGGATTATGCCGGACAAGGGCAGAGTCGTAATCCTGGGGTGGCCTATCAGTACCTTCTGCAATTACATGATATTTCTCTGGGGCTTATACAGATTAAGTATTTGCGTGAACAGTACATGGATACCGCAAATAGCTCTTATCGGGATTCATTACTGGAACAGGTCAGACGTTTATCATCTCTGGTTGATCGCTTGTCTGCATTACCTCGTCTGGGCATTTTTGCAGAAGAAGAAGTAGATGAAATGCAGGCGATGATGGGGTGGGGAGAGGATGATGATGAAAGTGTCCAGGAAGATAAAGGCGATGAGCTGCTATCTGATCTGGCCAGTCTGGTACGTCGTTATCCGGGTGAGCTTGAAAATACGCTGGATAATATAGCAATAGGTGTGGCGAGCCGTAAGGCGGTCAATGGCCTGATTGATGACCTGGAGCAGAGTATCATAGCCGGGCAGGCAGAAGTGATAAGACACAGAGCGGAGCTGGAAGATCAGGTAAAAATGATTTTTGTCAGTTATGTTGGTCTGATTGTTGTTCTGGCCGTTGTGTTGCATTTATTTCTGAATAATGTGGTTGTTATTGCTCTAAAACAGCTGGCTGAAGCGATTGACAAGCTGGTGAGCAGCGGAGAAATGAAGCCTATCCGGATTCGTAACTCCAGAAGTGAAACTGGACACATTGCTAAAAACTTCAACCATATGATCGAGTCTATGCGGAAACAGAAGCATGAAAAAGATACTCAGCTGGCACAGATCACAGACTCTCTGGAAGTGGTATTAAGTGATATTGATACCATCAGTAAAGCCGCGAATGAAACTCGTGAGTATATTGCCAAATCCCATAGTTTTACAGATGAACTGACCCGTCTGGCCCATGATGTGGACGCCAGTTCAACCCAGGTGGAGAACTTTGCTCTGGAAACGGCTAAGTTTATGGAAAATAGTCAGAACAGTGCCGGCAATGTAGAAAGCGCCAGTCGTCAGGCAATTGATAAGTTGTGTCTGGGGCATCAGTCTCTGGATCAGTTGATTGATGCAGTGGATGAGGTGACCGGTATTCTGGATGTGATCAGTGGTATTTCTGATCAGACGAATTTGCTGGCATTAAATGCTGCTATTGAGGCTGCCAGAGCCGGTGAGCATGGTCGTGGTTTTGCGGTTGTTGCTGATGAGGTCCGTAATCTGTCTATGGAAACGCAGAACTCTGTATCGCGCATAGGATCAATACTGGATCAGCTGAAAAATGCATCAACGGATCTTAAAGTCAATATGACCGATATCTCCGAAGCTGCAGAAGAACAGCGTGATGCGGCTACTTTCTTACTGGATATGTCTAAGACCGTTCAGGATCATTCCGATAAAGCGGCTGAATTTGCTCACAGAGGTGCAGAGGTGTCCCGTAATCAGGTGGGGCAGGTCGAGGTGTTTATTGCTGCGATGGAAGAGATGGAGCAGCAGGCTCAACAAGCTGAAAATGTCATTCTTTCTGTGCAGACAGAAGTACATGAAAAAGTACTCTGGATTTCTAATGCGCTGGGTGTATCCAGGGAAAAGAAAGAACTCTTGCTATAGTTCTCTGGATTTTTGCCAGGGAGGGCAGTATAGATTTCACTGTAATGGACCATCTTTTATCTGCACCTGCAGACTTAGCCTTTCTGGATAATAAATGTCAGTATGATTGCTTCCGGGTATATTCATCAATACTGTCAGACCCACTTCATAAACGTTTGTCTGAATACTATCAATATGACTCTCTTTCCGCAGTCACTGACAGACAGCATGAACTAACTTTCTGATTTCTGGTTTTCTTTCCCCTGACAACCCATTGTTAAAGCGCTGTGTCTAAATTGCTGCAAGGGGCGATATCAGAGTATAATCGGGTGAATTTTTAAGACGCATGTTGCGTACTGAATTGCAACATTAATGTTGCTGATAAAGGATTCCGATACTCATGGGTGAATTTGCCAAAGAAATCCTGCCGGTCAATATTGAAGATGAGCTGAAGCAGTCTTATCTGGATTACGCGATGAGCGTAATTGTCGGACGTGCCCTGCCAGATGTTCGTGACGGTCTGAAACCTGTACACCGCCGTGTGCTGTTTGCCATGCATGAACTGAATAATGACTGGAATAAACCATATAAAAAATCTGCCCGTGTGGTTGGCGATGTCATCGGTAAATACCATCCTCATGGTGATAGTGCGGTATACGATACCATTGTACGTATGGCACAGCCTTTTTCTATGCGTCATATGCTGGTGGATGGCCAGGGTAATTTTGGTTCCATCGATGGTGATAACGCTGCTGCGATGCGTTATACCGAGGTGCGTATGGCCCGTATCTCCCACGAGATGCTGGCAGATCTGGAAAAAGAGACCGTTGATTTTGTTGATAACTACGACGGCACAGAACAGATCCCGGAAGTACTGCCAACCCGCGTACCTAACCTGCTGGTAAACGGCTCGTCTGGTATTGCGGTCGGTATGGCGACCAATATTCCGCCTCATAACCTGACCGAAGTGATTAACGGCTGTCTGGCCCTGCTGGACGATGGTGACCTGACTGTTGATCAGCTGATGGAGTTTATCCCAGGCCCTGATCTGCCAACTGCCGGTATTATCAATGGCCGTGCGGGTATTCTGCAGGCGTATCGCACCGGTCGTGGCCGCATCTATATGCGTGCCCGTCACCATATTGAGCGTGACGATAAAGCCAATAAAGAAACCATTATTATCACCGAGATCCCTTATCAGCTGAATAAAGCCCGTGTGATCGAAAAGATTGCCGAGCTGGTGAAAGATAAGAAAATCGAAGGTATCTCTGAGCTGCGTGACGAGTCCGATAAGGACGGTCTGCGTGTCGTTATTGAGCTGAAGCGCGGTGAGTCCGGCGATGTGGTGATCAATAACCTGTTTGCTCAGACTCAGCTGGAAAGTGTGTTTGGTATCAATATCGTAGCGCTGGAAAATGGTCAGCCGAAGGTATTGAACCTGAAGCAGCTGCTGGATGCTTTCCTGCGTCACCGCCGTGAAGTGGTTACGCGCAGGACTGTATTTGAACTGCGCAAGGCCCGTGAACGGGGCCATATCCTGGAAGGTCTTGCGATTGCACTGGCCAATATTGATCCGGTGATTGAACTGATTCGTCAGTCTCCATCTGCCTCTGAGGCTAAAGATAAGCTGATGGCAGGCGCCTGGCAGCCGGGCAATGTCGTTGCCATGCTAGAGCGTGCCGGTGCGGACTCCTGTCGTCCGGATGAACTGGAAGAAGGGATGGGTTTGAATGACGGTATTTATCGTCTGTCACCTGCTCAGGCTCAGGCTATTCTTGAACTGCGCCTGCACCGCCTGACTGGCCTTGAGCATGAAAAGCTGCTCAATGAATACAAGGATATTCTGGAAAAAATTGCTGAACTGGCCGGTATTCTGGCTGATTCAGAAAAACTGCTGCAGGTGATTCGTGACGAGCTGCATGCGATTCGTGAGCAGTATGGCGAAGAGCGTCGCACTGAAATCATCAGCAGCCGTCTGGATCTGACAATGGAAGATCTGATCAACGTTGAAGATATGGTAGTGACTATTTCCCGTAGCGGTTATGCCAAATCCCAGCCGTTGAGTGATTACCGTGCTCAGCGTCGCGGTGGTCGTGGTAAGTCTGCCACCGCTATGAAAGATGAAGATGTGATCGAGCACCTGTTGGTGGCATCGACCCATGACACCCTTCTGCTGTTCAGTAACCGGGGTAAAGTCTACTGGCTGAAGGTATATGAGTTACCACAGGCGGGTCGGGGTTCCCGTGGTCGTCCTATGGTCAATCTGCTGCCTCTGGAAGACGGTGAGCACATCAGTGCTTTGTTACCGATGCCTAAGCCAGACGATAAAGATAAAGACGAGTCCGACAATGTTACTGCAGAGGTGAAGGATAAAAACTCTGCGCCGTTTGTACTTATGGCAACAGCAAAAGGTACCGTCAAGAAAACCTCTCTGGGTCAATTCTCACGTCCTCGTAGTAGTGGCCTGATCGCTCTGGAAATTGAAGACGGTGACCGTCTGATAGGCGCTGCTATAACTTGCGGAGAAAATCACGTTATGCTCCTGAGCAGTGCGGGCAAGATGATTCGTTTTGATGAATCCGCGATTCGTCCTATGGGACGTACCGCCCGTGGTGTTCGCGGTATGAAACTGCCGGAAGACGCAGAAGTGATCTCTCTGATTATTCCACAAACCAATGTGGTGGCAGATGATGATAACGAAGCTGATACGGACAGCGTTACAGTAGAAGTGACTGAAGGTGCAGAAACAATTGATGATCAGGTCTATATTCTGACGGCATCTGAAAATGGCTACGGTAAACGTACCTGTCTGGAAGCCTTCCCGGTGAAAGGCCGTGGTGGTCAGGGTGTAATCGCGATGCAGACCAGTGAGCGTAACGGTCAGCTGGTATCGGCTATTCAGGTCGCGGCTCAGGATGAAATGATGCTGATTACTGACGGTGGTACTCTGGTGCGCACCCGAGTGGCGGAGGTGTCTGTTTCTGGTCGTAATACTCAGGGTGTGACTCTGATTCGTCTGACAGATGGCGAGCAATTAGTGACTGCTGTTCGGGTTGATGAGCCGGATGTAGACGAAAGTGAAGTGGAAGAAGAGACTCTGGTGCTGGACGCCGATGACAATCCGGCGCAGAATGAAGAACCTGAACAAAATGATGGGCATCAGGCGGAGTCAGATGCTGAATCATAATACTGACAGACAGTGATCTGTCGGGGGTAAAACGACAGGGGCCAGAGGCCCCTGTTTTGTTTGATATGCAACGATGCACCTGAACAACGTTGTCAGGTTGCAAAGTAACAGAGGATCAGAAAGAAGCATTGCTTCTTGTGTGAGAACATCGATGACACGTAAATACAATTTTTGCGCAGGACCAGCTGCTTTACCTGAAGCAGTATTACTGAAAGCTCAGGCTGAAATGACAGATTGGCAAGGGCGTGGTTTATCCGTCATGGAGATGAGTCACCGCAGTGAGGAGTTTGTTGGTATTGCGGAAAAAGCGGAACAGGATCTGCGCGATCTGCTGAATATCCCATCCAACTATAAAGTCTTGTTTATGCAGGGTGGGGCCAGCAGTCAGTTTGCTATGGTGCCTCTGAATCTGCTGGGACAGGGCGGCCGACCTAATTATCTGAAAACAGGTGTCTGGGCGAAAAAAGCGATTGCAGAAGCTTCCCGTTATGCTGATACGCATATTGCCGGGAACTGTGAGGCACGTAATTTTACGTCTGTGCCTGCTCAGAGTGAAATTGTATTGTCTGATGATGCGGCTTATCTGCACTTTACCAGCAATGAGACTATTGGTGGTTTGCAGTTTGACTATCTGCCGGAATCAGGAAGTATCCCTCTGGTATGCGATATGTCCTCTGACATCCTGTCCCGTCCTCTGGATGTGACGGATTATGGCGTTATTTACGCAGGTGCTCAGAAAAATATTGGCCCTGCTGGCCTGACGCTGGTCATCATCCGTGATGACTTGCTGGATCAGGCTATGGATGTTATTCCTTCTATGATGAGTTATCGCATCATGGCTGATAATGACTCTATGTATAACACGCCGCCAACGTATGCCTGGTATCTGTCCGGGCTGGTATTTGACTGGCTGAAGAATGATGTTGGCGGTCTGGAGAAAATGGCAGAAATTAATGCACGTAAAGCGGCAAAACTTTACGCTGCCATTGATAACAGTCACTTTTATGGTAATCCGATTGCTGTGGCTAACCGTTCACAGATGAATGTACCTTTCACTCTGGCAGATGATGCGCTGGATAAAGTATTTCTGCAGGAAGCGGAGCAGAATGGTTTGTTGAACCTGGCCGGGCATCGTTCTGTCGGTGGAATGAGAGCCAGTATCTATAATGCGGTTCCTGAAGCGGCAGTAGATGCATTGATTGCTTTCATGGGTGATTTCGAACAACGTCATGGGTGATAGGATGACTGAAGCAGAACAGCTGGCGATCCTGCGGGATCAGATTGATGATATTGATCAGACGATTCAGAAGCTGATTAATCAACGGGCTCAGTGTGCTCAGCGTGTTGCTGAAGTTAAGCTGGCTTCAGGGGCTGGCGATATCCAGTTCTATCGCCCAGAGCGTGAAGCTCAGGTCTTACGTCGAGTGATGGAGCGTAATGAAGGTCCTTTGTCCGATGAGGAGATGGCGCGTTTATTCCGCGAAATTATGTCAGCCTGTCTGGCACTGGAAGAGCCGGTTAAAGTGGCTTTTCTGGGACCTGAAGGTACCTTCACTCAGGAAGCTGCACTGAAACATTTCGGCCACTCTGCCGTCGCTCAGCCTATGGCGGCAATTGATGATGTGTTCCGGGAGGTCGAGGCGGGTGCTGTGGCCTATGGTGTGGTTCCGGTGGAAAACTCGACGGAAGGTGTCATCAGCCATACTCTGGACAGCTTTATTGACTCATCTCTGAAAATTTCTGGTGAAGTTGTACTGAGAATTCATCAGTATCTGCTGGTGGGTGAAAATACCCGTCGGGATAAAATTTCTCGTATCTATTCCCATCCATCGTCTCTGGCTCAATGCCGGAAGTGGCTGGACCAGCATTACCCGTCGGCAGAACGTATTCCGGTCAGCAGTAATGCTGAAGCCGCTCGTCTGGTTAAGGGAGAATGGCATTCAGCGGCTATTGCCGGAGATATGGCTTCTCAGTTATATGGTCTGGAAAAAATTGCCGAAAAAATTGAAGATCAACCGGATAATTCAACCCGTTTTCTGATTATTGGTAATCAGGAAGTGCCTGGCAGTGGTGACGATAAAACGTCTTTAATGGCTGCAACGCGCAATCAGCCTGGTGCCCTGCACGA
The DNA here is from genome assembly GCF_014164585.1 of Oceanospirillum sediminis. Lineage (GTDB taxonomy): Bacteria > Pseudomonadota > Gammaproteobacteria > Pseudomonadales > Halomonadaceae > Oceanospirillum > Oceanospirillum sediminis. The sequence goes on along the minus strand of NZ_JACJFM010000002.1, from coordinate 174,428 downwards.
TCTGCTGGAGCCTTTCCACCGTCATGGTATTGATCTGACTCGGGTTGAAACCCGACCTTCTAAAGTCGGTGCCTGGAGCTATGTCTTCTTTATCGACTTTGTCGGACATGCAGATGATGATCGTGTGCGTATGGCTATGGCAGAAGTTGAACAGCGGGTATCTGATCTTAAGATACTGGGTTCCTATCCAAAGGGTGTGCTGTAATCACTCCCGGGACGCGGTAAGCTCAATATACTTAATGCGCAGAGAAAAACGGGAGGCATAGCCTCCCGTTTTTCTCTGTATGATCCATCCGTTACGGGAGCTTTGTAACGGAGATAACGGATGGCGAACAGTCAGAGTTGACAGAAACAGATAATAAAAAGGCGGAAATCATCATGGCATGTGACTATATCGAATTAGCCAACAAGGGTGTTCAGGGTTTGCAGCCTTATCAGCCGGGTAAGCCGGTTGAGGAGCTTGAGCGTGAACTGGGTATTACTGATATTGTAAAGCTGGCCAGTAATGAAAACCCTCTGGGGCCCAGCCCTCAGGCGCTGGCTGCTATTCAGGCGGTCTTACCTGAGCTGACCCGATATCCTGATGGTAATGGTTTTCGTCTGAAAGCTGCTCTGGCTGATAAGCTGGGGGTGGAGGCTGCACAGATTACGCTGGGTAATGGTTCTAATGATGTGCTGGAAATGATTGCGCGCTCTTATCTGACCGCTCATAGTGCATCTGTGTATTCTCAGCACGCCTTTGCTGTTTATCCTATTGTCACTCAGGCTATCGGAGCACAGCATATTGCAGTGCCTGCGAAAGACTGGGGGCATGATCTGGACGCGATGGCGGAAGCGATCACCGATAAAACCAGAGTGGTCTTTGTCGCTAACCCTAACAACCCGACGGGGACCTGGCTGACAGAATCTGAAGTCCGGACGTTTCTGAATAAGGTTCCGCCTCGTGTTATTGTGGTGCTGGATGAAGCTTATACCGAGTATGTTGATAAAACCGATTTCCCGGATGGTATTGCTTTACTGAAAGACTATCCGAACCTGGTGGTGACTCGCACCTTCTCTAAAGCTTATGGGCTGGCTGGACTAAGAATTGGTTACAGTGTCAGTAACCCTGAGGTTGCGGATATTCTGAATCGTATCCGTCAGCCATTTAATGCTAATCTGGCTGCCCAGGAAGCAGCTATTGCGGCTCTGTCTGATGAAGATTATCTGAAACGAAGTGTTGCTGTTAATGCTGAAGGTATGGCTTACCTTGAAGGCGAGTTCAATCGTCTGGGACTGGGTTTTATTCCATCTGTAGGGAACTTTATCTCTGTTGATGTGGGTCAGCCCGCCGGTCCTGTCGATGGGGCGCTGCTTCGGGAAGGTGTGATTGTTCGTTCTGTTGCTCCTTACCAGATGCCTGATCACTTAAGGGTATCCATAGGCACTATGGATGAGAATCGCCGATTTATTGAGGCACTGGAAAAGGTATTGGGAGCTTTATCAGGTGAGCAAAGCTAATCAGGATACTGTTTTCTCCAACAGGGAAATCGACACAGTTAAAACAACCCTGGTGATCGGCCTGGGTCTGATAGGCGGCTCTCTGGCTCTGGCATTGAAAAAAGCCGGGCTGGGTGGGCATATTATCGGCTGTGACCGTGATCAGGATGAAGTGGAACTGGCTATCAGTATTGGCATGATTGATCAGGGATCAGTCAGAGCTGAAGACTGGATTGAACAGGCCGATCTGATTGTGATCTCCGTGCCTGTTATTGCCATGGAATCAGTGATGGCCCAGATCCGGCCTTTGCTGCGTCCGGATACCATAGTGACGGATGTGGGCAGCAGTAAAGGTTCCGTACTGGCTTCTGCTGAAAAGGTCTGGGGCTCTTTGCCGGATAACTTTGTTCTGGGGCACCCTATTGCAGGATCTGAGAAAAGCGGTGTTGCAGCGGCTCTGGTTGATCTTTACCAGCGTCATAAAGTGATTGTTACTCCAGCGGAAAATAATCCTCAGGCAGCGGTGCGCTGTGTGACTCAGATGTGGCAGGCCTGTGGGGCAGAAGTACTCAGTATGGATATCCCGCATCATGATGAAGTGCTGGCTGCGACCAGTCATTTGCCTCATTTACTGGCATTTTCGCTGGTGGATACTCTGGCTCGTCAGGATGAGAGCCTTGAAATTTTCCGTTATGCTGCGGGAGGCTTTCGGGACTTCACCCGGATTGCTGCCAGCGATCCTGTCATGTGGCGGGATATTTTTACAGCAAACCAGAGGGCGGTTCTGAAAGCGCTGACGGAGTTTGAACAAGGACTGGCCATATTAAGAACTGCCGTTGAGCAGTCTGACAGTGATGCCATGCTGGGCATTTTTACCCGGGCTAAATCAGCGCGGGAACATTTTTCAAGAATTCTGGAAAACTCGGCTTATATCCCTATGCAAAATAAACTGATTCATTATCGAGCTGCACCTGGTGGTGCTTTATCCGGTCGTTTACGTGTACCGGGTGATAAATCTATTTCTCACCGTTCTATCATGCTGGGATCTCTGGCTGAAGGTACTACTCATATTAAGGGCTTCCTGGAAGGGGAAGACAGTCTGGCTACTTTGCAGGCATTCCGTGATATGGGGGTTGTGATTGAAGGTCCTCATCAGGGTGAAGTGACGGTGCACGGCGTTGGTCTGCATGGGTTGAAAAAACCAGCCGGACCTCTGTATCTGGGGAACTCAGGTACTTCTATGCGTCTGCTGGCAGGTCTGATGGCCGGGCAGAGCTTTGATGTTGAGCTGACAGGTGATGCTTCTCTGACTAAGCGCCCTATGGAGCGTGTCGCTAAGCCGCTGCGTGAAATGGGGGCTGTAGTTGAAACGGCTGAAGGTGGTCGCCCGCCTATGCTGATCAGAGGTGGCCAGCAGCTGAAGGGTATCGACTATGTCATGCCTATGGCCAGTGCTCAGGTTAAATCCTGCGTGTTGCTGGCAGGTTTGTATGCTCAGGGTGAAACTCAGACAACAGAACCGGCTCCAACTCGGGATCACACTGAGCGTATGCTGACAGGTTTTGGTTATTCGGTCGCCCGTAATGGCGCCAGTGCATCTTTGCAGGGTGGCGGAAAGCTGGTTGCCAGTGATATTGATGTGCCATCTGATATCTCTTCTGCCGCTTTCTTCATGGTGGCGGGTTCTATCGCACCGGATTCTGAGATAGTGATCGAACACGTAGGGCTGAATCCTACCCGTGTTGGTGTGATCAATATTCTGAAGCTGATGGGAGCAGATATTACGTTGGAAAACGAAGCTGAAGTAGGTGGAGAACCCGTTGCTGACATTCGGGTGCGTTCTGCGCAGTTAAAAGGCATTGATATTCCTGAGGATCAGGTGCCTCTGGCTATTGATGAGTTCCCGGTATTGTTCGTTGCTGCGGCTTGCGCTGAAGGTGTGACGCGCCTGCGGGGAGCTGAGGAGCTGAGAGTTAAAGAAAGTGATCGGATTCAGGTGATGGCCGATGGGCTGCTGGCGCTGGGTGTTGACTGCACAGTAGTTGAGGACGGTATTGATATCGTTGGTGGTGTTATTGGTAGTGGTTCCGTGCATAGTCGTGATGATCACCGTATTGCTATGTCGTTTGCCGTAGCCTCTTTGCGCTCTGAAGGTGAAATCTTTATTGAAGATTGTGCCAATGTTGCAACCTCTTTCCCGGGATTTGTTGAGCTGGCTAATGGTGCTGGTTTCAATCTTTCTGTTGAAGATGAGTCATTGTAAACGTTGCTATGCTGAGCCGGTTTCTGCCTGTGCAGACGCCGGTTTTTTTATCTGAACAAGATACGCACCGGCAGATCAGGCTACTGTCGGGCTATGCTGGATTAACCTGTTTAGGATTTATCTATCGTGATTCCTGTAATAACACTGGATGGACCAGGTGGTGCTGGTAAGGGAACTATCAGTCAGATCATTGCCGGAAAGCTGGGCTGGCGTTTACTGGACAGTGGCGCCTTGTATCGCCTTACGGCGCTGGCCGCAGAGAGGCGCGGTGTGTCTTTTGATGATGAGGTAGCTTTGTCTGAGGTTGCTCGTAACCTGGATGTGGCTTTTTTACCCGGAGAAGAAAACGAGCCTGTGCGTGTTATGCTCGAGGGAACGGAGGTCTCAAAGGATCTCCGTACTGAGACTTGTGGCAATAATGCGTCAAAAGTGGCTGCCCTGAACGGTGTGCGTGATGCCTTGCTGCAACGGCAGCGTGATTTCAGAGAGGCACCGGGGGTTGTTGCTGATGGGCGTGACATGGGAACGGTCGTTTTTACGGATGCGCCGCTGAAGATTTACCTGACTGCCAGTGCGGAAGAGCGGGCCAGTCGCAGAGTAAAACAGTTGCAGGGAAAAGGAATTGATGCTAAATTCCAAGCCATTTTAAGCGAGATACAAACTCGCGATGAGCGTGATATGAATCGTGCAGTGGCCCCACTTAAGCCTGCAGACGATGCTATTACGCTGGATACTACGAATATGTCGATTCCGGAAGTGGTCAATCACATCATCGAACTGGCTGGGGAATATTCTCTGGTCTGATGGTGCTTTTTTCTTTTTCGGAGGTGTGTCCAACAGTGCGTCATAGGGAATAACTGTCCTTTAACTGATAAACGGTTATTGCCTGAACCAGTGTTAACGCCGTTGGATGCATAATAAAATGAAGCCCGTATTTGCTGGTGATACGGAGACTGTGGAGAAGCAGGGCTTAATGCAATCTGATGCAGGCTTTGTCTATCCCATAACTGATGATTACACAGGAAAAATAATGAGCGAATTAAGCTTTGCTGAACTGTTCGAACAGAGCCTTCAAGAAGTTAACATGGAGCCGGGTTCGATTGTAGCTGCTACTGTAGTTGATATCGATGGCGATTGGGTTACAGTTCACGCTGGCCTGAAATCTGAAGGTGTTATCCCTCGTTCACAGTTTGTTAGCGAAGGTGAAGAGTTTACTCTGAACATCGGTGACGAAGTTCAGGTGGCTCTGGAAGCTGTAGAAGACGGTTTCGGTGAGACGCGTCTGTCTCGTGAAAAAGCGAAACGCGCTGAGTCCTGGAAGGTTCTGGAAAAAGCCTTCGAAGAGAACGAAATTGTTAAAGGTATCATCAACGGTAAAGTTAAAGGTGGCTTCACTGTTGACGTTAGCAACATCCGTGCGTTCCTGCCTGGCTCTCTGGTTGATGTTCGTCCTGTCCGTGACACGACTCACCTGGAAGGCAAAGAGCTGGACTTCCGCGTAATCAAACTGGATCCTAAGCGTAACAACGTTGTTGTTTCTCGCCGTGCGGTTCTGGAAGCAGAAAACTCTGCAGAGCGTGAGCAGCTGCTGGCTAACCTGCAGGAAGGTCAGGAAGTTAAAGGTATCGTTAAGAACCTGACAGACTACGGTGCGTTCGTAGATCTGGGTGGTGTTGACGGCCTGCTGCACATCACTGACATGGCCTGGAAGCGCATCAAGCACCCAAGCGAAATCGTAAATGTTGGTGACGAAATCCTGGTTAAAGTACTGAAGTTCGACCGTGAGCGTAACCGCGTTTCTCTGGGTCTGAAGCAGCTGGGCGAAGATCCATGGGTGAACATCATCACTCGTTACCCAGAAGGTACTAAAGTTAAAGCTCGTGTTACTAACCTGACTGACTACGGCTGCTTCGCAGAGCTGGAAGAAGGTGTTGAAGGTCTGGTACACGTGTCTGAAATGGACTGGACTAACAAGAACATCCACCCATCTAAAGTGGTTCAGGTTGGCGACGAAGTTGAAGTTATGGTACTGGATATCGACGAAGAGCGTCGTCGTATCTCTCTCGGTATCAAACAGTGCACGCCTAACCCATGGGAAGAGTTCTCTGGCAAGTTCAACAAGAACGACAAAGTTACCGGTTCTATCAAGTCTATCACTGACTTCGGTATCTTCATCGGTCTGGATGGCGGTATTGATGGTCTGGTTCACCTGTCTGACATCTCCTGGAATGAAGCAGGGGAAGAAGCTGTACGTAAGTACAAGAAAGGCGATGAGATCGAGACTATCATCCTGTCTATCGATCCTGAGCGTGAGCGTATCTCTCTGGGCATCAAGCAGCTGGATAGCGATCCATTCCAGGAATACGTAGCTGAGAACGACAAAGGTGCTCTGGTAACGGGTAAAGTTATCGCTGTAGACGCTAAAGAGGCGACTATCGAGCTGGCTGGTGACGTTACTGCTACTCTGAAAGCTTCTGAAATCAGCCGTGACAAGATCGAAGATGCTCGCAATGTTCTGAACGAAGGTGATGAAGTTGAAGCTAAGATCGTTAGCATCGACCGTAAGAACCGTGTAATCAACCTGTCTGTGAAAGCGAAAGACGCTGCTGACGAGAAAGCGGCTCTGGCGAAAGTACGTTCGCAGGAAGTTGAAACTGCTGGTCCTACCACCATTGGTGACCTGATCAAGCAGCAGATGGAGCAGAACTAAGATTTCTTCTTAGCTTTCTTTCCGATCTGAGAAAAGCCATCGCATTGCGATGGCTTTTTTTATGTCTGTCTATCTTGTTTCCTTATTACCCTCTGGTGTCGTCTGATTTTTAAACAGCGTCAGGATTTGTTGTAATTCTCTGTAAGTGAAATGCCCGACTTTATTCTGTATAAAAAAGACACATTTTGGTAAAACAAATGTGCTTGAATCATGCTCTTTTACTGCTACATTGATTTGTGCAGCGCATGAAATTTGCTGCGCAAAGCCACAAGGAGTTATAAGGAACGGGCGGATGGGAATATCGTATCATTCATATATTGGTAAGACAGTGGATCAACTGCCGGATTTGCCTGCAGCCACTGATGGGAATATTTCACTGAACACTCCTGTCGGCAGTTGTGTTGACCGTATGGGAAATGTCTGGCTGGCAGATACTGCGCATAATCGCCTTGTGATTTTTGACCAGAACCTGAAGCATATTCTGGCCGTATTCGGCACGGTGGGGGATGGAGCCGGGCAATTCAACATGCCATTTCGTTTACTGGCTCACCCGGACAAAAACTGGATTTATGTCACAGATATCGGTAACTACCGAATTCATATCCTGCAGTATGACAATCATCTGAATATTAACCCTCTGAAATGTTTTGGTAATGAGCCTGCTGTAGACCTGAAAGGGCCTAACGGTATTGTGCTTGCGGCTGGAGAGGTCTGTGTTGCCGATGAATTCTATGAAGGTAGTGATGGTGAAAGCCGCTTAGTAATCTTCAGTGATGATGGTGAATATAAACGCAGTATTCATGAGATTGATTGTCAGTACAGCTCTGATCCTCTGCACCTGCTCTGGCCTCAGGGGCTTAGTCTGGATAGTCAGGGCAATATCTGTATTGCTAATACTGGCTTTAATACCGTCGTTCGCTGTGACTGGCAGGGAAATGGTGTCCCTTTCAGTGGTCTTAAAAAATCCTATATTGATGGTTTAGAGCTGGCAAGGGATGTGGCCTGTGTGCAAGGGAGAATTCTGATTCCTGGTGGTGAAGCTAATGCGATTTCTGTGTATGGCATGAATGGTCGTAAACAAGGAAAGCTGGAAGGCTTTTTTGCCCCAATTCAGATTACAGAGCACCCCGGAGAAAACCGCTTGCTGATTACTGAGCCAATTCTGGCGTCATTGCAGCTGCACGAAATTAATCTGCGTACAGTACAGCGTAATAATAGCCGGGCAACCAATGTGCTGGTAAGTGTTGGTGATGAAAGAGATAACCCGGGGCAGCTACATTTTGTGACTTCGGTAGCCGGTGATGTTGTCCCTAAAGATGAAAGAGAGGGTTACAATGCAAACCTTCAGCTTGAGCAGTGGCTGAATTATCAGCAAAATCTGCAGGAACAGGTGGTTCAGATGATGCAGCCTGCGGGGATGCCTTCCTGGCTGAGTCTGGGCGTTGGCTGGCAGGCTGAGTGGATGCAGCGATGGCAACAAAGCTGGTGGCGCATGTTTCTTGGAGAGAAGTTTGAAACTCCGGATGAACTGCTGTGGATGGTCGATGCGGGTAACTACCAGCTACAGGCAACAGAAGAAGCCCGTCCGGGTAGTGCCCGCCCGGTCAGTTTGCCAATGTTGCCGGGTTCGCTGGGTATTGCTGCCCTGACACCCGATAGCCCTCTTCCGGGGCAACTCGATCCGTCCGTGCCCTTATTGGTGGTCAGTAATTATCTGAGCGCTATTGTCACTATTTACCAGTACAGCCCTATTCTGGGAGAGCTGGTGCCCTATACGGTGTTTGGCAGCCTGGGTTCTGCTCCGTGGCAGTTAAATAAGCCTCAGGGCATTGCTATTGATCCGTCCACTAACGATATTCTAATTGCTGATTCAGGTAATAATCGTATTGCCAGGTGGCGTCTGAACGCTATTGGTATTGCCGGACTGGTCGATACTTTTGGTTCTCTTGGCGAAGGTGACGGGGAGTTCCATACACCGTCAGATATCGCTGTGGATAAAGATGGTCTGTGTTATGTGACCGATCAGTTTAATAATCGTATTCAGATTTTTGATCGTGATGGTGCATGGCTGAATAGCTTTGGTGAGGCCGGTTATGGTGTCACTGGAGCTAAATTTTTACTGCCAACCAGTATTGAGCACGAAGATAACTTTTTATTTGTGTCCGATCTCGTTAATCGGGCTATTAAGGTATTTGATACTCAGGGAAACTTTATTGATAGCTTCAGCGGTTTTGGGGCGGATGCTGAAAAGGGTCAGCTCTGGATGCCGTATCTGCTGCATGTCAGGGAAGGCAAAGTCTTTCTTCCTGATTGTGCATTAAACAGGGTTAATGTTTATCAGTTTGAATACTGATGCATTGGTAAACAGAGAGAAGGGAGAGAATGGGTAACGTATTTCAGCGTGCTACCGGTAAACGGTTGAAGCACAGACAAAGTGGTTCAGAAGCGGGTCCTTCAGCCGCTTCCTGTGCAGAGTCTGAGGCTCTGCTGAATCAGTTCAGGGAAGTCATCGTTGAGGTTGAGTCCGCTCAACAGGATAAAAAGGAGCAGGCTATTAACAGCCTGAAAGACCTGCATAGTCGTCATAGAAAAGCACTGAAGAGTCAGTGTCTGACTGGACCAACTGAATAATATTACCGCTGGTATATAAGGGGTATATCATGGCGAGTGGCTTCTCGAAGATATCCATTGCAATAAGAGCCTGGATGATCCTGGCTCTTTTTGCTGTTGGATTGATTGCAAATACGTTGCTGGATACGGCTAAAACCAGAGAGCATCTTAGAGACAGTTATGAAAAAGGCGTTACCCTGCTGGTAGAGAGTGCTGTCGGGGTAGCAGATCATTATTATCAACTCAGTAAGCAGGGTGCTCTGAGTGAAGAGGAAGCGAAGACGCAGGCGCTGGCGGCTATTTCGGCCATGCGCTTTGACGATGGGAACTATATTTTTGTTGGTGATAGTTCCGGTGTTCAGTTAGCCAGCGGTGTAAAGGCGCTGGTTGGTAAGAATATTCTGAGACTGAAAGATCCGACAGGGCACACTTTTGTACAGTCTCTTTATGATGCTGCGCGTAATGGCGGGGCGTTTGTAGACTATAAATGGCCTAATAGTCAGAATAAAGAACAGCTTGATCCTAAGACCAGTTATGCGGCTCAGTTTGCGCCCTGGCAATGGGTGCTGGGTAGTGGTCTGAATATGGAGGCATTACAGGCTGATATTAACCGTTCAGAAGTGATGTCTATGGTGAATGCGGCAGTTATTCTGGTTATTCTGTCTGTCATTCTGGCTTTCTTTATCCGCAGTATCACAACTCCTCTGAACAGTACTGTGAAGGCAATGAAGGACTTATCGGAAGGTCATGGTGATCTGACGCAGCGTCTTAAGGAAGAGGGCAGTACTGAGCTGGTTGATCTGGCGCGTTACTTTAATAGTTTTGTTGCTTCTATTCAGGATATTATGCGCAATGTCAGCGATGCCGGACATCGACTGGCTACGGCCTCATCGCAAATGGCAGCCTCGACAGCATCAGTGGATAACAGTCTGCACCAGCAGCAGCAGGATGCAGAGCAGCTGGCCAGTGCCATGCAGCAGATGCTGGCTAGTGTGGATGAGGTGACCAGTCGTACTATCGCCGCAACAGAATCCAGTATTCATGCAGCTAAAGAGTCAGAGGGTAGCCAGAAGATTATTCAGCGTAATATTTCTGAGGCTCAGTTACTGGCTCAGGATATCAATCAGGCCGGTGATGTGATTTCCCGACTTGCAGAAGATAGTCGCAATGTTGATACGGTACTGGAAGTGATCCGTGGTATTGCCGAACAGACCAATCTTTTGGCGCTGAATGCGGCTATTGAAGCGGCGCGAGCTGGTGAAGCAGGTCGTGGTTTTGCCGTTGTTGCTGATGAGGTCAGAACGCTATCTCAGCGGACCCAGGAATCAACAACCGAAATTCAGACTATTGTTGAGAAGCTGCAGGCAGCTGCAGAAGAAGCGGTTGAAGTGATGAGCCGGGGTGCTGAAAAAGCAAACAGTGCTGCAGATACCTCTTCTGAGGCAGGTTCAGCACTGAGTAGTATTACTGATGAGGTGATGGCTATTCAGAGTATGAGTCAGCAGATCGCGGCATCATCTGAAGAGCAGAGCTCTACGGTTAATAGTATTAACCAGAATGTGATGAATCTGAAGGATCTGACAACCAGTGTTGCAGCAGAGTCTGCTCAGTTGGCGGCAGCCAGCCATGATCTGGATGGGGTATCAAAAGATATGATCGGCATGATTAATCGTTTTAAAGTAGGTTAATCGTTTTAAAGTAGGTTAATCGTTTTAAAGTAGGTTAATCGTTTTAAAGTAGGTTAATCCCTGCCGCTCTGTGCATCAGGCCGGAATCCGGATTGTACCGGATTCCGGTTTTTTACGTTTAGCCCATCTGGCTAGTTGCCTTTCAGGCGCTTGACGATGCCATGTAGCAGGCTGAGTTCGAACTTCTCAGGCAGATTTCGCTGGAAGTACGCTCTTAATTTACCGAAAGTAATATCCTGTGGTTTGCCTTTAAAGTAGTCGGCATTTTCCAGGGCTTTTTCCATTCGATCAAAAAAGAACCCCATCTCTTTATTATTGGGCCACTCGGATTGTCCCGGCACGGGGTTAAATTCCGTCAGGCTTTTCTGATACAGCTCGTAAGTAATAATCTGTACTGCCGACGCCATATTCAGAATAGCGTAATCCGGATTAGCTGGAATAAATACATGACGGTTGCAACGATGGTATTCTTCGGCGGTTAAGCCGCTGCGTTCTCTGCCAAATACAATGGCTATTTCATCTGTTTCTGGTTGTTCTGCTGTAAATTCAGCGCATTGTCCTGGTGTCATCGCTGGAACCTGGTGTGAGCGTGGACGGGCGCTGGTAGCAATGACGTAAGTGCAGTCAGCGACAGCTTCTTCCAGTGAGGATGTAATCGTGGCCTTATCCAGAATATCCTCTGCACCAGCTGCCATTGTTGAGGCATCTTCATGGGGAAACTGAGCAGGGCTTACCAGATACAGGCGATCCAATCCCATGACTTTCATGGCTCTGGCTGCTGAACCAATATTGCCGGGATGATAGGTGTTAACTAGTACAATGCGGACTCTATTAAGCATATTCAGGGATCAGGGAATGGTTATGGAAGATTGAGACAGACTTTGCCTGATGTTGTTTCGGCAGTGGTTTACTCCGCATAAAACAACAGATATAAAAAAGCCCCGCCATTATAGGCAGGGCTTCTTGCTTAGGGAAATATTCAGGATTGAATATTTCTAAAGCTATATGGTGCGATTAAGCAACCGGGTTTCAAGGAGGATGATTACATCATGCCGCCCATACCACCCATACCGCCCATGCCACCCATATCAGGCATACCGCCACCAGCACCTTTCTCTTCAGGAGCATCTGTTACCATAGCTTCAGTTGTGATCATCAGACCTGCTACAGAAGAAGCTGCCTGCAGAGAAGAGCGAGTTACTTTAGCCGGGTCCAGGATGCCCATTTCCAGCATATCGCCATACTCGCCGTTTGCTGCATTGTAGCCGAAGTTACCTTCGCCATTGCGAACGTTTGCTACAACAACAGAGCCTTCTTCACCTGCGTTACCTACAATCTGACGCAGAGGTGCTTCCATGGCACGGAATGCCAGCTCAATACCTACGTTCTGATCGTGGTTTTCACCTTCCAGACCCTTAACTTTCGCCAGAGCACGGATCAGAGCAACACCACCGCCAGGTACTACGCCTTCTTCTACTGCTGCGCGGGTAGCGTGCAGAGCATCTTCAACGCGAGCTTTTTTCTCTTTCATTTCAATTTCGGTGCCTGCACCGACTTTGATTACTGCTACGCCGCCTGCCAGTTTAGCAACACGTTCCTGCAGCTTCTCTTTATCGTAATCAGATGTTGTTTCTTCAATCTGAGCGCGAATCTGTGCAACGCGAGCGTCGATATCAGAAGCCTGGCCAGCACCATCAATAACAGTCGTATTTTCTTTGCTCATGGTTACGCGCTTAGCTGTACCCAGATGCTCAATACCTGCAGTTTCCAGACTCAGGCCAACCTCTTCAGAGATCACTGTACCGCCAGTCAGAGTTGCGATGTCCTGCAGCATTGCCTTACGACGATCACCGAAACCAGGTGCTTTAGCTGCAGCAACTTTAACGATGCCGCGCATAGAGTTAACAACCAGAGTTGCCAGCGCTTCGCCTTCGATGTCTTCAGCGATGATTACCAGAGGCTTGTTAGACTTGGCTACGCCTTCCAGAACTGGCAGCAGTTCACGGATGTTAGAGATTTTCTTGTCAACCAGCAGCAGCATTGGATCGTCCAGCTCAACAGCCATCTTATCCTGGTTGTTTACGAAGTACGGAGACAGGTAACCGCGATCAAACTGCATACCTTCCACAACTTCCAGCTCGTCATCGAAGCCGCGGCCTTCATCTACAGTGATAACGCCCTCTTTACCCACTTTCTCCATTGCTTCTGCAATGATGTTACCTACAGTGGTGTCAGAGTTAGCAGAGATAGTGCCTACCTGAGCGATAGCTTTAGAGTCTGCACATGGCACTGCCATTGCTTTCAGCTCTTCTACAACGGCTACCGTTGCTTTATCGATACCGCGTTTCAGATCCATAGGGTTCATGCCAGCCGCAACGGATTTCAGGCCTTCTGTTACGATTGCCTGGGCCAGAACTGTCGCTGTCGTTGTACCGTCACCTGCTACATCATTTGCTTTAGATGCAACTTCTTTAACCATCTGTGCGCCCATGTTCTCGAACTTGTCTTTCAGTTCGATCTCTTTAGCAACAGATACACCGTCTTTTGTTACGGTTGGCGCGCCGAAAGATTTGTCCAGAACAACGTTGCGACCTTTAGGCCCCAGTGTTGCTTTTACTGCGTCAGCCAGTACATTAACACCTGCCAGCATACGCTGACGCGCGTCATTACCAAATAATACGTCTTTAGCCATTTTTTAAAATCCTGTAAAAAAACTCAGAAAATTTGTCTTAGTCTGATAAGGGAAGTAGAAATTAACTTTCCAGAACAGCGAAGATTTCGTTTTCGCTCATGATCAGCAGCTCTTCGTCATCAAGTTTAACGGTGTTGCTGCCAGCGTACTGACCAAACAGGACTTTATCGCCCACTTTAACGCTCATTGCCTGTACTTCACCATTATTCAGTACACGGCCAGAACCTACTGCCACAACCTCACCCTGATTAGGCTTTTCAGTTGCAGAGCCTGGCAGAACGATACCGCTTGCGGTAGTCGTTTCTTCTTCCTTGCGGCGAATTACAACGCGGTCGTGTAAAGGACGGATGTTCATTCTTAACTCACTCCTGAAAAAAGATCGTTTAACGTCAATCTTTAGGTCTCGGGTTTTACCCATGATGTTGTTTTCAATCTTCAGAGATTGTCTCTCTGAAAGAAACATACTGATGTCTCACTATCTGGGGACTCAGTATTTAAATTCAATGGCCTGAAGTTATTTTTTTCGCTCAAACTCGCCATCAATGACATCGCCATTACGAGAAGATGCCGATGTATCCTCTCCGAATGGACGCTGACCCTGGTGCAGGAAAGGTTCCTGCTCAGGGCTGGCATGATGATAAGACTGATAACCTGTCGGCCCGGAACTATGGATATGGCCGAAGGAAATATTTTTCAAGACCTGATTCAGAATAAAATTACGACTAAAAGGTAACAGGCAGGCGAAACCCAGTGCATCGGTCACAAATCCGGGGGTCAGTAATAATGCGCCACCTACTGCCAAAACAATACCTTCTGCCATTTCCTTAGCTGGTAACTGTCCCTGATTCAGTTTCCAGTTTGCTCTATTGAGCATTGCAACTCCTTGTTTTTTAAGGAGAGAAATGCCGATCGCAGCGGTCAGGATGACCAGAGCGATTGTACTGAGCGCTCCAATCTGTTCTCCGACCTTGATCAGAACAACCATCTCTATCAGGGGAACGGCAATGAAGACCAGCAGAAATTTATTCATTTTATCTTTGTCCTGTGAGCTTTTTACCTGACATGGGGATGATAGCCTGGATTTCAAGGTGTCATCTGTTTTAAACATCGGGGTTCGCATGTGCGAAAAAATGAGTTATATTGCGATGCACAAACTGTAATGTTGTTCAGAAAAAATAAAATAAAATGTATGAATAAACCCAGGGGGTAGTTATGGATTTGCAAGATAAAGTAGTAGTGATTACAGGTGGTGGTCAGGGTCTGGGTCGTCAGATGGCTCTGCGTCTGGCTGCGAAAGGCGCTAAGCTGGCGTTGGTTGACCTGAATCAGGAAAAACTGGATGAAACAGTTGGTCTGGTTGCCGAAGCGGGCTCTGAAGCAAAAAGCTATATTGCAAACGTCGCAGAAGAAGCTCAGGTGGAAAATACATTTGCTCAGATTGCTGACGATTTTGGTCGCATTGACGGTCTGGTGAATAATGCGGGTATTACTCGTGATGGCCTGTTTATCAAAGCTAAAGATGGTCAGGTTGTGCAGAAAATGTCTCTGCAGAGCTGGCAACAGGTGATTGATGTTAACCTGACAGGTGTATTTCTGTGTGCTCGTGAAGCCGCTGTTCAGATGATTGAGAAAGGAACTAAAGGTGTGATTATCAACATCTCCAGTATTTCTCGTTCGGGTAACATGGGGCAAACAAATTACACTGCTGCCAAAGCAGGTGTTGCTAATATGGCGGTAACCTGGGCTAAGGAGCTGTCACGTTACGGTATTCGTGTCGGTGCAATCGCACCTGGTTTTATCGAGACTGATATGACTGCGGGCATGAAGCCTGAAGCGCTGGAAAAAGTATGTTCTGTGATTCCAATGAAGCGTCTGGGTCTGCCAGATGAAATTGCTCACTCTGTTGAGTACATTCTGGAAAACGATTACTTCACTGGTCGTGTTATTGAATGTGATGGTGGCCTGCGTATCTGATTATTTTCCAGATGCTGCTATGTTGAAAAAGGAGGTCTGCTGACCTCCTTTTTTATTGCCAGTTTCAACTGCAGATCCGTATATCACTATCGTTATAGCGTAAGCTCCTCTCTGTTCTGATTGATGATTCGCAGGCTGATTCCTTTGACTGCCGTTACGGCCTCCAGGGTTTTAAATGGCCCATGCTCTGTTCGATACTGCACAATACGCTCTGCTTTTTTTATTCCGATACCTTTTAACAGGGTAAGCTGATTGACCGTTGCGCTATTAATACTGATTGTTTGTGTTGCAACACTTTGCTGTGTTTCTTCTGTTTTTGGCTGATCAGGGCCAGTTTCTGCCAGTGCGCCCCCGGAGCTCAGTAACAGACAGCTCAGTATCAGCCACATAACCGTTGTCCATATGTTTACTTTACCCCGGTGTTGTGTATCGGATGTTGCCTGAATGTGCATAACACTTCCTCCTGTGTTGATATAAGCCCTCATGGCTTTATTAATCCTGGCGAATCCGACAGTAATTTCTATACTTATTTAGTCAAAAAGTCGTATATAGTCGTTTCTTCTGATATTAAAGTTATTTTGGCGACAGTAATTGAAGGGAGGATGCGATGATAGTCTGAGGGAAATATCATGGATGTAACCTGCTTCATGGCGGCATATAATATCTGAGGTTTATACTGAGGATCTGAGAATATGTCTGTACACCCTGAAAACCCGATTATTGTTGCTCTGGATTATGCTGATGCTCGCCAGGCGCTGGAATTTGTCGAGCAACTGGAACCCGGACGTTGCCAGCTGAAAGTGGGTAAAGAGCTTTTTACCCGTTCAGGGCCTTCTATTGTTGAAATGCTGACTAAAAAGGGATTCCGGGTTTTTCTTGATCTGAAATTTCATGATATTCCGAATACGACAGCTCAGGCTGTACTGGCTGCTGCGGACTGTGGTGCCTGGATGGTGAATGTTCATGCCTGTGGTGGGCGTCCTATGATGGAAGAATCTGCCCGACGCCTGAGGGATCACGGCCATGATACTTTGCTGATTGCTGTGACTGTGCTGACCAGCATGGATGATATCCAGTTGCGGCAGACCGGTATTAATGCTTCGCCAGCTGAACAGGTTATGCATCTGGCTGCTCTGACAGAGCAGTCTGGACTGGATGGTGTAGTGTGTTCTGCTCAGGAAGCGGTCATGCTGAGAGAAGCGTTGCCGCTTGATTTTAAACTGGTTACACCCGGGATTCGGCCGTCTTTTGCTGAAAAAGGTGATCAGCAGCGTATTGTAACACCTGCAAAAGCGCTTCTGGATGGTAGTGATTATCTGGTTATTGGGCGTCCGATTACCCGAGCGGAAGATCCTATGCAGGCCCTGGTATTGATTGAGCAGGAAATTGCGACAGTCAGGGGCTAATCCTGATCTGAATAAGACAGCACTCTGTGCAGAGTTTCTACCGGAGTGCTGGAATACTCTCTTGTGAGAGCTGTCTGTGTTATTAATTCAGTCTGTCGTCCGGGCGAATTGTTCCCCAGCTTCTGCACTTCGGGCACTGCCAGAGTTCGCTTTGATGGCTTTTGAATCCACAGCTCAGACAGCGTAGGTTGTGCTGTAAAGACTCATAGGTGTTTAATCTGTTCAGTAAGCCATCCAGTCTGCTTTTGTGGAGACCCGGTGCCAGAGGGGAAGAGATATATCGTAGCTCTCTGGCAACCATAAAGGGACTATGCAGCTTTTGTTTATCCGATAGAGCTTCCAGATAGCCCAGAGCCGCATCATTGTTCAGTTCCATCTGAAGCAAGTCTGTTTTTAATGCCACTGCCGTTCTGGATGGAAAAGCCTCAATGGCCTGATCCAGTATCCTGTGCATCTCCTTGTTGCTGATAATACCATTCAGCCTGGGAAGAATCAGCGAATAAAAACTGGGGTCCTGTTCCGGAATCCTGAGTAAAATAGACCGGCCTTTTCTCAGGTTATGGTTGCGAAACTCCAGATCTGCTGCAATCCAGTTAGCCCGGATACAGCCTGGATCGTAGTATAAGGCTTGCTTTAATAGTTTTCTGGCCTGTGTCAGATGCTGTTGCTGAATTTCCTGTTCCGCCTGTTCACAGTAATAGTGAGCCAGTGATTTTCGGCTATCGGGCTGATCTTTTAGCAGATTACTGCTGCCGGTATTAATGGCTTTCTGCCACTCCTTTTCCTGCTCATAAATCCTTAATAGCAGCAAGTGACTATTGAGACGTATATCGGAAGAAACTGAATCGTTCAGTTCTTGCAGCAGGCGCTCAGCTCTGTCGTAGAGACCGGCGGCAAAAAAATCTCTGGCCAGTTCAAGTTGTACCCGCTGGGTAAGCTCCTGACTCAGAGATGGGCGGGCGAACAGATTCTGATGGATCCGGATAGCTTTCTCTGTATCGCCTTTGCTGCGATACAGGTTTCCCATCGCTATGTGTGTATCAATTGTTTCCGGATTGATTTCCAGAACCCGCATAAAGGTTTCAATGGCCTGGTCCTGCTGATCATTCAGCAGGTAGCTCAGGCCGGTAAAGTAGTCTTTATTCAGCTGGTTGTTAACAGAGTGTTTTTTTCGGCTAAATAAAGACAGACGACTGAAATACCAGCCCAGGGCTACGGCACAAGTGAAAGCTGCGAGTAATAACAGCTCATTCATTACCTGTCCCGTGGCCTTTAATACCAGCCAGACGCAGCGAGTCCAGCTCTTTTCTGGCCAGCTTCAGGTCTTTTTCAACCTTCATCTGTCCCGTCTTAAGACGGATGTAAGTGTTAACGGATAATAGCCAGCCTGCCACGATACCGATAACAATCGATGCAAGGATCAGTAGTGCAATGTTGATTTCAGGCAACTTAAGCACAACAAGATCTACGGCATATGTTGATGTGTTACGAGAAGAGAACAGGATACCTGCAGCCATCATTGCAGCAACGATGACCAGAAAAATACCACCTTTTATCCAGCGCATTTTGACTCCCAGAGATTACTAATTCACTGAGGCGAATTATGCCAGTAATTTTAGGGAATCTCATCCGAAGATCTAAGATGTTTTGACAGGAATTGCCGTCAATTAGTCGCGTTCAGTGTCATCCACGTAATTTTTTGGCTTCATCAACCTGTTCTCTTAACTCTTTACCCGGTTTAAAATGAGGGACAAACTTACCTGTCAGTTTAACAGCTTCGCCAGTTTTTGGGTTGCGGCCTGTACGAGGCTCACGGTAGTGCAGAGAAAAACTGCCAAATCCGCGTATTTCAACCCGCCCTCCGGTTGCCAGGGTGTCGGTAATCTGCTCCAGTAGAATTTTCACTGCGGCTTCTACTTCTTTGGCCGATAATTCGGGTTGTTTCAGGGTTATTTGTTCGATCAGTTCTGATTTAGTCATTTCGGTATTCCTGTTAGTCCGCTTGTTATTCTTCTCTCAGCTGTCGAATGCTTATCTTTAAAGGATAAACCTGTATTAAACAAAAGGTTAGTGAAAAATCAATGGAAAAAAGTAGTTTTTTGTTTTTTTATCATTGGTCGTAACGGGCTGGGGAATATTTCTGATGCAGGGTATACTCATAAATATAAATCCTGACCGACAGAAATTAAGAATTGCCAATGAGTGTTGAAGAGAGAGTAAAGCGTCTGCAATGGCAGAGCCGCAGAGGGATGTGGGAACTGGATCTTATGCTGGTTCCTTTTGTCAGAGACTGTTTTCGGTTGTTAAGCGAACAGGATCAGGACAGGTATGAAAAGTTACTGGAATGTGAAGATCAGGATCTGTTCGTCTGGTTGATGAAAAGAGAAATTCCTGAATCTTCAGAGCATAAGGATATGGTGGAGAAAATACTTGCCTACTCCGAAACAGCTGATCTGTCTGTGTTCCGGAACCTCTGATTTGCTTAATGGCTGGCTCCTTGTCAGCCATTTGCTATGCCTCTCTGTTGCTGCTTTTTACAGTTATGAACTGTCCTGCCTGTTGACCCCTTGCATGGTGCTATCTTTACGCTGGTATCGCACAGACAGAATGCATCTGATTAAGGCTATTCGTTTCAGCGATGGTGATTGGAGTCTGGTGCTTCCGGGGCAGAATGATGTACGGAAGGTGGCGTTATATCAATGGTGGTTGTTTGGTGTGTACTGGATTCAGCTAAAGTTCGTGGATGCACAGGGTAACTGGATAACCGTTTGTTTGTTGCCTGATAATTCTGACCCGGAGGGTCGAAGGCAGTTACGTTTATGGCTGAGAATGTCAACAGACCTCTGAGCTATCCATTAACCAGATAGTCAGAGGCTGTGATAAGAATATATTACCACTGATCCGGAGTCAGAATTGTATTACGGGGTTCTGTACTGGCATCGGGGTAATCCAGAGTAAAATGAAGCCCTCTGCTTTCTTTGCGCATTAAGGCCGAGCGTATAATCAGGTCTGCGACCAGTGACAGGTTTCTGAGTTCGATCAGATCACCGGATACTTTGTAATTCCAGTAATATTCCGCAATTTCGTTATTCAACAGATCGATTCTGTGTCTGGCTCGTTGCAGTCGCTTATTCGTTCTGACAATACCTACATAATCCCACATGAAGCGTCGGAGTTCATCCCAGTTGTGAGAGATCACAACATCTTCATCTGAATCTGTCACCTGACTCTCATCCCAGGGTGGGACATCCGGGGGCGCCGGAGTATCTGAGAGTTTGTTCAGGATATCTCTGGCTGCTGCATCCGCATAGACCAGGCACTCCAGTAAAGAGTTACTGGCCATGCGATTAGCACCGTGTAATCCGGTAAAACTGGCTTCACCAATCGCGTACAGGTTAGGAAGGTCTGTCTGACCATTCAGATTAACCATAACGCCACCACAGGTATAGTGCGCTGCAGGTACGACCGGAATCGGATCCCGGGTGATATCAATGCCGAACTCCAGGCATCTCTCATACACTGTAGGAAAATGCTGGCGAATAAAGTCAGCTGGTTTATGGCTGATATCCAGATAAACACAATCACTGCCCAGTCGCTTCATCTCGTGATCAATGGCCCTTGCAACCACGTCGCGTGGAGCCAGTTCGGCCCTTTCATCGAAGCGAGGCATAAAGCGGTTACCATCCGGTAACAGAAGGTGAGCACCTTCTCCGCGTAAGGCTTCGGTAATCAGGAATGATTTTGCCTGTGGGTGGTACAGGCAAGTTGGATGGAATTGATTAAATTCCATATTGGCGACCCGACAACCGGCTCGCCATGCCATAGCGATACCATCACCCGAAGAACCGTCCGGGTTGCTGGTATAAAGATAAACTTTACTGGCTCCGCCTGTGGCCAGTACGACGAAGCGGGCTTTAAAAACATCAACGTGTTCTGTTTCGCAGTTCAGAACATAAGCGCCAGCACAGCCATGACCTTCAGCATCCAGTTTGCGTCGGGTGATCAGGTCGACTGCCATGCGATTGGTAAATATTTCGATATTGTCGTGACGCTTTGCCTGTTCAATCAATGTACTGGAAACAGCAAACCCGGTTGCATCCGCCGCATGAATAATTCTGCGATGGCTATGTCCGCCTTCTCGGGTCAGATGGTAAGGCTGGCCGTTATTATTACTGTCATCATTGGGAGTGAAAGGCACGCCCTGCTCTATCAGCCAGTCAATACTGTCTTTGCCATTTTCTACAGTAAAACGAACCGCTTCCGGGTCACACAGATTATTACCGGCAACCAGAGTATCCTGGACATGAGACTCAACGCTGTCTTCGGTATCCAGTACCGCAGCAATACCTCCCTGAGCCCAGCGGGTTGATCCATCATCCAGGGTGGTTTTACTGAGTACCGCAACGGAACAATGTCGGGCCAGTTTGATGGCCAGGGATAGCCCCGCAGCTCCGCTACCAATGACAAGCACATCGTGCTGAAAGACTTGACTCATAATGGCTGGTGTTCCAAACAGTACAATTAAAAATAAAATATCTCTGATCTATGATGAACCTTTGTGTTAAGGCTGAGTCATAAGAGCAGTTACGTCCGGCATGTGATGGTAGTTAAAAAAACGCTGTCAGACAAACCGTGTACTGTTTGATATGTCGTTTGCGAGCAAACACAGGGGGTTCTTTTGCGGGATCACATCGCTTGCCCGGACATCATACTTCTGCCATGGTTCTGATTATTTGAAGAAAATCAGTAAACTGAACTCAGTGGAAGTCACGCCATCGTCAGGATTATCTGATAGTTCTGAACGGTTGGCGGATATAATTATATTCAGCAAGAAACACTTGTGCTTTGTGTGTAAAGGAATCGTTGAATGAGCGTTAAACTGATATTTTAAAAGCAGGCGAATGTTTATTCAGAGATCCCTTGTTTACGCACACTGAGGTTGAGAGATGACGAAGGAAACGGATCAGCAACTGGTTGAACGTGTTCAGTCTGGTGACAAGCGTGCGTTCGATCTGCTGGTGCGCAAGTATCAGCATAAAATTGCTGCCCTGATCAGCCGGTATATACAGGATTCCCATGAAGTTCTTGATGTGACTCAGGAAGCCTTTATCAAAGCTTATCGTGCTATTGGTAATTTCCGCTCGGAGAGTGCCTTTTATACATGGCTTTACCGGATTGCGATCAATACAGCAAAAAATCATATTGTTTCCAGAGGGCGAAGGCCACCGGGAACAGATATTGATTATGATGACGCGGAAATTCTGAATAATGACGGGCGATTGAACGATAATGCTTCTCCGGACCGCCGTTTGGAGAGGGATGAACTGGAGGCGACTGTTTTTAACGCAATTAGTGCGCTTCCGGATGAACTCAGAACAGCGATCACACTCAGAGAGATGGATGGGCTGAGTTATGAAGATATTGCTCAGATTATGCAATGTCCTGTTGGGACGGTGCGTTCAAGAATTTTCCGGGCCAGGGAAGCCGTTGATAAAGAAATCAAACGATTGTTTGGTTCTGAGGCGGTGACACAGTAATAATATCAGGTTCTGATGAAATATCGGAACAGAGTAACACAGAGGTAAGCCATGAGTGATCAAATTCGCCAGTCGCTTTCGCATCTGATGGATAATGAGGCAGATGAGCTTGAACTGCGCCGTGTGCTGAAAGCCTGTGATGAACAGGACGAGCTTGCTGATTGCTGGCACCGCTATCACCTGATGCGTAGTGTGATGCATAAAGAGCTTGAGCAGCCTGAACTTTTTGATCTGTCAGACCGGATTACTGAGGCCATTGATAATGAGCCTGCGCCGGGTATAGATCGAATTCCGGATGAAGGTAACATACTACCAGTGAGCCGATGGAAACAGGCTGGCAGCTGGTTAGGAAAAGGGGCTATTGCTGCTTCCGTTGCAGCAGCAGTGGTGGTGCTTATGCCCGGTAATGAAACCAGTCCATCAGTTATTGCTGAACAAGTTATTTCTCCTCAGGTCCTGCAGCAGACATTGCCTGTCAGAGGCTTGCAGCAAAGCCCTATTGGCATCCAGCGTGTGAGCGCGGGAGGGTCAGATAGTAATTACATTCTGGCCGACAACCAGAAGCTGAAGCAGGAAGAGCTTATCCGAGGCTATCTGATGCAGCATTCTGAATATGTGGCAGCCAACGGTAGCCACGGTATGATGCCAATGGCTCGAGTCGCTGGGTATCAGGCTGCTGGTGATGCCCACTGAGCGGAAGGAGATAGGTTTGACTATGTGCCGATCTTTCACTTTAGGATTGCTGCTGCTGGCTATGTTTATATCTGTGCCCGGACGAGCGGCTGTTACGGCTGATCAATGGCTGGTACGCTTCTCTGAAGCGATGCATAGCTACCATTATAATGGGGTGCTGGTGTATTCCCGTGAAGGGCAGCTGGATACGGTAGAGCTGAGCCATGATGTTAATGAGATGGGTGAGCAGTCCCGTCTGAGCTATCTGGATGGTTTGCCGAGAGAGTTTTTGCAGCATGGTGACCAGATCGTCCATAAAATTTCGGGCGAAACGGTAGCCAGTGATCGTATTCATGGCCGGAACCCCGTCGGACGCTTCTCGGGGGGATTAGAGCAGGTGAAAAAATATTACCAGCTACAGTTGAAGGGGCAGGGTCGTGTTGTCGGGCGGCCAGCGGTTATTGTTGAGATAACGCCCAGGGATAATCAGCGGCTGGGGTACAGGTTATGGCTGGACAAGGAATCAGCTCTATTGCTGAAATCGGTCACTCTTGATCCTCTTTCAAGGGAGCTGGAGACCTTTCAGTTTACATCGTTCAACTTTGTCCGCAGAGACACGCCTCTGAAAAAAGAGCATCAACAGCAGGCTCCTGCAGACGGTGCTTCTTTGCCCTGGTTACCAGAAGGGTTTGATGTTTATCTGGTCAAAGACTCTGTGCCTGTCTCTGAGAATCATCTGGCCAATATGTTCGGGTTGTCTGATGGAGTGAGCACCTTTTCGGTGTTTATTGAGCCTTTAAGAAACGATTCACTTAAAGAAGGCGTTCATCAGTATGGCGCAACGGTAGTCGTGGTTCGTATGGTAACACGAAATAACACGGCTCGTGTTGTCACTGTGGTAGGTGAAATACCTTTGCATACCGCAAGAAAAGTGGCGGCAGCATTCTGATAGTAATTATTGGGGCTCATGCCCTGCGAGGCTTTTAAGGTGTTAGAAGAACAGGCACTTGTTGTTGCTGTGGATGACGACGGTGTCAGGGTTGAGACCTGTCGTCAGTCTGCCTGTCAGAGTTGCTCCGCAAAAAGCCATTGCGGACATTCTCTGCTGGGCAAAATCAGTAAAGGGCAGATTCAGCAGTTTTATGTCCGTACTGATTTTGAGCTTAAGCCGGGAGACCAGGTGGTTCTGGGTCTGGGAGAGCAGGCGTTTCTTAAGGGATCTGCTCTGGTTTACCTGATGCCGTTGCTGGTAATGATGCTAATGGCTGTCATAGGTGAACAGTGGTTTGGCAGTAATTCCCTAATGAGCTTTTTTCTGGCCGCTACAGGTTTGTTATCCGGGTTTTTACTGGTGCGTTGGTATAGCAGAAAAAACCAGTTTAACCCGGATTATCAACCCGTTGTATTGAGAAAATTCCCTTCTGCAGGCAGTTATGAAGTGATTACGCGCTCATCTGCAGAATGATAAAAACTGATGGAGATATTTATGATCAGACGTTACAAAGTGATAACACAGTGGCTGAGTCTGTTGATTATGGGTCTGTTTTCATCACTGTCGATGGCATACAGTCTGCCCGATTTTACAGAGCTGGTTGAAGAATCTGCTCCCGCTGTTGTCAACATCAGCACTGTCAGAGAACCGGATAACAGCCGTCACCCTATGGCGGGAATTGATCAGGAAAATCTGCCTGAAATTTTCCGTCATTTCTTTGGCAATCCGGGTGGTTCGCCTCGTGGAGAACCTCAGCAGTCACTGGGGTCTGGTTTTATTATTTCTGATGATGGCTATATTCTGACCAATAATCACGTGGTAGAAGGTGCTGATAAAATTATTGTGCGCCTGTCTGACCGCCGTGAAATGGAAGCGCAGGTTATTGGTCTGGACAAACGTACCGATCTGGCCTTACTGAAAGTAAGCGCCAATAAGCTGCCAGTGGTTGAGTTAGGTGACTCTTCAGAGCTGAAAGCGGGGGAGTGGGTACTGGCAATTGGTTCGCCTTTTGGTTTTGATCACTCTGTCACAGCAGGTATCGTCAGTGCTGTTAATCGCTCTTTGCCTAACGAAAACTACGTGCCTTTTATTCAGACTGATGTGGCAATTAATCCGGGGAACTCGGGCGGGCCTTTGTTTAATCTGGATGGCAAGGTTGTCGGAATTAATTCTCAGATTTATACCCGCTCCGGTGGCTTTATGGGATTGTCGTTTGCGATTCCTATTGATGTTGCCATGAATGTTGCTGATCAGCTGAAAGATAATGGCAGAGTAGCCCGTGGATGGCTTGGTGTTCTGATTCAGGAGGTCAATCGTGATCTGGCAGAGTCTTTCGGCCTGAGCAAGCCAATGGGGGCTCTGGTGGTGCAGGTTGCAGAAAATGGACCTGCTGATAAAGCGGGGCTGCAGGAAGGTGATATTGTACTGGCTTTCAATGGCACAGATATTCGCCGCTCAGGAGAACTGCCTCCCCTCGTCGGGCAGGTTCACCCAGGTGAACGTGCAGACATTAAAGTATTGCGTGCAGGTAAGAAAGTAACGCTGTCTGTTGAAATTGAAGAGTTACCTGAAAAGCAACGCATAGCCAGTGCTGAGAAAGGCGCTGCCGTCACTCCGACTGATCGTCTGGGGCTGAGAGTAGACAATCTGACCAGTGAGCAGCGTCAGCGCTGGGATGTTGATCATGGTGTACTTATTCGCGAGATCAAGCCAGGAAGTGCTGCGGCAGCAGGTCTGAAAAAAGGTGATCTGATCACTATGATCAATGGTCAGCAGATCAATGATGTTTCATCATACCGGGATGTTGTTGAATCTCTGGAGTCAGGCAGTTCTGTTCCTGTGCGCGTAGTGCGCCGTGGTAACGCAACCTTTGTACCTCTGAAGGTCGAATAAACCGTTATCCAGTGTTTGTCGCCAGAATTCCGGGTAGTCTGGTGCTCCCGGAGATTCTGGCTGACTCTGAAAAAACAGGACAGCCAGCCTGTATTTTCGGATAGTTTATATGGAATAAACCTCTGTATTTGCTGATTTCGATCAGACTGGCATGGCGTCTGAATAGCGAATCATGTAGACTCTGCACCTGCTTTTTGGAAGCCACTTCGCGGCAACTACCTCTCTTTGGTGAAAAAATACTGTGAGTCGTTTAAGTCATATCCGTAATTTTTCGATTATCGCCCATATTGATCATGGAAAATCCACCCTGGCTGATCGCTTTATCCAGACTTGTGAAGGTCTGAGTGAGCGTGAAATGGCTGAGCAGGTGCTTGATTCTATGGATCTGGAGCGTGAGCGTGGTATTACCATCAAAGCGCAGAGTGTAACGCTGAATTACACCGCGAAAGATGGCAATACTTATCAGCTGAACTTTATTGATACTCCCGGACACGTGGATTTCTCTTATGAAGTTTCCCGATCTCTGGCTGCCTGTGAAGGGGCTCTGCTGGTTGTTGATGCGGCTCAGGGGGTAGAAGCCCAGTCTGTTGCTAACTGTTACACGGCTATTGAACAGGGGCTGGAAGTTGTGCCTGTTCTGAATAAAATGGATCTGCCTCAGGCAGAACCTGATCGTGTGGCAGAAGAGATCGAAGAGATCATTGGCATTGATGCAATCGAAGCTGTGCGCTGTAGTGCCAAGTCCGGCCTTGGCATTGACGATGTGCTGGAAGACCTGGTGGCTAAGATTCCTCCACCGGAAGGTGATCCTGATGCTCCTCTGCAGGCGCTGATTATTGACTCCTGGTTTGATAACTATCTGGGTGTTGTCTCTCTGATTCGTGTGGTCGAAGGCACCGTACGTAAAGGTGACAAGATCATGATCAAGTCTACAGGCAAAGCCTGGGGAACGGATCAGGTGGGTATTTTTACGCCTAAACAGACGCCTACCGGGATTCTTAAAGCCGGTGAAGTGGGGTATCTTGTTGCCGGTATTAAAGAGATTCAAGGGGCTCCGGTTGGTGATACCATCACTCTGGCTAAAACGCCTGAAGTTGAAACACTGCCTGGTTTCCAGCGAGTTAAACCTCAGGTTTATGCTGGCCTGTTCCCTGTCAGCTCCGATGATTACGAAGATTTCCGTGATGCACTGGAAAAACTGACGCTGAACGATGCTTCCCTGTTCTATGAGCCGGAAAACAGTGAGGCTCTGGGTTTTGGTTTCCGTTGTGGCTTCCTGGGTATGCTGCATATGGAAATCATTCAGGAGCGTCTGGAACGCGAATATGATCTGGATCTGATCACGACAGCGCCAACGGTTATTTTCGAAGTACTGCAGAAGAATCAGCAGGTTATTCACGTAGATAGCCCCGCTAAATTACCGGATCCGGCTGGCATCGAAGAGATGCGGGAGCCGATTGCCCGTGTCAATATTCTGGTGCCTCATGAGATGCTGGGTAGTGTGATCACTCTGTGTATCGAGAAACGAGGTGTGCAGATTGATATGCAGTTTGTCGGTAAACAGGTACAGCTGGTTTACGATATTCCACTGAATGAAGTGGTGCTGGATTTCTTTGATCGTCTGAAATCTGTCAGCCGCGGCTTTGCTTCTCTGGACTATAGTTTTGACCGTTTCCAGGCGGCAGATCTGGCTCGTCTGGATATTCTGATCAATGGCGATAAGGTTGATGCTCTGGCCTGTATTGTTCATAAAGATCAGATACGCAGTCGGGGTATGGGGCTGACTGAGAAGATGAAAGAGATTATCCCACGCCAGATGTTTGATGTGGCGATTCAGGCTGCAGTGGGCAACCAGGTTGTTGCTCGCCAGACTGTAAAAGCACTTCGCAAGAATGTAACGGCTAAGTGTTATGGTGGTGATGTAAGTCGTAAGAAAAAGCTGCTGCAGAAGCAGAAAGAAGGTAAAAAACGGATGAAACAGGTTGGGCGTGTGGAGATTCCACAGGATGCCTTCCTGGCCGTACTGAAAGTGGATAACTGATTATGGAAATGGATTTTGCATTACTGCTGGTAATTGCTGTCGCGGTGACAGGTGTTGGCTATGCTGCTGATGCCTTGTATTTCCGCAGTAGCAGAAAGCGGGCAGTAGGCAACTATCTGAATGGGGATCAGCGTTCTGCGCTGGATTCTGAGGTGATTGCTAAGCTGGAAAAAGAGCCATTATGGGCGGAGTATTCCCGTTCATTTTTTCCTGTATTGTTACTGGTGCTGGTCTTACGCTCTTTTCTGGTTGAACCGTTTCAGATTCCCAGTGGTTCTATGCTGCCAACCCTGAAAATTGGTGATTTTATTCTGGTAAACAAGTTTACTTATGGCATACGTTTACCTGTGACGAACACCAGAGTTCTGGAGTTGAATGAACCTGAGCGTGGCGACTCAATGGTGTTCCGTTTTCCGGAAGATACCCGACTGAACTTTATTAAAAGAGTGGTTGGTTTGCCGGGAGATCGTCTACGCTATGAAAATAAGGTGTTATATATCAACGGGAAACCGGCTCCTCAGCAGTTCGTTGCTGCCTTGCCTGCAGGCAATCCGGAACGCAAACTGCTGAAAGAGACTCTGGGGGATGTTGAGCATGAGATCTACAACAGCCTTGAGCCCGGACAGAATATGCGCGAAGTCGTTGTGCCGGAAGGACACTACTTTGTCATGGGTGATAACAGAGATCATAGTAATGACAGCCGTTACTGGGGATTTGTATCCGAAGAGCTGATAGTCGGAAAGGCTTTTGCAGTGTGGATGCACTGGGAAGGCTGGAGTAGCTTACCGGACTTTTCAGATGTACGGCTGATAAAATAACACCTGAACAATATGATATAAGAATACCGGCCCACTATGGGCCGGTTTAACTTTTTCTGAGACAGAAAAAAAGAACGGATCAGCGTGAAAGCAAACTTAAATAAACTCTGCGCTAAGCTGGGTTATACTTTTAATAATATTAATCACCTTAAACTGGCACTGACACACCGTAGCTTTGGTGGTCGCAATAATGAACGTCTGGAGTTTCTGGGCGACTCTATTGTTAACTTTGTAATTGCAGAAGCGCTTTATCACCAGTTTACAGAAGCCCGTGAAGGTCAGTTGAGCCGCTTACGTGCACGTATGGTAAAAGGACTGACACTAGCTGAGCTGGCACGTGAATTTGAGCTGGGAGATTATCTTCAGCTGGGTTCCGGGGAGCTGAAAAGCGGAGGTTATCGTCGGGATTCTATTCTGGCTGATGCCATGGAAGCTGTGATTGGAGCTATCTATAACGATGCCGGTATGGAGGTCTGTCGCGAGCGGGTACTGACCTGGTACAGAGAGCGGCTGACGAATCTGAATCTCAATGATACTCAGAAAGACCCTAAGACTCTGCTACAGGAGTTTTTGCAGTCCCGTCAGCAGGCCTTGCCGAAGTATGAAGTGATTTCGGTAGAAGGTGAAGCTCATGATCAGACATTTACTGTCGAGTGTGAGGTTGTTCTGCTGGAGCAGAAGACAACAGGTATCGGTAGTAGCCGCCGTAATGCGGAGCAACAGGCGGCTCAGAAGGCTCTTGAAAGCCTGAACGTTAAGAAGTGAGTGCAGGTATGAGCAGTGAGAGCCGTTGCGGGTTTGTAGCGATTGTCGGCCGTCCTAATGTCGGCAAATCCACTTTGATGAATCATATTCTTGGCCAGAAGCTGAGTATTACTTCCCGTCGTCCTCAGACAACGCGTCATCAGGTTCTGGGGATTAAGACAGAAGATGATGTACAGGTGGTCTATGTGGATACCCCGGGTATGCACAAGCTGGAAAAAGACCGTAATAAAGCGATTAACCGGTATATGAACCAGACCGCCAGCAGTGCGCTTAAAGATGTTGATCTGGTGATTTTTATTGTTGATCGTATGCGCTGGACAGATGAAGATGAGGTAGTTCTGCAGAAACTACAACATGTTAAATGTCCGGTTATTCTGGCTATCAATAAAATGGACCGTCTGGAAGAAAAAGATGCTCTGCTACCTTATCTGGAAGAGGTGGCGCAGAAGTACAACTTTGACACCATTATCCCGACATCGGCACAGCATGGTCACAACCTGCCTCAGCTGGAAGACAGGGTCAGAGCCCTGATGCCAGAGTCTTTCCATTATTACCCGGAAGATCAGGTGACAGATCGTACGGAGCGATTTCTGGCTGCTGAACTGGTGCGTGAGAAAATTATGCGCCAGCTGGGTGATGAGATCCCCTATCAGGTTACTGTTGAGATTGAAGAATTCTCTGAAGATGAAGGTGTTTTATTTATCGGCGCTCTGATCCTGGTTGAGCGCAGTGGCCAGAAAAAAATCATCATTGGTGATAATGGCAGCCGTATTAAGCAGATTGGCACAGAGGCGCGCCTGGATATGGAGCGTGCTTTTGGCGCAAAAGTCATGCTGAATCTCTGGGTGAAGGTCAAGGGAGGCTGGTCTGATGATGAGCGTGCTCTGCAAAGCCTGGGATATACTGACCTCTGATAATTTCCTGCCGTTATCGGGAGAGAATGATAGTTCATGGTAATTAATTACTCTGACTGTAAATCTGTCCCGGTGTTCTGATCATGCTGATTGTCTATAAGAGATGATATCTTGCCAGAACGTGTTGAATGCCAGCCTGCTTATGTGCTTCACTCCCGACCTTATAAAGAGACCAGTGCGCTGGTTTCTTTTCTGACTCTGGATTACGGACGAATTGATGGCGTTGCCCGTGGTGTACGTCGTAAAAACAGCCGTAATCGGGCACTCTTACAATCTCTTCAGCCCCTGCATATTTCCTGGCGTGGGGCGAGTGAGCTGAAAACCTTATCTGATATTGAAGCCTGTGGTGGCCTGCCTCTGTTGACTGGGCGAGCGGTGTCCTGCGTACTATATGCTAATGAGCTGATTAATCGTTTAATTATGCCCGGTGAAGCTGTGCCTGAATTATTCCGGGAATATGCTCTTTTGATTAATCAGCTTCAGGACAAGGCTCTGCTGGAACCGGCATTGCGTAATTTTGAGTGGCAATTGCTGGCTTCTCTGGGCTATCCGATTTTATTCCGACAATCCAGTGGAAAGGTGATTGATCCACAGGGACGTTATGATTATCTCTGGCAATCAGGATTCGTTATCAATGATGAAGGAATTCCGGGTGAGCTGTTACTGGCACTGGAGCAGGATGACTGGAGTGATCCCCGGGCTCTGCGTGCGGCTAAAATACTGAACAGGGCCGCAATTCAGCCTTTGTTGGGAGATAAACCTTTGTTGTCCCGACAGTTATTTCATAATGGAGTACATAAGGCCCCGGCGCCTTAGCTCCCTGTTGGCCGTCAGGTGGAGATAAAATGATTCTTGGTATAGGTACTGACCTGGCCGTTATTGAGCGGGTTGAGCAAGCGCTTAACAGACATGGTGAACGTTTTGCCCGGCGAATACTGACGTCTGATGAACTGGTTCGCTTTGGACAGCATGCTCAGCCAGCTGCTTTTCTGGCTAAGCGCTTTGCTGCGAAAGAGGCTGCGGCAAAAGCTATAGGAACGGGTATTGGTGCAATCAGCTGGCAGGATCTTGAGATCCGATCCCTGCCTTCTGGTGCACCCGAACTCATTTTACTGGGAGCAGCCGCTGAACGTTATCAGCAATATGATCATCTGGTATGCCATCTCTCTATATCTGATGATGCCGGACTTGCTCAGGCCTTTGTGGTACTGGAAGCCCGGTGATCAGAATCGGTACATTTATCGGGTAATCAAGCGTTCTGATGTTTATTACCAGAACTGATATTCATCAGCCCTGATTATGATGGTCAATTAATTGTTGTTCCCTGTGCCAGCTTTCCAGCTTTTCAAGCTCCTGGTACAGGGTTTGCAATGTTCCCTGAGCAATGACTAACTGATTCATTTTTAGCTGGGTTTCCAGAGTTTCTGTAGTCAGAGCCAGCCTCGGAACACCACAATAACGTGTTGCGCCATGCAGATGATGAACAGAATGGATCATCTCTTCAATATTGTTACTCTGGAAAGCGCGGTGCAAGCTGTCTCTGCTCTCCGGAATACTCTGTATCAGCATATCCAGCATCTCTTTGGCCAGGGCGGGTTTACCTCCGGCCAGTCTTATGCCCAGTTCCATATCCACTACATCATCAATATCATCGCTATCTGTACTGCGATCGGGGGCTTGTGGGGTTTCATCTGCCGTCAGTAACCGGGGACTGAATCCGGTCCAGTGCCGGATGATACGGGCCAGTTTTTGTTCATCAAAAGGTTTGGTCAGCAAATCGTTCAGCCCGGCGTGCAGGAATTTGTCTCCTTCTTCTGGTAACGCATGAGCTGTCAGAGCGATAATCGGCAGTTCCTCAAATTGAGGCCCCAGACTGCGGATACGGCGGGTGGCTTCAAGGCCATCCATATCCGGCATCTGAATATCCATTAGCACCAGATCTGGCCGTTTACTGAGGACTCTTTCAATCGCTTTTTTACCACTATTGGCCTGAGTGACTTCCAGTCCGTATTCTTTAAGCAAGCTGCTGGCCAGTAACAGGTTGGCTGCATTATCATCAACGACCAGAATCAGAGGCGCTGATGCGATTTTGTCAAAGCTGGCAGAGTCATCTGAAGGCAGGACAGTTTTATTTCTGCGCTCTTCATTGAGGATCAGGGCAGATGTACCTGGGAAGCTCTGATCCTGTGCCGATTTACGATTCTGCTGCAGAATACTTTCGATGGCATCGAGCAAAAGCTCGTAGCCAGCAGGTTTGGTATCGACTCTGTGCACACCGGCGCTCATATAGCGGGTAATCAGATCTCCATCACTGCTGCCTGCAAGTACCAGGACAGGGATATTTTCAGCCAGTTTATGGGACAAAGCCAGATTGGCTCTGTCTGATGCTTCCTGGGTGTTGAAAGCCAGTACCGCAAGGTCAGCAGCAGGGTCATTGACATTGATGCCGGTCAGACTGTTGTGACTGATGACTTTCAGTCCGGCCTGGGACAGCTGATGACTTAAAGCAGTCTGGTGAAGTGGATGGCTTTCAACCAGCAGGGCTTTAAGCCCGGCAAAACGCTGGGAACTCTGTGGCTGGGTTATATCGGTAACCAGTGGGGTTCTGACAGTAAACCAGAATGTAGATCCCTGGCCTGGCTGGCTGTCCAGACCTATTTCCCCTCCCATTAATTCTACCAGGCGTTTACAGATCACAAGGCCAAGCCCTGTGCCGCCAAACTGGCGGGTCTGGCTGGGGTCTGCCTGGGTAAAGGCACTGAACAGATATTGCTGTTGCTGGGGAGAAATACCGATACCAGTATCGGTGACACTGGCCCTGAGGATCATCTCGTCATTCAGTTCTTCTTCAACCATAATCCGGATAATCACTTCACCATGTTCAGTGAACTTTACTGCATTACTGATCAGGTTGGTAAGTACTTGCTTTAATCTGAGTGGGTCGCTGATCAGATGAACCGGAACATCATCATAGATCATAGCGACCAGTTCCAGCTGTTTTCTGTGCACTTCCGGAGCCAGTAATGTAATTGATTCATCCAGGATATCGCGCAAATTAAATGGAATCGATTCTACTTCCAGCTTCTGAGCTTCAATCTTGGAAAAATCCAGAATGTCATTAATAATGGCTAACAGGCTGTCAGATGCATTGCGGATGTTGGTCAGATATTCATTCTGGCGAGGATTCAGACGTGTTCTTTTCAACAGATTACAAAAACCGACAATACCGTTCAGAGGCGTCCTGATCTCATGACTCATATTGGCCAGAAATTCTGATTTAATCCGATTGGCCTCTTCCGCTTTTTTCCTGGACAGATCAAGCTCAATACTTTGAGTTTCCATGGTCTCCATGGTTTCTTCCAGTTCATAGGTGGTCTGCTCAATGCTGTCTTCCAGCTCTTTTCGGCTTTCCGCCAGTTTTTCTGTCATCCGGTTCAGATCATCTGCCAGCACTTTGAACTCAGGCAGCCCTGATTTCTGTGCTCGGGTGTGATAGTTTCCCGAGGTGATATTTTTAATGGTCAGAGACAGTTCCTGAATCGGAGCCAGGAAGAGGCGGTTGGTCCTTATTGCTATCATCAGCGTGATAATTAGCAGACAGATCACCAGCATCCAGTTCAGGATGACATCGTAGATGGTATCCAGGCGGGTCTGACTCAGGTTGACCTCTATTTCCAGCCAGCCTGATATATAGCGGGTTTTGACTTCAACGGGTGTAAATAGCGGTGTATAGCTTTTCTGGTTATTCTGAAGATCAGCCTGATGAGGATACGGGCTGTACAAGGGATGAATAATTCTGAGCGAAGCGTCTGAATAACGTACCAGAGGCTGATTCTGCAGACGATGGCTGGCATTACTGACCCCGTACATACTGGGACCGCCATGAAGAATGTTATTGCGTTCTTTATTATGTATTGAGACTGCTCTGACTTCAGGTTCCTGCAGCAGTTTATCCAGAATAGTCTGCATCTGCTGCAAATCATCCTGCTCAATGGCATAGGCTACGGGGACGCTGAGCTGGCGTGCCAGAGCTTCTCCTCGTTGCAACAGATTTTTTTCCAGTAAGGCGTAATAATTGATAAACAGATGAGTACTCAGTACCAGAGCTGTCAGCATCGCCGGTGCCAGAGCAATAAATATGATTCGATTTCGCAGCGGCCAGTCTTTCATAGGGCGATCCGATTAGCTGATTGAATAATTTACCTGGTCCATCAGGCCTGGGCTTTGTCATTATACTGAGCTTATAGCGGATGCCTATGTGATTTTTATCGCGTAGTTATAACGAAATAGCAAAGCATTCTTTGGTAAAACCGGTAAATTGCCCAATATAGCTCCCATACATGGCGGTCATTACTGGGTATGCCCGGCCTGAGAGGATTTTGAGAATAATTATGTCACGTATACAAGATGAATTTGCACATCACCCGACTATTGAAGCCTGTGTCGGACAAACACCTCTGGTGCGTTTACAGCGCCTGGCCGGACACACTTCCTCTGTTGTGCTGGCTAAACTGGAAGGCAATAATCCTGCGGGTTCGGTAAAAGATCGTCCGGCGTTGAGTATGATTAACCTGGCAGAACAAAGAGGTGATATTCAGCCAGGCGATACTCTGATTGAAGCGACCAGTGGCAATACTGGCATTGCACTGGCGATGGCTGCAGCGATTAAAGGGTATCGCATGATTCTGATCATGCCAGACAATATGAGCGAAGAACGTAAAGCCTCTATGGCTGCATATGGCGCTGAGCTGATTACTGTCAGTAAAGAAGAAGGTATGGAAGCGGCAAGAGATCTGGCTCTGGCAATGCAGGAACAGGGCAAAGGCAAGGTGTTGAATCAATTTGGTAATCCTGATAATCCAGAAGCTCATTATCGTACAACTGGTCCTGAAATATGGCAGCAAACACAGGGTAAAATTACTCATTTTGTCAGCTCTATGGGAACTACGGGTACCATTATGGGGGTATCCCGTTACCTGAAAGAGATGAATCCGGATATTCAGATTGTGGGTCTGCAACCCAGTGAAGGTTCCAGTATTCCCGGTATTCGCCGCTGGCCTGAAGAGTATCTGCCGACTATTTTTGAAGAAGACAGAGTTGATCAGGTACTGGATATTGATCAACAACTGGCGGAAGAGACCATGAAAGCGATGGCAAAAGATGAAGGGCTTTTTGCCGGAGTATCTTCTGGTGGCGCGGTGGCCGGAGCACTTAAAATTGCAGAGCAGAATGAGAATGCTGTTGTGGTGGCAATTATCTGTGATCGGGGTGATCGTTATCTTTCTACGGGTGTCTTTAACCGTTGATACAGAAATGATAAGGGTTGCAGCAGGGCAGAAGACTTTCGTTGTCCTGTTGCCTGTTTCTTTGTATGCCTTCCATAACGCTCCATGACTGGACAAGCCTGGTTAAGCCGCTATTATCTGCCGCCAGAAAGCCGTTGCTGATCTGAGTATTTACTTTACTTTTTGAGTAGCCGGTGGCACAGAAACAGAGCACTGAAGGGGGCGTAATGCCTGAACTCTTTATTGAACGCCAGAGCCATGATGGCCGTGGTATTGCCCGTCAGAAAGGAAAAACAACATTTGTAGAAGGGGCCCTGACCGGTGAGACGGTTCAGGCACGGATTACCCGTAAGCAGAGGCGCTTTGAAGAAGCTGTTTGCGAACAGGTGATCTCTCCTAGTCCTTATCGGATTGTGCCTCCTTGCGAATATTACGACAAGTGTGGAGGATGCAGCCTGCAACATCTGGCACTGGAGCAACAGCGACAGGTCAAAGAAGATGCTCTGACTGACCAGTTACAGCGTTTTGGAAAAATCAGTGATATCCCATTACAGGATGCTCTGGTGGATGAAGCCTGGGGTTATCGGCGAAAAGCCCGTATGGGCGTGAAATGGAACCGTCAGGGCAGGTTACTTATCGGTTTCAGAGAGAAGGGGTCTCCTCATCTGACGGCAGTAGAGCACTGTGCCGTTCTGGACTCTGATTTATCGGCACTGATTCCATCTTTATACCTTCTGATTCCTGAGCTTGAGTCCCGAAAGACGATTGGTCACCTGGAGCTGGCCCTGGGAGATGAAGGGTGCGCACTTGTGGTGCGTCATCTGAAAACTTTGTCTCATCGTGATCGTACTTTATGGCTTCAATGGGCTGAGAAACATAATGTTCATCTCTATTTTCAACCGGAGGGTCCGGCATCGCTGACAGAAGCCGATCAGTCTGAAGCCCATCGGCTTCATTATCAATTACAAGGACTGGAACTGGCTTTTTTACCTAATGATTTTGTTCAGGTAAATGCTGCTGTTAACCAGAAGATGGTTCAGCAGGCCCTTGACTGGCTATCGCCTGAGCAGGAAGACCGGGTTCTGGATCTGTTTGCCGGTTTTGGTAATTTCAGTCTGCCTCTGGCAAAAAAAGCAGCTCATGTTACCGGCATTGAAGGTGAACAGGCTCTGGTCCAGCGGGCAAAAGACAATGCGACAGCAAATGGCATAAATAATGCTGATTTCTATCAGGCTGATCTGAGTCAGTCTTTTGCCGACCTAGCATGGACTCAGGCACGCTATAATCTGGTTGTGCTGGATCCGCCCAGAACAGGCGCTCAGAATATTTGTCAGCAGATTGAACGCTTCAATGCAGAAAAAATTCTTTATGTATCCTGTAATCCTTCTACCCTGGCACGGGATAGTGAGATTCTGGTTCAGAAAGGTTATCGACTGGCCAGGGCCGGAATTATGGACATGTTCCCGCAGACGACGCATGTGGAGTCAATGGCATTATTTGTTCGTGGTTGATGAATAGCCTGTTCCGGGGCTATTTTTCTGTCAGTACTGAATAACTGACAGAAGCGGATGACTGGATTAATTATTTTCTGTGGCCCGGTCATTGTAAAACAGCAGGCAGGATACATATAACCTGTTGCAGGGATAAGGGACTTACCCGAAGAATACTCTTCGGGTAAGCATAAATAACAAGAAACTGAATTATTCACAGGCAGAGAATCATGGTTAAAGTTCGCGAAGATCAACCGGTCAATCCTGATGGCAGTATTAACATTCCAGCATGGCTGGAGCGTTTGCAGGATGATGTGACGTTGAGTCATCCGGAGCGTGTGCAACAGGCTTGTGAGCTGGCACAGACTCTGGAGCAGGATGCTGCAGATAATTCAGAAAATGCCTGGGTGGCTTCCGGTGCAAGCAGTTTTCGCACCGGTCTGGAGATGGCTGATATTCTGGGTGAGCTTCAGATGGATGAAGATACCCTGATAGCAGCGATTCTTTACCGGGCAGTACGAGAAGAACAGATTAAACTGGATGCGGTAGAAGAGGCATTCGGCGAAACAGTATCTCATCTGATTCATGGCGTTACCGAGATGGCGGCTATCAGCCAGACTCAGATGCCTTCAGAAACTACAGCAGGGTTTGCACAGGGTAAAAGCCAGCTTGAGAATCTGAGAAAAATGCTGGTGACAATGATTGATGATGTACGAGTCGCTCTGATTAAACTGGCTGAACGCACCTGTGCTATCCGGGAGGTGAAAAAAGCGTCCCGTGATAAACGAATGCGAGTGGCAAGGGAAGTATCTGAGATTTATGCACCGCTGGCACACCGTTTAGGTATTGGTTATATCAAATGGGAACTTGAGGATCTGTCGTTCCGATATCTGGAGGAAGATCAATATAAAAATATTGCTCGCTTGCTGGCAGAAAAGCGGGTAGATCGTACTGAGTATATTGGGAAGGTTATTGAGCTGCTCAAAACTAAACTCAGGGCAGAAAATATTGAACCGGAAGTGAATGGCCGGGCAAAACATATCTATAGTATCTGGCGTAAAATGAAGCGCAAGAATATTGATTTCTCTGAAGTTTATGATGTCAGGGCTGTTCGTATTCTGGTGCCGGATGTGAAGGATTGTTATACCGCGCTTGGTATTATTCACGGACTATGGCACCACATCCCTCACGAGTTTGATGATTATATTGCTACTCCTAAAGAAAATGGCTATCGCTCTTTACACACGGCGGTTGTAGGGCCTGAAGGCAAAGTACTTGAAGTGCAGATTCGTACTCATGCAATGCATGAGGAAGCTGAGCTGGGGGTATGTGCTCACTGGCTGTACAAAGGTACGGATACGAACAAAACCAGTGACTCTTATGAAGAAAAGATTGCCTGGTTGCGTCAGGTTCTGGAATGGCATGAAGAGGTGGGAGATGCCGACGGTTTACGCGAAGAGCTGCGTAATGATGTCGCTCCGGACCGTATCTATGTATTTACTCCGGACGGTCATGTAGTTGACCTGCCTCATGATGCCACACCGGTTGATTTTGCTTATCGGGTGCATACTGAAGTCGGTCACCGCTGCCGTGGAGCTAAAGTCAATGGTCGTATTGTTCCCCTGACCTATCATCTTAAGACGGGTGATCAGGTGGAAATTCTGACTTCCGAAAATACCAGACCAAGTCGTGACTGGCTGAATCCGGCGCTGGGTTATGCTCTGACTTCCAGAACCCGAGCGAAAATTCAGAGCTGGTTTAAACAACAGGATAGAGATCAGAATATTGTTGAAGGCCGTCAACTGCTGGAGAAAGAGTTTAAACAACTCGGTTTAACAGGACTGGATTTGCTGAAACTGGCCCAGGCGGTCAATTACTCTGCAGAAGACGATATGTATGCAGCATTAGGTGCTGGTGATCTCCGCATTGGTCAGGTATTGAGCGTGGCTCAGAACCTGTTTGGCGAAACAGATGATGAGGAGCAGCTGGAAAAATTCCTGATGCAGCGCCGTTATCATCACGGTGGAAAAGGTGCGGACGACATCACCATTTATGGTGTAGGGAATCTGATGACTCAGATTGCCAAATGTTGCCATCCGGTTCCGGGAGATGACATTGTCGGTTATATCACGGTAGGCCGGGGAGTATCTATTCACCGTCAGGATTGCAGTAATGCTCTGCAGCTGAAAGCTGAAGATCCGCATCGTATGATTAATGTGGAGTGGGGCGAGAAAACCCAGCATATGTACTCGGTGGATATTCGCATTCGTGCCTGGGATCGTTCAGGACTACTGCGGGATATCATGTCTGTACTGGCGAATGAAAAGGTGAACGTTCTATCGGTCAATACCCTGACAGATAAGAAAGAGAATCAGGCTAATATTCTGATTACTCTGGAAGTGGAAGGTTTGCAGGTACTGGGGCGTGTGCTGAATCGCATTGAGCAGTTGCCAAATATTCTGGATGTACAGCGTTTCTCTGATAAACAGTCCTGATCTGTCGCTTTTCATTTTCTGGTAACGGCCGGGTCTCGTAAGAGGCCCGGCCGTTTTTTTTACTGTCAGCGGTTACTGAGTTTGTCCGATCTTGTATTGATGATGTTGATTATATGAATTAATTGCAGCTATTAATAAAAACGATTAGCATTGCGATCCTGTTAAAAGGAGAACGTAATGCTGCTCAGTCTGGATCAGTACAGGAATATATATCACCAGGTCAGGATTCTCTGTGGATTGCTACTGATAATGCTGTCTTTCCCCCCTGTTAGTCAGGC
Source organism: Oceanospirillum sediminis (assembly GCF_014164585.1). Lineage (GTDB taxonomy): Bacteria > Pseudomonadota > Gammaproteobacteria > Pseudomonadales > Halomonadaceae > Oceanospirillum > Oceanospirillum sediminis. The sequence continues at coordinate 134,427 of NZ_JACJFM010000002.1, read as the reverse complement.
GGCAGAAAGAAGAGTGCCGGATCTGGGAGACGGACTGGTTATTCAGGGGCAGCCTCAACGGGTGATTGTACTCGAATATTCTTTTCTGGATGCCGTGGTTCTGGCTGGTATCAGCCCGGTTGGGATTGCAGATGACCAGAAGCCTCAGCGAATTCTGCCACAGCTGAAGCAGCGTATTGGGCATTATCAGTCGGTAGGTCTTCGGGGGCAGCCCAACCTTGAAACCATCGCGAGCCTGAAGCCTGATCTGATTATTGCGGACCAGCAGCGTCATCGTACTATTTATCGTGAATTGCAGGAGATTGCTCCAACACTGTTGTTACTGAGTTATGGCGCACAATATAGCGACTTACTGACAGATGCTCGCGTGATAGGTCAGGCGCTGGGGAAAAGCTCTCTGATTGGTGAACGACTACTGGCACATGAATATACGATGGATCGGTATGCCGCTGAACTGGATAGCCTGACAGAAAACAAAGAGTCGCCTTCTCCAGAACGTTTTTTGTTTGCCACAGCCAGCGCCAGAGGGGTTGCTGTTCATGCCAGTAAAGCGTTCGCCAGTGGTGTGATCAAACGGCTGGGGCTGGAGACGGCTATTCCCCCTGAAGATGATAATGCTTATATGCGAGTCAGCTTTGAACAGATGGCGGGAATGAACCCGGACTGGTTATTGGTGGGGGATTATAATCAGCAAGGAGATGCTGATATTCTGCAGCGTTGGCAGGCGCACCCTCTGTGGCCAATGCTGACCATAGCGAAGCGGCAGCAGATGAAAAAGGTTGACCCGAAAGTCTGGTCGCTGAGCCGGGGGATTTATGCTGCGGAACAGATTGCAGAAGATCTGCTGACACTGGTAGCGGCTGATCAGGTGGCAGATTAATCATGGCGACTCAGGTATCTCTGTCTGGTATCCCATCTGTCCGGCAACGTGTTGTGTTGCCTGTATGTCTTCTGGTGTTGTTGGCTGCCGGTGTTATCCTGGCTTCAATTGGAGCCTCGACATTTACACTGACGTTATCTGATTTCTGGCAGGCTATTTCCGGACAGGCCAGTACTCTGGCTGCTCAGCTGGTCAGTACCATACGTTTGCCCAGAGTCATGGTCGCGGCTGTTGCGGGCGCCGCACTGGCTATGGCGGGTGCTCTGATGCAGGGCATTACCCGTAATCCACTGGCATCTCCGGCATTATTTGGTATCAATGCCGGAGCGGCCTGCTTATTGGTGATGGCTCAATCCGGTTTCTTGCCCATACTCACGTCTCTGCCTCTGATTGTGGTGACGGCTATTGGGGCTGCGCTGTCCGGTGCTCTGGTTCTGATGCTGGGGGGAGGGCTGGCCGGGCGTATCCATCCTGTTCGGGTTGTACTGGCCGGAGTGGCTGTCACTGCTCTTTTAGTCGCTCTGACAAGAACCTTGCTTATTCTGGATGAGCAGTCTCAGTCAGTATTGGACTGGCTATCGGGCTCCCTGACGGATATTGGCTGGAAGCAGTGGCATCAGTTATGGCCATGGGTGCTGATCGCTGCAGTTTTATCCTGGTTACTGGCTCAGAAGATGAACTTACTGGCCCTGGGGGAGGAAATGGCCTCTGGGCTTGGTGTGTCTCCGGTTCGATTACGATTACAGGTGTCCTGTCTGGTGATCATTCTGGCGGCTGCGACGGTAGCGATCACAGGTCCAATCGCTTTTGTAGGGCTTCTGGTTCCTCATCTTGCCCGTCGTTTTACCGGGGCGGATCATAGAATTCTGTTACCGGTCTGTGCTGTGATGGGAGCAACACTGATGGTCTGGGCTGATTATATCTCCCGTTTACTGGTCTTTCCTTCAGAAACCCCGATCGGTCTGGTGACTGCCCTGATCGGTGCGCCCTGTTTTCTCTGGCTGGCCAGTCAGGAGGTAAAACACTGATGTATCCTCGTTTAACACTCTTATGTCTGCCTGTTGTTTTATTAGCTCTCGTGGTGAGTGGCGTTCTGCTGGGATCTCTTGATTTGCAGACCGCCCTTGAGGCTGGTCCGGGTATTCTGACCGATCTCAGACTGTCCAGAGTACTGGTCGCCGTGCTGGCTGGTGCAGGCCTGGGTTTGGCAGGGGCTATGATTCAGGGTGTGGTCAGAAACCCTCTGGCATCTCCTGATGTGATTGGTGTAACAACAGGTGCAGGCGCTGCTGCGACAGCATTGCTTCTGGTGTTTCCTGATATCGCTTTCAGCTGGATGATTCCTTCAGCAATCAGTGGTGCACTGCTGACAATGGCTCTGATGCTCTGGCTTATTCGTCACCAGGGCCTTAATCCTGCTCGCCTGGTTCTGACCGGCGTTGCATTAAGCGCCTGGCTGGCAGCCATTACGGATTGGCTGCTGGTCAGCCATCCCTTTCAGGTAAATGCTGCTCTGGTCTGGCTGACAGGCAGTTTATGGGGGCGTGGCTGGGATCATGTGGCTGTGTTGCTGCCCTGGTTCTTGATACTGGTCCCTCTGACTCTGGTAATGGCCCTTAAGCTGGATCTTCTCGCTCTGGGGGATGAGACTGCAGAAGGGTTAGGGGCCGATGTCCGAAATACCCGAAAGTGGGCGTTGTTACTCTCTGTTGCTCTGGCTGCTGTCAGTGTGGCGGTATGTGGTGCTGTCAGTTTTGTCGGGCTGATTTCGCCTCATCTGGCTCGTTTACTGGTCGGTGGTACTCATCGGCGTTTATTACCTGCCACGGCTATGATTGGTGCTGTGCTGGTTTTGCTGGCAGATATCCTGGCCCGAACCCTGGCTCCTCCTGTTGAATTACCTGCCGGGGTGTTGACCTCTTTGATTGGTGCACCCTACTTTCTGTTTTTGTTAACCCGCTATCGAGGCTGGTAATGGCATATCTGTCTATTGAAAATCTGACGGTCAGTTACGGTGAGAAAGTTATTCTGAAAGAGCTGAATCTTCAGATTACTGAAGGAAAAATCACCGCATTGATCGGTCCTAATGGTTGCGGTAAATCCACATTACTTAAAACTGTGGCACGTATTCTGACACCGAAGCAGGGTAAAGTTCTGTTACAGGGCGAAGATCTGCACAAACAGGATACACGTCGGGTAGCTCGTCAACTGGCTTTGTTGCCTCAGGCACCAGTGACGCCAGATGGTGTGACTATTCGGGATCTGGTGGGATATGGACGGGCTCCCTGGGGATCTCGCTGGGGTCGTCTGAGTGACGATGATCGCCAGATTGTCCAGCAGTCACTGGAACAGGTTGGTCTGGAAGAGCTGGCTGAGCTCCCGGCGACAGATCTGTCCGGTGGGCAGAGGCAAAGAGCCTGGATCGCCATGATTCTGGCTCAGAAAACCGACCTGGTATTACTGGATGAGCCAACAACCTGGCTGGATATTGCGCATCAGATCGAATTGTTAAAGCTGATGCGAGAGCTGAATCAGGAAGGGAAAACAATCGTGGTGGTGCTGCATGATCTGAATCAGGCCTGCCGTTATTGTGATGAACTGGTTGTACTTAAACAGGGTGCATTACAGCGGCAGGGATCACCCGAACAAGTACTGACTCAACAGCTGGTGCAGAGTGTTTTTGAGCTGGATGCTCAGATTCACCCTGATCCGGTTGCTGGTACTCCGACACTGGTTGCTGTATAAGGCGCTGTTTAAGTTTCTCCGGCTGGCGATTACAGCCGGAGAAATGAGAAAGGCATGGATGGTCGACAAATATCAGAAAGCGACATCAACCTCCATATAGGCTGTGGCCGGTGCCCCGGCACTGATACCTGCACCATACGGCTGATCAGGTCCACTCAGAGTGTAATAATCTTTGTTAAACAGGTTCTTTACACCAAAAGCGATGCTGCTGGCATTGCGGCCTTCAGTCATCTGGTAGCTGACACGGGTATTCCAGATTGAGAAGCCTGGTAACTTTCCGCGATAATAGGTGCTGTTGTTAACGGTCAGATCACGGGTATTTTCATTGTCCGCGAACTGAGATGACTGGCTATAACTATCCAGATTCCAGGTCCAGCGACCGCTCTGATATTCCATACCCAGATTACCTGTCCAGTTTGAGTAGTAAGGCAACTCATTACCTTTCAGGTCTCCTTCACGAAACTCAGCCTGAGTGTAAGCCATATTACCGTATACACTGAAACCTGTGCCGGTAAAGTCATAAGAGGCTCCCATCTCTATACCATAGTGCCGGGTTTCGCCCTTATTCACGTGGTGTCCCAGGTTATCATCCCATTGCAGTTTGTTATCGAAGTTGATGTTGAACAGGGTGATTTCTGCACTCAGGTTGTCTTTGTTATAACGACTGCCCAGTTCAAAAGTACGCGCGATTTCTGGCTCCAGGTTGTTATCTGTACTGTCCGATAATTGCAGGTGCTGCAGAGTGCCAAAGGAGGTGCTGAAGTTAGAGAACAGTGTCATCTCAGGCGATAACAGATAGCTGGCACTCAGAGATGGCAGCACTTCAGTATAACTTTCCTCATTACGGAAATCGTTGGCGTTGTTTTTCTTCACCTTACTATGGCGATAAACCTCTACGTTTTCCAGGCGCACACCCGGAGTAATCTGCCACTGTCCGACACTGATTCTGTCATCGATAAATGCGGCATGGGCTGTGGTTCCGGCTTCATCACGGCTGCGAAGAACGCCTTCAATCGATTTGGGTGCAGTCCCTTCAGCAAAGTTATTCCAGCGGTGGCGGGTCAGATCTGCTTCTTCTTTGACAAAGCGATAGCCGATAGACACTTCGTGTTCGGTGTTACCGGCAGAAAACAGCTGGCTGTAACGAGGTTCTACACCATAAACATCATATTCCCGGGCCCATTCGTCATAGCGCTGACGGGAGTCCGGGTTGAATTGCAGACCGTACAGGCGATAAGTATTTGCAGCGAAAGCCTGAACTTCAAACTCTTGACTGTCACTGATTTCGTTGGTGTAACGCACGCGACCTTCGGTACGATCCCCTTTGAAGTGGTTATAGTCATAACGGGATTGCCACGGATTCTGCGCATATTCCTGCTCATTCAGCCCGCCTGGAATATCGGTTTCTGCATTAAAGAAACGCAGATGGCCGTCCAGTACTTCACTATCGGATAACCAGGTTTCTCCTTTCAGAATCAGATCATCAATATCTTCATCTGTATTTTCCCTGAATCCGCTACCGTGGCTGCCAGAGTAGATCAGTGCCAGGCCGGTATCTTCATTCACTTTGCCACTGAATAATGCATTCATTTGCCCCAGCAAATTCTGCTTACCATCATCGACAGCGCTTTCTGCTCTCAGTCTGATACGGGATGTGGTTTCTTCCGTAATTCCCGGAGTCACGAAGTTAATAATGCCGCCAACATTCTGTGGTCCATAACGGACAGAGCTGCCGCCTTTCACAACATCAATGGCAGCCAGGTTACCCAGGCCAACCGGGGCAATAGACAGCTGAGGCTGACCATAAGGAGCAAAAGAGAGTGGCATACCATCCAGTAATATGGTGGATTTCTCTGAGAAGCGGGATTTCAGTCCCCGTACGCCGATACTCAAAGCATGATTCGCGCCATAACTTTCAGCAGGAACGCGGACCTGTACACCAGGTATTTTTCGAAATGCTTCAGTCAGTGAGCTGACTCCTGACTTTTCCATCTCCTCACGGCTAAGCTGGTGGCGGGCTCCGGGAAAGGTTTGTAAGGTTGTGCTGTCTGCATTATTCAGCCAGTTACCTACGATGATCAGATCATCCTGAAGCTCAGGATGTGATGAGGATACCGGATCAGCCTGCACCAGAGTCAGACGATTACCTGAGCTGATTTTATAACTCAGCCCACTCTCTTTCAGTAGCACCTGCAAAGCCTGAGCTGTATTCATATTTCCTTTTACAGCCTGACCATCAATACCTTTCAGCTGACCGGGTTGTAACAGGATATGCAATCCGGCCTGCTCTGCCAGATCGGTAACAGAGCGTTCCAGTGCCTGAACAGGGATATTCCAGGACTGGGTTTGTTGCAGTACTGAGGGTGTCTGCCCGGCGTAAGCGGTGGTTAGCTGACCTGCTGTCAGTGCTGATATGACCAGTCCGGTGGCTATGGATTTCCGGTAGTTGTGTTGATGATGCTGGCGAATAGCAGACTGAAGGGTATTGAACTGTGGAACGGGCATCCGTTACTCCTGTGTCTCAGATATTTTTATTTATAAAAAGGAATCTTTCTCATTTTTATTAATAACTAAGACGGAGCGAAGCGGATATACCCAACCTCAGATGACAAATTTTTTTCACAAATGAGATCGGGTAATCTATTGTCGTGATCAGTGCAGAAAAATAATCCGGTCGGAGATCCTGACTGTCCGGGTGTTCAGGCTGTTACTGAGCAATTCCAGAGTCACAGGCAGATCATTCAACGGAATGACGCCATTCATAGGCTTATCCTGTAATTCAGGATTGACCAGAACCAGATGAGCAGAATACTGACGGTTCAATAGCGCCAGGACATCTGAGAGTGGAGTATTGTCCAGCCTGAGTACATTACGTTTCCAGTCTGGCAGGTACAGTTTATGTCCTTCTGTCAGAGTCATCTGTCCCGGGCCCGAAATTGTGACTCTCTGACCTGGTGTCAGAGTAATATCGGGTTGATGGCGATTATCAGAACGCAGAGTACTGATTCTGAGCCGGCCCTCTGTCAGTGTGGTCTGAATCTCCTGTTCCAACTGACGTACATTGAAGGCTGTTCCCAGTGCTGTAGCGACAACTCCCTGACTGCTTACACTGAATGGACGTTCCTTGTCTGAGGCAACCTCAAAAAATGCTTCGCCATATATCAGCTCAACTCTGCGTTGTGAGTCAGAGTAATCTATGTTGACGGCACTCTGGCTGTTCAGGTGAATGGTACTGCCATCATCCAGAGATAAACTCAGTTTTTCACCTGACTGAGTGTAATGATCAGGGGCATGCCAGATATAAGGCGGTAGCAGCATCACAATTAGTATCATTAACATGGAGATACTCAGCAGTGGAGTGACAATACGAGATGATAACCCGCTATGCCGAGGGGTTGCCGGAATATAAGCGTTCCCTGCTTCCGACGATGTTACTGTCTTGTTGTTGGCAGATATGGATATCGGGTTAGCGCCTGATACTGCCGCACGATCTGATGTTTTACCGAAGTGAGCTGATTCTTCTGAGCCGGAGGCGTGACAGGTTTCATTGCTATGATGCATCTCTTCGTGCAGCTGCCCGGCTGCAAGCTCCATATCCTGCCAGAGCAGACACACTTCAAGGTAATAATCTTCATGTTCCGGGCTCTGTTGCAGCCATTGCTGAAACTGACGTAACAGATCCTGGTCATTGGGAGCGCTTTGTAAAGTGATAAACCACTCCCGGGCCAGCTCTTCTGCAGAGAGTGACTGCGTTTTATCTTCGGGGGGAGATAGGTAAGTCTGATCAGGCTGCTGGTGCCCCCGGGTACTCCTGGTATCCGAGTGTTCTGTAGCAGAGCGACTGGTTTTATCTGTCCTGATGTTCATTGTTCTATAGGCTCCGCATCAGTGGATATCTGAAGTTAATGCGGCCCGGCATTTTTGTAATGCGGTCTTCAGATGCTTTTCTACCATGGTTTGAGATATATCCATCTCTCTGGCGACTTCTTTCAGTGTCATCTCTTTGAACTTTGCCAGCATTAAAGCTTCTCTGGCTCTGTCCGGCAACTGAGATATTGCTTGTTTCAGCTGATTCAAGTGGCGCTCTTTTATCACCTCGTCCAGCTGTTCTGGCTGGGGTGCAATCAGGCTATCAAAGGCATCATCTGTTGTTTCAAAGGCCGGTACTTTTTTCTGTTGACGAAGATAATCCAATGCCAGATTGGTGGCGATCTTTGTCAGAAATGCTCTGGGCTGGCGAATAACTTCAATCCCTGGCACTCTGGATAAACGGATAAAACTATCCTGCAATAATTCTTCAGCAATTTCTCTGTTTTTAACCATTGTTAGCAGGTGCGAAAGTATATCCTGACGGTGCTGCTGGTACATCCTGGCAATGACCTGTTCTTTTCTTCCCTTTAGCGGGTCACCGGTATCAGGTTCATCACAGAAATTTTCAGCACTCAGAGCGGCATCAAAAAAAATTCTGTTCATTCGGCAGACTCAGGTTGGGTGTTTGATGAAGTCATACGTCTATCTTTGTGTTAATAGAAATTATTCTCATATGAGATTTCGAATTATACATATTTTTGCTAAGGATTATCCTGTCAGGAGCGAATTGTGCAGAACCCATTTGTTATCGTGGCCCATGTCCCAACTGATTCTGTTATCAAAGGTTTTATTCCGGAACTGAAACGACGGAACCAGCCATTACTGCTGGTAACCGATCAGCCTGAACGCCATCAGTGCTATCTGGAATCCGGATTGATTAAAGCTGAAGAGATTGTGGCTGCAGATGTGTTTAACCCGATTGCGATACTGAATGTGCTGACTCAGTATCAGATTAATCCGGCTGCAGTATTGACTAACAGTGATCATCTGCAGACTGCGGCAGCTATGGTGGCTGCTTTTTACGGGTTGCCTGCAAAAGACTGGCAGGCCTGCTATCGGGCTAAAAATAAACTGGTGATGCGTCAGACCATTCAGGATGCAGGACTGGATAATGTCTGGTTTCGCCCTGTTTACCAGCGTGAGGAGCTTCAGGCCAGCGATATTCCTTTTCCGTGTATTGTTAAGCCGGTAGAGGGTGTTGCCAGTGAAAATGTTGCTTTGGTAAGTAATGTCCAGGAGCTTCAGCAACATGCTGATCGCTTCTGGCAAAAAGTGCCGGGACAGCCTCTTTTACTGGAAGAATATCTGGAAGGCTCATTACATACACTGGAAACACTCGGAGATGGTCAGCAGATACAGGTGATGGGCAGCTTCGAAACATTTTTGTCAGAACCTCCCTGTTTCATCGAGCTGGAACAACGTTTCAGTCGTGAGCCAGCCCGCGGTGTCTCAGAGGTTTTACTGGCGCAGCTGAAGGCTCTGGGTGTCGGATTTGGAACCTGCCATACCGAATTTGTCATGACAGATAAAGGGCCTCGGCTGATTGAAGTGAATTACAGGAATATCGGTGATCAGTCTGATTTTCTGATGGCCCAGGCACTGGGATTTAATCTGTTTGGTGCTGTGATTGACCTGTATATGGGACATGCAGCAGCTGAACTGCCTTCAGGCAGCCAGAGTGCTTATATTTATTGCCAGGTGGCAGAACAAAGCGGAATCATTCATCAGGTTCCTGTGGCTCAGCAGCTGGAAAAAGAAGGCTGTCAGATTAGCTTTGAGCCTTTATGTAAGGCAGGAGATTTCCATCAGCAGGATTTTTCTAATCGTGATTATCTGAGTATTTTACGAGCCACAGGGCCTTCCGAGCAGATATTAATGCCTGTGGTACAGCACTTTATTCAGGAACTGAAGATTCAATTCACGACGGATCTGTCAGATACAGCTCTGAATGCAGAGGAGGCCGTAGCATGAATGCGATTAACCCGGCTACTCTGAATCTTCTTCAGTCTGCGGATACTGAGATATCTGCTGCGCTACAGCAACTGCGTATACAACAGGCGAAAGATGAAGCGTCGCACAGTACTCAGCGTACTCTGTTGAACTGTTATATCCGTGAAGTTGCCCGGCCCCGCCAGCAGATTACTGAGCAACCGGACTCTACGCTTCTGCCAACGTTACCATTTGGCTGGTGCCAGCGTTTTAAATTGGCACAGTGGTTACAGATCGGGCTGCCTGAAAGTCAGAAACAACTTATCCTTGCGGTCACCAGAAAAACACTGATGGGAAATTATCGTTACTTTTTCCCGGTTCTGATGCGTTCTGTCAGTGGTAGTGGCGCGGCCTGGAAAACCCTGAAGGCAGAAGAACTGGCCAGTGTGCTTATTGCGGAAATCTGTCTGGCAGAGGAGGTTGCATTTAATCAGGAGTTTCTGCAGCAGATTCTGCACAGTATGCACACGAAACAGGGCATTATGCTGAGTGAACAGCTTTATCAGGCTGGTATGCAGTCGGAACAGCTTTTACAGGAGTCTGTATCAGGCAGGCAGCAGGATCTTTATCTGTATTCGGAACAATCTCTGGCTTATGGACATGCTTTTCATCCGACGCCAAAGTGCCGTCAGTGGGATGCGGGAGAAGGTGAAGCCCGTTATGCACCTGAGTACCGACAGAGTTTCCAGATGCACTGGTTCGAAGTGAAAGATGAGTTACTAAGAGTTGAAACCATCGCCCCTTTACAGCCTGATCAGCTGATGTCTGATATTGCTCCGGATACTCTGCAGGCAGAAGAGGGCTTTACTCTGGTTCCGGTTCATCCGGTGCAGGCCCGCTATCTGTTACAACTGCCGGTTATTCAGCAGGCACTGGCTCTGGAGCAGATCCGGGATGCTGGTATTTCCGGAGAATCTTATTACCCGACTGCATCGGTACGGACTCTGTATAACCCGGATAAACCCTGGTTTCTGAAAGGGTCGCTGAATATTCGTATTACCAACTGTGTACGTAAAAACGCTATTTATGAACTGGAAAGTGCACTGGCACTGCATAAGCGCTTACAGGGGATAGAGCCTGACCTGAAAGCTTACCATCAAGGGTTTCGTCTGTTAGGTGAACCCGGATTTCTGACTGTAACACTCCCCGGACTGGATGCTTCTGAAGATAAAGCCGTACAGGAAGGATTTGGCATGGTCGTGCGCCAGAATATTAATACTGTGCTGGCTGACGGAGAAGACGCTGTTCTGGCTGGTGCTCTGTTTCAGCAGGGGGCACCGCTGGCTGGTGTGATTGATATACCGGATAAACTGGCCTGGCTGGAAGCTTATGCACATGCGCTGATTCATCCTATGCTGGCAGCTTATTTCAATCATGGATTGATATTTGAACCTCATCTGCAGAATACCGTGATCTGTCTGAAAGATAATATGCCTACTGGGGTGATTGTCCGTGACTTTGAGGGCGTCAAACTGGTTGATCAGCGCTGGCCGGAGCAGGAGCTGACAGACCTGACTGCCAGAGCCTGTCAGTCCGTGCACTATAGCGCTGATCAGGGCTGGAACCGGGTGCGTTATTGCCTGTTTATTAATAATCTGATGGAAGCTGTGAGCTGGCTGGCTAATGATCAGGCTGAACTGGAGCAGGCTCTATGGCAGACCGTAGAGACGGTGATTTCAGCATTTCTGCATAAAGCAAAAGTATCTGCTCCTGACCCGGCTGATCTTGAGTACCGATTAACGGCTTTACTGGCAGGAGAGCCGCTGCCCGGTAAGACAAACCTGTTGGTTCGCATCAGTAAAAGTCCGGATCGGGCAGCAGGATATGCACCGGTAGTAAGCCCCTTTGCGTCGGGGCAATCGATTATGTCATCTCATTCAGCGACATCACTGTCCCTGAACTGCCAGGAGGTGATCTGATGCAGTTACCTGATCATATTGTTAATAAGGCGCTTGAGCTACAACAGGGACAATCACAGCCTCTGGTCAGTTACATTTATGATCTGCCTGAGCTCCGTTTACACCTGGAAATGATGAAAGCGGATCTGCCGGATCAGGTTGAATTATTTTATGCTGTGAAAGCAAATCCCGATCCAGTGATTCTGCAGCAGGTGGCAGAGATTGTTGATGGTCTTGAAATTGCGTCAGGTGGGGAGCTGGAGCTGATACAGCCCTTTTTGCAGGGTAAGCCCTTTATTTTTGGTGGCCCGGCAAAGCTGAGTGAGGATCTTTATCAGGCAATAGCTCTCGGAGCCGATTTGTTGCATATCGAGAGTGCCAGTGAACTGATACGCCTTAATTCACTGGCGCAACGTCAACAACTAAAAGTGCCTGTACTGCTTCGGTTGAACCCTGTACTGCCAGAAGAGATGCAAACGACGCTTACTATGGCTGGCAGAGCGACCGCTTTTGGTATTGATGAGCAACATCTTGCTGATGTCATCAATCTGGCTAAGCGGTGTGACTGGATTGATCTGCAGGGTTTTCATATTCATGCCTTATCCCATCAACTGGAAGCAGAGCGTCATTTAAGGCTGTTGGATTTTCTGATTGGCAGAGCTTGCCAGTTAGCTGAACAGCATGGTTTTGAATTGAAAAAGCTGAACCTTGGAGGAGGCATTGGCGTTAACTATCGCCAGCCAGAACAGCAGTATCAATGGCCTGTATTTGCTGATGGGTTAAGGAACTTACTTGATCACTCTGAACGCCGTCATCTGCAGATCCGCTTTGAGATGGGACGTTATCTGACGGCTTTCTGTGGTTACTATGTGATGGAAGTACTGGATCTGAAGCATAATCATGGTGCTGATTTTGCTGTTTGCCGGGGAGGTACACATCAGTTTCGCTTACCTGCTGCACAAAGCCATAGCCATCCTTTTATCTGCATTGAAACAGGACGCTACCCTGAATTGCAGCATTTTGCACTGGAGGCTGCCAGCATTACGGTTGCCGGACAGTTGTGTACTCCGAAAGATATTCTGGCCAGAGATCATTTTGTTCAGCGTGTATCGATCGGAGATCTGCTGGTTTTTCCTCTTGCAGGTGCTTATGCCTGGAATATTTCCCACCAGAACTTTCTGTGTCATCCGGCTCCGGTATTTCATTATTTACGCCCGGATGATGTATCTGTATCAGCAGATGCATCGGGTGTTGAGAGTGATAAACAGTGTGAAAGTTTGAAAATAAAGGAGGTTAATACGGCAGCAGAGGAGGTTAATACGGAAATAGAGGAGGTTATAGTATGACCAGTCTGATGCAAAATTATCAGGCTGATACAAGCCTCCCGGGATCTGATGCAATATCAGCACTGCCTGCGAAAGAGCTGGTCAATATGCTGACACCTGAACAGCAAAGAGTTGCCCGATCTCAGGCGGATGAAAATGGGCTGTATCGTTTGCTGAGATGTGTATTACGTGAGCGTATATTTCGCTGGCAGGTTCGGGAAAACAGGCTTTATCTGCAACCGATGGAATCAGCTTCAGAGTTATCTTCAGATCAGTTCTGGCTGGACGCTCCGGAATATGATGACATGGGCAACCTGGTATCGTTCTCCGCTTGTTTTTATCGGCATCAGCAGCAATGCAACCGGGTTACTGACCCCGTAGCAGCACTGGATTATATGTTGCAGTTGACCCGTAGTAGGGACGCGTCACAACACGGTGAATTGAGAGAAGACTTTCAGGCCTGGACGCGAATTCGTGCAGAGCTTGAAAACTCATCACAGAATGAAGCGCTGACCCTGGTATGGCGGACACATCAGGATCAGCAGATTCGTTTAATAGCTCGGCAGAGAAAGCTGACCAGCATGCTGACCTGGGCTCAATCGACAGCAGATTCCGCAGGAAACAATACAATACTCCCGGTATCAGGCTATGACGGTGGCAAAAATAGTGCCGAAGAGATTCGTCAGGAGCGATTCAACAGCGCTATTTTACTGGAGCAATGGTCGGCTACAGGCCACCCTTATCACCCGGGCAGTAAAACCAAGCTGGGGTTCAGTATTGCAGAGGTTCTGGCATATGCACCTGAGTTCAGTACTCAGGTGCCGTTAGTTCTGATCGCTGTGCACCGTTCTTTATTGCAGCTTAAAACATTGTGTCCGGGGTTGAATTATAGCGACTGGTTCGCCGGACATTATCCTCAATGGTTCAGTCAGTGGCAGCGTTGTTTCAATTATACTGAGCTGAATGAGTTCTGGCCTGTGCCGGTTCATCCCTGGCAGTTAGCCCATGAGTTGCCACAGCGGTTTGCAGAAGAAATTCATCAGCAAAAGATTCTGCTATCAGGTCCTGAATTCAGAGCAAGGCCTACCCTGTCTGTCCGGACGCTGGCGCCAGATCTGAACCCTTCTCAGCCATATATTAAATTACCGGTTGCTGCACAAATGACCAGCTCTGTTCGTAACTTATCATCGCCCTCGGTAGATAATGCTCCCGTTCTTGCATCAATCGTACAGGATATTATGACGCTGAGACCGGATATTGCTTCTGTTCTGAGGTGTCAGTGGGATGAAGTCGGTCTGCATACCTGTGTCGATCATGAACATCGGGATGATGACCGTTATTTATCCGTTATTTTCCGGAGAAATCCTTGTGTTTTACTGGATGAGAGTGAGCATGCTGTGGTTGTTGCAGGCTTGTTTACACCCAGTGCTTTATCAGCAGATCCTTTATTAATTGAGCTGATGCTGGCTGCTGATGTTAAAGACAGGGAGACAGGAATTCAGTGGTTCCGTCATTACACGGATACCTTGCTACAGGCCGTACTGGATCTTTATCTGGATTATGGGCTGGCTCTGGAAGCTCATCAGCAGAATATGATGGCTGTTTTTACCAGACAAGGGCAGTTAACCGGGTTTATTAATCGGGATGTCGGGGGAATCTGTGTGTATCAGACTGCATTGCAGAATGCTGGCTGGTTTGTCGATTTTACTCCGGCAGCAACCCTGGTGGATAGCCGGTCTGATGCCAGAGTAAATATCTCTCACGCCGTGATGCAGAGTCACATAGCAGAGATGATTCGTTTGCTGGATGGTTACTTCGATCTGACGGCTCCTTTACTCTGGCAGCAGGTGGGAGAAGCCTTGATGCATCGTCTGGATTTGTGGCGTCTGCGCTTATCCGCTCAGCATACGCAGCAGGAATCAGAGGTAATCTGGGCAGAGGAGTATCAGGCCTTTTTTGAAATGGCCTGGCCTGGTACTGCATTTATCAGTATGCGTTTGCAGGATCAGTCACAGTTTTCTGTCAGTCAGCCACTGGAAAACCCTCTGGCCCGGTATTTTTCGGCATCTGCTATGAAGGCAAGTCCGGAGAGTGGTTCATGACACCATGGCAGAGTCAGATCCGGTTACTCTGGTGGAGTCAGCTGATCAGCATCACTGCGATGGAAATGAGTGAGCCATTCTGGCCTCTGTTTTTACGTCAACTGGCAGGAGATGTTTCAGGAGTTGATGCCGGGGTGACAGGGGTTGAACTATGGAGTGCGCTGATTTACGCGGCACCTTTGCTGGTTTCTGGCCTGGTTGCTCCTTTCTGGGGACGCCTTGGAGATAAGTACGGGCATAAAAAGATGCTGCTCAGAGCATCAGCTGGGCTGGCATTGACTCAGGGGCTGCTGTTTTTCAGCAGCAGTCTCTGGGAAGTGCTGAGCCTGCGTTTATTGCAGGGCGCTCTGGCGGGGGTGATTACTGCTGTACTTTGTTATGCCAATCGCATTGCTCCCGACGATCAGAGGTCCCGCATTGTTGGTCGCTTAACGTCTGCGACTGCTGCGGGGGCTATTATGGGGCCTTTACTGGGTGGTGTCCTGATTGAATATCTGGATTTCCAGGCTCTGTTTGCGACAGCGTCTCTGGTTTGTGTTGGCATTACTCTGATACTGGCCTGTTATCTGGAAACAGATGTACCTGTTCAGTCAGAGTATCCGGAGGTTGCTCGGGAACGGCCTGAGTCGGTTTATGGGCAGGTTTTACTGCTGTTTCTGCTGGCTATATTTCTGTTGCAAACAGCGAAAGCACTGCCCAGCTCCTGGTTTGCTTTGTATGCGGAGCAGCAACTGGCAGCCACGCCACTGATTACAGGGATAATTTTCAGTGCTGCCGGTGTGGGGATGATGCTGAGTGCACCTGTCTGGGGAGGGTGGTTTGATCAGGTTGAACTGTCACGCCGTCCGATCAGGCTTGCACTGATTGCGTCTCTGGCAGGAGGCTGTTATCTGATGCATCTGCAGGAGAGCTGGCTGGGGTTGTTGGCAGTACGCTTTATCTGGGGTATCTGTCTGGGCGCGATGCTGCCTATGGTTCAGGCAACTATGATTCATCTGACGGCTGAACATTCTCAGGGGTTAATCATTGGTAAAGCTCAGAGAGCAATTAAAATAGGCAATCTGGCCGGAGTCGGAGCTGGGGCTTTATTACTCAGCTGGTGGGATTTTCAGCAAGGATTTATTCTGGCTGCTCTGATATATCTGCTGGTCTCTGGCGTTCTGGTGTTTGCTGGCAGTCATCTGGCTATCAGGGAAAATTCTGACCAGAAAGAAAAGGCCCGGCTGGCAGAAAGCTGAACAGGCTTGATGATTAAGTCATAAAATATGCTCTGGTCTGAGCTGGATGCAGCTCAGACCAGTTATTACTCAGGCGTGAGAGATGGACTTTCTGCTGAACAGGAATATTGCAATAAAGACAGCAAGGGCAGACAGATTGATAATCAGCATGTTATGGGGCCATAACAGCCCTACTGCTGCAAGAGCACAGCCCAGCCTCAACACAATATTCAGAGGACCTTCCAGATAACCTTCCATAAAGCCTGTGAAGGCATACAGACCGAAGACCGCAAAGACAAAAATCGTCAGTACTTCTGCAGTATCTCCTCCAATAAAGCTGGTGTAAGCAAACAGCAAAGGCACAATATAAAGGCCTTTGGCTACCTTCCATGCGGTAAAGCCCGTTGCCATTGGAGGCGTTTTAGCAATCGCAGCCGCTGCAAACGCGGTCAGGCAAACAGGTGGTGTGACATTTGAATCCTGTGATAGCCAGAAAATAATCATGTGGGCTGATACCAGAATCATGCTTAACGACTCTGCTGGAATGGCCTGGTCCATCAGCTGGCCCATAAAGTCCGAAGGCACCAGAGCCAGCATACTGATAGCCTGAGCTTCACTCATCGGTGCTTCCAGCAGACTCAGTTTATCAGGCGCTGCCAGCATAAAGATCATACGGGCGGCTTCCGGTAGCTGACCTGAAACCATCAGGTCGATCAGGCGACTCTCAGCCATCAGGTTATAAAGCGCTGGAGCGGACAGGGTGGCCAGTACAATATAAGCTGCTGTGACTGGTAATCCCATGCCCAGAATTAATGAAGCCAGAGCAACCAGTGCCAGAGTCATCAGCAGACTGCCACCGGCCCATTCCGTCACCATCAGCGAGAAAGTATTACCAATGCCTGTCATGGCAACCACATTGACGACCAGACCAACAGAGATCAGTAACATAGCCGTGGTGGCCATGTTTTTTGACCCCTGTGACAGGGCATCAAAAATATCTCTGATGCCCATCGGGTGTTTGGATAACCAGGATGAAACGATAACAGATATGATAGACAAACCGGCAGCATAGGTCGGTGTAAAGCCATAGATAAGCAAAGTAACCAGCGCGACCAGAGGCAAAAGGAAGTGCCAGCCTTCTTTAAACACTTCACCGATAGGGCGGGTGTCCAGCTCAACTGCTTTAGCATGGCTGCGCATCGCTTCAACGCGAACAAAAAAGCCGACAGATAAAAAATAAAGTAAAGCAGGCAGAGCGGCTACCGCAATAATGTCCAGATAAGAGATCTGGGTGTAAGACGCCATAATAAATGCCCCGGCACCCATAACAGGAGGCATCAGCTGTCCACCTGTTGAAGCGGCGGCTTCCACGCCAGCAGAGAATCGGGCCGGGAATCCGGCTTTTCGCATCAGAGGTATGGTGATCACCCCGGTCGATACCGTGTTAGCAACAGATGAGCCGGATACTGAACCCATCAGGCCTGAACCCAGTACGGCAACAAAGCCCGGTCCACCAACAAAGCGACCTGCGGCGCATCGGGATAACTCAATAATAAAGTCTCCAGCACCGGATTTAACCAGAAAAGCTCCGAATAGAATAAACATAAAGACATAGGTCCAGGAGATACGGGCGATCTGTCCGAACATGCCTTCAGATGAGAAGTAGGAGCGATATAGCAGGGTTTCAAGGCTCAGGCCAGCGAAACCAAATATACCGTCAATATACGGCCCCCACCAGAATACATAAGTGAGCGCGGTCAGAATAAGGCAGGGAATAAACCAGCCAGTAGTACGACGAGCCATCTCCAGTGCGATGAAAATCGCACAGATGGAGAACACCCAGTCCCATTGGGCAAATTTAACTCCCCGGTCATAAAGTTCATCTTCAAAACCAATGAGATAAAGAGCACAGACAATAGCAGCCAGTCCCAGCAGGATATCCAGTACTAAGGCCAGCTTTTGCCTGGCTGCTGATCCCTGTCTGATCATAGGAACCATAAGGGCACATAGCATGGCAAAGCCGCCAAAGTGGATGGCAGAAACATATAGTTCAGACCAGGTGCCCAGGGTGTTGAAATAAATGTGCAGCAGAGCAAATACAACACCGGCCCAGTAAATAAAGCGGCCTGTTGGTGAATGCTCCGGTCGTTGAGTCAGCTCCAGACTTTTCAGCTTCTGGCTGACATCCTGATCTGATGTGGCGTTTTCTGTGGTCATGGTTCTTATTTCGCTCAGGATAACATTCATGTTCATACGAACATCAATATTCGGGTTGCAGTGGCAGCAGTCTCAGGGATGTTTCAGGAATATAGGCATTAGACTATAGCTGACCGTTGTGCTTCACCAGCGATTGAAACGTTCCGGTATTAAGCCTGTACCGGGGTAAACAGAAATTGATTCTGCACAACGGTCAATGACCGGATACTGTCAGAGTATCCGGCCTTTACTATCAGTTCGTGGTCAGGTGTGCCGGGATATTAATGCCCTGCTCTTTATAGAAACGAGCTGCGCCCGGGTGCAGAGGGACTGGCAGACCGGCAATTGCTTTTTCGAGAGCCATAGCTTTAGTCGCTTTATGGATGCCATTCAGAAACGGCAGATTCTCATAAATCGTTTTCGTCAGCATATAGACGTCGTTTTCAGAGATATCATTGCGCACTGCCAGGAAGTTTGGCTGCGCCATGGTGTTGATATCTTTAGTTTGTCCCGGATAGGTATTGGCCGGAATGGTGTAGCGTGTCCACAGGTTATAGTTACCGTTAGCCTGCTTAATTTGCTCATCGGTGAAGTTGAGCACAGTAATATCACTACCCAGAGCCGCATGAGCACGGGTAATTGCTGAGGTAGGAACACCAGAAGGAATATTCATTCCCTCAATGGTACCATTCTGCAGAGCATCAGCGGATGCACCATAACCCATGTAAGCCAGATTGAAACTGTCAGGATCAACATTCAGGTTACCCAGAATAGTACGACCGGAACCTTCTGTGCCTGAGTTCTTTTTACCGATTGAGAACTTCTTGTCAGAGAAAGCTTTGATGTCATCAATCGTTCCGGTTTTAGCATATTCGCTTTTTACTACGAACTGCTCAACGTTCTGCCACAGCATAGTCACGGAGCGCAGGTGTTGCTGAGGGCCTGCCGCTTCCAGCTTACCTTCACCATTCCATGCCCAGGCACCATAGAGACCCTGAAGAATGGCGAACTGAGCTTCGTTTTCACCCAACAGCTTCACATTTTCACCAGAACCTGCGGAGTTAATTGCAGACATAGATATTTTATGTTGAGGCTCCAGCTTAACTTTGGTCAGGGTTGCCAGGGCTACACCAACAGGATAATAAGTTCCCCCGGTAGAAGCCGTTGCCAGAATATAAGAGCGTTTAGCATCGGCAGCCTGAGCCAGGCCTGCGGCTCCCAGAGTGCTCATTGCCAGAGTCAGGCCAAGGCCTTTAATAAAAGTACGTTTTGTTATTGTCATCCTCGTACCCTTTTGTTCAGAGGTGGTTATAAAAGACACTCTTAACACTTAGCAGAAGTTGTGCCATTTTTTTATTTTTTTATAACTTATTGATATTAATAGTTTTATTTTTATTTTTGATGCTGATGTGCAATTTTGTGAGCAAAAAATAGCTTATTTTCCGGGTTGAGAGAGTGAGCAAAAAAATGCCACCGAGCCATAGGCTCTGCCAGGTAATGTTATTTTCAGGCTGATTCCGTCCAGAAAGTATCAGGTAATACGATATAGTCCGGGTTTCGTAAGAGGTGATTGTTGATAGGCAAAAAATTGCCAGAGATTCTGAGAGTTGCTCCAGGAAAGAAGAAGGAAGGTTATCAGGACGGAGATGCCATCTTTCGTGCTTGCCGGTATCTGGGCATGATAGGGCTGTCTGGATGGTAGGCCTCATAGAGTTGCTGCAATCTCCCCGTTGTTTGAGTATATGGTATGCGTTGGGCAGGGCATGCACTACCCCTGGTGTGGTGCTCTTACTGGCGACCAGCCAGAGGTCTTTGCCTGCTAATCAGAGATGAAATGACCTCTTTATTTATCTGAGTTTGTGACTTTGTAATACACGTGTTGCCATCGCTCGGAGTGGTGCAGGTTTCAATGGTTTGTGTAACAGGGTATAGCCTTCCCGTTTAATCTCTTCTGCGACGATTTCTGTCCGGTCTGCAGTAATGACGATACCTGGTAGAGGGGTGTCCTGCATTTCATTTAATGCGGCCAGAGCCATAACACCGGTCACATCGTTATCCAGATGATAATCCGCCAGCACAATATCCGGGTGGCCACTATTTCGAATGGCAGATTTAGCACCTCCGATGGTGGTTGCTTTACTGACCCGACAACCCCAGTTTTTCAGCATGGCTTCCATGCCTTCCAGAATAAGTGGCTCATTATCGATACAGAGCACATGCAGACCGGACAAAGGATTGTTCCGCTTTCGTGTGGGTGAAGATGTCTGAGTTGTATCTCCAGGGGGCGTTTCAGGCTTCAGGTTTTCAGCCTGACCCAATGGCACCTCAACGCTGAATACTGTGCCTTCGCCGGGCCAGGATCGTACGCGTATCTGATGCTTAAGTACCCTGCTCATACGGTCAGCAATGGAAAGCCCAAGGCCCAGGCCTTTTTCCCCTTCCTTATTATGACGCTCGGGATGATCCAGACGTTTAAATTCCTGAAAAATTTCACTGAGTTTCTCCTCAGGGATACCCGGACCTGTATCCCATACTTCAATACGAATGCTACCTTTCAGGCGACGGCATCCCAGCAGAATTTTGCCATGCTGGGTGTAGCGGGCGGCATTCGACAGGAAGTTTTGTACAATACGTCGCAGCATCTGCGGGTCACTGTGAACGATGGCAGCAGAATGAACCACATCCAGCTGTAGTCCTCTGTCATTGGCCAGTACACCAAATTCAGCTTTCAACGGATCCAGAATTTCTGAGATTCTGAAGGTATTCAGATTAGGTAATAATGCACCAGCATCCAGTTTGGATATATCAAGTAAGGTGCCGAGCAGTTCTTCTGCTGCTTTGAGTGATCCATCAATGTTGCGTGTCATCCGGTATTGTTCCGGGTTTTCTTCTTTTACCTGATGGGCCAGTGCTGAGGTAAATAATCGTGCCGCATTCAAAGGTTGTAATAAGTCATGAGAGGCTGCAGCCAGGAATCGGGTTTTAGAGGCGTTAGCCTGCTCTGCTATCTGTTTTGCTTGTAACAGATCCTGGTTGACATCAGAGAGCTTCTGGGTACGTTCTTTGACTCGTTCTTCCAGTGTTTCATTGGTTTCCTGCAAAGCAATTTCTGCCTGGCGTCGTTCCGTAATATCCTGATACAGAGCAAAGAAGCCAAGAATGTCTCCAATATCACTTTTATGAGGAGTGTAAGTGACCAGAGCATAATGAATCTGGCTGTTCTCCATTGAGTGTTCCAGCTCAAATACTGCCCGCTCACCTTTCAGGACTTTCTCAATATAAGGGCGTCTGGCTTCGTACTGACTGACTGGCAGGACTTTATACATGGGTTGACCAATAATGGCGTTCCTGTCGACGCTCATCACTTCTTCATAAGCTTTATTAGTAAACAGATAACGCAAATCGGTATCAAAATAGGCGATCAGAGCCGGTACATTATCGGTATAGATGCGTATATTATTTTCAGATTTAATCAGAGCCTCTTCGGTTTGCTTTTGCTGAGTAATATCCTGATAGGTGTAAACAAAACCTCCGCCAGGCATAGGATTGCCCTGCACATCCAGTACGGTGCCACCCTTTCTGTAGCGGATATAGCGATGAGGTTCACTACGACGGATATTATCCATGAGCTGCTGGACGTGGTCTTCAGGTTCTCCCAGGCCATACTCACCATTTTGCGCATTAAAGCGGAAAATATTTTCGACAGGTTCACCGACGCGAATCAGGTTGTCAGGAAAATTGAACAGATCCAGATAATGCTGATTCCATACCACCAGACGCAAATTATGATCGACTACTGATATGCCCTGGCTAACGTTTTCAATAGTGGCCTGTAACAGAGCCCGGTTAAATTCCAGAACCTGTGACGCTTCATCGACAATTGAGATCACATCACTGATCTGAATCTCTTTACCCTGCAGTGCGGAGTTGATCACTATGCGTGCAGAGGAGGCGCCCAGTACACCGGCAAGAAGACGTTCTGTAAAGCGAATAACCTCAATGCTGGCCCGATCTTCAGTACGAAAATCTTCCTTTTCGTGCTGGGTGAAATATTCACTGAAAGCTTTATCCACAGACTCAGGACCCAGAAAACGTTCACATAACGCCATCAGATCACCCACCGAAGTGGAGCCCATCCAGGGGCGTGTGGTTTTTGCATTACGTGTATCAATGCTGTCGATAAAAGCAGAGGCCTGAATGCGATCAATAACTCTTTGTTTTGTGAGATTGGATAAAGCAATATACAGACAAAGATTAACGCTAAGGCTGAATATGACACCGTGAGTCAGAAAGTCCAGTTCTGCACCGAAAAGCGCTTCCGGGCGTAACCAGTAAATGCCCATAGGGCCATCAGCAAGTATACCTGTCTCTACCCAGCCTGCACTGACCAGAGCCGGTAATAACAGAGTATAAGCCCAGACAATAAAACCACCGCTTAACCCTGCCAGTGCGCCATAGCGATTCCCCCGTTTCCAGTACATACCGCCAATAAGCGCCGGGCCAAATTGTGCGACGGCAGCAAATGACAACAAGCCTGTAGCTGCCAGAGAGCTGAATTCTGCCAGTGCACGGTAACTGATATAGGCCAGAGCAAGAACGACTACGATGGTAATTCTGCGGATACGCAGCACCATCTGACCAAAATCGTGATGAGATGTGTTTCCACTCCAGCGAAATTTCAGCAGAAGTGGGATGACAATATCGTTAGACACCATGATGCTGATCGCAATGGTGGCCAGAATAACCATACTGGTAGCTGCTGAAAAACCGCCGACAAAAGCCAGAAGAGTCAGAAAATGATCCTGAGCGGCCATTGGCAGAGTCAGCACAAAAGTATCTGGTTCTACTGTACCATCCGGAAAGATCAATAGCCCCGCTGCCGCAATAGGAAGGACAAAAAATGAAATGGCAATCAGATAAGAGGGAAAGACCCAGCGTGCCGTCCGTGAATCATCAACATGGGTGTTTTCAACAACAGCCATATGAAACTGGCGAGGCAGACAGAGTATAGCCAGCATTGCCAGAATAGTCTGAGCCAGAAAACCGTTATTAATCGGGTCTTTACTCAGCTGCTTCTCTATTTCCAGGTAGTAACGGGCGTGAGTCAGCAGATCATTGAAGCCGTTGAACATACTGTAGGTGATATAAGCTCCGACAGCCATAAAAGCTATCAGCTTAACAATAGATTCAAAAGCAATAGCCAGTACCAGACCTTCATGGTGCTCTGTTGCATCGATATGGCGGGTGCCAAAAAAGATGGCAAATACAGCCATCATTATCGCAACATACAGTGCGGTATCACTGAACAGATCAAAATGACCTTCAGTTAGTGGAGCGGGATAGCTGGTAATCACATTGTAAGACATCGCAACCGCTTTCAGCTGCAATGCGATATATGGCAGTGTTCCTATCAGCGCAATGACTGTGACCAGTACCGCCAGACCTTGTGTTTTACCATATCTGGAGGCAATAAAGTCGGCAATAGAGGTAATATTCTGTTTCTTACTGACCCGGATAATTTTCCTGATCAGACTGGAAAACAGTACATACATTATTATCGGACCAAGAAATATACTCAGGTAGGTCCAGCTACTATGAGTGGCCTGTCCGACAGTGCCGTAAAAACTCCAGGAGGTGCAATAGACTGCTAAAGCAAGACTATAGATGTAAGGTCGCTTTCTTGTTCCACCGCTCTTATTCTTACGGGCTTTATTATCTCCCCACCAGGCAATCGTAAACAGAATTGCAATATAAGCCAGCGATATACTAACCAGAGTCCAGCCTTGAAACATGTAAAGATTTCCTGAAATAGAGGGCACAACAATATTGTTATTCACTCTTTTGGTACCTGCAAGCTTCTTCCTTCAATAAAAGCACCAATGACCATCTAGTCAAAAGGTCAAAGGCCCGGCAAAAATAAAAGTTAACAGGAAAAAGTAAGTTTGTTTTATCTTTTTGAATTTAAAGGTTTTTTTTCTTTTTTTTATAAGAGAGAAGAAATGCTGCTATGCATTTAATACTAAAGTAATGGTTTTCATAAAATATGGCTTTGTTACATTCAGACCGTGGTCGTCTATGCAGTAAATAACAACAAATAGGGTAGATCCATGAAAGAAGAACAAGCTATTGCCTACTGGCGAGAAAATGTCAGCCTGATCATCCGATATCTGGTGATCTGGTTTATTGCTTCTTATGGCTGCGGCATTCTTTTTGTCGACGCTTTAAACAGCATTGAATTTTTCGGCTTTAAGCTGGGATTCTGGTTTGCACAGCAAGGTTCAATTTATGTGTTCCTGGTTCTTCTTGTTCTGTATGCGCGTAGCATGAATGCGCTGGACGAGAAGTATGATGTACACGAGTAATTGTGCCTGAGCGTTATAACAATAATAAGTTTTTAAATAATAGAGGAAGTGCTTAATTATGAGCCTTGACGTCTTAACCTACCTTTTTGTAGGTGCATCCTTCGCACTCTACATTGGTATCGCTATCTGGGCTCGCGCCGGCTCTACTAAAGAGTTTTACGTCGCGGGTGGTGGTGTTCCGCCAGTAGCTAACGGTATGGCAACTGCTGCCGACTGGATGTCTGCTGCATCTTTCATCTCTCTGGCCGGTATTGTTTCTTTTATCGGCTTTGATGGTTCTGCCTACCTGATGGGCTGGACCGGTGGTTACGTGATGCTGGCTATGCTGCTGGCGCCTTACCTGCGTAAGTTTGGTAAGTTCACCGTACCTGATTTTATTGGTGATCGTTATTACTCAAGTACTGCACGTACTATTGCGGTAATCTGTGTAATTTTCATCTCCTTCACATACATTGCCGGTCAGATGCGTGGTACTGGTATTGTATTCTCCCGTTTCTTGCATGTAGATATTGATACTGGCGTACTGATTGGTATGGTTATCGTATTCTTCTACGCAGTAATGGGTGGTATGAAGGGTATTACCTATACTCAGGTTGCTCAGTACTGTGTTCTGATTTTTGCTTACACCGTACCTGCCATGTTCCTGGTAATGCAGATCACTGGCCACTTCCTGCCTCAGACGGGTTTGGGTGGTACAGTACTTGAATCTGTTAACCCTGTGTGGGCTGACAAACCTGTATTAGTGGTACTTGACGAGGTGGTTCGTGATCTTGGTTTCCACGAATACACCGATGGTAAGAAAACCACCATTGATATGTTCTTCCTGACAGTCGCTCTGATGGCGGGTACTGCAGGTCTGCCACACGTAATCGTGCGTTTCTTCACTGTTCCTCGTGTGAAAGATGCGCGTACTTCTGCGGGTTGGGCTCTGCTGTTCATCGCAATTCTGTACACTACTGTTCCTGCTGTAGGTGCTATTGGTCGTCTGAATCTTATCAACACTGTAAATGGCATGGATGGTCAGGGTACTCCGTATGCTGAAATGCCACAGTGGTTTAAAAACTGGGAGACTTCTGGTCTGCTGGGCTGGTATGACCACAATGGTGATGGCAAAGTTCAGTACGCTGCTGGTAATGCATTCGACGGTAGTAAGCCAGCGTTTGACGGTGAGAACCGTGGTGAGCTGGGTCAGCGTCTGATCACTAACCCGGGTAGCGGTGAGTTTGACACAGCTAAACAGCCGTTTGCTAACGAAATCTTTGTAGACCGCGACATCATGGTTCTGGCGAACCCTGAAATCGCAGAGCTGCCTGACTGGGTAATTGCTCTGGTTGCAGCCGGTGCGGTTGCTGCAGCACTGTCTACTGCAGCAGGTCTGCTGCTGGTAATCTCTACAGCGATCTCTCACGATCTGCTGAAGAAAACTCTGAAGCCTGATATCAACGAGAAACAGGAGCTGCTAGCGGCTCGTCTGGCCTCTGTAGCAGCGATCTGTGTAGCAGGTTACTTTGGTCTGAATCCTCCGGGTTATGTAGCGGCAACTGTAGCACTGGCCTTTGGTCTGGCAGCAGCGTCTTTCTTCCCGGCGATTCTGATGGGTATCTTCTCTAAGCGTATCAACAGAGAAGGCGCAATTGCAGGTATGGTCGTCGGTCTGGTATCGACTATGGCATACATCGTGTACTTCAAGTTCATGGGCGGCCCTAAGGACATGTGGTTCATGGGTATCTCTCCAGAAGGCTTTGGTACTGTAGGTATGATTCTGAACTTTGTCGTGAGCTTTGTGGTGTCTAACATGACTCCTCCGCCACCACAGGAAATTCAGGATATTGTGGAAGACATCCGTATTCCACGCGGTGCCGCAGCGGCGCAAGATCACTAAGATGCACCCTGAGTGCCGGCGGGAAGCCGGCACTCTTCATTTCTTCAGTTCCTTGAGTCTAAAAGGAATTCGTGTATGCCAACCGATTTTGATACAAGCCACACTCCCTTCAATCTTCTGACTGATGCAGAGCAGACTTCTCTGAAAAACTCTCTGGATATTGGTTACTTTGATAAAGATGAGATTATTCTGGAAGCGGGACAGCCCAGTGATTACGTCTATGTGATTATGAAAGGCGATGTGGCGGAAACGGATGATCACTTTCAGGGGGATTTTTCCGATGAGGAAGCTGAAGGATTTGTTGCCCATTATGGCAATGAAGAATTATTTGGCGCTATCTCTATTATTAATGGTGCCAGTCGACATACTTTTACTGCGTTGGAAGAAACCATCAGTTATCTGATTCCAAAAGAGCTATTTGTCAGCCTTATGGATCAGAATGAAGACTTTTCTGCTTTTTTCCGTAAGAGTCTGGCTGAAAAAACCCGTATGCTGCTAAAACGGCAGTCGGATGAACAATTTGATACTTCCAGTTTTATGCTGGCGCAAGTTGATGAATCCTGTATGCGTCAGCCTCTGGTACTGGAAGCCGGGAGCTGTATTCGCGAAGCGACACAAGCCCTTAAAGATAAGCATGCTGATAGTCTGTTGGTTAATCGGGCAGGTGAATATGGCATAGTAACCAAGACAGATCTGTTGGATGCTATCGTTCTGCAAGGCCTGAACCTGGATACGGATATTGCAGAATTAGCCCATTATAAGTTGCTGACTGTTTTGCCCGGAGACTTCCTGTTCAATGCACTGGTGTTAATGACCCGGCATAAAATTGAGCGGGTTGTGGTACTGGATGAGGATCATCAGCTTCATGGTGTTGTTGAGCTGGTTGATGTTTTAAGTTTCTTCTCGAACCAGTCTCACGTGATTGGCCTGCAAATTGAAAAAGCAGCTAACCTTGATGAACTGGCTGTAGCAGCTAATGGACTGAATGATTTGGTGAAGTCTTTGGTCTCTCATGGTGTAAAAATCAGCTTTGCTATGGACCTGCTGGCAGCTCTTAATGCCAGGATTATTGGTAAAGTCTTTGAAGCACTGATACCAGAAGCACTGAAACATAAAATATGTCTGCTGGTTCTGGGTAGTGAAGGACGTGGTGAGCAGGTTCTGAAGACGGATCAGGATAATGCCCTGATTCTGAGTGATGATATTGACTGGTCCGGTGATGAGCGTCAGCAAATTCTGCAGAGCTTTACAGATACCCTGGTATCCTTTGGTTATCCGCTATGTCCGGGTAATATCATGGTATCTAATCCCGAGTGGGTTCTGACTGAAACTCAGTGGAAACATCAATTGATTGAGTGGGTCAATACTACAGATGGTGTTGCCCAGATGAATCTGGCTATTTTCACAGATGCGCATGTGATTGCTGGCGACCGGGCTATTTTTAAAGGTGTACGTGACTTTATGTTTGCGCATCTGGCTGGCAATGATGTGTTCTACTCCTATTTTGCTGCCCCTGTTCTCAGGTTTGGTACTCCTTTGACTATGTTTGGTAGTATCAAGAGTTCCCGCAGAGGCATTGATATAAAAAAGGGTGGCATTTTTCCAATTGTTCATGGTATTCGCACTATGGCTCTGGAAAACCGCATTAAGGCAACGAATACCTTTGACCGGATAAATGCTCTTGTGGAAAAAGGGATTCTGAAGAAAAAATTCGCTGATAATCTGAGCGAAGCTCTGGGGCTGTTTGTTTCTCTCAGACTGAAACAACAGTTAAAAACACTTTCGGGAGATTCTGAAGCAGAAGATGCTAACCACATTATTATCTCGGATATGACTAAACTTGATAAAGAGTTCTTCAGGGATGCTTTGCATGTGGTGAAAGACTTCAAGTCCAGATTGTCCTACAGATACAGACTGGAGAGGTAAGCCATGGTTCTCAAAACAATAAGAACAGTGACGGATCGCTGGCAACACAGTAAAGGTGAATATGGGTATTTGTTTGAGCCCTATTCAGGAGATGAATGCATTGCCCTGGATCTTGAAACGACAAGTCTTGATCCTCAGGTCGCTGATATTTTGTCCATTGGCGCGGTTAAGGTTAAGGGCAAAAAAGTGATAACCAGCGATAAGCTGGATATCAAGTTGCAGAAGCCGGAAACACTGACGGCTGATTCGATTAAGATCCATAGAATTCGTGGTGTGGATCTGCATGGTGGTGAGGCGTTGGGCGATGCCCTGGATCAGTTGCTGGAGTTTATCGGTAACCGGCCTATTATGGGATACTATATTGATTTTGATATTGCCGTCCTTAACAGGCATATTCGTCCCCGGTATGGTTTCAGTCTGCCTAATAAAGCTGTCGAGTTATCCCATGTTTATCAGCAGAAAGTTCAGAGAATGAATCCTGAGCTTCAGCCTGATCTGCACTTTGAGAAAATTGCTGAAAAATTGCAAGTTCCTATCATGGGACGCCATACAGCAATAGGAGATGCAGTAACGACTGCTTTGATGTATGTTCGTACCATGCAAGGAAATATTCCTGTTTAATAACAATAAGATATGAGATGAAGCATGGTTTTACTTGAACATATTATTTTAGTTATCGGCCTGGTAGTTTACCTGAGTTCTCTTGTGATGTACGTTCGACGGACCGGAGATATGAAGGGAGTACTGACATTCTGGTCTGCTAAAATGGCGATCAGTGCGGCAGAAATTAAGGTAAAAAGACTGGGCTTTCTGATTCTTCTTATAGGTATCTGTATTCGTATCTACAATCAGATGTCCTATTGATCTGCCCTGGAGGTGGCCGGTATCGGCCGTATACTTCCCTTTCACACTGTATGAAGCCCACATTTTAGTGGGCTTTTTTTGTCTGGTTTGAATCTGTCAGTAGGCCAGAGCAGAGATAGCTAAAACCGTAATAGACTCCTGGCTCTTTGCATTACCAGTTTCCTTGCGCGTCTGGTCTGATCCAGTTATAGGAAAACCAGTAAAAACGGGAGGACTTATCATGAGGAGCCGTGCAGTAGTACCCAACGGTACCGATAGGCTCCCCCTGTTTACTTTTAAGCAGAAATGACGGCTTTTTCCCTGATTGCAGGTAATGAGGAACCGGAATGCCTGCTGAATTCTGACAGCGTAGCCCGGTTAAGACATAGCTCCCTGAATACAGTTCAACCAGAGCTTCAGGGTATTTGTTATCATGCCTTAGCAATGATTTCTCTGCCTTCACGCTGCGAACCGGCAAAGGCAGGGCGCTAAGTTTGACTGGCAGGTTGTTAACATTTCTGGCTGTACCTGTGGCTACGAATCTGGGTTGAAAACTGATTGAGCTGAATCGGCTTGCGGCTCCGGGGTGAGTACCAAAACCGGCATAACCCATTTTTCTGACCAGTTTTCTGGATTGCTCATCAGACTGGCCTTCGGGATACGCGAATAGCTCTGGTGTGACATTAAGGTATTTTTTCAGTGCTTTTTCATTCAGTTCCAGCTCTTTTGTCAGGCGTTTAATACGTTCTCCGGGAAACTCTTCCGGCAGGCGTTTAACCATATTGCTAGCCATTAAACCCATGCTGCCAATTGTACCACCCTGACGTATTACTTCTTTCAGTTGCTCCCAGCTCATATAGAGTGGATGCCCCTTCATGACAGGCTCTGCAGCAACGAAAACAGTAAATGGCATTTTCCGGCGTGCCAGCTCTGGCAATGCATTCTCAAACACACTGATATAGGCATGGTCAAAAGTAATCGCTACAACCTTATTGGGGAGTGATTTTTTTGTCTTAATACGCTTAACGATCTTTTCAAGCGGCCAGACCTGATAACCATTCTGCTCCAGATAGTCCAGGTGCTGAATAAAGTTCTTTTTCGGGGCGCTTTTACTGGGAGGGGTACGGTCGCTGATATGCTGATATTGAAGAACAACGGCATGCCGTGCTGCCTGGGCAGTATGACTGACGAACAGTCCGATCAGGACTAGCAGAAAACATAATACAGAACTGAATTGAAGGTATCTTGTCATCGGAATGCGGCCTTGAGGACTTCCATTGCTTCATTGATTTCCTGAATTCTGGCCGGATCGCCACCCCGGTCGGGATGGTGTTGCATGGCCAGTTTCCGGTATCTCTTTTTTATTTCATCAAATGTGATGGGTTCTTCAAGATCCAGGCATCTCAGAGCTTTCTGGCTGAGACCTCTGGCAATCTGTTTTTCCTCTTCAATATCAATTTTTTTCCAGAAATTGCGCAGCATATCATCCAGCTCATCTTCAGTGGTTTCCTGAAGAGCAGAAAGATCCAGATAATAGTCTCTCATAGGGTCGGGTTCGCTGAGCAAATGATGTCCGAACTCATAGGGGTGCAGTTTGATATTGACTGCTGATATTTCAAGAATCCAGTGTGCGTTTCTGATCAGTTCGTCTTTCAGCTCATATAAAGCGTTATAGACCAGAAAATGAGTTCTGAACAGTGCCATCGTATCTGAGAAGGTTTCTGTGGTGACTTCAATAACACCGACTTCACCCAGAGCTTTAATCAGGGCATGTTCATTCAGCCCCTGAGGATGGGCTTCCAGTACCAGCTGCAGCGTATCCAGCAGGCGCGATCGTTGCAGTGTATTCATCTGACTCGTTAACCTGATGTCCGTGGAAAATCTTTTACCAGATCCTTAATCATAAACGCTTTACACATCAAAGTGTTGGCATTTTTCTGCTTTTTTATGTGGCTTTATGGTTTACAAAATCAGCGAATTTGGGTAAAAGAGCCTCCTCGTTTTGTGCCAGCCTTTCCGGAGTAGTCATGCAGGAACTGTTACCTAAAGAAAAACGCGAGTTCAACAAATTACAGAAGCGTTTACGCCGCCATGTCGGACAAGCCATTGCCGACTTTAATATGATCCAGGAAGGCGATAAGGTAATGGTGTGTCTGTCTGGTGGGAAAGATTCCTATACCATGCTGGACATTCTGATGAACCTGCAGAAAAGTGCTCCGGTTAACTTTGAGCTGGTGGCTGTCAATCTGGATCAGAAACAGCCTGGTTTCCCTGAGCATGTGCTGCCGGAATACCTGTCTTCTATTGGTGTTGATTATCATATTCTTGAGCGGGACACTTACAGTATTGTGCAGGAGAAAGTCCCGGAAGGAAAAACAACCTGTGCACTTTGTTCCCGCTTGCGTCGTGGTTCTCTGTATGGTTTTGCTGAAGAGATAGGAGCAACCAAGATTGCTCTGGGCCACCACAGAGATGATATGCTGGAAACTCTGTTTCTGAATATGTTCTATGGCGGAACCATGAAATCTATGCCGCCTAAGCTGCTCAGTGATGATGGGAAAAATATTGTTATTCGTCCTCTGGCTTATTGTCCTGAAAAAGATATTGCTGAGTTTGCGCAGCTTAAACAGTTCCCGATTATTCCGTGCAACCTGTGTGGCTCTCAGGATGGGTTGCAGCGTCAGGTGATTAAAGAGATGTTGCAGGGCTGGGAGAAGCAACATCCAGGACGTCTGGAGATTATGTTCCGGGCTATGCAGAATGTGGCGCCTTCTCAGCTGGCGGATAATGATCTGTTTGATTTTAAAAATCTGGAAGAGAAGCAGATTTCTATGATGGCTAATCGCATTGAAATTGTGAATGCGGCCGAATAATTTTCTCATTCAGAGCAACAGATAATGGCTGTATCCTTGTTGCCATTATCTGTTGGTAATTTCTTCTGTTTCAATCCTCAAATGTGAGCAGGGCATAAAAAGGTACGTCCAGCTCTGTCAGCTTCTCCCGTCCTCCGGCATCAGGCAGGTCAACCAGTGTGCAGGCTTCATGTATGCTGGCATTACATTGTCTTACTAATGCTGCTGCTGCAAGCATGCTTTCTCCGCTGGCAATAGCATCATCAAATAAAAGGACTCTGTCCTGTTCATTCAGTGCGTTGCGGGCAATCGCTACGGTTTGTTCACCTGATACATTGGTGAATGTTGCACTGAATGCGGTATCCGGGATGACACTGGAAGGACGTACGCGCACCAGAGGCTTCTGAAGACGATAGGCTATAATCGAGCCTGTTAGCAGGCCGCTATCGCTGACGGTAACAATACAGCTGATATCTGTCTGGCTGTAACGATATACAAGAAGATCACAAGCAATCTGCAAGGCTTTAGGGTCTGCAATTAACGGTGACAGATCTCTGAACTTATGCCCTTTTGCGGGGAAGTCGGAGATACAGTGAACAAGGTTTTTCAGATAAAGTTCATCAATGATCATAACAGGCCTCCGGGCTATTTACGGGGCGATTTTCCTTAGCAAGAAGGCCTGTTATTCTGAAGTCAGCCCGTACTGGCATTCACTTCTATATGACGGGGTTCCTGTTCAGGCAGGCCTGCCAGTTCACTAAGGTCATCCATATTCAGAATATGGACCTCTTTTCCGTTAACTGCAATTAACTCATTGTTCTGAAAGCGGGTAAAGACCCGGCTGACAGTTTCTACAGCCAATCCCAGATAGTTACCTATCTCATTGCGGGACATCGGCAGGCGGAAGGTATAAGGCGAATAGCCCCGACGCTTGAACCGTGTAGACAGATTGGTCAGAAAAGTTGCGACACGCTGCTCGGCATTCTTTTTACTTAACAGCATCATCATCTGTTTGTCATCACGCAGTTCCCGGCTCATGATACGCAGAATCTGGGAGCGTAGCTCCGGTAGTTCTTTAGCGAGCTCTTCCAGGCGGGAAAATGGGATTTCACAAACGGTGGTGGTTTCCAGTGCTTTTGCAGACACGGGGTAGGTGTCGCAGTCAATACCATCCATTCCCACCAGCTCGCTGGGAAGATGGAAGTTGGTGATCTGCTCTTCACCGTCATTGGTCATCGCGTAATTTTTGATACTGCCGGACCTTACGGCATAGACGCAATCAAAACGGTCCCCCTGATGGAAAAGGTGTTCTCCCTTTTTCAAAGGCTGACGACGTTTAATGATTTTATCCAGCTGGTCAATATCTTCGAAGTTCAGAGAAATTGGAAGGCATAGCGAGCTGAGACTACAGGTGACACACTTTGTTTCCTTGCTTGGGTGAAAACAAATTCCCTTAAGTTGCCCTTTTGGCATGACGGTACTCCGGGCTTTTTACTGTTCATTTACAATCCGCTCGAAGCTCATTATGAACAATTTGCCATTTTACGCAAAGGTTTTTTGATGCACATCAGATTTATATGGTAAATGAAACAAGGCGGGGAGCTAGCTGCCTGAAGATTCAGGCAGCTGAAAGAGGTTTAAATAATGCGTGAATAGGACTGAGTCAGGGCTTTTTTATCGAGGTAGCTATCAAATGCCATACAAACTGCTCTGACCAGTAAGCGACCAGCAGGTGTTACTGTATAGTGATTTCCTTCTCTTATTACCAGACCATCACGACAGTGTTGCTCAAGAAACTCAAGCTCTTCGGCAAAATACTCGTTGAAGTCGATACCGAAAGTTTTACTGATATCATCACCATCAAGCTCAAAATGGCAGATAATCTGGTTGATAACACTCCGGCGCAGAATATCATCGTCATTCAGTTCTACGCCTTTGATCACGGGCAGATGTCCATCATCAATTGCAGCCTGGTACTCATCGATTGTGTAAGCATTCTGGCTGTAAGTGTTAGCTTGCTGACTGATGGATGAAACTCCCATAGCAATCAGGTCGCAATCTGAATGAGTGGTATATCCCTGGAAATTACGATGCAGCTTGCCTTCGCGCTGTGCAATTGACAGAGTATCATCCGGCTTCGCAAAGTGATCCATACCAATATAGACATAACCAGCTTCAATCAGACGATTGATGGTATGCTCCAGAATTTTCAGCTTGGTATCCGGAGACGGCAGGTCATCATTATTAATACGGCGTTGTGGCTTAAAGCGCTCAGGCAGGTGGGCATAATTGAAAACAGAAATACGGTCCGGGTCCATTTCTATAATGGTCTCCAGGGTTTCAGCAAAACTGCTTTCTGTCTGTAATGGCAAGCCATAAATCAGATCAAGATTCAGGGAGCGGAAGCCCAGACGACGGGCATGGTCCATGATCTCCTGAGTAATTTTTACAGACTGGATACGATTGACGGCTTTCTGAACATCCGGGTTAAAATCCTGAACCCCCAGACTGACCCGGTTAAAACCAAGCTCTCGCAAGAGTTCCATTGTCTCGCCAGTGGCTTCTCTTGGGTCAATTTCGATTGAAAAATCACCTTCGTCATTCTCTTGCAGCTGAAAATGCCGACGTGTTTCAGCCATCAGTTCCCGCATCTGTTCATGGCTGAGAAAGGTTGGTGTGCCACCGCCCCAGTGAAGCTGTTTTACCGTGCGCTCTGAGCTGCCAGCCTGTTCAGCCTGCAGAGCAATCTCTTTATAAACCCGTTCCAGATAAGGTTGTGCTTTGGCTGTATCCTTAGTTGCAATTTTGTTGCAACCACAATAGAAGCAGACGGTATCGCAGAAAGGAATATGGAAATACAGTGAAAGAGGTGTACCCGACTCACGGCTGCGCTGGACAGCAACCTGGTACTCTGACTCTCTGAACTGGTCTGTAAACTGAACAGCGGTAGGATAAGAGGTATATCTCGGACCTGAGATGTTATAGCGCTGAATAAGGTCATGGTCCCATTCAATTTGGTTCAGATTACTCATTAGTTATACCTGTTATCTGTAGTGTGCAGGATGGTGCTGTCAGCAGAGCCTGCAGTGATATTGCTAATCGGTCAATGGTGGCTGTGGCCGGTCTGAAACGGGTCCAGGCCAATCAGCGGTAACAGTTGCCAGATGGCAAAGATAATAATAGTGACTGCTGCCAGATTGCGTAATAACGGGGACTGGCTCAATTGCCTGAATTGTGCGGCCAGGGCTCCTGTCAGCAGCATAGAAGGCAGAGTGCCCAGGCCAAATGCCAGCATAATCAGACTACCCTGAGCAGGTGATGCTGCTGACAGCGTCCAGATAAGCACGCTGTATATCAATCCACAGGGGAGCCAGCCCCATATTAATCCCAGTAGTAAGGCTTGCCCTGAAGTGCGTACTGGCATCAGTCTGGAAGCAAAAGGCTGCAGATATTTCCAGAGCGCCCGGCCTATATTCTCGACGTATACCAGTCCTTTCCACCAGTTTGCCAGATACAAAGCCATAGCTATCAGCATTATTGAGGCAAAGACGCGCAGTATAATACCTGCCGTCATTAGCCGGTCAGTCAGCAAAGTGCCAAATCCGGCTACAATTGCACCTGCAATGCTATAAGTCATAATCCGGCCTGAATTGTAAGCCAGCAGACTGACTGCAGCAGAATAGCCTGACCCTCTTGCCAGAGAAAGAGTGCTCATAATGCCGCCGCACATGCCGATGCAATGAGCGCTGCCCATCAGGCCAAACATAAAAGCCGCCATCAGGTTAACAGAACCCATTAAGTGGGGTACTTGTTCCATATTTTCCGGTTGTAACAGTAATCAGCTATCTGATGAAGAAGTGCTGGATGATGATTCGGATTTCGGGGCCGCTCTGCTGGCAGAGTACTGTTGTGAACTCTGCTCTTCAGCCTTCAGAGTGGCTTTTTCATCCTCATCATAAAGAATGCTGTAAGCCGGGCCACTCAGATCATCAAATTGATTGGAATCTACAGCCCAGAAAAAAGCCCATATCGCAACGCCCAGCAATATCAGTGATAAGGGGATTAATAAAAAAAGAATACTCATGATGCAAGTCCTGTTTCAGGCTGTTCAGTTGAGTTTTGCTGTTCCGTGCGTTTACGTTTGCTTAGTCTCAATGCATTAATAACGACGATTAAAGAGCTGGCTGACATGCCAATCGCTGCGAGGTATGGTGGAATAATACCTGCAGCAGCCAGAGGCAGAGCGGTAAGGTTGTAGCCCAGCGCCCAGGCCAGATTCTGCCTGATAACCCGACGTGTTTTTCTGCTCAGTGCAATACTGTCAGCAATACGTTGCAGGTGGCTGGCCATCAGTACTGCATCTGCGCTGGTTTTTGCCAGATCTGTTGCGCTGCCCATAGCAATGGAGATATCTGCTCCGGCCAGTACAGGAATGTCATTCACTCCATCACCGACCATGATAATTTTTTCTCCGCAGGATTGCAGCTCCCGAACATATTTCAGTTTTTCTTCCGGGCTGGCTCCGGATCTGACATTGCTGATGCCCGTCGCCTCTGAAACGGCTTTTACTGCGCCTGAATGATCCCCAGAAAGCAGATCAACTTCAAGGCCCAGCTTTTTCAGGGCGTCAACCGCCTGAGCGGCATCTGAACGAATATGATCACCGATAGCAAACCAGCAAAAGGCCTGATGGTTTTTACTCAGTAACAGCCACTGTCCTTCCTCTGTTGGTGGTGATAGCGGTGTCTCAGAAGAGGTGGCATATTCGGGGGTACCTATACGATAGAGTTCGCCAAGAATCTCACCCTGAAGGCCTTTGCCTGGCGTTGCTTCAACCTGCTCTGCAAGGTAGTACCCTCTGAAGTCATCGAAGGCTCTGGCAATTGGGTGCTCAGATGTACGTTCCAGAGCGGCAGCCAGCTTTCTGGCTTCCTCTGCATCTGTTTCTCCGGATACAGGGTGAGTTCCGGTTAGAATAAGCCTGCCTTCAGTAAGGGTACCTGTTTTATCAAATACAATCCGGGTGGCATCTGCCAGTGTTTCAATAACATGCCCTCGGGTGACCAGTAGCCCTTTTTCTCTCAGGGCATTAGTTGATGTCGTCAGTGCGGTTGGTGTTGCCAGCGATAGTGCACAGGGGCAGGTAACAACCAGTACAGATAATACAATCCAGAAGGCATCTTCAGGTTTATGCTGCCACCAGTAAAGGCCAACAGCGCAGGTAGATACCAACACCCCCAGTACAAACCAGTGGGCAACCCGGTTAGTAATTTCGGCGGTTTTAGGTCGTTCTGAAAAAGCCCGGTCTAACAAATGTACGATATTGGCAACACGCGCGTTCTGTCCGGTCTTTTCTACCCGTATTTTCAACGGGCTTTCTGTATTCATCGTTCCAGCCAGAACTTTATCGCCAGTCTGCCTGGATACAGGCATATATTCACCGGTCAGTGCTGATTCATTCAGGCTGCTCCGGCCTTCAATGATTTCCCCATCAGCAGGTACAGTGTGTCCGGGCTTGACCAGAAGAATATCGTCTGCTTTCAGCTCCCTTGTCAGCACAACCTCTTCCTCTGAGCCATTCAGGCGGGTTGTGCTGGTGGGAATCAGGGTGTTCAGAGCATTTCCGCTGCGCCCTATTCGGTGTCTGGCGCGCATTTCAAGATAGCGGCCGAAGAGCAGGAAAAAGGTGAACATACTGACGGAATCAAAATAGACATCACCGCTGTTGGTAATGGTTGCCCAGGCACTGGCAGCAAAAGCAACACCAATGGCTAAGGATACGGGCACATCCATCGTCAGGTGCATTGCTTTAAAATCACGGATGGCCGCTTTAAAGAAAGGCTGGGCGGAATAGAGAATAACAGGGGCTGATACAATCAGAGAGAGCCAGCGAAACAGCAGTACATATTGCTCTTCCATTTCCTGAAAGGCTCCGGCATAGAGCATGACAGCAAACATCATGGCCTGCATCATGCCTGCGCCTGCGATAATCAAACGTCGGATGGTTTTCTTTTCCTCTTTTACCAGACGTTCCTGCTGTTCGTCAGCCTGGTATGGAAAAGCCTGGAAACCAATGGCTGAAAACAGGGCCATTAGTTTACTCAGGCTGGACTTTTCAGGGTTCCAGTGCAAACTGGCCCTGTGATTACTGAGGTTAACCTGAACTTTGCTAACACCGTCTGCTTTAGACATCTGATGTTCAATCAGCCAGACACAGGCTGCACAGGTAATGCCTTCAATCGCAAGAGAGGCCTCCTTTTCGCCTCCGTCCCTGTCCCTGACAAAGCTTTCCTGAACATCATCCCTGTCATACAGGGCAAATGCTGCCTGTTGCTCATCTGTCAGATCATCCGGTCGTGCTGCAGGTCCATCACGGAAGCGGTAATAGTTTTCCAGCCCCCCGTTGACGATGGCATGGGCTACAGCTTCGCAACCCAGGCAACACATGCTCTGTTTTTCCTGGTTGATAACAACAGAGAAGTCAGAGCCGGCAGGTACCGGCTCTCCGCAGTGGTAACAGGTTAAACTCATTGTAAGGATATCTCTTATTGTGAGCCGGCTTTCATGCTGATGCCTTCAGGGGCAGGAAATTTGCTGCCTCCTTTAATGCGCCAGTCGTCACTCTCAACAGGAGAGATATCCAGGTACCAGAAGTTCTGTGGAATTTTTTCCAGCTGGCCCCTGTAATGATTCTGAGATACCTGACTAAGCGTAATCCCGTAATCCAGAACAGCACGTGTCGGGTGAACCATTTCCAGTTTCAGCTTATCTGGCCAGCTTTTCAGCTGGCCAGACAGAGACAGTACAACTTCTCCGGTTAGTTCATCCACTTTCATAGATGCGGCCATGTTCAGCTCAGCTGCGGCCTTATCCTTCTGCAGTACCTGGTTAATTGCCAGACCTTCTTTGTAGTAGTTATCATTCACTGTACCATCAAAGTACTTGATAGACAGGGTCAGCATGGTAATACCGACAATAACAGTCACAATAAGAGGTACCAGCAGAAACCATGGCCAGAACTGTTTGTACCACGCAGTGGATTTGCTATTCGTTTTTTGCATTTAAGAGTTACCGTTGTACTGCACTGATAAAGCGTGATTCTTTAGATAACTCCTGTTCAGAGCCATCTGTCGATTTCACGGTAATAGTAATATCTGCGCTGGGCACATTCATTGAGGATTGATGAATGCTGATACGTACAGGCAGGTTGATTACTTCACCGGCGTTCACTGAGACTTCAGTGCTGCCAATGAGTTCCAGTCCTTGAATACCATCAACACTCAGACGATAGTCATGGTTCTTCTGATCCATATTGGCAATTTTAATGATATAGCTGTTTTCGATATTACCGGCAGTATCCATACGATATAGCTGATTCCGGTCACGCAGAACTTCCAGCTCCAGTGGAATACGATCAGAGATGGCAATCATAAGGGCTATCACCATCGCCATCAGGGCGGTGAAATAACCGATCAGGCGTGGGCGCAGAATATGGGTTTTCTTGCCTTCCAGTTCGTTTTCAGTGGTGTAACGAACAAGGCCACGGTCATAGCCCATTTTATCCATCATCTCATCGCAGCCGTCGATACAGGCTGCACAGGTGATGCATTCGTATTGCAGGCCATCGCGAATATCGATGCCTACAGGGCATACCTGGACACAGACGCCACAATCAATACAGTCACCCAGGCCATCGGCTTTGTAATCGACGCCTTTTTTGCGACGACCTCGATTTTCACCGCGCTCAGCATCATAGGATACTACCAGGGTGTCCCGGTCAAACATTACACTCTGGAAACGGGCGTAAGGGCACATGTAAATACATACCTGCTCACGCATCCAGCCGGCATTAATATATGTTGCTGTGGTGAAGAAGAACAGCCACCACATCTCCCATGGACCTAAATCCCATGCAAGTATACGTGGACCCAGCTCCCGGACAGGCGAAAAGTAACCGACAAAGGCAAACGCTGTAGCCAGAGCAAAAAATATCCACAGTGCATGTTTTGCTGCTTTTTTGCGGACTTTCTCTCCGGTCATCTCGCTACGGTCCAGAGACATGCGCTTGTTTCTGGAACCTTCAGTAACGCGCTCAGCCCAGATGTAGAGGAATGTCCATACGCTCTGTGGACAGGCATAGCCACACCACACCCGTCCAGCGAATACGGTCATAAAAAATAGCAGGAAAGCACAGATAATCAGTATCCATGATAATAACATGAAGTCATGGGGGAAAAACGTATAGCCAAATACATGGAACTGTCGGTTTGGCAGATCAAAAAAGACTGCCTGCTTACCATCCCACTGTAACCAGGAGACAGAGAAGTAAGCCAGTAGCAGGACCCAGTTCAGGGTTGTCCTGAGGTTTGTGAAAAAGCCAATCGCTTTGCGCACATAGATATGTTTACGCTTCTGATAGAGATCGGCGCTGTCTTGCTGTTTCTCTATTTTTCTGCCCTTTGCTGCACGCAATGCAGCAGCCTTTTTCTGGGCGGCATCTGTTATATCCTGAGTAGGAATTCTATCCTTCATCGCACTAACCAACCTTATTTCATAGGTGACAGGTTGAACCGGGAAGTTGATATTATTGTAATACAGGTTCAGGTAGAGCTAATTTTAAGGGATTTTTTGCGAAGGGGGCAGGGAAAAGGAATGCGACACTGTGTCGCACTCCTTTTGGATGACAGGCTACTCTGCTATCGATTACTTACCCTGAGACAGGCTGTAAACATATGCAGTTACCAGGTGAACTTTATCTTCACCAATGTAGCGAGCCTGTGCAGGCATGTGACCATTACGGCCCAGACGGATAGACTGTTCAACCGACTTCGCCAGGCCCCATTCAGGGTTCAGGTACAACCAGGTGTCATCAGTCAGGTTTGGTGCGCCCAGCATCTGAGTGCCTTTGCCATCAGCACCGTGACAGGCTGAGCACATAGCGCCGAAGGTTGCGCCACCCACTTTCGCAGCTGCCGCATCAGTTTCTTTACCGCTCAGGCTCAGAACGTACTGAACCATCTGGTTTACACCTTCGTCACCCAGAACGTCGCCCCATGCAGGCATCTGGCCGTTACGGCCGTTTACGATGGTATGCTCAATCGCTTCAGCAGTACCGCCATACAGCCAGTCGTTGTCGGTCAGATTCGGGAATCCGTATGCACCGCGACCATCAGAGCCGTGACACAGAGCACAGTTGTTGGCAAACAGACGCTGACCCACTTTCATGGCTTCTGCGTCTTTAGCCAGCTGCTCTACCGGAATTTTGCCATACTGTTCGAAGATAGGTGCATAGTGCTCATCTGCATATGCAACTTCTTCAGCCCACTGGCCTTCCTGAGTCCAGCCCAGCATGCCTTTAAAGTTACCCAGACCAGGATACAGGGCCAGGTAAATCAGGCTGAAAATGATGGTTCCGATAAACATCATGAACCACCAGCGAGGCATTGGGTTGTCATATTCTTCGATGCCATCGAAGCTATGACCCATGGTTTTTACTTCACCTTTAGGGGCTGCAGTACGGTTGGCAAACAGTACCCACCAGCATCCTGCAATCACACCCAGGGTGATGACAATGATCCATGCGCTCCAGAAGCTACTCATGGTCTTTTTTCTCCAATTCTGATTTGCTCAGTTTATGGTCATCTTCGTCGGCAAAAGGCAGGTTTGCAGCTTCATCAAAGTCGTTTTTACGACGTTTGCTATAGGCCCAGAATACCAGGCTGATAAAGCCTACCATTACAAGAATGGTCAGAATGCCGCGATATGTATTGATGTCCATAAATCCTTACCGTTTGTCTTTCAGCACAGTACCCAGCTGCTGCAGGTAAGCAACTATTGCTTCAATTTCAGTTTTACCCTGAACAGAAGCTTTAGCATTTGCAATGTCATCATCGCTGTATGGAACACCCAGAGTACGCAGAGTTTCCAGTTTCTTAGCGGTCAGACTTCCATCCAGGGTGTTAGTAAACAGCCATGGATAAGATGGCATTTTAGACTCAGGTACTACGTCACGAGGGTTGTACAGGTGAGCTCGGTGCCAGTCGTCAGAGTAACGACCGCCAACACGTGCCAGATCAGGACCAGTACGCTTAGAACCCCACTGGAATGGGTGGTTCCAAACAGACTCACCCGCTACGGAGTAGTGACCATAGCGCTCAGTTTCAGAACGGAATGGACGAACCATCTGGGAGTGACACACGTAGCAACCTTCACGGATGTAGATGTCACGGCCTTCGAGTTCCAGAGCGGTCAGAGGTTTCAGACCTTCAACCGGCTCAGTTGTTTGTTTCTGGAAGAACAGAGGTACGATCTCAGCCAGACCACCGAAACTGACCACAATCAGGATCAGTACAATCATCAGGCCGATATTCTTTTCGACGTTTTCGTGTTTCATGTCTATCGATCCCTTACCTTAGGCAGTCTGTGCTACAGGCTTGGCTTCTGCGCTACGAACAGTCATAAAGACGTTGTAAGCCATCAGCAGCATACCCAGTACCCAGAATGCACCGCCCATCCAGCGAACGAAGAAACCTGGGTGACTTGCTTCAAGTGCTTCTACGAAGCTGTAAGTCAGAGTGCCGTCAGCGTTAACTGCGCGCCACATCAGACCCTGCAGGATACCGTTTACCCACATCGCTGCGATATACAGTACGGTACCGATAGTCGACAGCCAGAAGTGAACGTTGATCAGGCCAACGCTGTACATGCCTTCTTTACCGAATACGCGTGGAATCAGGTGGTAAGTTGCACCGATAGAGATCATAGCAACCCAGCCCAGAGCACCAGCGTGTACGTGGCCGATAGTCCAGTCAGTATAGTGAGACAGGGCGTTTACAGTCTTGATTGCCATCATCGGGCCTTCGAAGGTAGACATACCGTAGAAAGACAGAGATAC
Source organism: Oceanospirillum sediminis (assembly GCF_014164585.1). Taxonomy (GTDB): domain Bacteria; phylum Pseudomonadota; class Gammaproteobacteria; order Pseudomonadales; family Halomonadaceae; genus Oceanospirillum; species Oceanospirillum sediminis. The sequence continues at coordinate 91,446 of NZ_JACJFM010000002.1, read as the reverse complement.
AACCAGGAAGCGCAGGATCGGATCGTTACGCAGTTTGTGCCATGCACCAGACAGAGTCATCATACCGTTGATCATACCACCCCATGATGGAGCCAGCAGGATCAGAGACATAACCATACCCAGAGACTGAGTCCAGTCAGGCAGAGCTGTGTAGTGCAGGTGGTGTGGACCGGCCCACATGTACGTACAGATCAGTGCCCAGAAGTGAACGATAGACAGACGGTAGGAGTATACCGGACGCTCAGCCTGCTTAGGTACGAAGTAGTACATCATACCCAGGAAGCCTGCAGTCAGGAAGAAACCTACAGCGTTGTGACCATACCACCACTGTGCCATTGCATCGATAGCACCGGCGTATGCAGAGTAAGACTTAGTCATGCTTACTGGCAGAGCGGCACTGTTTACAATGTGCAGGATTGCAACGGTCAGAATAAAGGCCGCGTAGAACCAGTTTGCCACGTAGATGTGGGAGGTTTTACGAATCTTAACTGTCGCCAGGAAGTTGATTGCGTAAGCAACCCAGACCACTGCGATCAGAATATCGATTGGCCATTCCAGCTCGGCATACTCTTTACCGGACGTAAAGCCCAGTGGCAGAGAGATTGCTGCCAGAACGATAATCAGCTGCCAGCCCCAGAAGGTGAAGGAAGCCAGAGTGTCGGAGAACAGGCGAACCTGACAGGTACGCTGTACTACGTAGTAGGAGGTTGCGAACAGAGCGCTACCGCCAAATGCAAAAATCACAGCGTTTGTATGCAGTGGGCGTAAACGACCAAAGCTAAGCCATGAAGTATCAAAGTTAAGTGCCGGCCACACCAGTTGAGCAGCGATTAAGACACCGACGGCCATGCCGACGATACCCCAAACGACTGTCATGATGGCGAACTGCCGAACCACCTTATAGTTATAGGTCGGTTGTTCAGTTGCTGTGCTCATGTCAGGTTCCCATTAACAGCGAGTTTAAAAGTAAAGGAATCCATTCGCAGTCTGTAAAACTACGACACTCTTGGCAATGACGCATATCAAGTTCGCGCGACAATGTGACGCACATGCGTTATGAAGCAACCGATACACGCGTATTAACCCAGAGCAGGTGCCTTGCTTCTTGCATTCACTTCCTCATAGTGGGTACAAGAAGCGGGGCAATTTTAACAGCAAAAGAGAGGATATGGCATAGCCGAAAGTAGTAAAAACTGAACAGTGATAGGGGTTTGTTGACCTGGGACGGGTTTTTATATCCGAGTAAAATACCAGGAATGCAGGTGTCGTCAGGGTTGTTCGAGGGGTAAGACTTTATGAAGCGATGGTTGTTATGTTCACATTATTTGTATTCTTTGTATTATCATCAGGTTTTTCGGGGAGGGCACTGGCTGAATAGGAGATAATTTCTTGCAGAGCTAAAAAGCATATAGATGAAGCAAGAGTTTTCTCTGTTTTCCTGGTGCTTGTATGAGTTAGTTGTATTGGTTAGCGTGATCAGTAACCTGTCAGAAGCTTTCAGCTTATATATCCGGAGAGAGTAGAATTCTGTTGTTATAGCTTAAACCCTCTGTTAATCACGGCCTTAGCTAACTTGCTGAAAAATAATTTAAATTTTTGAGAAAAAGTGTTTGACAGTTCTGAAAATCTCCCTATAATTTGCGCCACAAGTTGAGGGGGTGGTTAGCTCAGCTGGGAGAGCACCAGCCTTACAAGCTGGGGGTCACAGGTTCGATCCCTGTACCACCCACCATTTAACTTGTAAATTGATGATATGCGGACCGGTAGTTCAGTTGGTTAGAATACCGGCCTGTCACGCCGGGGGTCGCGGGTTCGAGTCCCGTCCGGTCCGCCAGTCATCGTCGTGCTGGGTGGTTAGCTCAGCTGGGAGAGCACCAGCCTTACAAGCTGGGGGTCACAGGTTCGATCCCTGTACCACCCACCATTGTTTTTTAGATAACAGTGGTCAGTACGACAGAATAAACTTAATGTAGTGGACCGGTAGTTCAGTTGGTTAGAATACCGGCCTGTCACGCCGGGGGTCGCGGGTTCGAGTCCCGTCCGGTCCGCCAGTTAAGTTTAATTTCTCCCTGCAGTATATCTGCAAGCCAGTGGGTGGTTAGCTCAGCTGGGAGAGCACCAGCCTTACAAGCTGGGGGTCACAGGTTCGATCCCTGTACCACCCACCATTATCTTACGAGATAAATAGCGGACCGGTAGTTCAGTTGGTTAGAATACCGGCCTGTCACGCCGGGGGTCGCGGGTTCGAGTCCCGTCCGGTCCGCCAATTTTT
>NZ_JACJFM010000002.1:88862-89079 GCF_014164585.1 Oceanospirillum sediminis | reverse complement strand
TAGCGGACCGGTAGTTCAGTTGGTTAGAATACCGGCCTGTCACGCCGGGGGTCGCGGGTTCGAGTCCCGTCCGGTCCGCCAATTACTTGCCTGATATTTTAAATATCTCCCTACAGTTTTCTGTAAGCCAGTGGGTGGTTAGCTCAGCTGGGAGAGCACCAGCCTTACAAGCTGGGGGTCACAGGTTCGATCCCTGTACCACCCACCATCTCATTGT
>NZ_JACJFM010000002.1:26059-88764 GCF_014164585.1 Oceanospirillum sediminis | reverse complement strand
GTGATGAGAAATGCGGACCGGTAGTTCAGTTGGTTAGAATACCGGCCTGTCACGCCGGGGGTCGCGGGTTCGAGTCCCGTCCGGTCCGCCATACAGCTTACGAAACAAGTAGTTCTCCCTGCAGTATATCTGCAAACCAGTGGGTGGTTAGCTCAGCTGGGAGAGCACCAGCCTTACAAGCTGGGGGTCACAGGTTCGATCCCTGTACCACCCACCATCTCATTGTGATGAGAAATGCGGACCGGTAGTTCAGTTGGTTAGAATACCGGCCTGTCACGCCGGGGGTCGCGGGTTCGAGTCCCGTCCGGTCCGCCATTTATCATTAAGTATTCCGTTTTCCCTTCCTTAATAAAATCAGACTTGTTTTCTGTTTCATCCAACTCTTCTGGGTTACCTGTGCTGATTTCTGAACTGTCCCGGAGACAGATTATGCCAGCGCTTAAAAGCTTTCTGAAAAGCTGCGGGCGTTGAAAATCCCATCAAATAACTTATTTCTCCATTGCTCAGGTGTGTGTCCCTTATATATCGGGTGGCAAGTGCTTTACGGGTGTCATCAAGTAAAGCTTTAAAACTACTGTTTTCCTTGTGCAGCTTACGACGTAATGTCCAGGGCTCCAGCTGCATTTCTGCAGAAATAAACTCCAGTGTTGGTGTCTGGCCAGTCAGATGCATAGCAATCAGTTCAGAGACCTGCTGCTGAATATTGCGTCCTTTTGTTATTTGTTCCAGTTGCTTCAGGCAAATCTGTTTCATTTGCTGATGACTGACTGGATTGGCAAACTGATTGACCTTGTCTCCGATGTGATCTGGTAGCCAGAGGATATTCTGTTTCATGCCGAAGTGTACGGGAACTGGCCATAAGGCATAGCTGGAAACATAGTCTGGTTGGGCAAATTCAATTTCGATACTGGCTCCATTCCAGTTTTTTATTGACTCGCCATTACAGTCTTGCAGAAAGCTTAACCAGCCTCCGATAACCGCATCGACAACAAAGCGGTTGTAATCGTTATAAGGCGAAATGGAGTAAAACTGAAAACCGGTCTTATTATCGGCTCTGATAATACGGCTATGGCCCCGGCTGTTTTCACTAAAGAGGCGTTCATAGCAAATCAGTACTGACAGTACGTCTTTGAGGGTTGCACTGCTCTGGGCACAGAACCCGAGACTGCCAAAATGATGTAGCTGAGTCTGTTGTCCCATAATAAGGCCAAGTTCTTTATGTCCGGTCAGCTCAATAGCAGCATGCCCAAGGCGCATGTAGTGCGGAATACTGATGCGACGGTCAGGGTGGCTCTGTTCCAGATCAGCAAGACCAAACTGACCGAACAGAGTGTCTGCGTCCTGCTGGCATAACCGGATCGCAGAACGCATCGCTTGAAGAAAATTAACCTGAACATTTCCAAGTTGCATGGTGTTCTGTTTCTTTTAGATATAGGGCTGACAGTATGCTCTGGTTCTATTGAAATGAGAAGGTGTGTTGTTATTTAAAGATATCAATTTGTATTCTGTGGATATTGTTTATCTGCCATATCCCGCTAAGCTTGGATAAAAATAACAAACAATCGTTTGAATCCGATTGATGAGGATATCACCGTGAATACAGCTATCAGTAACACTGGCGCATCTGTCTACCCTAACTTGCTAAAGCCTCTGGATCTTGGGCATGTGGTTCTGCCAAACCGGGTGCTTATGGGGTCAATGCATACCAATCTGGAAGAAACCCCAGGAGGGTTTGAGCGTTTGGCAGTCTTTTATGCAGAAAGAGCCAGAAATGGTGTTGCGCTGATTGTTACTGGTGGTATTGCCCCTAATAAGGAGGGTGCTGTATTTGAAGGCTCAGCTAAGCTGACCAATGAAAAAGAAGTGGCCCATCATAAAGTGATCACTGAAGCGGTACATAATGAAGGTGGGCGTATCTGTATGCAGATTCTGCATTCCGGACGTTATGCCTATTCACAAAGATCGGTTGCACCGTCTGCAATTCAGGCACCTATTAATCCTTTCCCACCTCATGAGTTAACCGCTGAAGAAGTGGAAAAACAGATTGCTGATTATGTTCAGTGTGCAGCCCTGGCTCAACAGGCTGGCTATGATGGCGTTGAAATCATGGGCTCTGAAGGTTATCTGATCAATCAGTTCATTGCTGCTCGTACCAATCGACGCACGGATGAATGGGGTGGCAGTTTTGAAAACCGGATTCGCTTTGCCACTGAAATTGTGCGCCAGGTAAGAGAGAAAACCGGGTCTGAGTTTATCATTATTTTCCGTTTATCAATGCTGGATCTGGTCGAGGGTGGCAGTGACTGGGAAGAAGTGGTTGAGCTGGGTAAACGGATTGAAAGTGCCGGTGCCAGCCTGATTAATACCGGTATTGGCTGGCATGAGGCGCGGGTCCCGACTATTGCGACCAGTGTACCAAGGGCGGCCTTTACCCGGGTGACTCAGCAGATGAAACAGGTGCTGAGTGTTCCTCTGATCACTACAAACCGTATTAATACTCCGGAAGTTGCCGAACAGGTCTTGTCTGATGGGCATGCCGATATGGTTTCAATGGCTCGTCCTTTCCTGGCTGATCCGGCTTTTGTCAGTAAAGCGGCTGAAGATCGGGCGGATGAAATCAATACCTGTATCGGCTGTAACCAGGCATGTCTGGATCATACTTTTCAGATGAAGCTGACGTCTTGCCTGGTTAACCCAAGAGCCTGCCATGAAACAGAGGTTGAGATAAAGCCAGCAGAGCAGGTTAAAAAGGTCGCTGTTGTTGGTGCTGGCCCGGCAGGGTTGTCTGCAGCAACGACAGCGGCAGAAAGAGGGCATGAGGTTACTCTGTTTGACAGTGCTGCAGAGGTAGGCGGGCAGTTTAATTATGCTAAGCGCATACCTGGTAAAGAGGAATTCTATGAGACATTGCGTTATTTCCGCCGCCGTATTGATGTAACTGGGGTGGACCTGAAGTTAAATACCAGGGTTGAAGCCGCTGATCTGACTGAATTTGATGAAGTTATTCTGGCAACAGGTATTGTGCCCAGAACACCTGATATAGAAGGCATTGATCACAGCAAAGTTGTGAGTTATATCGAAGCGATTACAGCAGCTAAACCCATCGGTGATAAAGTCGCTGTCATTGGCGCAGGCGGCATTGGTTTTGATGTGTCAGAGCTGGTCACTCAGAAAGGACCTTCTGCCAGCCTGGACATTGATGAGTTTATGCATGAGTGGGGCGTTGATCTGACGGTTCAGAACCGTGGCGGGGTGGAAGGTGTTGAGGCGCATAACCCGGAAGCTGCCCGTGAAGTCTGGCTGCTACAACGGAAGACCAGTAAGCCAGGGGCTGGCCTGGGTAAGACAACAGGCTGGATTCACAGAGCTTCACTGCAAAAACGTAATGTGAAAATGCTATCAGGTTGTGAGTATCAGAAAGTTGATGATCATGGGCTGCACCTTACTGTTAATGGTGAGGCTCAGTTGTTACCGGTGGATACAGTGATTATCTGTGCCGGTCAGACGCCATGTCGTGATCTGGAAGATGGGCTGAAGCAGGCAGGCAAAACAGTGCACTTAATTGGCGGGGCCGATGTTGCGGCTGAGCTTGATGCCAAGCGTGCGATTGATCAGGGTTTACGTCTGGCTGCGCAGTTGTAGTCTGAAGTACCGCTGCTGAGTAAGAAAAAAGCCTGTTATCCATTTAGATAACAGGCTTTTTTATAACCGGGTCAGGTATCACTTATCAGATATCTCTGACGCAACGCACCATATGGTCATTACGCAGAATATCTCCCTGGGGACCATGAGAATAGAAAGTTTCTCCGTTTGAGTCTGTGCCTGACGTTGCTCCACCAACACTGGTCGGGCTGACTTTATTGTCGCTACGCTGAGCCCCTGCACCATGTACATCCATAAATGTATTATTGATGTATCCCAGAGCGCGTCCAAATGACATGTAGGCTGCACTACTACCATTAAGATTGTAATTAGCGTGAGTGGTTGAGCTCCAGTAGCTCTGCCAGTCAGTTTCGCCTTCTTCATTGATGAATGAGGTAGTGCTGAATACCGGATCTATTGCTGCGCTGGAGGTGGTGTCAGGCGAGCGGGTGTAATCCAGAATACTCTGTAGCTCTTTTATGTTGGGTAAACGCCAGTCAGAATGTCCGGCTGTCGATGAGGCTTCACAGGTATTAATGGCATCTTCCCAGCCCAGGGAGGTGGTATCGTTTTTATGCCACATCAGACCGGTTGCGGAGTCACTGATGGTCCCATCATTATTATCCGTAAAGCTGTTTACTCCATAGTCTTCATTGCCTGTCGCGCAGAGAACATAGAATTTACTACTGGTTGGATAGCCTTTAATTCGGCCATCAACCAGATTAACCCCGAACATGGTTTCATCACCATTCATGGTGGTGGATACATAGAGTGTTGTTGTGGCGTACTGAGCATCAATAATACGTTCGCCAGCTGCTGTGTCACCAAATGCAGCGATAAAAGCACTATTGAGAAAAGGTGTGAGCTGAGAGGTGTCTGTTCCGTTATAGCCGCTAGGGTCCAGGCCGCTGAAGTCGATCAGAGAATAAGCTGTTTTGATATCGGGCAGGCGCCAGTTGCTTTCTCCGTTCAGGGTCAGATTCTGGCAGTAGTTGACGGCTTCTGTTGGAGACATTTTATCAGTGGTATCCAGTTCACCGTCATTGTTCGTATCGGCACTGCGGGTCCAGGTAATACCGGTCACATTATCGGTAACCGTATCTCCGCCTGAGCTCACAGTATAATCAGGCTGATTGCCAGAGTAATCTGCGTCCATACCGCTACCGGTGCAAGAGGTGCTGTTTCCGGTTGAAGAGTTGTAACACTGGCTCTGGTTAGTATCGACAATCTTATATGTCTGGCTGGTTGAAGGCGTGTCTGTTGGATCATCTGCCGGGGTTACATCTGCGCTGCCATCACTATTTATCGTTGAAGTGCCACCGTTATTGATACCGGATGAAGGTATGCTGGTTCCGAGGATTGATGAGACAAAATCAGAGTGGCTTCGGGGCTGGCCAGTGATACCTGTTAACGGGTCGCCTCCGGATATATAAGAATAATTGCCAGCACCAAGAATCGTAACTGTAGCACCATTGCTCAGATTCAGCAGGATGGCATCAGGTGCAACCTGAGAGCTGGTGATACTTAATCCACCAATCAACTGAATTTCATTGTTGCCCTGGCTGTCTATAATCTGAATCGCCGCATTACTATCGATCTGAAATGCGGAAAGGATATAGGTGTCATTTCCTTCTCCTCTGCCTATCACTCCTCTTTGCACAATAAAGGTGTCATCTGATGCAAAACTCTGCTGGGCCGGGATGGTGGTCAGCACGGCTAATGAAGACAGTACCAGTTTTTTCAGCTTATCTCTGGCCATAATTCTTTCCTTTAATTCAGATTGGGTGAGTCCAGGCTCTGTTATTATTTTAAAGAGGGTAATATAAGAGCGACACTGTGATAAAGGGATGAATCTCTGCAAGCTGCTTTACTTAATATTTACCTTGATCTGATGTTGCTTCTGTTTGTCTGAATAAAGGCATAGATATACTCCTTCGACTTTTTTACCTGAGCCGTTGATAATAGCTTTTTGAATAATCTGTATGACAAGGCTATCAGAGTCATTGCCTCATACTGTCAGGAGAATTGTTATGCATATCTGGGTAGATGCCGATGCTTGCCCTAAAGTGATTAAAGAAATTCTGTTCCGGGCTTCTCAGCGATTATCCATTTCTGTAACTCTGGTGGCTAATCAGGGGATCAGTGTACCTGCATCTTCTCTGATACGTGCTATTCAGGTACCGGCGGGATATGACGTAGCAGACAACTATATTGTTCAGCAGCTTAAAGCCGGAGATCTGGTCATTACTGCTGATATTCCTCTCGCGGCTGAAGTGCTGGAAAAGAAAGCACATGCATTGAACCCCAGAGGAGAGTTATACACGGAAAATAATATTAAAGAGCGCCTGATGATGAGGGACTTTATGTCTGATCTGAGAAGCAGTGGTGTTCAGACTGGCGGCCCGGCAGCGCTCAATCAGAAAGACCGGCAGGCATTTGGTAATGCTCTGGATCGTTTTCTGGCCCGGCATCTGAAATAAACTATAGGTCCCTGTAGCAGGTTTTACTTATCTTCTTGTTTCTGATGTCTTCTCTGTGAAATGGATACTGTGTTGCGATCTGAAAATATCTCTGTTGACCCTATAAGCTGGCTGAAAGCAGGCTTGCCTGAGCGACTTGCTGAGCTGGAAGATCACATTAGCCCGGCACCTTTGTTACCTCTGATCCATCCTCTTCTGGAGCAGAAAGGTATTAATGTTCTGCTGAAAAGGACAGATCTGATTCATCCGGTTATATCGGGTAATAAGTGGTATAAGCTGAAGTTTAATCTGGCTCAGGCTTTGCAGAATAACGCTGACGGTGTTTTATCTTTTGGCGGTGCCTGGTCTAATCATATCCATGCTCTGGCAAAAGCCTGTCGTCTGCTGGATCTTCCTCTGACAGCGGTTATCAGAGGTGAGCCTGAATTACTGAGTCACAGTCGGATGCTTCAGGATGCCGTGAGTTGGGGGATGCAGTGTCACTTTGTTTCCAGGGTTGAGTATCGAAAGAGGGGCGAACCGGACTGGCTGAATACGCTGAGTGAGCAGTATAAAGGCTATTATCTGGTACCAGAGGGCGGTAGCAGTGATCTGGCTTTACCCGGGGTAATGGCTCTGGGACGCGAAATAGAGCAGGATTGTCGTCAAGGGGGGCTTAAGCCTGACCAGTTGTGGTGTGCGATGGGGACCGGTGGCACCGTTGCCGGGCTGCTGGCTGCCAGAACGATGCCTTATCGGGTAACAGGGGTGCCTGTACTGAAAGGCGGTAGCTTTTTATACGATGATGTCGTTGAGAAATTGGAACCGGCTATAAGAAACGGACTGGTGCCTGAGCATTGTTCAGCTGCTTTACAGTTGTTAACTGATGGGCATGGCGGAGGGTATGGCCGGGTAAAGCCAGAGCTGATTAGCTGGCTTAGTCAGTTTGAGCTGGAAACTGGCGTGCAGCTTGATCCTGTCTATACCGGCAAACTGTTTTATCGATTTTTTCAGGCGGTTGACAGAGGTGAGTGTTCTTCCGGGGACACTGTGATTCTTCTTCATTCCGGAGGTTTACAAGGACGCAGAGGGTATGGTTTGGAGTGGATTCTCTGATAGTAATAATTCTTCTTATTTCTCTGGTATTCGGACTCTCGTCATTTATCTTAAATGAGTTAACATGTTAAATTCTGATAGCCCAATGATAACTCAGGATCAGAATATGCAGGAAAATCAGTCGGATAAAGATCAGTTGTCGTCTACTGATCAGCAGAATGAACCACAAACGGTTGAGGCTTCTTCAGAAAGTGAAGCAATAGAGGCTCTGGCAGATGTTGACAAGGATGCTCAGGTTACTGATAAAGACAGCACTGAGGCTGATCAGTCTGGTGTTGGCGAACCTGAAGCGGCGGATACTGTACAGGTTGATGATCAGCCTGAAGAGGTAGCAGAAGGCGCAGACCAGGTATCAGCAGATGAAACCGATGACGATGCTGCCGCTGTAGTAGAAACAGAGCTGAAAGAACCTGTCATTGTAGGCGATACGCCTCAGTGCGGTGTACTGGCCGAGTCTAATCTGCATGGGTATTACATCACGTATACCCTGAGGAATGATGATGATCTGTTGCCGTATGTACAGGATGTACTGGCACGTTTTCCCAGTATGCTGGATGAATGCCGCCGGGTCTTTGATGTGCCTTCTCTGAGTGGTGTGGTTGCTGTGGGCGCTGATGCCTGGCCACGTGTCTATCCTTCCGCAAAACCCGTCGCTCTTAAACCTTTTCCTGAAATGAAGCAGGGAGATCGTTCTGCTCCTGAAACTCCCTGTGATCTTTTTTTCCAGATTCGCTGTGATCGGCAGGATATTAATTTTGTGGTTGGACAGCGTGTGCACGCCTTGCTGGGGGAGTTGGCAGATCTTCAGGAAGCGATTCCTGTTTTCCGTTATCTTGATTCCAGGGATCTGACGGGTTTTGTTGATGGTACTGAAAACCCTCAGGGAGATGATAAGCCCCGTGTCGCTCTGATTGGCCCTGAAGATCCGGGGTTTGCGGGCGGTAGTTATGTTCATATCCAGCGTTATGTCCATAACCTGCCACGTTGGAATAAACTGGATGTACCTGACCAGGAACAGGTTATTGGCCGGACTAAGTCGGATAATATTGAGTTTACCGGTGACGAAAAGCCTTTGACCTCTCATATTAAGCGTTCAGGTATTAAGGATGAAGACGGGCAGGCCGTAGAGATCCTGAGACAAAGTATGCCTTATGGTGATCTGGATGAGCAGGGATTGTACTTTGTATCATATTGCCGTTTTGCGGATAACTTTACCCGCATGCTGGCGAGTATGATCTACAGTGATGCAAAAGGTCATTATGATCATCTGATGAAGTACACCCGTGCTGTTACCGGTGCCGCATTGTTTGCACCATCCCGTGAATTCCTGACCCAATACCTGGGAGCCGCATCTGAAGCTGAAAGGCTTCGTTTACAACGAGAGTCAGAGAAAAGAGCACGTCTGGCGGCAGAAGAAGCTGAGCGCAATTCGACAAGAGGTGAGCTTAAATATACGCCTCTGAGTGAGTCAATGGATGATCCCGTTATTCCTGTGCCTTCTGTAGAGAATGAACAGGAATCTGAACCTGTTACCTCTGCGACGGAACAGAATGTACCGGTACCTGCTTCTTCTTTACCTGTTGAAGAGAACAGTAACAGTTCTCAGAGCAGCAAGCGTTATTCTGCGACGTTTTATCAGGCGATGATAGAAGATGATGAAAAAGAGAAAGAACAGCAGAGTAAGCCTCATGTAGATACATCAGATGATGGTCTGAAAGATCTGAAGAGTTTACCCTGGAGTCTGACAGATGATGGTAAAGAGCAGAAAAAGCGAGATGAGTAATTTTTCTGTTTCAGAGAACCGGATATAGCATGTTTCATATTGAATCAACCGATAAGCGGCTGGCACAGGCGCTGCAGCGCAAGATTGATCAGAAAACCAAACCGCCGGGTGCGTTGGGCAGTCTCGAGCAGGTTGCACTGAAGCTGGGACTGATACAGCAGAGTTTAATCCCTGTACTGAACGCCCCCTGTATGCTGGTTTTTGCCGGAGATCATGGCATTGCAGCAGAGGGGGTCAGTCCTTATCCGCAGGAAGTCACTCAGCAGATGGTCATGAACTTTCTGAATGGTGGCGCGGCAATCAATGTGTTCTGTCGTCAGAATGGTATGGATCTCAGGGTGATTAATGCCGGTGTGGCGGAGCCGTTACCAGATCATCCGTTGCTGGCAGATCAGAGCATGGGAAGGGGAACCTGTAACTTTCTTAATACCCCGGCCATGACGGCAGAGCAGGCCAGAGAAGCGATACAACGCGGTGCTGATCAGGTAGAGCAACTGGCTCAGCAAGGGTGTAATGTCATTGGTTTTGGTGAAATGGGTATCGGTAATACCTCCTCAGCCGCCATGCTAATGCATCATATGACCGGTATTGCACTGGCCGAATGCGTGGGACGTGGAACCGGGCTGGATGAGAAAGGCATTCTGAAAAAGTTAGCGGTATTACAACAGGCTGCGAATCATCATAATACCGGACACAACCCTATGGCGATTCTGGCCACATTCGGAGGTTTTGAAATTGCAATGATATGCGGAGCGATGCTGAAAGCGGCTGAACTCCGGATGCTGGTGCTGGTGGATGGTTTTATTGCATCCAGTGCCCTCCTTATTGCTCATGGTCTTTATCCGGAAATTCTGGATTATTGCATAGCCTGTCATCAATCGGATGAACAGGGACATCGTAAACTACTTGATTATCTCGGGCTGGAGCCGTTGCTGAGGCTGAATATGAGGCTGGGTGAGGGCAGCGGAGCAGCAGTAGCTTATCCTCTGATCTGCTCTTCACTGGCTTTTTTAAATGAGATGTCCTCCTTTGAGGAGGCCGCAGTAAGTCAGAGAAAGAATGAAGCAGATCAGGCATAATATTGTTTCCTGAAAGGAACTACTTAAGTTGGAGACCCTATCGAACGTGAACAAGATAAAAAAAATAGCGGGACAGCTGCGTGTTGCAGCTTGTTTCGTTGCCGGACAATTTAAGTCGCTGGTTGTGCGACCTTTAATGGGGAAAGCCTGTGCCTTTAAGGCAAAGCTGGATTACACCTTTGACCCTGAGCGGGTAAAGGATCAGTCCAATCTGAACTTCTGGCATCAGCAGCTCTGGTATCTGCTGGCGGCTATCGTTATTTTTACCCGTATTCCGGTACGCTGTCAGATTCCTGAGTGGGCCATGCAGACAAACCGTGCAGCGCGCTTTCTGCCCGTTGTAGGTGTTCTGCTGGGGCTTATCTCTGCACTGAGTTTCTCTCTGTTCTATGCCATCTGGCACAGCGTATGGCTGGCTCTGGTACTGACCACGGTTGTTGGTATATGGCTGACAGGTGCGTTCCACGAAGATGGTTTTGCTGATACCTGTGATGGCTTTGGTGGCAGCAGCACCAAAGAGCGTATTCTCAGTATTATGAAGGATTCGCGTCTGGGGACTTATGGTGTGCTTGGGCTGGGTCTGTTACTGACTGTAAAACTGAGTGCTCTGTTCCTGTTCACACCAGAACAGATCCCTATGGTGCTGATCCTGGGCTATACCCTGAGCCGCAGTTTCTCTGCTAGCTTCATTCACTCAATGAACTACGTGCGTAATGAAGAGGACAGCAAGTTTGTCGGTCAGTCTGAGCCGATGAGCAATTCAGAAGCGCTGTTTGTCTGGGTGATCGGTTTTGCTGCTGTACTGGTTATTATTCTGAGCTTTGGTTATGCAGAACGTGTAATGCCACCTCTGATGATGATGCTGTTACCTCTTTGGGCTCTTAAGTCTTTACTGAGCCGTTACTGGGAAAAACGCATTGGCGGCTATACCGGTGATTGTCTGGGCGGTGCCCAGCAACTGGCTGAAGTGATGACTTACCTGGCTCTGTCTGCTTACAGTCTGAATGTATAAGCACTGAGCTGTTATGATTCAGCGCTCGGCGGATTATCTGTTAATAAGGCATATCCGCCCTGAAGCCGGGTCAGGTGTTTGCTATGGAAGTTCCGATCTTCCTGCCGCAGATGTTCCTGATCCGGCTTGTGCTTTTCTGGCTGACAACTTTTTGTCTGCTAACCCTGACGCTTTGTTGCTCAGTAGTCCATTACTAAGAGCCCGTGCGCTGACTGAAACACTTTTACATTGTCCGGGTTCTGGTTTTCAGAAGGGGGTTCAATATGATGAGGCCTGGCAGGAAATCAATTTTGGTTGCTGGGAAGGTATGCTTTGGGATCAGATTCCCAGGCAGGATATTGAACGCTGGCAGGATAACCTGGAGACCTTTGCTCCCTCGGGTGGTGAATCTGCAGAGAAGATGCGACAGCGGGTTTTATCAGCCTGGCAGGGGTGGCTTGATCAGAGGCAGAGCGGTATTCTGGTCAGTCACTCCGGTGTGATTCGTATGATCATAGGGCAAGTGCTGGATATATCTTTATCTGCTCAGTTAAGGTTGCAGCTGGACTATCAACACCTCATCTGGCTAAGGCGCACATGGTTGTATGATGATAGTCGTTGTTGCGACGCAACGGATCAAATCAACAGTGATGTATGGCAAGTCCGGGGAATGAACTGGCCTCTGGCGCTGGCGGCTTCTAAGCTCTGATGCATATTTTATTCTGGCTTTTACAGACTGATTCAACTTACCTGAAAGGCTTTCCACTGTTTCATACTCTATGCATAGGCTCTATTTCTGTATTTAAAGATGTGTTTTTTATATATTGTAAATACTGCCTGGTAGAAGGAACTTTTACTGCTAGGTTTATTTTATAGTGTTCTGGTTTAAGGAGTGACCATGCCAAGAATCCTGCTAATTGAAGACGATACGTTTATAGCCAAAATGATCAGTCATGTCCTGACAGAAGAAGGGTATGAAGTGGATCACTCGGTAGATGGTGAAAGTGGTTGGAAAGCCTTACATCAGGTCGATTGTTCCTACGACCTGGTGGTACTTGATCGTCAGCTCCCCGGAATGGATGGCATGATGATATTAAGAATGCTGAAAGCTGAGCCTGAGTTCAGTGCCATCCCTGTCATTATGGAAACGGGGCTGACAGATCGTAGTGATATAAAAGAAGGTCTCAGCGCCGGAGCACATTATTATTTAACCAAACCACTGGATAAAACACTGCTGCTGACCGTCGTTGAAGCGGCTATTCAGCAGTATCAGCAATTGAATACAGTGAAAGAGGATGCCAGTGACCTGGCTTTAATCTGTTCTTCCGTAGAACAGCTGAGTATGCGTTTTCAGACCCATGAGCAGGCTATCAGGCTGGCGAAAGCACTCTCCCGGTTATACCCTGATCCGAACAGGGTGGCATTAGGCTTACATGAACTGATGATCAATGCCATTGAGCACGGTAATCTGGGGATTAGCTATGATGAAAAAAAAGCTCTTCTGCTGGCAGGGACATTATCTGAAGAACTGGAAAAAAGACAGGCTTCAGTACAATGGGGGCAACGTGAAGCTCGGGTGTCCGTTTCGAGGGAGAAAGAGCGTCTTGTGCTGATGATTGAAGATGAAGGCGATGGCTTCGACTGGGAGCCTTATATGGAGTTGCAGGCAGAAAGAGCGTTTGATCCAAATGGCAGAGGTATTGCGATGGCGCGTATGAGCAGCTTTGATCAGCTTGCATACCAGGGACGTGGTAATGTGGTTGAAGCGGTTGTGCTGACGAATAAAGGCTGACTATCGATAAGGGTGAAGCTATGTTGCGTCACATAAGGCAAACGATTCAATCCGGTGTGTTGAGTATCCTGATCGCGATTTCAGCTCTGTCTGGTGTGACCTATCTGATTTTGTCGGATACAAGGGATCAGTTTGAGCAGCAGCTTCAGCAGCGTTTTGCAACAATTCTGGATAGTACAGAGCTGGCTCTGAGTATCTGGGTAGAAAACCATATTACACACTCCAGTGCTCTGGCTGATGATGAAGAGTTGCAAAGCTATGTCCGGGTTTTACTGCAGGATGCTGAGAAAGGGCGTGAGCAACTGCTGATTGATAACCGCTACCTTGGTATAAGAGAGTATTTTCAATTCTTGCTTAGCAGGGAGATTTACGAAGGCTTTTTTATACTGAATCCTGATTACCAGTCTCTGGCATCTTCCCGTGATAGCAATACAGGCACCACTAATCTGTTATCCCTTCAGTCGGAGCATCTGCAGCCAGTCTGGAGCGGCAAGCCTGTCATTTCTAAAATACAGCTGTCTGATGTGGATCTGGGGGTAGACTCTGTTTCCGGGCAGGTTAAAAAATACACCATGTTTGTTGTTGTTCCTGTGACAATTAAAGGTAAAGTCGATGCTGCTCTGGCCCTGCGTATTAACCCTTACCGAACATTTTTTCCTTTATTATCAAGGGAGAAGTCAGGGAAGCGTGGTATAACTTATGCCTTTGACCAATATGGTAGTCTGTTGTCTCCTGTAGACGCGAACTGGCTGTCGGGCGATGATGCGGATTCAGCGTATCATCAGGGGCGATTAAACAAGAAAGTATCTGAACGGGTGAGTCCGCGTTCGTCTGAAACATCATTTAACCTGATTGGCTATCCTGGTATTCACTCAGAATATGTCGTCGGTGGCTGGCGCTGGCTGAAAGATATGGGCATCGCGATTACAACGGAGCAGCCCAGAGAAGAAGCTTTCAGCCTTTTACATCATACCAATCGCCTGATTTTCCTTGCCGCTTGCTTTTCCGTTTTTCTGATGTTGCTGACCAGCATTATTTTCTTCCGTAGTCGACGTCTGGCTGATGCTGAAGCGTTTATGAGTCATGCTATTTCAGAAGTCTCCTCTGAGGGGATTATCGTGGTTGATCTTAAAGGCTGCGTGATACGTGCGAATCATGCTGTATCTTTGATGTTAAAAATGCCACTGGATTCAATGTATGGTCGTACTTTTCTGCCTTTTTTTCCTGAATGGGATGATATGGAGTGTTCAGAGTGGCTCAGAAAGAAAAGTAAGCTGACTCAGCCTCTGGAAACCCAATTGCTATCGGCAGAGAAGGACAAACTGGGAGTTCAGGTGATGGTGCGCGAGGTAGAAGGCGATAACTCTGGTTATTATGTCGTCTACATCCGGGATATTTCTACTTATAAAAAGATGAATGAAGACCTGAAATCCTTCTCGTTCAGACTTCAGTTAGAAAAAGATAAGGCAGAGCAGGCTGCTGAAACCCTGAAAGTGACACGGGATGCTCTGGAGAATTCTGATATTGCAGAGCTTTGGATTGAATGCCGCTCTGGCCGTATTGTGCATAGTAATAATGTGGCACTGAATCGTCTGGAGTATGACACCCAGACCCTTAAAAGCCTGACGCTACTTAATATCGACTTTCACCATACAGAAGAGAGCTTTAAAGAGCAGGTGATACAGGTTCGTGATAGTGGTTTTTTGCGTACCGAGAGTGTGCATCAATCGAAAAATGGCCATCTGATACCTGTTGAGCTGATTATAATGTATCAGGTGTTATCCGGTCAGGAGCTATTGGTTGCCTTTGTGCTGGATATTTCGGAGCGTAAAGCAGCTGAAAATAGTCTGAAAAAAGCAACTCGGGAAGCAGAAGCCGCCAATCGGGCTAAATCTGCTTTCCTAGCGACCATGAGTCACGAGATTCGTACACCATTGAATGGCATTGTTGCCTCTGTTGATATGTTGCGCTTTAAAGGCATTACTAAAGAGCAGCTGGAATTGACTGAGCAGGCCTATGCTTCTGCGATTAGTCTGATGCAAATCATTAATGATGTACTGGACTTCTCTCGCATTGAAGCTGACAGTCTGGAATTAAATGAAAGCCCTTTGTCCATCAGGCAGTTGGTGCGTGAGGTTCAGATGGTGACCGGGCCTATTGCGCAGAAAAGAGCATGCCAGCTATTGTTTATTGATGAAATCGAGTCACCCTATCTGCTCTGTGATGGCGTCAGAGTGAAGCAGATTATTATCAACCTGGTGAGTAACGCCGTTAAATTCAGTTCAGATCAGGAAGATAAAAGAGGTCAGGTCTATGTGTATCTGAGCTATGATCTGTCCCGCCAGATATTAAGTGTGCGTGTCTCTGATAATGGAATTGGTATGTCTGAAGAAGTGATATCTCGTTTGTTCCAGCCTTTCTCTCAGGCTGACGGTGATATTACAAGGCGCTTTGGTGGATCGGGTTTGGGCCTGACGATTACGCAACGCCTGACCCGGATGATGGGAGGAACAATTCATATTGATAGTGAGGAAGGTCTGGGCAGCATCTTTTCTGTGCAGATCCCTCTGCTTCGGGCCGAAGTCCCGGATAGCTCTGTTCCGGTGAGTGCGATACTACCGGAAAAATCCAGCGCTTTGGCTCCGGTTACACTGCTTTGCTATCTGGGAGACGATGCTTCCAGAAAAGCATTACGGTTATATTTCTCCGAATGCTGCCCTGATGGACACTGGCTGGATTTCCATTGCGAAGATGAGCTGGCACAGGCGCTCAGGCAACTTTCAGTGCAAAATAGTGTGGTACTGACTGATGATGCATATTACCCCCGTGTAGCGGATCTTGCCGATGATCAGAATATCCGCCTGATTAAAGCAGGCTTCTATTCTGATACAGAAGAGCTGTTTCTTCCACCCGGACATGCCCGGTTGAACCTTTATTACCTGAACAGTGAAAACTTGTTCCGGGAGATTCAGTATTGTTGTTTTCCTGATCGGTTTAATGATGGTCTGGCGGCTAGCCGTGCTGGCAGTTCAGTACATCCAGGGTTCAACCCGGATCAGGTTGGTCGCGTATTACTGGTCGATGACAATGCGATGAACCGTAAGGTGATCGGACAGCAGCTATCTATGCTGGGACTGACTTACGATACAGCAGAAGATGGCCAGCAAGCGCTGGATTTCTGGTTGCAACGAGACTATGGCCTGTTGCTGACCGACTGTCACATGCCCGTGATGGATGGGTATAATCTGGCTCGGAAGATACGACAGTATTCCCAGTATCAGCATTACCCGATTATTGCATTAACTGCTGACGCTATGAAAGGGGTGCGTGACCAGTGCCTTGCTGCAGGTATGAATGACTGTCTGTCAAAACCTCTGGAGCTGGAAACGCTGGCGACAACTATCCTGCGTAATTTGTCTGAGTATGCCGTCCCTCAGACGCCGGTTTATGCTGATGCTCTGATTGATTCTGATAACAGTGGATCAGAGAATAAGGTTGCTGAATCATCACTGGTTGATACCGATCTATTGTTCCATGCTGCTGAGCCTGGTATGGCTGAGAACCAGACTGATGAGTCAGAGAGTACTGAAACCGCCACGCAAAATAATATTCCCGCATTACTTGATTTTTCGGTACTACCTAAACTAATTTCAAGTGATGACGTATCCGTATTACAGGAGTTCTACCAGGAGTTTCTGGACAGCTCACAAGAGGTGATAGTACGCCTGAAGCAAGGCATAGAGCAGAATGATTTTACTGTCATAGGCAGTGCTACACATCAGTTGAAATCATCTGCCGGTATGGTGGGTGCAGTGGCCTTGAGTGATAAAGCTACCGTCATTAACACCGCCATCAAGCAGAATGCCTCTGATAGTGTAATGACTGATGCATCTGAGCTGATTCTGATATATGAGCGGTCTGTCACGTTAATCAGAGAGCATATTTCGTAGCCCTGTATCAGGTGAAAGCTATGACAGAGATGAAACACGTTGTCATTGTAGATGATGACCACTTTGTACTCAGGACGACATCTTTTCAGGTGAAAGGTATTGGTTGCCATCAGGTTCAGACCTTTGACAATGCACGGGATGCTCTGGCGTTGCTGGCGCATTCCGATCATGGTGTCGAGGCCGTGATACTGGATCTGAATATGCCGGATATTACGGGTATTGATATGATTCGCTGTTTAGCCGATCAGCAATTTCCTGGCCATATTATTCTGTTCAGTGGAGAAGACCTTTATACCCTGGAAGCCGTCGAGAAGCTGGCTCAGGCCAGAGGGCTATCTGTAGCAGCCCGGATCAGCAAGCCTGTTGATAGTCAGCAACTCAGGCAGGTACTGCTGAACATAAAGCAACCTGCAGAAGCCATTCTCTCAAAGCCCGCGATTACCCGCACGATATCAAAACAACGTCTGCAACAGGCCATCCTCCATAATGAGCTGACTCCCTGGTTGCAACCTAAGATACATCTGATCAATCAGGAGGTCTTTGGTGTGGAGGTACTGGCTCGCTGGAGTGCGCCTGATTTGGGCAATATATTTCCTGATGAGTTTATTCCATTGCTGGAACGTTATGATCTGATTGATGAGATGACACTGTCCCTGACCCGCCAGGTTATCGCTTTTTTTCGTGAGCATCATCACTCATTGGAGCAGATTCATATTGCAATCAACCTGTCGATGAAAAGCCTGCAACAGAGCAGTTTTTTTATCGCATTGGAGAATGTGTTAGCGCATTATAATGAAAGCCCCGGTCGTTTTACTTTTGAAGTCACGGAAAGTTGCCTGAACAGAGACATGGCGGAGGTCCTGGATGTACTGAGCAGTTTAAGGCTTAAGCGCATTTCTTTGTCAATTGATGACTTTGGTACAGGATACTCCAATCTGACACAGTTGAAAGATTTGCCTTTTGACGAGCTGAAACTGGATAAAAGCTTTGTCAGCTCTGTATGGGATAACTCCAAATCTCAAATTATCCTCCATAACAGTATTAATCTGGCTAAGCAGCTGAATATGACTGTGGTCGCAGAGGGCATAGAGACATCGCAGGAGATGGAGCTGGTGAAACAGATGGGCGTTGATTATGCCCAGGGTTACTACTTCGCCCGTCCTATGCCGATGGATCGTTTTCCTGTCTGGTTAGAGGAGTGGAGTGAACTGCGTTATCAACTGTTCAGTTTTGTACCTGTTCAGCCTGCTTTTCCTCCAGAGACACCAAAGCGAGAGAGTTATCGCCTGCAAGTACTCCGAAGCCTGAATATCCTTGATACGCATAAGGAAGAAGCCTTTGATCGCATCACCCGTATTGCACAAAGAGCCTTTGACGTTCCTGTGGTGCTGGTCAGTCTGGTTGATAGTGACAGACAGTGGTTTAAATCAAAGGTTGGATTAGATGCGACACAAACCAGTCGCGAAATCTCATTCTGTGGTCACGCTATTATGAGTGAAGAGACTTTTCTTGTTGAAGATGCTCTGAACGATCACCGCTTTTCTTCGAATCCTCTGGTAACCGGTGAGCCAGGCATACGTTTCTACGCAGGTCAGCCGCTGTCTGTGAGAGGTGGAAATGTGGGTACTCTGTGCTGTATTGACTTTAAACCCAGAGCGTTTACGGAACAGGACAAACAATTAATGGCTGATCTTGCCGAATTAGTTGTACAGGAGATGGAGTTAAGGCTGCAAGCGCTTTCTGCGGCTGATCAATATTAAATAGAAGGAGGCACATTATGTTTACGGCCTATCAGAGGCGAGCCTCTTTTTTCCTGATGATTTTTATATTATCTGGCCTGGCTTTTTTTACATCAGCACTGGAGTGGCAGGGTAATAAAACGCTGCACACCCTGATGGAGTCTACAGCGACGCTGGTTGCGGTATTTGTCGGGATACTCTGTTTTTTGCACTATTTTGCTCATCGATCTGATAAGCTGTTTTTTATTATTGGTGCTGGGTTTGTCGGGACCGCTACTCTGGATTTTTATCATGCTCTGGTGACATCCGAGTTCTTTGATCTGTTGTTTCCCAGTCCTCCGCCCTCGTTGATTCCCTGGAGCTGGGTATCCTCCCGCTTCTTTTTGGGGGCCTCTTTTCTGGTCGCTGCTTTTGCTATGCTGCCTCGTTATCAGAACCGGCTAAGTAACACTCAAATCGTTTGCTTCAGTGGGTTGTTTGCTATTTTGTCTTTCCTGTTTTTTGCCTTTTATCCCTTGCCCAGAGCATACTATCCTGAGTTGTTTGTCAGTCGGCCTGAGGAATTAATTCCTGCACTGATGATGGCGGTTGCTGGGGGGATGTTCTATATCCGTGGTGGTTGGAAAGAGAATGACTTTGAATACTGGCTTTTACTGACGATTATTGTCAGTCTGATGTGTCAGTTAATGTTTATGCCTTTCTCTCTGCGTCTGTTTGATAACCCCTTCAACATTGCACACTTGTTCAAGACTTTGTCGTATCTGTTGATGAGTATTGGGCTGTTCATCAGTATTTATCGCTTGTTTGCCAGTGAAAAGCATCTGAAGCAACGGTTAGAACGTAGTCTGGATAAATCCACCGCTGCAACTCAGGCCAAGTCCGGCTTTCTGGCTACAATGAGTCATGAAATTCGAACCCCATTGAATGGTATTGTCGCAACAATCGATCTGCTTCAACAGGATATACAGCAAAGTGAGCATAGAGAGTTACTTGAAACGGCTGAAAACTCCGCCAGAATGTTGCAGGTCATTATTGATGATATTCTGGACTTTTCCAGAATTGAAGCAGGCAAGCTGGAACTGGATAAGCTCGATATCTCCCCTGAAGAAACCATTTTTCAGGTAGTGGATAACCTGTCAGGGCAGGCAGATAAAATGAGGGTGCGCCTGAGAGTTAATTGTCCTCCTGATCTGCCTGTTGTATTGGCTGATGCGGTACGAATTAAGCAAATTCTTTATAACCTGATAGGTAATGCTATTAAGTTCTCTCAGGGTCTGGCAGACCGGCAAGGTGCCGTTGTTCTTGATGTTGAGATGAAAGAGCAGGATGAGCATCGGGGAATATTAAACCTGGTCGTCAGGGATAATGGTATTGGTGTTTCTGACGAGCTCAAAGCCTCCCTGTTTCAGCCCGTTGAGCACGGAAAACCTGTTAATGATCTGTCTGATGGCTCCGGGCTTGGGTTGTTACTGACTAAACACCTTGTGGATTTAATGTCTGGCCAGCTGGAAGTTCTGAGTTTTGCAGGTGAAGGGTCTGCTTTTACTGTAAGTCTGCCTCTGGAGTATGGCGATCAGTCGCTGTTGAAAACTAAGCCTGATCTTTCGGGTATTTTTGTGATTGTCTGCGCGGGTGAGAGTTTGTTAACAGAGTCACTGATACGTTACCTGAAACATGGAAAAATACCGTTTTTCGTACTCAAATCAGCTGACACAGGACCAGCGTTACAAATGGCCAATCAGTTGCGTAGTGAAAGATTGATTATTCTGAACAGTTATGCTGATTTTTCTGTAACTCCGGGTATGCTGGCGTGCCGCATGCCTGATACTCTGACGGGGAGTAATATTCACTTTGTGACTTTTTCGGCGGAATTTTCCGCATATGATGAGCACTACCTGGAAGTAAAGCATGATGGGCGTGTCATTATGCATCCTTCAACGGTTTCATATCACCGTTTGCTGAATACTCTGAATGATCTGGCCTGCAAAATCCTGAAAGAACCCGTCCACTTTTCGATGGCTGATCGTCCTGAGTTGTCAATGACGGTCGAGCAGGCTGTCAGTTGTAATCGTATGGTATTGCTGGTCGATGATAACTCAACCAATCAGAATGTTATTCGCCAGCAGTTACTGAGGTTAGGATTCCTTGTTGATATGGCTCAGAATGGCCGACAGGCTCTGTCGATGTGGCAGCAGAATCAATACAGTTTGATACTCAGCGATTGCCATATGCCCGAGATGGATGGTTATGAATTAGCCAGTTGCATCCGGCAGGAGGAGTCATCCTTTGGCAAGAGCAGAATACCCATGATTGCCATTACGGCCGATGCATTGAAGGGAACCCGGAGCAAGTGCCTGGAGGCTGGTATGGATGCATACCTGCCAAAACCTTTCTCGTTAACGGCTCTTAGTAAGTGCCTTGCTCCATTTATGAATGAGTTTGATAAGAAGAAAACCGCTGTATCAGATGATGTTGACGGTGTGGATACGCAGGTACTTATTGAGATGATTGGTTCAGATGATCCCGGTGTACTCAGCCAGTTCTATCGTGAGTTTATTACCAGTAGTCGATACTTGGTTGAACAGTTACATCAGCATCTGACCGAACCGTGTAATAATTCTTTATTAACAACGAGGATTAAAAAACTGCACACAGCGTCGGAAATGGTGGGGGCTTTTTATCTGAAAGCCAGTTGTGAAAAGGTGATACATCTGCTGGCGAATGGCGCAAACATCAAAGAGCTGGTTACTGATCTGAATACCTGCATTCAGGTCTGTCATGGCGTTATCCATTCTATTGAACATTATTGTCAGGAGCTGGATCGGATCGTTCAGAAGCGTTGATTATGAGCATAGGCCATACGATTCAGCACTCTGATGTAATCAATATATAGCACCATCAATGCGTAGTACCATCAATGCATAGTACCGCCCGATTTTGCCGGGGGGAATTTAACCGATGTGCACTGATATTGACTGTTAACCCTGATATATTTGGGGGCCGACAGTATGAATAAAGTGACCTCGATTGTGCACGAAAAAGAAGGTGTGATTAAATATCAGCTGGACTTTGCTGTAGCAGAGCCCGTTGATGCTCAAAGGTTAAAGGCTCTGCAGCAGTGGCGTTTGACACTGTACCAGCTGGGGCTGATCGGGCAGGACCCGGAGCGTTATGGCGGCCTGGGCTACGGTAATATCAGTCAGCGCTGCTTCTCAGATGATGCCCATGATCTGCCGGAGAATGCATGGGCTGATATTTATGATGCGGCTGTCGCTCTGGCTGAATCTCAGAACCCGGATGACAGATCGGGTTTTCTGATCAGTGGTACACAAACCGGGCATCTGTCCGAATTGACCGCAGAACATTATGCACTGGTTAACCATTGCGATCCTCTTAACAATCATATTATCGCCAGCGGTCCTGTTAAGCCATCTTCCGAAGCGCTGACTCATGGGGCGATTTATGCATTGTCACCGGATATTCAGGCGGTGATTCATGTACATAGCCCTGAAATCTTTGCCCTGAGAAATCAGCTATTGCTGCCTTCAACACCGGATCATGTTCCTTACGGTACGCCTGATATGGCAAACGCAGTACGAAGCCTCTGGAGTGAAGGAAAACTGAAGAGTGCTCCTGTACTGGTTATGGGAGGACATCAGGATGGTGTGATCAGTTTTGGCAGAAATATGACTGAAGCCGGAATGGCTATGCTGAATGTATTTCAGTGGGCCAGAGCATTAAGACTGGCAGAAGAAGCTGAAGCTGGCCACGTCGAGCGGGTAACGGCCTTCTGATGGAGGTCTGGGCAGGATTAACGGTTATGGCGGCCCTGATGCAATCTGTCAGAACTGCCGGGCAGAAAAAGTTAGCTTATGGATTAACGGCAACCGGTGCTGCCGTTGTCCGCTACCTGTATGGTTTACCTTTTGCGTTGCTTTATCTGTTCTGGCTGGTGTACTGGCAGCCAGAGGCCAGCGGCTCTCTGCCAGATAGCAATGAACGTTTTCTGTTATTTGCCTTTCTGGCCAGCCTGACTCAATTGATTGCAACGGCGCTGATGGTCTGGTTGTTCCGTTTTCGCAACTTTGCGATTGGCAGTATGTATGTCAAAACAGAGGCTTTGCTGGCCGCATTGCTCGGTGCTGTATTGTTTTCTGAAAGTTTATCGGCGATGGCCTGGCTGAGTATTGTGCTGGGGGCTATAGGTATTATGCTGATCAGCAGCTGGAAGAGTGCTGCGTCTGAGCATGGAGCTGATCCGTCTCATCTGATGCAATGGCTGTTTAATCCTGCTGCCGGGACAGGTTTGTTGGCAGGTGGTTTGTTTGCTCTGACCTCTTTATGTTTACGTCAGGCCAGCCTGTCTTTAGATACCGGGTTTCAGTTGAGTGCGGCTTATACGCTGGCGGTGATGGTGATCATGCAGAGCCTGATCGGCATTATTTATCTGTCTTTTCGTTCTGCCAGTGACTGGAGGTCTATGTCCCGACAGCATCCGGCCTGTGTATTTGTAGGATTAACCAGTGTAATGGGATCTGTTGGGTGGTTTACAGCTATGACTCTGCAACCGGTCGCCTATGTAAAAGCGGTTGGGCAGATTGAATTTATTTTTACCCTGATAATCGCCGTGCTTGTCTTCCGTGAAAAGCTGACGGCACGCGAGATTCTTGGCATGCTGGTCATTGTCGCCGGAGTACTGCTACTCCTGTTGGCATCCTGATTTTATGGCAGTGCTACGGGGTGGATACAGGGTCGTGAGTGAAGTAATAAGGGGATACAACACAGTAGAGCCTCCCATAGCAGTACTTTAGTGGTGCTCTGGTTCTCCTTCGTCTTCAGACAAGGCTGTCAGAATGGTGCAATGGACAGCTGACTTTTCGCTACCACAGCAAGCGTCTGTGATCTGCTGCAGCGCATCTTTCATACGTTGGAGTTCTGCCAGTTTAGCGTTAATTTCATCCAGTTTTGACTGAGCAAAATTTTTAACGGATTCGCAGGTTTCCTGTTCCCGATTTACTTCAAGTGCTAAAAGTCCGGCAATATCCTTTAAGGAAAAACCAACGGCCTTGGCTTTCAGGATAAAGGAGACCTGTTTCAGGGTTTTTTCATCATATAGACGGTAACCGGCATCGCTACGGTGAGGTGTTTTTAATAGTCCCTGCTTTTCGTAGAAACGCAGGGCTTCTACAGAAATACCCGTTTTACTGGCCAGTTCGCCAATACGCATAAAGTGAGTCATTGGGTTACCTGCTAATTACCTGTTCTGGATTAACTCTTATTGCATATGTTAAACCCTGACGTCTGGTTCAGGGTCAAGCTGTCTGCCTGAAACAAAGGGAATCTGTTTTCAGAATCTTTAATGGGTCAGAGGTATTCTGTCTGGTCTTCATCCAGGCGTCTTTTATCCGGGTAATGCCAGGGCAGAGGTTGTTGATGAGGCCAGTGATCCGGTACGATAAAATAGCGTTGTTCGCTCTGGCGATGGGCAATATAAACAGGGTGTTCCCGTTGAAGCTCATGGTCTATTTCAGACATGATTTGTCGTTTATTTTGCCACTCTGGCTGGGCGGGTAAAGCGAGCCAGTGGGGCTTACGCATGATATACCAGTCAGACGTTTCAGGCTGGCAATCAACCCAGTGTCGGAATGTTTGCCAGATGCCACGCTGGTGAGCACTGTTTATTCTGACCGGGGATATTTTATGGTTATTAGCAGATGAGATCAGTAACGGGTCTGCAGTATCCGGGTAGAAGAGTATCCCACGAGTCAGAGAGGAAGAATGATCTGGCAAACAGGCTTCGCCATGTAATAAAGCCTGTACTTCTGGCCTGTGGCTGAGAGTCAGTTGCTGCTGATACAGCTTATGCCATTTATGATCCAGGCTGTCGATACATCCTGGTCCCAGCCAGTGGCTCCATCGCCAGGGGGCACCCCAGGCATCCGGAGTACGCAGATAAAACTTGATGGCCAGCTCCAGATGCCAGATTTTCTGATCCCTGAAGTCCCGAAGAATAATATCAAATTCCCCCAGCGTTTTTTTCTGGTGATGTATCACCCGATTGCTCATCAGTACTTCGATCTCCGGGTGCAGGCGGAGCCAGTAACCCCAGAGTTGTTCCACATAAAGCCCCAGCCGTCTGGGCGGATTATTCTGAGCGAACGGCAGCAGGGGAGAGCCAGAGGGTAAATCTGTTATGAAAGGCTTATCCCTTAGTGCCCCTTTTATTAGCTCTTGGTCTATGAATGCCAGAGTATCCGGATCAGCAGCGGGTATTTGCCAGCTTTCTGCAGTACAATGAGCCAGCGCTGGAGTGGTCAGCAGCCACACCAGATCCCGGATATACTGATGCTGAAAGTTGTTGATGTTCATCGTTTTTTAACAGGATAAGGTTCTGATAGAGAGATCATCAGGATTGAATTTATTCTGTTAACTGTATCAGATAATCAGTGCTGAACGTTTGTTTTGTCGCATACAGTTTGCCGCATACAGAGAGTGCCTCTGAATATTTGCAATCGGGGGGGACAAAACAGTCGGACAGGTGACTGATATAACAAAGTAATATTCGAGAGCCTGTAAATATAAAGCAGGCAACGGGGCCGACAGCCACTGAGCTGACAGGTATAAATTTCCACCAGGGTATAAAACGACAGATGGAACAATTTAAAAATATTGGCCTGATTGGGCGAATGGGTAGCACAAAAGTTGTAGACACAATTAAACGCCTGATTCGCTATCTGCAGGATGAACGCAATCTGCACGTTATTCTGGAAGACCAGATCGGCGAAATTATGCCGGGTCATGGGCTACAGGAAGTTAATCGAAAACTGATCGGAGAAATCAGTGACCTGGTGATTGTAGTCGGTGGTGACGGTAGCCTGTTAGGTGCTGCACGCGCCATTGCTAAGTATAAAACTCCGGTACTGGGCGTGAACCGTGGTCGTCTGGGCTTTCTGACCGATATTTCACCGGATGAGCTGGAAACTCGCGTTGGTGAAGTACTGGATGGTAAATATATCAGCGAAAACCGCTTTATGCTGGATGCAGAAGTGTATCGTAACGGGGAACCGGTTGGTAATGCGGTAGGGCTGAACGATGTGGTACTGCATCCGGGTAAATCAGCTCGTATGATTGAATTCGATCTGTATATCGAAGGTCAGTATGTCTACAACCAGCGTTCAGATGGTCTGATTGTTTCCACACCAACAGGATCTACGGCCTACTCGTTGTCTGGCGGTGGACCTATTATGCACCCGAAGCTTGATGCTATTGTACTGGTGCCTATGTTTCCGCATACCCTCAGTAGCCGCCCGATTGTGGTCGATGGTAATAGTGAAGTAAAAATTATTATTGCCGAAGATAATGATGCCTACCCTCATGTCAGCTGTGACGGGCAAACTCATCTGGTCACTAAACCCGGTGATGTGCTTTATGTGAAGAAACGCCCTTATAAGTTACGTCTGATTCACCCGGTTGATCATAATTTCTATGAGATATGCCGAACCAAGTTAGGCTGGAGTAGTAGTTTTGTCGACTGATAACAGATTCAGGCAGGGAATTCCCCCTGCGGCAGGGTATGATCTGATTGGTGATATTCATGGCTGTGCCCATACTCTGGAGCGTTTGCTGACACTGATGGGCTATGAGTGTCAGGATAATGTCTGGCAGCACCCTGAGCGTAAAGTCATCTTTCTGGGTGATATTGTTGATCGCGGTCCCAGAATCAGAGAAGCCGTGCAGATTGCATTCAATATGGTTCAGAACGGCCATGCGGCGATGGTAATGGGGAATCATGAGCATAACGCCATTACCTATTGTACCAGAGCACCGGAAGGGTTTGGCGAGGATTATCTGCGCTCTCATTCTGTCCGGCACAATCGTCTGATTAAGGAAACTCTGGAGCAGTTTGAAGATTATCCGGAAGAGTGGGAAATGTATCTGGACTGGTTCCGACAGTTGCCTCTCTATCTGGAGCATGATCAGTTCCGGGTAATTCATGCCTGCTGGCAGAAAGATCTGATTGCAGAATTACAGGCCAGAACCGGTGACGTCTATCTGACTGATGAGTTGTTGCTGGAGTCTGTGCAGCGGGACAGTTTTGGTTTTATCCTGATGGAGCAGCTGACCCGTGGCTCTCATCTGAGGTTACCGGATGGTATTCAGATTCACAGCGGTGATGGGTTTACCCGCAGAACATTCCGGACGCATTTCTGGGCTAAAGATCCAATTACGTATGGTGATGTTATTTTCCAGCCGGATAATTTGCCTGGTGCTCTGGAAGATCGTTTATTAACGGATAAAGAGCGAAAATATCTGCATTATTATGATCGGAACGAAAAACCTTTATTTATCGGTCATTACTGGTGTGAAGGTGTTCCTGCTCTGGTCACGCCTAATATTGCCTGTCTGGATTATAGTGCAGTGAAATATGGCAAGCTGGTTTGTTATCGCTTCAGTGGTGAGCAACAACTGGATGCGAATAATTTTGTCTGGGTTTCAGTGGATAGAGATGAGAGCTGATAAAAAGCGCTTTTACTGTTAAAGCGTGAGCTGGCTCGATAAGAGTGTTCCGGCGAGATGCAGGCTCAGCCTTGTTTATCGGGCGGGGGAATAAAATACCGATAAATTACTTAAAATAACTACCAAAAGGTAGAATGAATATTTTTTGTGAATTTTTGTCAAAAAGGCTTGGAAGTTCAGCAAATGACCGCATACTAGATGTATGGTTATCCCAAAACCAGTCCCTAGCGAGAAACAGGATGTTCCTCCAGCGAGTTAATCCGGCAGCACTTCCCATGCTGCCGGATTTTTGTTTCTGGGCTATGACAATCCTGATACTTTCCTTAGGTATCTGCCCGAGTCTCTGTTGTCTGCTGTTTGTGGTCTGATAATAAAAAGAGACTTTTTCAGTATACTGCAGTCATAGCTGAATACCTGAACAAAATGTCTCTGCTGAACATTACCGTACTATTCGGCCTGCTGCCGGAGAATATCTGAATACTTCTCAGGCATGTATATCAGGAATACAGTGATTATGATTAAAGTTCTGGATGTGCCTGTTGATCAGGACCTGTCCGAGTTAAGCCGGGAGTTGTGGGCCCGGCGTATCAGTCATCAGATTCGTCATGAATCGGATCATCAGGAGATCTGGCTGGCTGATCCGGCATATTTCCCTGAGCTGTTACAGATGATCAGAGACTGGCAGCAGGGTAATCTGGCTCAGACTCAGGTCGTACGCTCCCGTTCCAGTATGCTAACCCGTGTTATATACGGCTGGCGACAATGGCCTGTAACTATTTTGTTGTTGCTGATCAGTGTGCTGGCAACCGCCGGGATTCATCTGGAAGTTCAGGGCGCTTTATTTTCTGGCATGACATTTGTGCCGGTTGGCATTCAGGGCAATCAGCTGGTCAGTGGCGAATTATCCGATGTACTGGCCAGTGGAGAGTTCTGGCGTTTTCTGACACCGATGTTTCTCCACTTTGGCTGGCTGCATCTGGTCTTTAATAGTCTCTGGGTATGGGAGCTGGGCCGGCTGATAGAGCAACAACAGAAAAGTCATACACTGATTTTTGTGGTTGTACTGAGCTCGCTGGTTGCAAATTTTTCTCAGTATCTGACAGGTAGTGTGTTATTCGGAGGCTTATCCGGTGTGCTGTACGCTTTACTGGGTTACTGCTGGTTCTGGGACCGGCTGGCAAAATATCCGATCTTCCATGTACGCAAAGGTGTCTTTATCGCTCTGATGATCTGGCTGGTATTCTGTCTGGTGGGTGGGGTCAGCATGCTGGGATTAGGCGATGTTGCTAATGCCGCTCATATTGGTGGCCTGGTTGCCGGTTCTCTGCTGGCCTGGCTGCGACTTCTTATCTTTGGAGAAAAACAACCTCCGTCACAGGTTGTGTGATCTGTCCTGCAGATTCTGGCTTATAGATGAAGATAAGATTCAATGTCTGGCAGCTGTTGTACTTATTTCCACCTGGGCAAAGTGTAATAAAAGAGTATAATCCTGAGCTTGCTGGTCGGATAACTGTGTTTCCTGCAGTGGATTCACTTATCCATTCAGGCTGGGCAAATACCTTATGATGTCCGGCCTAAGAGTACAGCTTAACCAGAATACTATTATGATCTGAGTGTGACCTGACAATAGGTGGGGGTGCGCTCATAGCAGAATTCCAGAGACCGGAGGTTCCATGTCCCTGCAAGCACTGATTCAGAATATGACACCTGAAATTTATCACAACTTACGTACTGCAGTGGAGCTGCGTAAGTGGCCAAATGGTGTTCGTCTGACAGAAGATCAGGTTGAGATCTGTATGGAAGCGGTGATTCGCTATGAGCTGACGCACGATCTGCCAGCAGAGCAACGGGTAGGCTTTATGGAAGATCAGTGTGAGAGTGATAAAGAACATACTGATATTATTAAAATTATGCACTGATCCCTGAATTGAAACGGTGCAGATAGCGGGTTAGGGGAGATAACCTGTTTTCAGCCCGGGGCTCCTGCCTGATATCGGTAACCACATTGTTCTGTGAAGCCGTATATTCTATTTAATCTGATCTGTAAACCGCAGTTTTTATACTGCGGTTTTCTGTTTCAGCTTATAGCATGTAAAGCGCATCAGTACAGAAGTACAGACTGTTCTGATCGACCGTTAGCTTTGATGAAAGAAAGATAAAAATGACGATAAACCTGTTTTCCGGCCACCTGCATAAAATGTATACCCAGGATGGCCAGGGGCAACCTGTCCAGTATCAACTGGTATTGGGAGAGACAGATATCCCGATGAATCCTCTGATTGGCAAAAAAATTACCTTGCGCCATACCGGAGTGATTAACTGCAGTCATTGCGGGCGTAAAACAAAGAAAAGTTACTCCCAGGGTTACTGTTATCCTTGTTTTAAGAGTCTGGCTCAGTGTGATACCTGTATCATGAGTCCGGAAAAGTGCCACTATCATGCTGGTACCTGCCGGGAGCCTGAGTGGGGTGAGCAGTTCTGCTTTCAGGACCATATTGTCTATCTGGCAAACTCTTCCGGGTTAAAAGTAGGGATTACCCGCGAAACCCAGGTCCCTACACGCTGGATGGATCAGGGGGCAATACAGGCTCTGCCAATTCTGAGGGTCAGTACCAGACTTCAATCCGGGCTGGTTGAGGATATCATTCGTCAGCATACTTCGGATCGCACGAACTGGCGCAATATGCTTAAAGGCATTGTGGATGAGATCGATCTGTTAGCAGAAAGAGATCGTTTACTGGCGCTGTGTGCTGACCAGCTGGCTGCATTACAGCAAGAGTATGGTGTTGATGCTATTTATACACTGCCGGATGCCCGACCTTTTATCTTCCATTATCCGGTACAGGAGCACCCGGAAAAGGTGACAGCCCTGAATCTGGATAAAACGCCAGAAATTGAAGGTGTACTGAAAGGCATTAAAGGTCAGTATCTGATTCTGGATACTGGCGTACTGAATGTACGCAAATTCAATGCTTACCATGTTGAGCTATCTGTTGCTTCCTGATGATGAAGCTCTGGTAATAAGCTGACACCTGAAAAAGGTCTGAAAAGTTACGGGCCTGTTTGCAAGGGATGAGCAGACAGGCCGGATTCGATCCGGCTGTTTAATACTCAGAACTGCATCACCTCAGTATGGCGACGTACCCATTCGACAAAAGCGGAGTTGGGTAAAGGAGGTGAATACAGGTAGCCCTGAGCCAGCTGGCAACGGTTTCTGATCAGTAATTCAGCCTGATACTCTGTTTCTACACCCTCTGCGACTACCTCCAGATTCAGATTGCTGGCCAGAGATAAAACTGAGGTAATCAGGGCATGGTCACCATGGGCCTGGGCATCTTCAGGCATAAAACTACGATCAATTTTTAACCGATCAACAGGCAGGCTTTGTAAACGCCCAAGGGATGAATATCCGGTGCCAAAATCATCAATCGCAATCTGAATCCCCTTATCCTGAAGTTGGGCAAGAACATGGGCAACGGTTTCGTCATCTTTCATCAGAGCGGTTTCTGTCACTTCTAGTTCCAGGGCTTCTGGTGGTATACCGGTTTCCTGAAGAATGGCTTGTGTATCTTCGTAAAAACTGCTGCGCAATAGTTGTACGGCAGAGACATTAACGCAGATACGTTCCAGTTCCAGCCCTTCCCGTTGCCAGTTCAGAAAATCGAGGCAGGATTGACGTAATACATGCTGCCCAAGAGGAATAATAAGTCCGGTATTTTCAGCGGCGGGAATGAACTCATCAGGGCCAATACGCTTGCCATCAGGGTGTTGCCAGCGAACCAGTGCTTCGGCACTGGAGACCATGCCTGTGACCAGATTGATCTGTGGCTGGTAGAACACTTCTAACTCTTCCGGAGCTTCTGTGATCGCCCGTCTCAGATCCAGCTCAACTTCCATTTTCTGAACCGCATTACTGGTCAACTGTCGGGTATAGAACTGGTAATTGTTCTTACCGGTATCCTTAGCCCGGAATAAAGCTGTATCGGCATTTCTGAGCAGAGTATCGGTATTTTCGCCATCTTCCGGGTAGCAACACA
Organism: Oceanospirillum sediminis; assembly: GCF_014164585.1. Taxonomy (GTDB): domain Bacteria; phylum Pseudomonadota; class Gammaproteobacteria; order Pseudomonadales; family Halomonadaceae; genus Oceanospirillum; species Oceanospirillum sediminis. Next base: position 57,659 of record NZ_JACJFM010000002.1, on the reverse strand, counting down.
GGCCGATACTGGCAGTGATGAACAGTTTCTGCTCCTGTATCTCAAATGGAAGCTCAAAGGTTTTCAGCAGCAGGTCTGCAAACTGAGCACTGCCGGTCTGAGGGTTCAGGTTGCGGCCCAGGATAATAAATTCATCGCCGCCCTGGCGGGCAATAATATCCTCAGGGCCTGTGCAGGCGACCAGCCGTCGGGCTACTTCCTGTACCAGCTGATCGCCCAGCTGGTGACCAAAACTGTCATTGATGCCCTGGAAGTTGTCCAGGTCAATATAAGCGATGCAGAAGAACTCTCTTTTCTGACGGGCTTCCGGGATAAGGGTCGTTAACCGGTCTCTGAGTTGTGGCAGGTTTGGCAGCTGAGTCAGGTCGTCAATACCGGATTGTTTCAGGTTGCTGATCTCATACATTACAGCAACATACTTTTTCACAATGCCCTGCTGATTTCTAAGAGCATAAATTTTCTGCCAGATGTGCTGATCTTCGCCGTCTGCTTTTTTATTTACCAGCTCACCCTGCCAGTGTCCGGTGCGTATCAATTGATCCCAAAGGGCTTCATAAAACGCCTTATCGTGATGGCCGGAGCGCATAATGGCCGGAGTACGTCCAATGACCTGGTCCTGAGTAAAGCCCGTGATACGGGAAAATGACGGGTTGACGTTAAGGATTTCTCCTCTGGCATCGGTGATCATATAGCCTTCATCGGCCATATCAAAGACCAGTGCCGCCTGGTCCAGCTGTTGCTGTTCCCTCTGTTGTTGACTGACATCGGTAATCGCTGCAATAAAACCTGTGACCTGTTTATCCTGAATGATTGCACTCCAATCAATCAGAGCGGTAAAACTAGTATTATCGGCTGACTTTTGTGTCAGGCGAATTTGCCCTGTGTATTGTCCTTTCTCAGCCTGGGCGGTAAGACTGGCCGTCAGAAGATGAAAATCGTTGTCTGAACGACAGATAGAGATCAGGTTGTCTGGCAGGGCGTCCGATGAAAACTGATAGAGTTGTCTGGCGGCCTGATTGGTGTAAGTGATTCGGCCATCCGGAGTATATTGAATAATACTATGAGAGACTGAGTTCAGTACCTGCTTCAGGCGAAGGGTTTGCTCACTTAACTGATTTTCTACCCGTAGTCTGGCTTTCAGATCAAGATATGTTAATAAATAAATCAGACCACCAGAGATGAGTACGAATGCCCATCCTTTATAGGTCTGCAGCTGAATAAGCAGATCCGGATCGTAAATAATACTGTGCAGCAGAAGATCTGAGAAGTAGATCCAAAACAGGGAGAAAACAACGTAAACTGTAGCAATACGTACTGGTAGCGATATTGCACTTTTCTTATTTATCAGTGGCTTATCAGGATGATGCGTTAGATCTGACATTGGCTCGATTATGCCTCATTTGTCATCTCTGCCGTGCATTACTCCTTTAATTGCTGCTGACAGAATATATTCTGAAGAATAGCCTAGATTAAATAATCTAACCAATAAGTCCAGTATTCGGTCTTCTTTTTCATCATATTTTTTATACCTGTTCAGATTTACCGGACAGGGCACAACAGAATCTGTAAAGAGTTATACCTTATGAGCCATCATGAAAATAATCCTGTTATCTATCTGAAAGATTATCTGCCACCTGCTTTTCTGGCAGATAAGGTTGAGCTGACTTTTGATCTGTACCCGAATCAGACCCGGGTGAAGTCGGCGATTTATTTTACTCGTAATGAAAAAAGAGAGTCGGGTCTGCCGCTGGAGCTGCATGGTGCTGACCTGAAGCTGATCAGTCTCAGTCTTGATGGTCAGTCTGTATCAGATGATCGTTATGTTCTGAGTGATGATCAGCTGGTCATTACAGAGGTGCCGGATCGCTTTTTGTTTGAAGCAGAGGTTGAAATTGATCCGGCTAATAATACTTCCCTTGAAGGGCTGTATCGTTCTAATACCATGTTTTGTACGCAATGTGAGGCGGAAGGGTTCAGAAAGATTACCTACTATCCGGATCGCCCGGATGTGATGTCCTCCTTTACCACGACGGTAATCGCTGACAAAACCGAATATCCGGTGCTGCTGTCCAATGGTAATCCGGTCGATAAGGGGGAGCTGGACAATAATCGGCATTTTGTCACCTGGCAGGACCCTTTCCATAAACCTGCTTATCTGTTTGCACTGGTTGCCGGTGATCTCAAGCTGGTCAAGGACAGTTTTACTACGATGAGTGGTCGCGAGGTGGCTCTGGAGATCTGGGTTGAACCTGAAAACCTGAGTAAATGCGATCATGCTATGCTATCTCTGAAAAATGCCATGAAGTGGGATGAAGAGGTGTATGGCCGTGAGTACGATCTGGATATTTATATGATCGTTGCGGTGAATGACTTCAATATGGGGGCGATGGAAAATAAAGGCCTGAATATTTTTAACTCTTCCTGTGTGCTGGCGCGGGCTGATACCGCAACGGATATGGCGTTTCAGCGCATTGAAGGTGTTGTCGCCCATGAATATTTCCATAACTGGTCCGGCAATCGGGTAACATGCAGGGACTGGTTCCAGCTATCGCTGAAGGAAGGTTTTACAGTTTATCGGGATCAGTGCTTTTCTGCTGATATGAATGATGCTGCCGTTAAACGGATTGAAGATGTCTCCATGTTACGAACGGCTCAGTTTGCAGAAGACGCCGGGCCGACAGCCCATCCGGTACGCCCGGATCATTTCATTGAGATTTCTAACTTTTATACCCTGACTATTTATGAAAAAGGCTCTGAAGTGGTACGCATGATTGCCAATCTTCTGGGGCCTGATCTATTCCGTAAAGGCAGTGACCTTTATTTTGAACGCCATGATGGCCAGGCAGTGACTGTAGAAGATTTTGTCGCAGCCATGTCAGAGGTGTCTGGTATTGATTTTGAGCAGTTCATGCGCTGGTACAGCCAGGCAGGGACGCCTCAGCTTGATGTATCTGATCACTATGATGCCGAGACGAAGCAATATCACCTGACGATTCGCCAGATGACACCAGTGACAAAGGATCAGCAGGACAAGCTGCCGTTACATATTCCGGTGAAAACGGGACTGCTGAACACTGATGGTCAGGATATACCTCTTATCCTTGTTCAGGGAGAAGCGTCCGGACAGCAGGGTGATACAGATCGTGTGCTGCATTTAAGAGAAGCAGAACAGACCTTTATTTTTGATCAGATTCCGGATGCCCCTGTTCCGTCTTTATTACGTGGTTTCTCAGCCCCGGTAAAACTGAGCTTCCCTTATAGTCAGCAGCAGCTGTTACACCTGATGCGTCATGACAGCGATGGCTTTAATCGCTGGGACGCGGGGCAACGACTGGCGGTTGATGCATTGCAAACGATGGTATCTGAATTTGAATCCGGTCGGGTGCCTGAACTGGATAGCGGACTGGTTGAAGCCTGGCGTAATTTACTGGGTTCGGACTTGTCACCGGCTATTCTGGCTGAAATGCTGTCATTGCCTGAGGAAGCTTACCTGGGAGAGCAATATGATGTGATTCCGGTTGATGGGATTCACGCTTGTCGTCGTATTGCCCGTAAGACGCTGGCTCAGGCGCTGGAAAGTGAATTGCGGACCTGTCTGGAGACCCATCAGCTTTCCGGGCCTTATAAGCCCGATGCCGATGATATTGGTAAGCGTCGGTTAAATAACACCTGTCTGTCTTATCTGATGACACTTGAAACAGCCGAGATCACAGAGCGGGTCTGGCAGCAATTTAACCAGGCTGACAACATGACGGATCAGCAGGCGGCACTGACGATGCTGGTGCATTCCGGGCAGGATGAAAAGGCCCGTGAAGCACTGGAACAGTTTGAGCAGCAATGGCAACAGGACGCCCTGGTGATGGATATGTGGTTCCAGGTTCAGGCCCGTCGTCCTCAGCCCGATGCGCTGGCCAGAGTTAAGGCGTTGATGAGTCATCCCGGCTTCAGTCTGAAAAACCCGAACAAGGTTCGTTCTCTGGTCGGGGCTTATTGCGGGCAGAATAGGGTGAACTTTCATGGTCTGGATGGCCACAGCTATCGCTTCCTGGCGGATGTGGTACTGGAGCTGGACCAGATGAATCCTCAGATTGCCTCTCGCCTGATCACTCCTCTGACTCGCTGGCAGAAATTTGATGCTAAGCGTCAGCAGATGATGCAGACCGAGCTACAGAGAATTGCACAGGCCGAACTGTCAAATGACCTGTATGAGGTGATATCAAAAGCGCTGCCATAGCCTTTTGATATAAAGAAAAGCCCCGGTATCATAGATACCGGGGCTTCCAGAGTAATGCCGTTGTCCGGGTGCAGAAATACGGCAGACAGGGAAAGCTATGATAGCTTACATATTCTGAATACCGCGTCCTGCTAAGCGTTATCCATATGGCTGTACAGTCGGATCAATGCTGGTGACCGCCTGCGCCATGAGCATGACCGTGCTCTTTTTCTTCTGCTGTCGCTTCGCGCACTTCGACTACTTCAACGTCAAAGTTCAGAGTAACGCCTGCCAGAGGATGATTGGCGTCAATAGTGACCATATCTTCTTCAACTTTGGTTACAGTCACAGCAATAGGCTGTCCTGCATTGGATTCTGCGTGGAACTCCATACCCACTTCAACCTGGTCAACACCCTGGAACATTTCTGTAGGCACTTGTTGAACCAGTTCTGAAACGTGTTCTCCGTAACCATCTTCCGGAGCAACCGTCACATTCAGCTTGTCGCCTGCGCTTTTACCCAGCAAAGCATTCTCCAGACCCGGAATGATATTGCCTGCGCCCTGCATATATGCCAGAGGATCGGAACCAGCTGAGCTATCTATGGTCTCACCTGTTTCGTTAGTCAGTGTGTAGTGAATCAGAACAACTGCATTATCTTGAATTTCCATGAAATAACCCTTTTACCTGGAGTGCATTGATTGTGAGTTATCAGCATAACATATCAGGATAAGTATCCCAGCGAGCGGGGCTGGATTATTTTATGGATATCAGAAAATATCGTATTGTGTATGGTAAAACAGTGAAAAGAAGTTAGTATGCTTACGAAAAATTACATAAAGGTGCGCTTAAGTATATGATGCATGCGTTTTTGAAACAAAGTGTTGCTTTAGAGCAAGACTTTTTTATCCTGCAAGAGCACAATATGCTGCCCATTTTTTTGCAATTACACTGCATAGCATAACTACATATCTATCGACTTCCCCTTTTTCTCAGAGCAACAGGAAGTATTGCCATGAAAAAAAACCTGCCAGTTACCCAGGTCGACCGAACTTTCCCTGAAGATGTGCCCCTGGTATCCACTACAGATCTGAAGGGGAAAATCACTTTTGTGAATGATGCTTTTGTTGAAATATCCGGATTTACCCGTGAAGAGCTGATGGGACAGTCTCACAATATTGTACGGCATCCGGATGTACCTCCTCCGGTCTTTGCAGATATGTGGCAAACCTTGCAACAGAGTAAACCCTGGATGGGGATTGTAAAAAACCGGTGTAAGAATGGAGATCATTACTGGGTTAATGCATTCGTGACGCCTATCCTGGATAATGGCCAGATTGTCGGCTACCAGTCTGTCCGGTCTAAACCTAAAGCAAGTCAGGTGAGTCGGGCAGAAGAAATCTACAATCGTGTTAATAGTGGCAGAAAGCGCTTTAGCCTGTATGACATTAATCTGTCCATTAGTATGCCTGCGATTGCGATTATGTCTGCTCTGGTACCAGGCATCATTGAGTGGACCCTCGAGTTATCTCCGGAAGTGGCTCTGGCGGTGGCAGCTGTTGAAGCTGGTATTGCTATCCTGCTGGTGAACTTTTTCCTGAAACCTCTGAAAAAAGCAACAGTACGTGCAAAAAATTACGTGGATAGTGAGTTGCTGAAAGAGATGTACGCGAATTGTCGTTCAGAAGCCGGACAATTGTATCTGGCAGCGATTATGCGTGAGGCTAATGTCAGAGCGATGACAACCCGAATCAGTCATTCCGCGAAAGAGCTTTATGCTCTGGGGGATGAGACGACGACGATTGCTGATCAGGCCTCTGAAGCGATTAACAGGCAGGCTGCTGAGGTTGAGCAGATTGCAACTGTGATCAGCGAACTATCAGGGGCCATTGATGATGTTGCTCAGAATGCTAACAGTGCTTCTGATGCGACCCATCAGGCTAATGATCTGGCTCAGCAGGGTAAGTCCGTTGTCAGTGATACCGCTGCAGCGATTAATGAGCTGGCTTCAGCCATTGAAAGTGCCTCTGTTAAAGTGACCAGTCTGCATCAGGCAACAGATGATATTTCGTCGGCGATCAGTGTGATTACCGAAATTGCTGATCAGACTAATCTGCTGGCGTTGAATGCTGCTATTGAAGCGGCCAGAGCCGGGGAGCAGGGGCGTGGTTTTGCGGTAGTTGCAGATGAGGTACGTGCCCTGGCGCAGAGAACCCAGGACTCTACCGGAGAGATCTACGGCACTCTGGAGCGCCTGAAGCGTGAAACAGAGGAAGTGGTTAAAGTCATGAACTCCAGCCAACAAAGTGCCCGTGAGTGTGTGGATCAGGCTCAGGTTGCCGGTGAAACCCTGGATGCGATCAGTAGTACTATGCAATCGATTACTGACCGCAGCCAGATGATTGCCGCGGCTGCAACAGAGCAGAGTGCTGCATCAGAAGAGATTCGGAATAATCTGGATTCTGTGAATGCGGCAGCAGCTGAGGCGACAGAGTCCTCAATCAGAACAAAAGAAGCATCTAATAATCTGATTGATAATGTGAAGCTGATTATGCAGAGCATTGCACGTTAATTTTATCCGGATACATCCTGTTATTTCTGAATCATGCCCTGCTTTTGCGGGGCTTTTTTATTTGGACACAGAATGGATAATCGATTCATTGCAGGCAGTATCAGGGAAGATACGGATAACAAAGCATAATCAGTAAGTTATATTATACTGCCTTAACCTTACTGTTATAGTGTCATTGTGATGTCATAGCAGCGTAATACCATAGACATTTCTTTGTATTCAGGATTTACCGGAACAGGGCATGATGAACACGGTCGAGAAGCGTCCCGTCTATTTACAGGTCAGAGATCAGCTGGCGGATAAAATTCAGTCGGGAATCTGGCTGGCAAATGAAAAGTTGCCAGCAGAGAGGCAATTATCGGAGCAATTCAGTATTACCCGTGTGACTGCCAGGCAAGCTCTGGTTCAGCTGGAAGCAGAGGGGCTGATCTTTCGCTCTAATCGTCGGGGCTGGTTTGTTACGCCGCAGCGTATTAATTATGACCCTAGTCGCGATATCGGTTTTGTCAGCTATGTTGAAGAGCAGGGTTTCAGTGCCAGAACGGAAACTTTGTCCAAAATGCTGATAGAAGTACCAGACTGGGTTGCTGAGCAGGCAGGTATTCCTGAGGGGACGCCGGTTTATGAGATTTTTCGCCGCCGTTATATTAATGAACGTCCCTGTCTGATTGAAAAGATCTATCTGAATCCGAAAAACTGCCCTGGAATTCTGCAGCACTCTCTGGATCGTTCTCTGTGGCATCTGTTGCGGACAGAATATAAGCTTGATCCGTATGAACGCCATATCGAAATTTATCCACAAACACTGGAAGCACGGGTTGCTGATGCTCTGGCAGTGAATACCGGTTCTACCGGTCTCTACATTCGTCGATTGTGTCATGATCAGAACGGTGAGTTTCTGGAGCTGGATGAAGAGTTCTGGCTGCATAATGCTATGAAGGTCGTGGTCAGTGTCACGTCTAATGGGTAATGACCCTCGCCGCTGTCGTCTGTGGCTGCTTGCTCAAAACAGGCAATATCCGTTTTTATTCCTGTAAACTTCAGCTTGTCTTTAAAGTGTCAATAAACTGACATAATCTCTTTTTAGAATCTGGTATATACCAGATTGAAAGGCGATTTTATGTCTCACTCTACCCGTATTGTTATTATTGGCGGCGGCATCCTGGGCTGCTCGGCTGCATTTCATCTGATGAAGCAGGCGAACTGTGAGGTTGTTCTGCTGGAAGCAGCCACTCTGGCAGCGGCGACGACCAGTTCTGCAGCAGCTTTATTGACCCGTGCACGCCAGAAGCCTGTGATTGCCGATCTGGTCCGGCAAACATTTCTGGCGATTGATGAGCTGGAATGCCTGCTGAATGAAAAGCTGCCATATAACCAGGCCGGTAGTCTGCATATTGCCAGTCGAGCTGAGTCTGAGCGTCAGATTCAGGAGATGGCTGAACTGGCAGAACAACAGAATCTGCCAGTGCACTGGTTATCATCACGTCAGGTTGCTGAAGCTTGCCCCTGGTTACAGGTGCCAGAGCAGACACTGGCCGCTTTGATGCCGGAAGATGGTTTTATCGATCCTTATCAGCTGGCGATGGCTTATGCACAAGCTGCCCGCCTGCTCTCATCCCGTTCATCTTCGTCTTCCCTGATGATTCGACAGAACAGCAGAGTAGCTTCCTTATTGCAGACAGTATCCAGTCAGGGGGCTGTGCAGGTTACCGGTGTTGAGCTGGCCGATGGCGAAAAAATCATGGCTGATATTGTGATTGATGCGGCAGGCCCCTGGTCCACTATGCTGGCTCGCCAGGTAGGAGTCAATCTGGCTATGGCACCTGTTCGCAGTCATTACTGGATGACAGGAAAGTTAGCTTCAGTACCGGTGGATTCTCCTATGGTTATTCTGCCGGACGCCAGAGCTTATGCCCGACCTGAAGTGGGGCATCTGCTTTTTGGCCTGAGAGATTATGAACCGGTATATACATCGCCTGAACGATTGCCTGATAACCTGGCCGGGTTCAGTTTTGGCTGTGATGAACAGGGCTGGGAGGCACTGGAAGCGGGCTTTGAAGATCTTTTGCCTTTCTTTCCAGAGCTGGCGCAGACAGAGGTTGAGCACTATATCTCAGGTATTTCCAGCTATACACCGGATGGCAGCCCTCTGATTGGCACTATGATCCGGGCTGATGGCAGCAATCTGGCTTCAGGTTTTCTGGCAATGACCGGATGTTCCGGAGGTGGCATAGGAATGTCCGGAGGATTAGGCCGCCTGATTGCAGAACTGGCAACCGGACAAGTGTTATATACCGATGCTTCAACTCTGGCGCTGAATCGGTTCGGTGTAATAGATCCTCTGAATGATGACTTTCAGAAGCAATGTGCATTAGCAAGATGCGGTAAGCGCAGCGGTTAATTCTGTGTTTCATAAGCGTGTAAAAGTTGGGCCGCAGATCGGTTTCAGCTGGCTTATGAGGCCCCAGAGGCTACAGGTCTATGCTGATATTATGACTGTCATCAGAAAATAATATTTTTCCATGCGACTTTTTCTGTCGTAAATCAGGTGGTTAAGAATTTAAAACATCAGCTGATCAATTATCCACAAAGATTTCATTTTTCGTTCACTGAACTGAAATATTGAGTTGTTAATTTTTGGTATATACCAAAAACCACAGACGATTGAGGTGTGTTACAAATGAAACTGGTAAATCAGATTAAGCTCGTGGCGCTGGGCCTGACAGGCTCTATGGTTCTGGCAGCTTCTGTTGCTCAGGCGCAGACTGAACTGAAGGTCTATACCGCTCTGGAAACAGAACAGCTGAAACCTTATGCCAAGGCATTCAATGAACAGTATCCGGATATCAAAATCAAGTGGGTACGTGATTCTACCGGTATTGTAACCGCTAAGCTGCTGGCTGAGAAAAATAACCCTCAGGCTGATGTGGTGTGGGGCCTGGCAGCGACCAGTCTGCTGGTTCTGAAAGAACAGAATATGCTGCAGCCATATGCACCAAAAGGCATTGAGATGCTGTCTCCTAAGTTCCGTGATGCCGATGCTAACCCTTCCTGGGTTGGTATGGATGCCTGGATGGGTGCTCTGTGTTTCAACACCATTGAAGCGAAAAAGCACGGCCTGCCTAAGCCGACCAGTTGGGAAGATCTGACTAAGCCTGTTTATAAAGGCCACGTCATTATGCCTAATCCGGCTTCTTCCGGTACGGGTTTCCTGGACGTATCTTCCTGGCTACAGATGTTTGGTGAAGATAAAGGCTGGGGTTATATGGACCGCCTGCACAATAACATCGCACGTTACACTCACTCAGGTTCAAAGCCATGTAAGCTGGCAGCAGCCGGTGAAACCGCAATCGGTATCTCCTTTGCTTACAAAGGTGCCAACCTGAAGAAGAAAGGTGCTCCTCTGGATCTGGTATTCCCTCAGGAAGGTCTGGGCTGGGATATGGAAGCGGCAGCCATTGTTAAAGGCACTGACAAGATGGATGCGGCTAAAAAGCTGATGGACTTTGCGATCACTAAGCAAGCGAATGAAATGTACAACAAGAGCTTCGCGGTGGTGGGTTATCCTGGTGTCGCTAAGCCGATTCCTCATTATCCTGCAGATGCTGAGGCGCTGATGATTGACAATAACTTTGAATGGGCTGCCAGTAAGCGTAAAGAAATTCTGTCGACCTGGCAGGCTCGTTACGATGGTAAGAGCGATCCTAAATAAGGCATGACGCTTTCCCTGTGCGACAGCAGGAAATGACATCGACTGATGTTATTTCCTGCTGTTTTTATCAGATAACAGATATAAAAATGATGGCAGATCCCCCTCTGTCAGAGAAATACAGGTTCGGAGATTGTTATGACGGCTCAGATTCAGCAAGTAGTAACGGGGAAGCAATGGTCGGAGCAGCGCAAACCTGCTGCGCCTTATCTGCAGGTCAATAAGCTATGGAAGCACTATGGTAATTTTGCTGCGCTGAAAGAGATCTCTCTGGAGATTAACGAGGGAGAATTTGTCTGTTTTCTGGGACCATCAGGGTGCGGTAAGACGACCTTGTTGAGAGCCATTGCCGGTCTGGACCCGCAAAGCCGTGGCGAGATTTTTCAGGGGGGGAATAATATTTCTCGTTTACCTCCTGAACAGCGTGACTTTGGTATTGTATTCCAGTCCTATGCGCTGTTTCCGAATCTGACGGTGGCAGACAATATCGCTTATGGTCTGCATAGCCAGAATATGAGTCGTCAGAGAATTGATATGAAAGTCCGGGACCTGCTGGATACTATAGGCCTGCCGGATGTGGCGAAAAAATATCCCTCTCAGCTATCCGGCGGTCAGCAACAGCGTATTGCGCTGGCACGCGCGCTGGCTACTGAACCTGGCCTGTTGTTACTGGATGAGCCTTTGTCTGCCCTTGATGCACGGGTGCGCCTGCATCTGCGTCAGGAGATCCGTAACCTTCAACGTCAGCTGGGTATTACGACTATTATGGTAACCCATGATCAGGAAGAGGCTCTGTCAATGGCTGATCGTATTGTGGTGATGAACCACGGTGTGATTGAGCAGGTGGGGACACCAGAAGAAGTTTATCGTCGTCCGATCAATGCCTTTGTGGCGAATTTTGTGGGTACTATGAACCTGTTACCAACAAAAGCGGCCAGCAACCATCAGGTACGTCTGGGTGATCGTGTGATCTGCTGCCTGACTTATAAGGCAAAAGAGATGGACTCTACCTGGCTGGCATTCCGACCGGAAGTTGCTCAGCTGATCAGCGCTGGTGATGATAAATCAACTTTGCAGGGAGATACTCGTCAGCTGGAGAGTTTTGCCGGTACTGTGATTCACAGTGAATTTCTGGGCAATTTCCTGCGTGTTGAAGTGGCGATGCAGAACAGTGATCTGTCCATCAAAGTTGATGTGGGCACTCAGCACGCTAACCTGCAGTGCTGTACACCGGGGCAGAATGTTGAAGTGTGCGTACCTTCTTCAGACCTGCAGGTTTATGAACGCTATGCCGGTTCTTCTGCGACTAATCCTGCTCTGATCGCTTCTGCAGGAGCGGTATCATGATCAGTGTCTGGAATCGTAATGTGAATCCGGCGGATACGGTCCGTCTGAGTAAAGACGACTATATTCAGCGAGGCGTTATTCTGATTGCTGTCGCCTTTTTATTCTTCACTCTGTTGATGCCGCTGAGCTCTATGCTGGTGAAGAGCCTGCAGAATGCGGATGGTGACTTTGTTGGTCTGGTAAACTTTGCGACCTATTTCAGTAATCCGGTACTGTTTGAGTCTGTTGCTAATTCTTTGCAAATTGCTCTGACCTCTACCTTTATTGTCATCACCCTGGCATTTCTATTTGCCTACGGCCTCACCCGAACCTGCATGCCGGGTAAAAAGACTCTCAGAGCACTGACGTTGCTGCCTTTGTTTGCCCCTTCTTTATTACCGGGGATCAGTCTGATCTATCTGCTGGGTAATCAGGGTATCTTTAAAGGTGTGCTATTTGGTGAAACCATTTACGGTCCGATTGGTATTGTGATCGGTATGTGTTTTTGGGTATTTCCTCATGTACTGATGATTATGGTAACAGCACTGTCTAACTCAGATGCCCGTCTGTATGAGGCCGCACGGGTGATGAAAGCCTCGCCAGTGCGTACCTTTTTTACCGTGACTCTGCCTTCAGCCAAATATGGTCTGATCAGTGCCAGTTTTGTTGCCTTTACCCTGGTTATTACGGACTTTGGTGTGCCTAAGGTAATTGGTGGTGAGTTCAACGTTCTGGCAACGGATATCTACAAGCAGGTGGTGGGACAGCAGAATTTCCAGATGGGTGCTGTCGTTTCTGTGGTGCTGTTATTACCGGCTGTCTTTTCTTTTATTGCGGATCGCCTGGTACAGAAAAAGCAGGTGGCTATGCTGTCAGCCCGTGCCGTGCCATTTGTACCTTCACCACATAAGATGAAAGATCGTCTGTTCTTCGGGATCTGCTGTCTGGTGGTGTCCGCTATTCTGCTGGTGATTGGTATGGCTGTTTACGCCTCCTTTATCACCTTCTGGCCTTATAACACTGCATTAACACTGAATAACTACAATTTTGAAGAAGTCGGAGCCAGCTGGGATTTCTACTTTAACTCTCTGGAAATGGCTGCCTGGGTTGCTGTAATCGGAACGGCTGTAGTGTTCTTTAATGCCTATCTGGTGGAAAAAGGCCGGGCCTTTGAGCCGGTGCGTAACTTACTGCACCTGATGGCTATGATTCCTATGGCAGTACCTGGCATGGTATTAGGCCTGTCCTATATCTTCTTCTTTAACCAGCCTGGTAATCCACTGAATTTTATTTATGCCACTATGGCCATTCTGGTGTTAAACAGCGTGGTGCACTTTTATACCGTATGTCACCTGACTTCAGTGACAGCACTGAAGCAGATCGACAGTGAGTTTGAGGCGGTATCCTCTTCATTGAAAGTACCTTTCTATGCCACCTTCTGGAAAGTAACGCTGCCTGTTTCTTTGCCGGCAGTGCTGGAAATTTCGGTGTACTTGTTTGTCAATGCGATGACGACAGTGTCGGCAGTCGTCTTCCTGTATTCCAGCGATACCATGCTGGCATCTATTTCTGTGATGAATATGGATGAAGCGGGCAATACCGCTTCTGCGGCAGCGATGGCTGTTCTGATTCTGGTAACCTGCCTGGCCGTTAAGGGCACGCACTGGTTGTTATCTCAGAAATTGCTGACCGTGACTCAGGGCTGGCGGAACCGATAAATAGCCTGAAAGGTACTGGCTGGTACTCTCTGACTGCTGCAGTTCAGTAAGCCAGCCTGTACCCGATAGTCTCCGGAGATGCTGAATCTCCGGGCTGTAACAAAAAGAAAACCTGGCCGGGTGCCGGTGATTTTCTCCGGTAGAAAGAATAAAAAAACGGCTGTAACATTTTTTTAATTTAAAATCTGGTATATACCAGATTAAACTATAACCCGTTACCTTTGCTTTTATAGAGACCAGAGATATGTCTGATATCAAAAATACCCCCGCTCATGAAGGTCAGCCTCCTTATCTGCTGACGCCGGGACCGATCACGACAACCGCTACGGTAAAAGAAGCCATGCTGCGTGACTGGGGGTCATGGGATGGTGATTTCCGCGCTATGACAAAACAGCTGTGTGATCAGCTGCTGATTGTTGCTAACGCAGTGGATAGCCACGTGTGTGTGCCGGTTCAGGGCAGTGGCACTTTTGCCGTAGAAGCCACTCTGGCCTCTCTGGTCCCGAAAGATGGCAAAGTGCTGGTACTGATGAATGGAGCTTATGGTCAGCGTCTGGCTAAAACTCTGGATTATCTGGGACGTGATTATGTCGCTCTGGATAAAGGAGACTATCTGCCACCGATGCCAGAAGAAGTGGAAGAGCTGTTGACGCAGGATACTGGCATAACCCATGTGACCGTTATCCACTGCGAAACCAGTTCAGGCATTCTGAATCCGGTGCCTGAAATTGCTGAAGTTGTCGCTTGTCTGGGGCGTCGCCTGATTATTGATTCTATGAGTGCATTTGGTGCCATCCCGGTAGATGCCCAGACTTTGCCGTTTGATGCTCTGATCTCTTCTGCTAATAAATGTTTTGAAGGCGTACCAGGTTTTGGTTTCAGCATTATCCGCCGCTCTGCACTGGAAAATTGTCAGGGATATGCCCATTCGCTGAGCCTGGATCTGTATGAACAATGGCTTTATATGGAGAAAACCGGTCAGTGGCGTTTTACACCACCGACTCATATTGTGGCGGCTTTCCTGCAAGCTATGGCTGAGCATGAGGCTGAAGGCGGTGTTGCCGGACGTCTGGCTCGCTATCAGCGCAACCAGCAGCGTCTGGTTGCTGGTATGAAAGAACTGGGCTTTCGTACGCTGCTGAACGAAAAGTGGTTATCTCCGATTATTGTCACCTTCCTGTCACCGCAGAATCCTCGTTTTGACTTTGAAGAGTTTTATAACCGCATTAAAGCCCATGGCTTTGTGATCTATCCGGGCAAGCTGACCGTGGTGGATAGCTTCCGTCTGGGATGTATTGGTCAGCTTTATGATGAGCAGATTGATCAGGTTCTGCAGGCTATTGCTGCGGTACTGGATGAGATGGGTATTGACAGCGGACATGCTGAGCTACCTGAACAAAATGCGGTCACCGCATAACGTTATAGTGAAATGAGAGAGATTGATGGTGCTCTGCCATGAAGTTTTTTGGACTATATCAGAAGTTGCTCCGAATATGATTTGAATCAGGTTGCCTGTATTACCCTTCAGTTTCAGACATCGTCTCCCTGAATCTGAAAGCCGGAAATACAGGCAATCTTTAAGACAAATGAGCGTGACATATGGACATGCTCTATGCAACCAGTTGAAGAAGACAGGAAATTTATAATGTATCATTTTACACGTCGCTATATTGGGCCTGTGCAGGCCATCATTATGGACTGGGCCGGTACTACGGTTGATTTTGGCTCTATGGCGCCTATTCGCGCTTTTCAGAACCTGTTTGCGGCTAATAATGCACCGATCACTATTGCTGAAGCCCGTGAACCGATGGGAGCAGAGAAACGTGAGCATATTCGCCAGCTGTGTGCTATGCCTCGTGTACGTGAAGCCTGGAAAGAATCTCATGGTGGGTATCCGACAGTTGCGGATATTGATCGTATGTATGAAGAATTTGTGCCTCTGCAGATTGAAGCGATTGCTCAGTGTGGTCAGCTGATCCCCGGACTGAAAGATACTCTGGCCTGGTGTAAAGAGAATGATATTGCTATTGGTGCAAACACCGGCTATGCCGAGCGTATGATTGGTGGTCTTCTGGAAAATGCTGCTGAGCAGGGATATAAGCCTCAGAGCAATGTGTGCGCAACAGATGTGCCTAAAGGCCGTCCTTACCCTCATATGTGTCTGAAAAATGCCATTGAGCTGGAAGTCAGTGATGTGGCGGCCTGTGTAAAAATTGATGATACTCTGACGGGTATTGATGAAGGTCTGAGTGCCGGTATGTGGACAATTGGTGTTGCAGTCAGTGGTAATGAGGTTGGCCTGCCGCTGGAAGAGTGGCAGGCGCTATCAGAAGATGAGCAGAATGTAATGCGCAAGGCAGCTTATCAGCGCTTCTATCAGGCGGGTGCCCACTATGTTGTGGACTCCATTGCTGATGTTATTCCTTGCCTGGAGGAGATTCATCTGCGCTTGCAGGCTGGTGAGGCCCCTTGACTCCCGGAAGCGATTGTTCTGGTTGTGATTTCAGCCTGTGCAGGCAGGCTGGAATCAGGTATTTTCGCAGTGAAATAAAAAAGCCGGAGATAAGATCCGGCTCAGGATAAGGGTAGATACACACATTAACAATAAAACAGATACAGCAATGTCAGGTGTTACACCTCTGGTTGTTTGTGTCTCATATCCTGCGCCACAATCAGCCAGATTTAATGGTTCAGATTCAGTCCCTTGGATTCGGGTTATCCCAGCGATCTTTTTTCCGGTACTGAGCTTTAATCCGTACTGGCTTCAGGTTCTGCATCCGCTGGAAAGTCACCCACATTCCGACAGCGATGGCCAGAGTAAAAAGTAGAGAAATCATCAGTTCAACTGTCATGAGGGGGTACTCCTGAAAAATCACAATAAGCGGCTGACGGTCTTCAGCCCTGATCGATCAGCGCTGCTGACCATGATACTGATACATAAGATCAGTTTCCTGTTGCTTACACTCTCAGACTAACCGAAATAGAAAAAGTTGCAAATATAAAACGTGTAATCAGAGCGTATATTTGACTTAAGACGAATATATCAGGCTTGCATGGTTGTCAGAGTGTCTTTACGCTGTCCGGCAAGCTGATGGGAGTGACTATAAATGCAATACGAAATTATTCCTGTAACCGGATTCCAGCAGAATTGCACCCTGTTATGGTGTGAGCAGACAAAAGATGCTGCAGTCGTTGATCCGGGCGGGGACATTGACCGGGTTCTGGCCCGAGTTGATGCGCTGGGGGTTAATCTGAAAAAAATCTGGCTGACACATGGCCATATTGACCATGCTGGAGGCACTTCGGCGCTGATTAACCAGCTCAGCCTGCCCGTTGAGGGACCGCATACCGGTGATAAATTCTGGATTGATGGTTTGCCTCAACAGAGTCAGATGTTTAATTTCCCACCCTGCGATGTGTTTGAACCGGATCTGTGGCTGAAAGATGGCGACCAGGTCAGTATCGGCGAAGAAGTGTTCGATGTACTGCACTGCCCGGGCCATACCCCTGGACACGTAGTATTTTTCCATAAAGGCGAGCAGCTGGCTCTGGTTGGGGATGTTATTTTTCAGGGATCGATTGGCCGGACCGACTTCCCTCAGGGGAATCATGCGGACCTGATTCGCTCTATCAGGGAAAAGCTGTTCCCTCTGGGAGATGAAGTGACCTTTGTACCGGGACATGGTCCCCGATCAACTTTCGGACAGGAGCGTCGTTCTAATCCTTTCTGTGGTGATGCGGCAGCAGGTTAAATCTCTGGTCATGTGTATACCGATACTGAATATGGTATTCAGTATCGGAGCTGATATTCATTTTGCAGCTGAGAAAAGCTGAACTCGGAGAAGCAGATACCGCAAGGGGTTTCAAACTGCATCATAAACTTAGGGTCATTCAGGGGGTGATGTACTCTGTGTCTGAAACCCTGAAATACCTGAGGTGTAGTCAGCATAAAAACAGCGCCTGGGTCGTTAAAATGCTGTCTGGCACCGTTGCAGGCCATATAGGTCAGTCGTCCGGCCAGGTTCAGTACAGTGCCATCAATTCGACGCTGAACATGATGAGTGATCTCTGAGGCTATATTCAGAATCAGATCACGACTAAAGCTAAGTGCCAGGGAACCTTTCTGATCATTAATCTGTAAGTTAACCAGGCCTGTTACCACACCAGGGGCCAGTTCATGCTTTTTAAGTTTAATCTTACCCGGGCAAGGGGCGTGGTGAGTGATACCTGCCAGAGTCTCCATCACAGAATGCAGTACCGGGTTGATGTAATCTGCACGCATGATAACCACCTGTTTCCATCTGAATTTCCGGATGAACAGGTTGCCTTTTGAGCAGACCTTGTTCAGTTGATTCCATTCTAGAGCCCGTTTCCTAACATGTATATGCAAGATTACAAAAGCGAAAAATTCGCTTTTTTCAGTTACACAGGCGGCTTTCTGTGTCGTAACTATAGTCTTTGTGACGGGACTTTCAGATGTGTTGCCGGACGTAATTTTTCAGGACTAAAGGCTGAAAAATCAGTTATCAATTCTGCGGTAAATCAATAATTATCAGACTCTGTTTACCAGAGGTAGGGTACCGTATCAGCCAGTGATAAAAACAGGAACAATGCCAGTGGCCAGTGTCACGTTTCTGATATCAGGATTTAACCTTTTTCATATATGTCATCGCTTCTGGCGGCCAGAATAAAATCATTTTTATGCAGGCCCATAATTTTATGAGTCCACCAGCTCAGGGTTACTTTACCCCATTCGGTCAGAATAGCCGGATGATGTCCTTCCGATTCAGCCAGGTCGGCAATTGCATTGCTGAACTGCATCGCCGTTCTGAAATTGCTGAAAGTATAAGTTCGGGTTATCTGGCGAACATTATCGATCACTTCAAGTTCCCAGTCAGGCAATTCAGAGAGTAATTGTTCCAGCTCGTCGCCTGTCACTCTGGGGGCATCGGATCGACAGGCTTCACAGGAAAATTCACTGAGCTCACTCATAGTTCACTCCTGGTACGTTTAATTTTTACTGGCAATTGTCCTTATCATGAACATAGCGTAGTCGAAGATTGGGTATGAGGCTCTGTCAGGAAGGTAATAATCGTAAAATAGGCAGGCGTTGCAGGGGGGTGCCAGCCCGGTATTCCGGGCTGTGAGGAGTGCACGTCACCCTGTGATGGAACCTGATAGGTACAGTATAAGTATTCTGAATCAGAATAAAATGCGGTCAGTTGCCACAGGGCGTTCAGGTTTCAGACGTACTGAAAGCCCTGTACTTTACTGAATCAGCATCTGAACAAAAGCTTCCTGGCTGGGGTTTGCCATATGCTCCGGTTGTGTGGACCGGAGAATATCGGAACGCTTTTGTTCCTGCACACATAACTGAGGCTGCTTTTCAGGCAAAAAGTTCCGGGATTTGTGTCGTGTCATGAACTTTTAATACAGTGACTGTTCAGGCCAGACCATCCATAACGCCAATAACCCCGGAACCAGAGAGATTGCCACTGTTCTGATCAGCTGTTTTATTGACAGATGTGCCTGTTTATCCCAGGTCCATAGCAGAGGTGCAGACAAGATGACCAGTGCGTAAATACTGACATCACCGTAATAATGAGCATAGGCCTGAACCATAATCCAGAGTGCCATAACAGCCTGAGATGCAGCCATCATGCCTGAGGCTGAGATCGCCACCAATCTGTTTAAAAGCCACATTCCTCCCAGAACAGCAGCCAGAGCGCCGATTAACTGGGCTATGCTCAGGGAGCTGGAAATGCCTGTAACAACAGCAGACATAACAATCATGACGATCAGACTGACAGGGAAAAGGGCCGCATTTTTCTGGCGGTCTGCAGAACTGATGGCGATACCACAGATCAGCATCCAGCCAATAATCTGGGCAAACAGATCAACTCCTCCCATGCGACTAACAAGAGGCTGAGCAATTAAACCGAATGCCAGTAAACAGCTGACACCAAAGCCGGACATTCTGATCTGTTCAGGTAAGCGAGTCGCCAGTACAGGTAACAAGGACGCTACTAATAACCAGTCCATTGCCCTTGCTGGAGGGAATTGCCAGCGGCTATGGATACCTGTTGCGCCAGCCAGCCAGCTCAGGAAAAATAATAGTGGAATCAGCCAGAACAACAGGCGATCCCGTTTATGTTGTTCCAGTTTATAAATAATCAATCCTGAGGCTATGGCTGCCAGCATAGGATATACAGCAGCCGGAAGCAGCAGGGCCAGTGGGGACACAGATTCTCCGTACATAAACTCATGCCTCTGAGCAATAGAAATGGATACAACAGGATGTGAAGCGCATATTATGAATGAATAACAATAACGCGAGTGAAATTTGGGTAAGGGCTGACAGGATCAGAGAGGAAGCCCAAAACAGACTCCCCCTGAAGATAAGTGAAGCGTTACTTGCGGATGCCTTCTACAAATAACTCAATCGTAACGTCATTGCCAATGCCTCCCAGCATCTGATCAACACCAAACTCTTCCCGTTTAATGGTAACACTGCCATTGAAACCACTGCGGTAGTTACCCCAGGGATCTTTACCCTCACCAACTTTGGTTATCGCCAGATTAACGTCTTTTGTCACACCATGCAGCGTTAGTTCACCGGTCAGAGTACCCTGAGTGGCAGATCCTTTATAACCTTTTGATTTAAAAGTTATCTCTGGATACTGCTTTGTATCCAGAAAATCCGGGCTTTTAATATGCTTATCCCGCGCATCATGGTTAGTATCCAGGCTTTCTGCATCAATAGTGACTTCAATAGCAGAAGCTGAAGGCTTAGCTTCATCGTATGAATAGCTACCGTTAAAAGTATTGAAGCGGCCGACTGTTTCACTGAATCCCAGGTGATTAATTTTAAACAGCACAGTGGTGTGTGCCGGGTCGATATCGTAGTCTGCAGCCAGCGCAGAGCCAGAAATCAGTGCTGCAGATAATAGTGCCGGAGTAAACAGTGCTTTGATCATTGGATGAACCTTTTTACTAATGACTGAAGATGATAAACATTCTAGGAAAAAATAATTCTCCTGATAATTAGCTCTAAAAGTGATTCACTATTTCTTTATAGTTAACAGTGGTGCGGGAACTAAGTGCTATTGTGTGAGTCGTGATAGCTGAAGCGTTCAGATTACACCGATGATTTAAATCAGGTCGTGGTGCCACTCTGGCGATACTCAGATAAATGAAGCAATAATATGGTGGTGTATGGATAAACATACAGCTATGAAAGTGTTCTGCCGGGTAGTGGAAAAAGAAAGTTTTGCTGCAACAGGGCGTGAGCTGGGAATCTCTACAGCGATGGTCAGTAAGTATGTCGCTGCGCTGGAAAAAGAACTGGGTACCCGTTTATTGAACAGGACAACCCGCAGAGTCAGTCCGACGGATGAAGGACAGTATTATTACAATCGCTGTAGTACCTTATTGATGGAAATGGATGAACTGGAATCCTCTGTCACTCAGCAAGGGCAGGAGCCCAGAGGTGTATTGCGTTTAACCGCTCCGATGGACTTCAGTGTATTGCATCTTATGGAGCCTATCAGTCTGTTTCAGCAACAGTATCCTCTGGTTCGTATTGAAGTTGATCTGGATGATAGACACAGAAACCTGATTGCTGACAAGTTTGATATTGCGATTCGTATTGCTCATCTGAGTGATTCAACACTGGTTGCCCGAAAAATTACACAGTGCCGCAGCGGCTTGTATGCTTCGCCGGAATATCTATCGGAAAACGGTAAGCCGGAGACACCGGAAGATCTGCAACAGCATCGTTTCCTGTTTTACAGTAATCTGGTTCAGGACAGAAATTATCTGGTGTTACATGATAAAAAAGGGCAGAAGCAGAGAGTTCGCATTCCATGGACATTAGCCGTTAATAATGGTCGGGCATTATGTGAGGCTGCGGCTCAGGGGATGGGGATTATTCAGCAGCCTGATTTTATGACCACTGATTATCTGCAACAGGGACGTTTACAGCCTGTACTGGAGGATTATCCTCCTATTGAGTTTAATGTCTATGCGGTTTATCAGCACAGGCAGTTTTTGCCCAGACGAATTATGGCTTTCATTGATTTTCTGATTGAATATTTCAGGAATAACCAACGATGGTAAACAGACTGCTTTAATTGTCATGATACCTGTCATCCGGAATACAGAGAACGGATCTGATCTGTCATCCGGATAATGACAGTGGTACGTCGATGCGATTTTGCCTGTGAGCCAGAGTAAAGATAAGGGGGGGATGAATGGGTGAGATGTCCAAAGAAATATCGCAATCATTTATCCTGGTGTTGGATTCCGGGATTGGCGGGCTGTCGGTGTTACATGAGATTCAGCTGTTATGTCCGGATCACCCCTTGTTATACCTGGGGGATAGCGAGGCTTTGCCTTATGGTGATAAGTCAGAAGCCTGGTTAATCAATCGATTACTTGCCCTGACAGAGCAGCTGATGACCTGTTATCTCATTGATATGCTGGTCGTAGCGTGTAATACAGCCAGTACAGTGGTGTTGGGGCCAATAAGAGATAAACTTAACATTCCGGTTGTTGGCGTTGTCCCTGCCATTAAACCTGCTGCTCAGCGTAGTGAAAGCCGTCATATCGGATTGTTGGCTACTCCGGGTACGGTACATCGGCAATATACTGACTATCTGGTTGATTGTTTTGCCTCGGGCTGTCAGGTAACACGCGTCGGAACGACGGATCTGGTCGTATTGGCAGAGGATAAACTGGCGGGGCGGCCTGTATGCCCGGATCGTTTAAGTCAGGTGATGGAGCCTCTGTTCTGTCATAGCAACCTGGACACCATTGTTCTGGGGTGTACTCACTTTCCTTTCCTTAAACCGGAACTGGAACAGATTGCTCCCAGAGCGATTCAGTGGATCGATTCCGGAAAAGCGGTCGCCCGGCAGGTAAAATCTTTGTTGAACCTGCCTGGAAGTGTGATCCGATTCCCTGTTTCAAATAGAATCAAAGTAAACCATGCTCTGTTTACCGGTGCGTTGCCTGAAGAGTTAGCCGCTTATCTCATGCAGGTCGGGTTTACCCATATCAGCAGGTTTAACCAGAGTTAAATTTGAGACCTGATAAGTGTTGTAATAACCATTTTGCCGCAGGCCCCTGAGCCTGCTGCTCTGTCCAGCCCACATCAATTCCCTGTAATGATGCATCCTGCTGATAAGTGCGTTTCAGCACAATCAGCTCCCCATTGGTTAACTCTTCCTGTACAACGGATTCATGCAAACTGGCCCACCCCAGGCCTGCACAGAGTAATTCGGCGATCACAAAAGGGCTTTCTGCGTACCAGACCCGAGGGCTGAGAATATGTTCATGATGTCGGGTTTCTTCCAGGTTAAGGCTTTTAGGAATCAGCTGACGATAACGTCTGAGGTCACTGTGATTCACTTGTGACAGACTGGCCAGAGGATGATCCTTACTGCATACCGGCACTCTGCGTGAGTGCCCTATCCCTCTGAAGTGAAAACCTTGTGGATAATTCTCCTGTTCCAGCATGAGTCCCATATCTGCCCGGCCGCTGCGTAATAACTCAGGTACATCATTCTCTCCCGGATCCAGTAACTCCAGTTCAACGTGAGGAAAGGTTCTTTCAAACTGAACCAGCAGATGTACCACAGGGGGAATAAAAAGGTTCTGTTCTATAGCCAGGCACAGATTGCTTTCTTCTCCCAGGTTCAGTGATCTGGCTCTGTTGGTAAAGTCATTATGACTTTCCATGATGGCGTAGGCTGATTTCAATAAGGCTTCGCCGGCTGCTGTCAGTATGGGCTTTCGGGTTGATCGGTCAAACAGATCTACCCCGGTTTCAATTTCAAGATTCATCACTGCATTACTGACTGCGGATTGTGCTTTTTTTAATCGCCTTCCGGCAGCGGAGAACGATCCTGACTCGGCGGCAGCAATAAAGGCATTAAGCTGGTCTGTGTTTGGCATTAAAGTATCTCTTTTTCAGATAGAAACTAACTTTAATATATCTATTAAAATAATAGAATGCTCGTCATCAGAGTGATGTAGAGCCTCCCGATGCGCAAGGGAGTCAGTGGATAGCGTTGGCCCTTTTGTGACTTTTGTGTCCAGGCCGTTAATGTGTCAGGTGAAGCCGTGGAAAAACAA
Source organism: Oceanospirillum sediminis (assembly GCF_014164585.1). GTDB lineage: Bacteria > Pseudomonadota > Gammaproteobacteria > Pseudomonadales > Halomonadaceae > Oceanospirillum > Oceanospirillum sediminis. The sequence continues at coordinate 33,985 of NZ_JACJFM010000002.1, read as the reverse complement.
TGTATCAGTGATTCAATGAGCTGGCAGGGTAAAGCTGTACCAGGGGGATGTATTTCCGGGTCAGTTAATTCGATATCGGAGAGCCATGAGCAACAAGAGATTGCTGTTCGCTCTGGCTGGGACAGGGTTCGGTATGTTTTATCTTTTGAAGCCTGCCTGTTGATGATTATTGCGCCTGTGGCGGCTTTTTTTCTGGAGCGGGAAGCAACGGACGTGGGAGCTCTGGCGGTTGTTCTGAGTATCAAAGCGATGCTGATGAATATGATATATAACTATTTTTACGACAGGTTTGATATACGTCGTGGTGTCGTGCCGTCTCAACGGACCGGCCGTCAACGTCTGGTTCATGCCGTCGGGTTTGAACTGTCCCTGACACTGACGTCTTTACCTCTTGTGTGCTGGTGGCTGAGTGTTGATGTGCTTGAAGCCCTGATTATGGATGCGGTCATCATGGCGTTCATTGTGTTCTATACTTATGTTTTCACACTGATCTATGATCGACTGTTCCCTGTTATTCAGCCTGGACAAGCGCAGAATACGGAGAATGCATGAACCGATTCTGACCGGATTAATGGCAGGATAAAAAGTACCAGGGATTCAGTGTAAATATGAGGTAAATCAAGGTTTTTATGGTGATCAGGAGTAGTGTGTATATCAAGGATTAAGAGAAAACACTGCATATCAGGAGGCTATTATGCCTGTAGAACACCACGATCTTATCCATGAATTGCCTGAGTTTAAAGAGCAGATTCATCAGTTAAAAATGGAAGATGATCGCTTCCGGAAAATGTTTGATGAGTACCATGACCTGACCCGCGCTGTTGAAAATATGGAAAATGAGGTGCTTCCTGCATCAACTGCAACAGAAGAACAGGCTAAGCTGCGTCGTTTACAGCTGAAAGATGAGATGTATACCATGTTGAAAGCGGCAGCAGAGCCTGCCTGATACCGGTCTTCAGGACATTTCCTGCAAAGAAAGATACCATGCCAGAAACAGCCTGCACTGATGTGTGGGCTGTTTTGTGTCTTAAAGAGATTGCAGGAGGCTTTCAGGGAGGTTAATTAGCCAGCGTGCTAAGCTTATCAACCACAGTTTTGAGCTTATCATCTGAGTGAATGCCTGTTTCATAACACCGCAGAAATTCTTCCATGGCCCGATTGACAATATCGGTCAGCAACTTTTCCTGAGACTCCGTCATGCCCCATTCATCAAAGGCTTTATGAATGTCGTTTAACAGGTTATCAAACAGATCCTGACTGGTTTGTTTCAGCTGTTCCTGTTCCTGGTTTGCTTCCAGAATGGCCGTCTGGGCTTCGGATATCAGTGTATTCAGCCTGATTTCTGCTTCAATTTGCTGCAGAGAAAGTTCTGTTTCTCTGATAAGGGTCTGAATGTAGTTGCTAAAACGGGCCTTGGTTTCCTGGTCTTCAGGCATATTCTGAATCAGTACTGATACCAGACCTTCACCGAAAAAGACTCTCTGATCCTGCTCGGTCAGTTGATCCGGATTCTGTAGCCCATCCATCAGATCTTTTTCCAGTGCTGATACAGGCTGAGTCCCTGAATGCAGAATATCTCCTTTACTGAACTTAATTTTGACAGTGCTATTCAGTTGATATTGCTTAATAGCATGATGCAAATAACCTGACAGTTCAGAGACAGATCGGGTAACAGAGCTTGTTCTGACAAAGTCGATGATGACAGATAGTTCGTCGGCTGCACTCAGCGCTGTCATAGTCGAACTGAAAGCTCTGTCAGTATGTGCCTGCAAGGATTCACGCTGTTTTTTGTTTTCGACAGCAACACGGACTTTTTGCAGCAGCTCTGCCGGTGTGACTGGCTTCACTATATAATCGGAACCACCGGCATCATAACCGGCTATTTTTTCGTCCAGACTTTCATGGGCAGAGACAAAGATAACATCAATATTCTGTGTATCTTCCTGTTGTTTCAGGCGGCGGCAGGTCTCATATCCATCCAGTGCAGGCATTGAAACATCCATCAGAATGGCATCAGGGTGGCGCTGGCGGGCTGATTCAAGGCCCATATTGCCATCATTGGCAATAATAATGGCATAGTGCTCTGACAACGTTTCTACCAGAAAAGCGATATCTATAGGTGAATCATCGATAATCAGGACGACTGGTAAGGATTGATTAGTCATAGCAAGCCTCTTATTTTCAGTCTTGTCCGGCCAGACGGTGCAACTCTTCTCTGGCTTTGAGAATATCGAATGTGCGCATCAGATTCAGCAACTGGTGTAGTTCAGGATAGCTTGCTTCGGAAGCTTGCTCAGTCAGTTGCTCGATAGTCTTCATAGCGCCCGCATAGTCCATATCAAAGCAATCTCTGGCTTTTATAATGCCCTGTGATACTTCCTCACTGGTCAGTAGGTTACTGGATATACGGGGTTCACTGAGTTCTTCTGCGGCCTGTTCTATTGCTGTAACCGCGCGCTGAAAACAATCCGTCAGCTTCTGAGCCTGTACACCCAGTTGCTCATGATCAGGGGTGTCCCGCTTCAGGTTTTTTTCTAGTTCAGCTGCAGCCTGTGAGAGCTCTTCAGCCCCTATATTAAGGCTTATTCCTTTGAGTGTATGCGCTTTGGCTCTTGCGTCACTCCATGCCTGTTCTGAAACCAGGTGGACAATTTCAGCATCGTCCTGGCGGTGTTTATTGAGAAACTCCTGCATAATAGTATGGCACAGAGAGCAGTTTCCCCCCAGTCTGGACAGGACATCATCAAGATCCAGTATGGTATGCATATGCAGTGTCTCCTTCAGGTCTTCGCTGAATCACTTACGATAACAACGGAGTCGATTTGTTGTGAATGTATTCTGCCAGATCAGCTTTGTTCCTGCCGCTTTTAGATGAGCTACAAGGATGTATGCCTGGGAAGTTATTATATATTTAATTTATATTTTTGTTTGCAGTATGTAAATATTCTTCCAGTAGACAGCCTGATTGTATCAATGAGAAAGAGTTTTAATCGGATTGTAAATCCAGAGAGAGATACTCGCTGCAATCCACATCAGAACGCCATAATGAAGGTTGCCCCAAAGAACATGATTTGAGCTAATCAGATAGCGCCCCCTGAGTGACAGGTTCATGCCTGATAACGGGCTGCAGGTTGTGCCTATGGCCCAACTGGCCAGAAAAACCATGGCCAGTAAATCCATTGGAGGATTTGTGGGGACCAGAATACCACTGACTGTTGCAATACTGATGACAGGGTGAACACCTACCAGTGACAGCACCAGCATAGCCAGCAGCAGCAAGCTGACAACAACTGGCGTCAGTTCTGGTATTGGTAATCTGTCTCCGTACAGATGAAACAGAGTACTTAAACCGGCTGCCATGGTACCCGCGCATAGAAATAGCGCCATCTCACTGCCCATCCGGGCCAGACGGTCATGGCTATGCTCCAGCAGCTTTTTATGCACAGCTTCCTTTTTTAGTAACATCACGATGATTGCGGTGAGCGGTGACAGTACACTGATAACCTGCATGACAGAGTACTCAGGAAGATACCAATGGCATCCGAGTACTGCCGCTGCCAGAAAACCGGGTAAGGCCAGATTTTTCAGTTGCATCGGGTAACCGGTGAACTGATCGGCATGAGGGCGAAGCTCTATATAAGTGACTACCAACGCGATCAGAGCCAGAGGGATTCCTGCCTGCATTAACTGCAGCAGGCTGGCTCCCGGTGCATAAGTCAGTGCAACAGCCACAGCAGCAAAGAAAGGAGACCAGAGAGCGGCAGAGCAGAAGCCTCGGGAGAGTACTTTCATCTGCGCATCCTGGATCAGCTTACCGGTATTTTTACTGTCGGATTGGCTGGCAAAACGGTCTCCCATAATGAAGACAATCGACAGATTGATAACCGCACCAAAAATATGAATGCCAAATAATGTTTGTTTGAGTGCTGAGCGCCCGGTAGGCAGTTTATCTGTGGCTGAGCCCGGAGCAGAAGCAATCAGAGAGAGAAAGCTGACAGCCATTAGCATACCCAGTAAGCCTGTGTTTGCCGTTAATGCCTGATGCCAGGGGATATCTGGTATCTGCCCCGGAGGTGTCTGAGATAACCCCCAGCCCATACCGGCCAGACCTGTTAATAAGAGAATGGAAGCTTGTTTTCTGGGGCCTTTGGGCAAACGTGTCCAGTTGATCAGAAATGTCAGCCAGAGAAGTAAGGCTGGCCAGATAACAGGCAGTCCAGTCCAGGGAGAGAATGCGATCAGAGCCAGTGCCAGCAATAATATCGGGCCAACACAGTAATATGCCGCTCTGGCAATTGTCCGGAATAACGAGGTCATAACAGATCCAATCTGGGGGTTGCAGCACTGAAAAAGCCATACTGCGCCGCATGATACCCTGCTGATTTATGAATATCGACTGATAAACACTGTAAAAAATTAATGTCTATGATTAAGACGTTATGCCTGTAGTGACAGATTAATAATAATCCTCTCTTTACATGACTTGAGCTGATGGAATTTCCTGTTATCCTCTGCGACCCTGACTATGATTGCTCCGAGGTTATCCTGTGCCGTTACCTGTTGTTGAACCTGAAAAATACGCTAAGCTACTGACTGAAAAGTCGGATCGTATTCGTACCCAGTTTGCGGAGTTTAACCCTCCTGAACTGGAAGTTTTTGATTCTCCGGACAGTCATTATCGGATGCGTGCGGAGTTTCGTGTCTGGCATCAGGGAGAAGACACCTATTATGTGATGTTTGATATAGGAGAAGATCCGAAAAAGGACCGCAAGGTCGTACGCATGGATCAGTTCCCGGTAGCCAGTACGTTAATTAACCGGTTAATGGCTGAACTGATGGCTGAAGTGAAAGCCAATCCTGAGTTACGTCGTAAACTGTTTCAGGTGGAGTTTCTGACCTCTTTGTCAGGAGAAGCACTGATCACCATGATTTACCACAGAGCCCTGGGTGAAGAGTGGGAACAACTGGCCAGAGCTTTACAGGATAAGCTGGATGCCAGCATCATCGGACGTAGTCGTAAGCAGCGCATTGTGCTGGATAAGGATTATGTGATTGAGTCTCTTAAAGTCGGTGAACGTACGCTGGAGTATCAGCAGGTTGAGAACAGCTTTACACAACCTAATGCCGTTGTGTGTGAAAAAATGCTGAGCTGGGCTGTGGATGTAACCCGTGATACAGGCGGTGATCTGGTTGAGCTGTACTGCGGAAATGGCAACTTCACACTGGCTCTGGCAGAGAACTTTAATCAGGTTGTCGCGACTGAGATATCTAAAACCTCTGTTCGTTCTGCACAGTTTAATATTGAACGCAATGGTATCAGCAATGTGCAGGTTGCCAGAGTATCCAGCGAAGAGTTCAGTGAGGCTCTGGCCGGGAAAACTCAACTGCGCCGTTTAAGTGATATGGCGCTGGAACAGAAGAACTTTACTACGGTTCTGGTTGATCCGCCTCGTGCCGGACTGGATGAGGCAACCGTTGAGCAGGTTGCTCAGTATGATCATATTGTGTACATCTCATGCAACCCGGATACCTTACATGAAAACCTTCAGCAGCTGACAAAAACACACCGTATTGAGCGCTTTGCGATGTTCGATCAGTTTCCTTATACCCATCACACTGAAAGTGGTGTTTTTCTGGTTCGAAAGTAATTGATGTACAAGCAGATCCTGATCCTGGTTAAGAGATAATCATCCGGGTATCAGGATCTGCCATGTTTTATTCCGGGTATAAAGAGGCCAGTGGCTGTTCAGGCTGTGCCGGTGAGCTATTCTGTAATTGCCCAATGGCTTCTGCCAGCGTTTTTCCCTGCCATTGTTCCGGAGCGGCGGCAGGGCCATACAGGCAGCTCTGTAATTGTTGTAGTGCCTGACGTGTCGAATTGTCAGGTGCTACTTCTGAGAGTTTCTGCCACTGTTGCCAGTATTTCCATGCGGTGTGAGCATCATTATCACGACAGGCCTGTATCAGTTGTTTTTTAACATGGCTGATCTCTTTATCAATTGATCCTGTCATTGTCAGAGCTGGCTTTTGTTGCTGTGCTCCTGTCAGTTTCTGGCGGGTATTCCACCATAGCCACAGCAGAATCAGGCTTAAGAAAGAGGATGCCCCGGTACTGATCTGCCAGATGATGTTGTCCTTCTCAATATAAACAATCTGCTTTTCATCAGACTCTACAGGGGCAATAACGGCGGGAGTCTGAGCATGCTGCGGATCTGCCGTAATATCCAGTTGAAGAGATGCCAGGCTTACATACTCCAGTTGATCTGTGACTGTGTTCCACCAGGGAATCCGGATGTCAGGCAATGCCATCAGACCACTTCTGGTGGGGATCAGTGCAACATTGATTTGCTTCTCTCCCAGCATGCCTTCTGCTGTAGGCGTATCTTTCAACTGGGGTTGCTCCGGATACTGTCGAATATACTCTGGTAGTGACAGGTTGACGGGAGGAAGCTGAGCAGCGGTCAGACCTCTGGCGCTTAATGCAATGGTTCGGGTCAAAGGTGATCCGGATTGCCACTGGCTGAAATCACCGCTCCATTGCTCTGTTATCTCCATTGATTCTGCCGGTAACCAGGTAAATCCTGCAGGAAAATTATCCGGGATAGGTTTTACTGTGATTCTGTGTTCAGGGCTTTTGGTTCGTATCTGTTTCAGAGCACCCAGAGAGTAGTTATTACGGATTCTTATTCGGCCACTGAATGTCTGGGCAGGAATAACCAGTTCCCCACTTTTCTGCGGAAAAATTGCGAACTGCCATTGCGCTACATTATACAGGCGCCCATTAATTCGGGATTCGAAATCCTGTCTATTGCCTAATTGAACCATCAGGGTATCTGGTAGCTCTGGTTCAGTCAGGCCATGGTCCGAAATCGTTGTCGCATAATAGAGGCGTAGCGTATAAATCAGTTGTTGTTGAACATAGATGCTGTCTTTCTGATCAATGCTGCTATCCAGAAAAACATCAGCGCTTTGTTGCTCATCGGAGGGGGCATCACTGATGGTTAGTGTAAAAGGCTGGCTGTTAAGATTACCCAGAGAGATTGCCGGAACCTCTATGACTCCAGAGCGTTTGGGCAACAGTGTAACCTGCCAGAGCTTTTCACTCTGATTCTGGCCATTAATGATCTGAATATTACTTCTGACCTGGGTGGATAGAATGTCAAAATCAGCTTCCAGAACGGACAGGTCCGGTTCATCTCGCTGGCGGATATCATCTGTACGGAGATACAGTACCAGAGTTTCATTTTCTGCCAGCTTTGTGCGATCAGGTATCGCTTCAAACTCAATAGCCAGAACGCCAGAGCTGACTGAAAGCATTATGAGCAGAGTCAGTAAAGGTATGAGTCGTACCTGTTGGCAGGCTTTCTGGCAGAGTAATAACATATAAGGCATATAAAAATGTCCTTTTACCATGGTGCTCGTCCTTCCGATACTCTTTCATCTCTTTTCAGGCTGGATTCATATTCAAATTTGCGTCGTAACAGGCCGGATGGATCATCTGGAATTCTCCTGAGCCATTGCTCCAGAGACTGGTCTGCTTCACTAAGAGAAGCGTCATGGCTTTCGGAGCCATCCGCTTCAGCTGACCTTTGTTCTGATTCCTGATCTGAATTAGCTGACTGAGCTTCTGTGCTTTCGGGCTGTTTGTCCTGCTGACTATCATCAGAGCTGTTACCAGCCGATTGCTTTTGTTGATCCTGCTGGTTATCTGCAGCCGGATTCTGATTGTTTTGCTGAGTCTGAGCTGTGGAGCGATTGTTCTGAGCGCTGCTCTGTTGATTGGTAGCAGATTGCTGAGAATTATCGTTCTGAGATGATTCGTTTTGCTGTTGCTGTTGCTGTTGCTGTTGCTGTTGCTGTTGCTGTTGCTGTTGCTGTTGCTGTTGCTGTTGCTGTTGCTGTTGCTGTTGCTGTTGCTGTTGCTGT
>NZ_JACJFM010000002.1:0-25965 GCF_014164585.1 Oceanospirillum sediminis | reverse complement strand
TTGCAGCATTTTTTCTGCCAGGGTGCGGTTATCTTTAGCATCCTGCATTTCAGGATTCAGTTGCAGGGCCTGATTATAGGCTTCCAGAGCCTGTTGCAGCTGGCCTTGTTTTATCAGAGCATTTCCCCGGTTGTAATGCCCTTGTGCACTGGGGTCCTGGCTGAAAGCTTCTATGGCTTTGTCATATTGCTGGTTACGGTAGTAGGCGCTGCCCTGCCAGGCCGGAGTATTCAGTAACTGGCTGGCTTTATCGTACTCCTGGTTATGAAATGCCTGTTCACCGGCTTGCTGAGCTTTTTGCTCCGGAGTGTAGCCCCAGAAGGCATAACCAGGCTCAGCCGGGAGTACCAGGAGTAGTGGCAATAGCAATAGCCAGCCCCGGCGAAAGGCAAGAGCGGCTAATGGAAGAACTGGCAGAAGAAACCAATGCCCCTGTTCTATCCATAGGGGCAGTTCAGCCTCTTTTTCTTCCTTGAGTTCGCTGATAATACTGTCATCCAGCAAGTGACTCAGATCCGTATTATCCAGTTGTAGCTGACTTAGTCGGGCAGAGGTTTCCGCCTGAACCTGTTTTAGTGGTGAAAGGTCCAGTTTACTGATGATAACGCTGCCCTGTTGGTCTTTAACAAACCCTTGTTCGCCCAGAGGTATCGGGGAGCCTGTTTCAGTCCCTACAGCAAGAATGCTCAGGCGTGTTTCTTTACCAAGTGCTTTTTTTATCTGTTGTTGTGCCGTTTTATCAATGCCATCGGTTACCAGAAGAATATGTCCCTGAGTGATGCCTGCCTGTTTCATCAGTATTTCAGCCTGTTCAATACCTTTTTCGGCGGCACTTCCCAGTTCAGGCATGAGTGTCGGGTCCAGTGCTGGCAGCAGATTACGGATGGTTGCGCTGTCTGATGTTAAAGGTGCAACAGTATATGCGTTACCGGCATATGCAACCAAAGCTGTCAGCCCTTCCCGCCTTTGTTCCAACAGGTCCATCAGCTTCAGTTTGCTGCGTGTCGCCCGGTCAGGTTTGATATCCTGTGCCAGCATGGATAAAGACATATCCAGTACAATCACGAGGGCATCCTGTTTACTGTAAACGGGTCGGGACTGTTGACTCCAGCTAGGCCCTGCCAGAGCAAAGATACTCAGAATCATTGCCAGTACAATCCAGCCGGTATAGCCGGGCTGCTTTTCGGGAGCTAACAGCAAATATTTCTGTAGATCCGGTCGTATTCTGGTGGCCCATGGGTTTGTACTATGGCGATATTTCAGAAACCAGAATGCCTGAATCAGGATTATCGGAAGCAGAATCAACGCCCAGGGTCTGGCAAAGTGAAAGCTGTCCAGTAGTTCCATATCCGGCCTTTATTTCAGTGTATCTGATGAAGAGGATTTCATGGTTCGGAGCATCTGGCTGATACTCAGTAACCAGCGATGTGCGAAGGTCAGGCTGATCAGAATAATCACGGTCAGTAATGGCCAGTGCAGCAGACTGTGTCTGGGGCGAAATACCTGTGAGTTCTGTTCAATCGGCTCCAGACGATCCAGCTCCTGGTAGATCATACTCAGCTCCTCTGTGCTGCGAGCCCTGAAATAGACACCTCCGGTTTCCCTGGCAATTTTTTGCAGGGTGTATTCATCCAGTTCCTGAGATGGGTTTACTCTCCTGGTCAGACCGAACAGAGTCTGTACTTCCATCTCATCTGCCCCTATACCTATCGTGTAGATGCGTACTTTCTGTTCTTTAGCCAGAGTCGCAGCCTGCAGAGGTTCAACAGAGCCTGCAGTATTGGCTCCATCCGTCAGCAGAACCAGTACTCTTGCATCCTCTGGCTGATCTTTCAGGCGTTTCACGGCCAGCCCGATTGCATCGCCTATGGCTGTTTGTTCTCCAGCCATTCTTAACTGGATACCTTTAAGTTGTTCTGACACGGTATTTCTGTCATGGCTGAGGGGAACATGCAGATAGGCACGGGTTCCGAACACAATCAGCCCAAGCCGGTCACCTTCACGACGCAGAACAAAATCAGAAACGATATTTTTTACTGCTGACAAACGATCCGTCATCTGTTGTTCGACTTCCATATCCTGTACCTGCATACTGCCGGAAATATCCACCGCCATTAACAGATCATGTCCTTTATTTGGCAGAGGCACAGGATCTCCTGTCCATTGTGGATGACTGGCAGCGATCAACAAAAGCAGCCAGAGCAGAGAGGCAAAAATCAGGCGGGTTGCAGAGCTACGGTGTACCCGAGGTTTCTGATCTTGTGTCAGCATACTGAGCCAGCTGATTTTTAACTGATATTGCCGTGGCGTTGCTGTTGGAAAAAAACGGTATACCAGCCAGGGCAGAGGCAGCAATAGGAAAATCCATGGCCATATAAAATCAATATGTGAGTACAGGGTACTGAATGCTGACATGCTCTTTACTCAGATGCTGTGTTAAAGCCTTAATGACCTGATGTCAGGAGCAGGATTGCAGGCTAATCCATAGTCTGACTGTTTCACTCAGAGCTGGTTCATCAAACTCTGGCTTTTTATCGTCATAAACATGGCTGAGTATCTGTCCTGGACCTGAGCTGAAATCTTTCGTTTTGCCACTCTTATCCAGAAATTGCAACCAGGCTTCCCCTGAAAGGGATGCGACCTCTTCCCGGTCATAATAAAGAATGGCCATCCGGCGTAGCAGAACATTAATCTCATTCAGTAAACGCTGGTCTTCTTTATGCTGCTGGTAACGCTGGCGCATTTGTTCCAGCTCATTCAGAGCGTAAACCCGAGGACGAATTTTTTTCTGATGACGCCGGTACAACACCAGAGCCAACACGGCTATGGCTGCCAGCAGAGGGATAATCCACCAGGCCTGAATAAATTGCAGGATATCTGTTTCTGATGCCGGCAGATGGATATCTTTCAACTGATCAATCAGAGGCTGTTCTGTACTCATTCAATGCTACTCCTGCAGATCTGCTGTTTTAAATCAACGGCAGTTCCGCCGAATTTATCCTGTATCTGTCTGAAGGGGAAAGTCCCGGGGTTAATGATATTAGTTGCTCTTTTTAATAGTTATCTTATTGAAAGTAAAATACTTTATAGTGATTTGTTTTTTTACAGAGTACTGTCTGTCTGTGTTCTTGCCTGGGCACTCATTTATCGGTGTCCGGAAATGATGACTTCAGATAAAACACTGTTGCAGCTTGTCCGGAGGATTTTCCTCAGTAGACAGGGTGATAAAATGACTCTTATTCTGCATAAAAAATTGCTTCAGTGCTTGCTGGCGTTGCTCTGCCTGTTTTTTGTAGCGTGTTCTGTCATCTGTCAGGCTGCCATCAAAAAAGAAACTTTTCTGCTTATCGTGCAGATAGCAGGGGCCTGGCGGCAGTTCTGATTCCATTGGGTCAGTAATCAGGACTGCCAGCACATTGTGCTTTTTACTCAAACGGGATAAAAGCTGGTTATCTGTGATATCCAGTGACCAGAAATCACTGATCAGAATGATCAGCTGTCCGTGCCCTGGCAGGCTTATTTGTTTCAGTACCTGGTTCATACGGCCCGGAGCAGATGCAGAGTGCTCTGTGATCAGATCTGTTGACAGGTCACAGCTTTGTTTCAAAAGGGGGAGAAGCCCTTTTTTCCGTGCACCGGGTCTGATCAGATACTGTTTCTTTCCGTTAAATATCAATCCTCCGCACCGGTCTCCCTGATGGGATAAAGCCCAGCCAATGGTCGCTGCGACATTGGCCGCTTGCTCAGCTTTGCTGCGCTGACTACCGAATAGCATGCTGTATGAAAGATCCAGTACCAGTTGTACCGGGCGTTCCTTTTCTTCCATAAAAACTTTGGTATGGGGCTTACGGGTACGGGCGGTGACTTTCCAGTCCATGAGCCGGATATCATCTCCGGGCTGATAGTTGCGAATCTCACTCAACTCCATCCCTTTTCCCTGTACCCGTGATCGATGTTGCCCTGCCAGCACCGAGGATGTTGGCGTATGTAGCTTTGATTTAAGAGCACCTTTATAACGTTGCCAGCCCAGTAAATGCTCTAACGTCAGTTCGGGCAGAAGCGCTTGTTCCGATGTACTCTGATAGCTTTTGTCTGCATCACTGCTGATTCTGAATAGTGACCACATAATCAACTGACCGGTACCTTCTGTACCAGATGAGCAATGACCTGGTCAGAGTTGAGGCCTGCGGCTTCCGCTTCGTATTTCAGTAATAAACGATGGCGGAATACATCTGGCAGTACGGCCTGCACATCTTCTGGTGTAACAAAGTCGCGTTCTGACAGCCAGGCATGAGCTCTGGCACACCGGTCCAGAGCCAGAGTTGCCCTAGGGCTGACACCATATTCAATCCAGCTGGCCAGATCCTGATCATATTTTTCAGGACGACGTGTGGCGTCAACCAGATGGACAATATAGTGTTCAATGGGTTCCGCCATATAGATATCCAGTACAGACTGTCTGGCTTCCCGGATCTGTTGCTGACTGATAACCGGCAGCGGTTCAGGCTGCTCTGCCTGACTCAACTGATGCTTTTGCTCTTCCCTTATCAGGCGGAGTATCTGCAATTCTGCTTCAGCTGAAGGGTAGGTTAGTTGAATATGCATCAGAAAGCGGTCCAGTTGAGCTTCTGGTAAAGGGTAAGTCCCTTCCTGCTCGATAGGATTCTGGGTCGCCATGACCAGAAAAGTATCTGGTAATGAATAGCTGGTATTGCCGACAGTTACCTGACGTTCCGCCATTGCCTCTAACAGAGCAGCCTGGACTTTTGCCGGGGCTCTGTTGATCTCATCAGACAGAATAAAGTGATTAAAAACAGGACCTTGTTGAAAAGAGAATTGCCCGCTTTCCTGTTGATAGATATCCGTTCCGGTGATATCCGCCGGTAGCAGGTCAGGTGTAAACTGAATTCTTTGAAAATCTCCTTCCATCTGATCTGCCAGTACTTTAATGGCTTTGGTTTTTGCCAGACCCGGTGGCCCTTCAACCAACAAGTGACCATCGGCCAGTAATGCAATTAACAAACGATTCAGCAGGGTTTCCTGACCGATAATCTGATTTTGCAGTTGCTGCTTTAACTGCTGAAAAGTATCCCTTAGTGACATGATTCTCTTTTATTCCTGTTGTTCAGATCTGCCCTGGAAAGACCACAGGTTCGTTTTTGCAGTCATTTTCAGTTGGCTCTGCTATTCATCAGTCTCTGTTGTTAGCCGATATAGGGTTGATTATCAATAAATACAATATTATGAGAATAATTTTCTGCCTTATGCCTTTTTGTAATACAGCTGATGCTTAATGGTTGATTTGTACTATGTTTTCATCAAAGCTAACTAACAGGGCGCATTTATTTCATATTTTTCGGTACATTGTTTAATCTGATTAATGTACTGAGAAAAAAATCAGATGCGAGCCACATCGGTCAGGCTTTTTTATAAGAATCAGATTTTACAGGATAGTTCCGGCAAGCACTGCGGACTCGGGTGCAAAGTCATAGAAAGTCGGATCGGACAACAACTCCAGAACAGGGTACAGGGCAGAGGTCAGCTAATGATGTATCAAGCCAGTGAAGGTCATAGAAAGTTTCTTGGTCAGCTTGAGGAACAGCTCAGATCGCGTTTCTCCGATGAACAGGTCAGAAAAATAATTAACTTTTCCGGTTTTTATTATGCTTCGGCATCGCTGGAAGACTTAGCAGAATACCGTCCGGATGATCTGTATGGAGCCACTGTTTCAACCTGGCACTTTGTACAGAAAAACGCTCTTAATTCACCCAAAATTCGGGTTTATAACCCGGATTTTGAGCAGGATGGCTGGCAATCTACGCACACTGTAATTGAAGTGCTGCAGAAAGATATGCCCTTCCTGGTCGATTCGATCCGTATTGAGCTGAATCGTCGTGGACTGACAGTTCATACGATTCATAACGCAGTGCTTAAGTTTCTGCGTGACGATAAAGGTCAGCTACTTGAAGTGGCCGGCCGTAAAGCAGAGCTGGAAGAAGATAATGGTTCCGTTTCTGCGGAGTCTCTGATCTATATTGAGGTTGATCGTCATACAGACCAGAGCGAACTGGATGACCTGTCCTCATCGCTACAGGAAGTACTGGCAGAAATTTCAACGTCTGTCAGTGATTTCCCGGCTATGCGCGAAAAAGCACAAATACTGTGCAAAGAACTGGCTAATAGTCGCCCTCCTCACCTGTCTGATGGTGATATCAGTGAAGCAACAGATTTTCTGCACTGGCTGGACCATGATCATTTTACCTATCTGGGTTACGACGAATACGAAGTTGTTGATGAAGAGGGTAAGAAGGTTCTGAAGCAGGTGGCAGGGTCCGAGCTGGGTGTGCTGAAGCTGGACGATCCTCGTTATAATGAGCAATCCCGCCATGATATGGCGCTGGATGCGCGCCAGTTCGTACTGATTCCAGAGCTGTTGAGTTTTGCTAAAGCATCTTCTCATGCCCGAGTGCATCGCCCGGCTTATCCTGATTACATCACCATTAAGCGCTTTAATGATGAGGGTAAACTGGTGGGTGAGAGCCGCTTCCTGGGGCTTTATACCGCTTCGGTATATAACCAGACGCCAAGTCAGATTCCGGTGCTGCGTAAAAAGGTAGATGCTGTTTTACAGGCTTCAGGCCTTGATCCTCAGGGACATAATGGTAAGCATCTGACGCAGATTCTGGAAGTTTACCCTCGTGATGACCTGTTCCAGATTGATCTTCATGAGTTGACAGAAACCGCGTTGGGTATTCTGAATATTCGGGAGCGTCGCAAAGTACGTCTGTTTATCCGTGAAGACAGTTTCGGCAAACTGTTCTCCTGCCTGGTATATGTACCTCGTGATATTTACAGTACGGAATTCCGCCATCGTGCACAGCAGATTCTGTGTGATGCTCTGGATGCTAACGGTACTGAATTCCACACCTATTTCTCTGAGTCTGCATTAGCTCGCACCCAGTTTCTGTTGAGATTTAATGGTGATACGGCTCCGGAATACGCCATTAAAGAGATTGAACAGCAGATCATAAATATCGCCCGTTCCTGGAGTGATGACCTGTTAGAAGCACTGGTTGAGCGTTATGGTGAAGAGCAGGCAAATCGTCACTACAAGGTATATAAGAATGCGTTTCCAGCCAGTTATCGTGAGGATTTCAGCCCTCGTGGTGCGGTAATTGACATCGGTTACATTGATGAGTTGAGTGACGAGCGCAAAGTCAGCATGAGCTTCTATCGTCACCTGGAAGACGAAGGCCGCCATCTGCAGTTCCAGTTATTCCATGCTAATGATCAGCTGCCACTATCTGATGTTATTCCGGTGCTGGAACACCTGGGCATGCGTGTTGTGGGTGAGCATCCTTATGAGATCTCCCGTAGTGACGGCGAAACCATCTGGTTGCATGACTTTGCTCTGGAGCCATCTGGACAGGAAGAGATTAATGTTGCCGAAGTTAAAGATGTGTTTAAAGGGGCCTTTGAGCAGATCTGGAATGGTGCCGCAGAAAATGATTCTTTCAACCGTCTGGTGCTGACCGCACGTCTGCACTGGCGTCAGATTGCAATGTTGCGTGCGTATGCCCGTTATATGAAGCAGGTACGCTTTAACTTTGATCAGGGCTATATTGCCTCCACATTGGAAAACCACCCTGGTATCACACGTTTGTTGCTGGACCTGTTTACTCTGCGTTTTGATCCTGACGCAGATTATAGCGAAGAAGCAGAAGACGCTCTGATTGCTCAACTGACAGAAGCGCTGGATCAGGTTCAGAGTCTTAACGAAGATCTGATTCTGCGTCGTTATATGCAGTTGATGCAGGCGACACTGCGGACTAACTACTACCAGCCGGATGCTGATGGCAGGGTGAAAAGCTATATCGCCTTTAAGCTGGATGTGCATAAAATCCCGGATGTACCTCTGCCTCGTCCTATGTTTGAGATCTTTGTTTACTCGCCAAGGGTTGAAGGTGTCCATCTGCGTGGTGGTAAAGTGGCGCGTGGTGGTCTGCGCTGGTCTGATCGTCATGAAGACTTCCGTACCGAGATTCTGGGTCTGGTAAAAGCACAGCAGGTGAAGAATGCGGTGATTGTACCTGTGGGTGCAAAAGGCGGTTTTGTCAGTAAGTGTCCTCCAGAAGGTGGTGATCGTGACGCCCTCATTAAAGATGGCATCGAATGCTATAAAACCTTTATCACGGCTCTGCTGGATGTGACTGATAATCTGGTTGAAGGTGTTGTGGTTCCACCACAGATGGTCGTGCGCCATGATGAAGATGATCCATACCTGGTTGTGGCAGCGGATAAAGGTACAGCGACGTTCTCCGATATCGCTAACAGCATCTCTCTGGAACATGGTTTCTGGCTGAAAGATGCTTTCGCATCCGGCGGTGCGAATGGTTATGATCACAAGAAAATGGGCATTACCGCCCGTGGTGCCTGGGTGTCGGTACAGCGCCACTTCCGTGAACTGGGCCACAATGTGCAGAAGGATGAATTCTCTGTCGTTGGTATTGGTGATATGAGTGGTGATGTATTCGGTAACGGCATGCTGTTGTCGGATAAAATCCAGCTGGTTTGTGCCTTTAACCATCTGCATATCTTTGTTGATCCGAATCCTGATGCTGCAGCCAGCTATCGTGAACGTCAGCGCATGTTTGAACTGCCTCGCTCCAGCTGGGCAGACTATAATAATGCACTGATTTCTGATGGTGGTGGAATCTTCTCTCGTGCAGCTAAATCGGTTGATATCAGTCCTCAGATGAAGGCGCGCTTTAATATTACTGAAGACCGTATGGCACCAAATGATCTGATTTCTGCGATTCTGAAAGCGCCGATTGATCTGATCTGGAATGGCGGTATTGGTACTTATGTTAAAGCCAGTGATGAAACTCATGCTGATGTGGGCGATAAGGCCAATGACAGCCTGCGCATTAATGGTAAAGATCTGAATGCCCGCGTTATTGGTGAAGGTGGTAACCTGGGGCTGACGCAGCGTGCTCGTATGGAGTATGGGGCCAAAGGTGGTGCTGTTAATACTGACTTTATCGATAATGCCGGTGGTGTGGACTGCTCAGACCACGAAGTAAATATTAAGATTCTGCTGGACGAAATTGTCAGTCAGGGCGATATGACCAATAAGCAGCGCAACCAGCTGCTGGAAGACATGACTGATGAAGTGGCTGATCTGGTACTGAAGAATAACTATGCACAAAGTGGTGCGCTGAGCTTGTCGTTACGTATGGCTCAGGAAGGTATTGGTCAGTTCCGTCGCTTTATCAATGCGCTGGAAAGCGAAGGTAAATTAAATCGGGCATTGGAATTTATTCCAACAGATGATGTATTGCTGGAGCGTTTCAATCAGGGAGGCAGCCTGACTCTGCCTGAGTTATCAGTGTTGATTTCCTATGCTAAAGCCGATCTGAAACAAGCTATTGTGGCTTCAGATCTGCCGGAAGACAGCTATATTGAGCAGGAGCTGGAAGGAGCATTCCCAGAAGTACTGGTTGAGCGCTTTAAGCCTGCCATGTACAACCACCGCCTGAAACGCGAGATTGTATCTAACCAGCTGGCGAATGATCTGGTTCATCATGGCGGTATTGCCTTTATTCACCGTTTGATTGATTCATCCGGTGCTGAGGCATCTGAAATTGCCCGAGCGTATGTTGTAGCCCGTGAAGTTTTTGGTATCCACAACCTGTGGCGGCAGATTGAAAAGCTGGACTACAGCGTTAATAGTGATGTTCAGTATGACATGATGCTGGATCTGATGCGTCTGATTCGCCGTGCCACTCGCTGGTTCCTGCGTCCGCATCTGGCCAATATGAGCGTGACCGATGTGATCGCTCTGTATGAACCGAAAGTACGTATGCTGAGTGAATCCATTGGTGAACGTCTGAAAGGCGCTCAGCTGGAAAGCTGGACTAAACGTCGTGAAGAACTGATCGACAATGGTGTGCCTGAAGCTCTGGCTGATCAGGTGGCAGGTACTTCCGGTCTGTACTCTATGCTGGGTATTGTGGAAGCTGAACGTGTGACAGGTGAGAAGCTGCAGCGTGTGGCTGAAGTTTACTTTGAACTGGGACATCAGCTGGATCTGCAATGGATCAGTCAGAAGATTACAGAACTGAATGTTCACGATAGCTGGGAAGCTCTGGCCCGTGAAACCTTCCGCGATGACCTGGACTGGCAGAGCCGTGCTCTGGCAATCAGTGTATTACAGATGGAAGATGGTGTACTGGATGTTGAAGAGCGTGTGTCTCAGTGGATGCAGCGTCATCAGCATCAGGTTCAGCGCTGGCAGCGTATTCTGGAAGAGATCAGCTCTGGCAGTAAAGCGGACTTCCCTGTATTCTCCGTGGCAATGCGTGAGCTGTTTGATCTGGCTCAGATGCAGATGGAAGCATGATGCATTCAATAGCATACAGCACAACAGAAATACGGGGTATCCGGGTACGGTCTTACACAGGTTATGTCAGAGGTTATTATTTCAGTCAGCCTGAGTGCTGAAAAATATCTTGAGTACTACCGCGGTTACGCCTCTGGCGTAATCGCTTATGATTCCTGGGGGCGGAGAATACAGATTCCTGCTAATATTTTGCGGCCATTTGTCACCAGTCAGGGTGTTCATGGTCGGTTCAGAGTGCGTTTTGGACCTGGAAATAAATTCCAATCCATAGAGCGCGTCTGATCCGTTGTGACGAGCCTGCAATGGTGGCGGATGTTATCTGATTTTAAACTTCGGGATAAATAGTGTGTAAGGCGGTATCAGAGCCTGGTTTCAGCGGAAAGGGCGGATGAATTCATCCGCCCTTTTTGGTATCTGTTGCTGGATAACTATTATCAAAAATAGTGAGATTTTCTCTGTAAGTCCCATGCCGCCTCGCCTTTAAATAGGGTATACTCGCGGCCAGTTTTTTCCTGTCATCCACCTGACCCTTTCCGGAGCATTGAATGTACAAACTGGCCCGCAATATTCTTTTTCAGTTTTCTGGTGAAACATCCCATGAGCTGGCGCTGGATAGCCTGAGTGCTGCTAAGCGTACAGGTCTGTTGTCACTTTTTACTGATAAGGCGGTACAGGCCCCGGTTGAGGTTATGGGGATACGTTTTCCTAATGCGGTTGGGCTGGCTGCAGGCCTGGATAAAAATGCGGATCATCTGGATGCCCTGGGTGATCTGGGATTTGGTTTCGTCGAAGTGGGTACTGTAACGCCAAAGCCTCAGCCGGGTAATGATAAACCTCGTCTTTTCCGTATTCTGGAGAAAGAAGCTATTATCAACCGCATGGGATTCAATAATAAGGGTGTTCATCATCTGGTTGAACAGGTTAAACGGCGTAAATTCCGTGGTGTGCTGGGTATCAATATTGGTAAAAACCTGACCACATCAGTTGAAGATGCTGACCAGGATTACCTGTACTGTCTGAAAGAGGTTTATCCTTATGCAGACTATGTCACCGTGAATATCTCCTCTCCTAATACACCAGGTTTACGTAATCTGCAGTTTGGAGAAACTCTGGAAGCCTTGCTTCGGGTGCTGAAAGAAGAGCAGACACGTCTGGCAGAAGAACATAAACGTTATGTGCCGATTGCCGTAAAAATAGCACCGGATATGGATGATGATGAGATCCGTATGGTGGCAGAAAATATCCGCAATCAGAAGATGGATGCGGTCATCGCTACGAATACGACTCTGGAGCGTGAAGCGGTCAAAGGCCTTAAAAATGCCGATGAAGCCGGAGGCCTGAGTGGAAAGCCGGTACGTGATAAATCCACACATGTCATTAAAGTCCTGGCTGAAACGCTTCGGGGGGAGTTGCCTGTTATCGGCGTTGGTGGCATTGATAGTGCGGAAGCAGCCCGTGAAAAAATCGCAGCAGGTGCCAGTCTGGTACAGGTGTATACCGGGTTTATTTATCAGGGACCTAAGCTGGTTAAGGACGCTGCAGAAGCGATTGCAGCTATGTCTGCGAAGTAATAACTGAGTTTTACCTGAGATGTTGCTGTAACTGACTAATATTAAAAGAAGATAAAAAGGCCCGCTACGTCAGCGGGCCTTATCTGTATCAGTTCAGAGTCTTACTTATGTTATATGCTCTGATTTCTGAATCAGGCGCTAGGAGAGGACAGTGGGGTTTTTATGAATACCGGATACCCCTGTCATTCCTGCCCAGGAATCTGCTCGGCCTTCTCGCCAGCCGCTCATCCAGTACTGACGGGTCTGTATATTCTGATTTGGGCACATATCACGGGACTTACCGGTGACACCTGCCTGGTAACCACGAACAAAAGCTTTCTGGGCTGGATCTCGTTTTTGTCTTTTCATAGAGTTAACGCCTCGTAGCTGTTTTGTGGTGTCTGCCTGTTTCCGTAAACCTGATACCGGATGTTCCGGTGTCTGACCAGGCTTGGCGTTTCTTTCCGGATTATGTGCTGTCGGAGAGAAACAATCGGAATTCTATTCAGGCTGACTATCCTTAATTAAACATGTTTTTCCTTAGGCTTTCGCCTCAGAGCATCAGACTTAACCTCCCTTCTGATGTATCTGGTGAACAGTTTTTGTTACGAGTTCTGCCTGGACTAAGCAGGATAATCAATACAGGTGCTATTATTTTATCTGGTTAAGCATTATTGCGAATTCTGTACGAAACATCTCTTTACGCTTAATCGCTATGGCAACAGGCCCTTTAAAAGGCCGGGCCTGTAATGCCTTTGACCGGTATAGCATATAGTTAGTCAGATTTATGCACATTTATACCGGCGTAATGTCCGGCTCCTGACCGGATTTTCTGATTATGTGTGTTCTCAATCTTTTGCGCAAAATTCGAACAACAGTTAATTTGTAGTTGAATTGTCATAGTTTGTCGAACATATTTTTTTCATAAAATCGTAACTTTTTATAGTTTTTAGTAATAAACCGAGTGACTGAAATTGTTCAGTGACCACTTTTTGGCTGAGAAATCATGGCGTTATTAGAACTGTTTTTAACATGTCCCAAAAGCCTGGAAGGCCTGCTGGCTCAGGAATGTGAGCAATTGGGAGCCGAATCCGTTAAGGAAAAAGTGGCAGGTGTGGAGTGTATGGCTTCATTGGAAACGGCCTACCGATTATGTCTGTGGTCCAGACTGGCTAACCGGGTACTGCTCAGACTGACCAAAGGCCCTGCAGAGACAGCGGATGAGTTATATGAGATCGTTCAGAGTGTGGACTGGGATGATCATATGCAGCCGCAAGGCACACTGGCCGTTGACTTTTCTGGTACTAATCGCCAGATTCGTAATACGCACTTTGCTGCCCAGAGAGTTAAAGATGCGGTTGTCGATCAGTTGAAGATGAGAACCGGATTTCGTCACTCGGTTGATAAGGACCGGCCATCAATGAGAGTTAACGCCCGCCTGACCCGTGGAGAGGTGGTGCTGAGTCTGGATTTGTCTGGCAGTAGTCTGCATCAGAGGGGGTATCGTCTTGATGGTGCTCTGGCACCTCTGAAAGAAAACCTGGCAGCGGCTATTCTGATTCGCAGTGGCTGGCCTGAACTGGCCAAAAAAGATGCACCTTTGCTGGACCCTATGTGTGGTTCTGGTACGTTATTGATTGAGGCTGCATTAATTGCTATGGATCAGGCTCCGGGTCTGAATCGAAGCCATTTTGGCTTTTTTACCTGGAAAAAGCATGATTTTGATCTCTGGCAGGAGATTGAAAAAGAAGCACAGGCGCGGGCCAGCGTTGGACGTAAGCGTTTTAAGGGCTTGATTTACGGTTATGATCAGAGCAATAAAGCGATGAATGCCGCTCTGAAAAATATCCGTCGTGCCGGGCTGGAAAAAATAGTGCATGTGGCTCGTAAAGAGCTGGCTAATTTTGTTCAGCCGACTCATGCTGGTACTCTGGAGTCTGGCCTTGTAGTGACTAACCCGCCTTATGGTGAGCGTATCAGTGATATGCCTTCACTGATTCATCTGTATCGTCATCTGGGGGACCGGCTGAAAGATGCCTTTACTCAATGGCAGGTAGCTGTTTTTACTGGTAATGCCGATTTATGCCATAAAATGGGAATCAGAAGTCACAAACAGTACAGTTTGTTTAACGGTGCTCTGCCTTGTAAATTATTGCTGTTTACTGTACCCGAAGTATCAGAGCAAACTGAAAACCGGGCTGATATTCAGGAAGACAAGCCTCGATTGTCGACTGAAGAGCTGATTTATGATGAGTCAGGCTGGAGTGAAGGTGCTCGTATGTTCGCCAATCGGGTGCGTAAAAACCTTAAACAGCTGAAAAAATGGCGTAATAAAAATAAAGTTGAGTGTTTCCGGGCGTATGACTCCGATATACCGGAATATGCTGTGGCGGTCGATGTTTATGGCGAACATCTGCATGTTCAGGAGTATGCTGCACCAAAAAGCATTGATCCGAGAAAAGCAGAGCGCCGTCTGATGGATGTGCTGCAGGTATTGCCTGCCGTATTTGATATGAATCCATCCAATATTCATCTGAAACAGCGCAAGCGCCAGAGTGGACGTGCTCAGTATGAAAAACTGAGCAAAAAAGGCGATATGCTGACCGTTCATGAAGGTAAGTGTCAGTTACTGGTTAATCTGGATGATTATCTGGATACAGGTTTATTCCTGGATCACAGGCCTATCCGTCTCTATATCGCTGATCAGGCTAAAGATCAGAGAGTACTGAATCTGTTCTGTTACACTGCAACGGCATCTGTGCATGCAGCAGTCGGTGGAGCAAGAAGTACCGTCAGTGTGGATATGTCAAAAACCTATCTGGACTGGGGGCGCAGGAATATGCGTCTGAATGGCTTTACTGGTGATGAGCATGAGTTTGTTCATGGGGATTGTATCCAGTGGTTACAGGAAAACAGTCGCCTGTTTGATCTGATCTTTATGGACCCACCTTCTTTTTCGAACTCAAAACGTATGAAAGGTGTACTGGATATTCAGCGGGATCACGGTAAGCTGATTCGTAATGCGATGAGAGTACTGGCACCGGGCGGTGCACTGATTTTCTCTAATAACCTGCGTACTTTCAAAATGGATGAGGATATTCTGGAGCAGTTTGAGGTGATGGATATTTCAAAAGAGTCCGTACCGATGGATTTCTCTCGTAATATGAAAATTCACCAGTGTTATGAGATCCGTTATTTTGACTGATTGATGGCTGGTGTCATGGATAAACTTCCGGGGTGAAAGCTCCGGAAAATACATGAGCTATTTGAGTCAAATAAATATTACCTGTATAAAATGAGTTAACTCTGATGAATAAGACTCTGTATCTTTACACTACGGCCGGCTGTCATCTTTGTGATATGGCAATGGCGATTGTACATCCGCTGGTTCAGCAACAAGGCATTAAGCTGGAATTGGTGGAAATAAGTGAACAGGAAAGTCTGGTGGAAAAGTATGGTGTTCGTATACCTGTCATTCGTCTGGATGGGCAGGAAAGTGATCTGGGCTGGCCATTTGAAGCGGAGCAGGCTCAGGCGTATCTTTTATCAGACCAGTAAACGTATATCTGCAGGTTAGCTATTTACCCTGTTATGCAGGCACTGACCTGACCTGTGGCTGAGTAGTTTTTATGAGTGACTACTCAGCCTTCAGGCAACTCTCCCGAACGTAACAGATCAGAAAACAGATCCGCGGCTTCTTCTTTGTCATCTAATTTCAGAACACGCTTCATGCCCCGGCTTTCCTGAATGGTGCCTATGCTTTCCATCAGGGTAACGGCTTCATCGTACGACTCGACCAGAGAATGATGGACTCCGCCAAACTGAGTGCCAATCTGTCCCCAGGCCTTTGTCAGCAGCCAGTCACCGAACATATCCTGATGGATATGAACCAGGCAATAATCATGTTCGTTTTGCCAGCGAACAATCACTTGTGCTACTCCAGCGGACTGATATGATTTAGTGCATACATTCTGCAGCTTCAGATTATACTGCAACAGGAAACGTGGTATCTGAATAACTCCGGGTACTGAAAAACTGTACAGTTTTTCAGGCTGCAGCGCGCATTGAGCCTGAAACACTCGCATTTGTAAAGCTTTGATATCGCTGAGTCTTTCGGGAAAGATCACAGAGGAAAACAGATGCACATCGTCGCCGATGAAAATATCCCCCTTATCCGGGAGTTTTTTGCTGAGCTGGGAAGCATAGAGACCCTGCCAGGACGGGATATGACCGCAGATCAGATCAGGAAAGCAGATGTTCTGCTGGTACGTTCCATTACCAGGGTTAATCGTGAACTGCTGGAAGGCTCCAGAGTTAAGTTTGTTGCTACAGCGACCATAGGTTGTGACCATATTGATCTGGAGTACCTTAACGACAATAACATTGGTTTCGCCAATGCTCCGGGCTGTAATGCTAATTCTGTGGTGGAGTATGTACTGAGTGTGCTGACTCTTTTGTCGGATCAGGAAGCGTTTCTGATGCAGGATAAAACCATCGGTATTATTGGTGCCGGTAATGTCGGTAGCCGGCTACAGGAGCGTCTTTCGTCACTGGGACTGAAGGTTCTGGTAAATGATCCGCCTCGTGCCCGGAAAGAAGGAGAAGCAGGGTTTTCGGATCTGGATGAGTTGCTGGCGCAATCTGATATTATTTCGATGCACACCCCTCTTATTACAGAGGGAGATTATCCCACCGTCCATCTGATGAATGAGAAGCGGATTCAATCTCTGAAGCCGGGGACCGTTCTGATTAATAGTGGTCGTGGTGATACTCTGGATAATGAGGCGCTGAAGCGCCGTCTCATGGAAAGTGACGACATTATTGCGGTATTGGATGTCTGGGAGAATGAACCCGGCATTGATCACGAATTGATGGAGCTGGTTGATATTGCAACACCGCATATTGCCGGATACAGCCTGGATGGTAAATTGGGTGGAACCGAAATGGTGTATCAGGCCGTATGCCAGCACTTTGGTTTGCCTGTTCGTAAGAAGCTAGGCCAGCTAATGCCGGAGCCTGCGCTGAAAAAGATCTCTCTGGCGGGGCATGCTCATCGCTGGTGGTCTACGCTGACAGCCGTGCGTGCGTGCTATGATGTGCGTAATGATGATATTGCAATGCGCAGAGCCTTCGGTAAAGCCGCGCGACGTAAGCAGCCTCTTGGACCTGTTTTCGATGAATTACGCCGGGATTATCCGGTGCGACGAGAGTTTCCGACGCTGAAGATTCAGCTGAAGACCAATCAGAAAAAGCTGGCTGATCGACTGGAAAGGTTTGGCTTCAGCATCCGGTTAGGTAAATAAACTAACCGGATTAAAGTCATCGGTCTTAATCATGAAAAAGCCCCGCATTGGTTACAAACGCGGGGCTTTTTGCTGACCGGCCTGAAAATGGAGGCTCAGGATTCAGGTAAAGAGTGATTAACGGCCTTGCAGAGCAGCAATACGATCATCCAGTGGGGGATGAGATGCAAAGAATGCAGACATCTTGCTACCGGAAATCCCCAGAGCTGTCATAGAACCTTGCAGGCCACTGGCGTCTTCATATTCAGATTTCAGACGTTGCAGAGCTGAAATCATTGCCTGTCGATCGGCCAGGGTCGCACCCGCTTCGTCCGCTTTGAACTCTCGACGACGGCTGAACCATGCCACAATGCCAGATGCCAGAATACCGAACAGAATGTCCAGGACAATGGTCAGAACCATCTCGGCAATCCAGCCCAGACCGCCTTCACCTTCTTCATCTGCAGTGAACTGGTCAATTGCGTAAACCACAACACGGGTAACAAACATCACAAAGGTGTTCACTACGCCCTGAATCAGAGCCAGTGTAACCATATCACCGTTGGCAACGTGTCCAATTTCATGAGCCAGTACAGCACGTACTTCTTCCGGGCTCATACGTTCTAACAGGCCTGTACTGACCGATACCAGAGCATCGTTTTTGTTCCAGCCGGTTGCGAATGCATTAGACTCATGGGATGGGAAAATACCTACGTCAGGCATTTTGATACCGGCTTTCTGAGACAGTTCTTCAACCGTGCTCAGCAGCCAGGCTTCAGTCTGATTCTGAGGTTGTTCAATCAGCTGAGTGCCGGTACTCATTTTAGCCATCATTTTGGACATGAACAGAGATACCAGTGATCCTGTCATACCAAAAATACCGCAGAAAATCAGAAGGTTAACCAGGTTCAGAGAACCACCTTCTTTATAGTTTCCAACACCCAGAACTGACATCATAATACCGGCAATCACCAGGACTGCCAGGTTGGTCAGAAGGAATAATCCGATACGCATCATTTTTGTGGTTTCTCCATATCAAGTTAATCTGCGGTTCAGATGGGGGCAAAAAGCATAAAAACAATAGCCAGTCGGAGCCTGATTTCATATTAAGGAGATCCGTTAAAGCTACCGTGTTCATGTCTCGTCAATTGTTTCAGATGAATTGTTCTTTTGCTGGCAGTACTGTCTTGCTGCGCACGATACTGCCTGCACAGTGAGGATTCTTAACAAAAGGACGTGACAGTATTCTGACACGCCCTGCTTTGTTTATGTTCCCCTGGCCTGCGTTTTTATTCTTTGAGGGGAGGCTATTTCGAATAGCTGTTATCTGCGGTGTTATTGTTTATATTTGCTCAGGAAACGGGCTATTCGTGTAATAGCGTCTTCCAGTTGGTCTACATAAGGCAATGATACAATACGGAAATGATCCGGTTCGGGCCAGTTAAAGGCTGTACCCTGAACAACCAGCATTTTTTCTTGTTTCAGAAGATCGTAGGCGAATTTTTCATCGTCGTAAATGTTGAAGCGTTTAACATCCAGCTTCGGAAACAGATAGAGTGCACCTTTAGGTTTTACACAACTGACGCCGGGGATATTGTCGAGCATCTCCCAGGCCAGATCTCGCTGGTCTTTTAAGCGCCCGCCAGGCAGAACCAGATCATTAATACTCTGATAGCCTCCTAAGGCAGTCTGAATCGCATGCTGTGATGGCACATTAGCGCACAGACGCATGGAAGACAGCATGTTCAGGCCTTCTATAAAGTCCGTTGCATTGTGTTTATTGCCGCTCATAATCATCCAGCCAGAACGGAAACCGGCAACACGATAAGATTTAGATAAACCGTTAAATGTCAGAAACAATATGTCATCTGCCAGACTGGCGATGGAGGTATGTTTCGCATCATCGTAAAGAATTTTGTCATAGATTTCATCTGCCAGAACCACCAGATTATGTTCCCGGGCAATCTCAATGACCTCTTTCAACAACGACTCAGGGTACAGCGCACCTGTTGGGTTATTCGGATTAATCAGAACAATACCCCGAGTATTACTGGTGATTTTACTGCGGATGTCATTCAGATCCGGATACCAGTCAGACTGTTCATCACAGATATAGTGGACGGCTTTACCTCCGGCCAGGCGAGATGCGGCTGTCCACAGAGGGTAATCCGGAGCGGGAATCAGAATCTCGTCGCCATCGTTCAGAAGGCACTGCATTGCCATAACAATCAGTTCGCTGACACCGTTGCCCAGGTAAATATCTTCAATAGATACATGATCAATTTTCTTGCGCTGACACTCTTGCATTACGGCCTTACGTGCCGAGTACAAACCTTTTGATTCGCAGTAGCCCTGGGCGTTGGGCAGGTTATGGAGTACATCCTGCAGAATCTCTTCTGGTGCCTCGAAGCCGAAAGGGGCCGGATTGCCGATATTCAGTTTGAGAATACGGTGACCTTCCTCTTCCATTCGTTTTGCTTCGTCAAGGACAGGTCCACGGATGTCGTAACATACATTATTCAGTTTTGTGGACTTCTTTAAGGTTTGCATAGTTATTTCCGTAAATCCGGTTTTCTCCGGTTTATAGTGGTAAACATCTGAACAATCGTTTTTTCTCTGAAAAATTATCGAATTCTCCGGTTACTGGCAGGAGGGCATCGAAATACTCTTGTTCAGGTCTGTACTCCCCTTTTTCAGGGGTTCGTTTTGTTTATAGGGTTTGAACAGCAAATATTTTTGAAAACGACCTATCTTAAAGAATTAATTTCTTTTTGATAAGAGAATAATGCCAGACAAAGGTATGAAATTCAGTGGTATATTGAACACCTTACCGATAAATATATGACTCATGGGTTTTTCAGCCTGGCATGATATGCTCGGTCTGTTTCTGATGACAGATAGCATAAAAATAAGAGGATCTTTATGTCTGAGCAATCTATGGTAGTGCAACGTAATAAAAATGCGGTTGCCTGGCTGACCATCAACAGGCCCGAAGCGTATAACGCTTTATCTCTGGAATGTATGCAGGCCCTGATTTATCACTTAAAAGACATTGCGAAGGATAGATCCGTCAGGGCAGTGGTTTTGTCCGGGAGCGGCAAGGGCTTTTGCGCAGGACATGATCTTAAAGAGATGACTGCAGAGCCGTCAGAAGCGCTGTATCAGCAGACTTTTTCGACCTGTGTGGAACTGATGCAGACCATACAGCAGATTCCACAGCCCGTTATTGCAAAGGTTCATGGAATCGCAACAGCAGCAGGCTGCCAGCTGGTTGCATCGTGCGACCTGGCATATGCCGCAGATAATACCCGTTTTGCAACACCTGGCGTTAATATCGGCTTGTTCTGTTCCACGCCGATGGTTGCTCTGACCCGCGCCGTACATAGGAAGCAGGCGATGGAGATGCTGTTAACCGGTCAGATGATTATGGCCGATAAAGCACAGTCTATAGGCCTGATTAATGCAGCTCTTGCACCAGAACAACTGGAGGAGCATGTCACTGAAATAGCTGAACAGATTGCGGCTAAGTCATCTTATACGCTGAAAGTGGGCAAGGAGGCTTTTTATCGCCAGGCCGATATGGAACAGGCTGAAGCTTATGCATATTGTAGTCAGGTAATGGCAGAGAATATGTTGTCAGAAGATGCTCAGGAGGGAATTGATGCCTTTCTGAATAAACGACAACCCTGCTGGAAAGGTCGATAGCTGGCTGTTGCAGGTCTGCTGAAACAGTGGTGATAGCCTGATACCTGACCAGGCTATCCATTAATACATCGCAGAACCAGGCTGACTAGCAGGACTGAATCACTTTATTCCGACCGCTTTTTTTAGCTTCGTACAGAGAGTTATCGACCCGATGCAACAGCTCATTGATCTCTTCTGAATCCTTCAGCTGCCCGACACCAACACTGGTGGTAAAGTGAACCGGTTCATTTTCTTTTGATGTCACCCAGGATTGCTCACAGCGTAGCCGGATGCGTTCTGCGGCTTTAACAGCGTTATCCAGGTTGGTACCAGGCAGAACCGCTGCAAACTCCTCTCC
Organism: Oceanospirillum sediminis; assembly: GCF_014164585.1. Classification (GTDB taxonomy): domain Bacteria; phylum Pseudomonadota; class Gammaproteobacteria; order Pseudomonadales; family Halomonadaceae; genus Oceanospirillum; species Oceanospirillum sediminis. The sequence goes on along the minus strand of NZ_JACJFM010000002.1, from coordinate 4,689 downwards.
GCCATAGCGGGTCAGAATATCACTGCTTCTCAGCTCTTCTTTCATGATCTGGCTGAATGCCTGTAGTACTTTATCACCGGTCAGATGACCATAGGTATCATTGATGCGCTTAAAGCGATCAAGGTCCAGCATCAGTACGCAGACCGGAGGTTTTTTCGAGCTGCTATTCCAGCGTTGAGTCAGCTCTTTCAAACGCTCGGTCATCACTCTGCGATTCAGGAGTCCTGTCAGAGGGTCTCGTGTGGCCTGTCTGTACAGGCGAAGCAGCATATGCAGTTGGGCCTGGTTAGCCCAAAGAGCAATAATCAGCAGAGTTGATATCAGCCAGAGGTCCTTGAAGCCATCCAGTGTGAACAGCGTAGCTGAATAGTAGTCGTTATACATCAAAGTAGCGATCAGCCCTCCCCCCAAAGCTGTGGCTTCCATAATCGTCAGAGGAAAAACACTCAGGATGGCAACGAGTAAGAAGGGGATAAAGCTATAACCAATCAGAGGGGTGTTGCTATTCAGTAGCTGAAAAAGACTGGCGGTATAGAAGACGGCAGGTAAAGCTATCAGTATGGTCAGGCAGAATAATGAATGCTGCAGATTGCGTTTTCGGGCATTATTGATAAGCAGTAATATCACCATGCCTGCAAATAAGACCAGCCGGTATAGAGCAATAACATTGAGATCTTCTGATTCCAGTAAGATATAGTCCATTGGAATCCAAAGAGGGGCAAAGATGGCAAAAACGATGCTGAGAATATTCACCCGTGTACGGATGTATTCACTGCGTGCGGCGTTGAAGTCATCAGAGTGATAGCGATTACTCAGAGTATCAAATATATTCAATTCACTGAGCTTACGGTACAGACCTGCGCCTGACTCACCTGATCCCATATCTGAAACCTGCCCTGAATATTGTCGTCTTTCTGGCTGGTTTTCAGCTAAAAGCGCTTGAGCGTGACTAGCAGATGCAGATGTTGTATCTGTTGGTGTTGTTTCGGACGCTGCTGTTGTATTCGACATAATGCTCCGGGAGCCTGTAATCCGAAGTTCCCTGTTCGGCTGCGATTAACGGTCTTACAGTCAGAGCTGGTCAATATGTAACCAGCTCTGGTCAGAATGGTCGCAAGGGTAGCGGAATTTTTTTTAGTTTAGTTTGATTCAGATCAGTATAAAACCCTGCTTGCGACTAAAATCTTCGTTATGGGGGTTTAGTTCGTGTAAAAGCAACTTGTCTATAAATGAGTGCTTTTACTCAGGAGTCTGGTTGGGTGATCCATTTTTATTCTCTGGTGATAAGGTATCCTGATCTTCTTCCTCGGGGGCTTCTGATACTGGCTCTGGAATATCTTCAGGGGTTTCCAGAGAAATACGACCAATATGCCCTGCCCTGAGATCATTCAGCAGAACTTCAGAAGCCTTGTGCCAGTCAACCACGCCGCCTGCTTTAAGGCCTCCGCGCTTACTGGCGATAAGCTGCAGAATATCTTCCGGTGTTTCAGGCATCTCTTTCATCTTATAACGGGTCATCAGGGCTTTTGGATAGCGTAGAGAAAGCTCCTGGGAAGCAAACATCGCAATATCCAGAAAATCAATTGCGGTATTACGGATAGCGCCGGACGTCGCCAGTCTATAGGCGCTGTTCTGGTCTTCAATTCTTGGCCAGAGAACCCCGGGGGTATCAACAATAGCAATCCCGGAAGACAGAGCAATTTTTTGCTGGCGTTTGGTTACGGCAGGTTCATCGCCTGTTTTAGCGATCTTTTTTCCTGCCAGGCTGTTAATCAGTGTGGACTTGCCCACATTGGGAATACCCATGACCATTGCCCGGACAGCTCTGTCTTTTCGAACCTGACCAGCCATCTCTTTGACCAGTTTAGGTATCTGCTTCAGAGTTCGGGCTTCTGTGGTGGTGACATTGATTGCATGGGTGTCTTCCTGAGCGTTGTAAAAGCGTACCCACTCTTTCGTCACAGCAGGATCTGCCAGGTCATCCCGGCTCAGAATTTTCAGGCAGGGCTTTTTGCCTCTGAGTTCAGCCAGCATAGGGTTTTCACTGGAGTATGGCAGTCTGGCATCAAGAACTTCGATAATAACGTCAATTTCCGGCAGAGAATCTTTGATCTGACGACGGGCCTTGTTCATATGACCCGGATACCAGCCTAACATAGAAATACTCCTGAATGATGAATAGCGGCTTGATCTGACAATGCTGACCAGCTTTTTAATGAAGCTGCGCCAGGTAATAGTGATTTTTACTCTGTCTGATCTTAAAAGCCCCGAGCCTGAGGCAACAGGGCGCTGGATTATAACAAGGGGGAGGAGCAAAAAGAATTCAGAGTGTTATTTACTCTGTTCCGGGGAAAAATCCAGCGAAGCTGAATTGACACAATAACGCAGCCCCGTTGGTGCTGGCCCATCAGGGAATACATGACCAAGATGAGATTCGCAGTGCTGACAGCGAATTTCGGTACGTATCATGCCATGACTGATATCTCTGTGTTCACTGATTGCTGTTTCAGAGACTGCCTGATAGTAACTTGGCCAGCCACTACCTGAATCATATTTGTGCTCTGAGCTGAACAGAGGCGTTTTACAGCAGGCACAAAGATAATGACCTGATTCATGATGATTATAATACTTGCCTGTAAATGCTGGCTCTGTTCCTCCGCATCGGCAGATATTATATTGCTCAGGGGTCAGTTGCTCTTTCCATTGAGTCTCTGTCTTGTCTGAAGAGGCTGTCATCGTACCCACCTTTGGATATAGCGCTGATAGTTGTAAAATTTACAGATTCTGATTGTCTTTATGATCCATAAAAAGAAGGCAGAGTTCCCTGGAACTCTGCCTTTTTATGTTTCTTTAAGCTCAGGAGCAAGCTGGGTTTAGTCGTAAACCTGTTTCTTTTTCCACTCGTCTTCCTGTTGCTCCATTTTTTCCAGTTCCTGTGATAATGGGTCTCCGGAACTGCCTTCCAGTCGAGCTCTCTGCTCCATTTTATTGGCTTCTTCTTCCAGTTCATCAATACGTTTCTTAGTCGCCAGAATCCGATCTGTAAACTCTCCGCCCTGATTCTGCTTGCCCATTTCAGATATAACGCGCCGGTAATTCAGAGCTGCAATTTTAGGTTTCATCTCCCGCTCTGCTTTTTTGCCAGCAGAGACGTAGACTTCGATGATGGTCTGAGTAAAGGCTTTGCGCAGTTGTTTCAGGTAACCTTGCGCCTGGGGATGTGTGATGCGTTTATCTTTGTACTGCTGTTGAATGTGTTTATGAAGAATCTTCAGATTGCGGCGAACATTATTGGCTGTTTGAATATCAGTTACAGGAACGGTAGAAACATTTTTATTATTCTGCGCAAATTCAAGCATCTGCTTTGCATTTTGCAAATGCTTAGCGACTTTGTCATCGGGTGTGGCATCGTATTGTTTCTGAAACAGCTCTGTAATTATGGTCGCCAGATGAATCCGCATATTCTGGTCGAGATAATGATCGGGGATTTCATCCAGCAAGAACATCAGGTTTCTGGCACGATCCCCTAATGCACGAACACTTTTTACATGTTCAACGCGTTTTTTCTCATTGCGTTGTTTTGTATACACCACAAAAATTAACCCCAGTACGAGGCAAAGTGCTGCACCAAAAATAATCAAGTTCGTCATTACCAGGTTCCTTTCTTCCTGAATATCTGGATCAGAGTTAAAGTTCAGTAAGCCTTTAATCTTTCAGCGCTATATTTATCGGCCAGATTCAGAAAAATGTAATCTTTTATATCTGTTTGTTGCGCTGGCTTATGTAAATGATAAGAGAAAACACACCAGCGTGCTAATTTTGTCTGTTTTCTCTTCTTCATTCAGCCCCTTAAGCATAACAGTGCTCTGTTATGGGCTGCAAAAAATACGGGAATTGTAAGTTGTTTTCTGTCATTTTTCGGAAAGGTTATGACGTTGCCCCGGATTATATTGATTAAATAGGTTTATATGTCAGGCAGAATATATTGTTATGTCTTCTGAATATGACAGCATATGTCTGTATTAGCTGTTCAGTGTTGGCAGTTTTTTCGATCTGACATAATCTGACAGGAAGATTCTCTTTCCTTAACTATTTTGTCAAGTATGTCTTTTTTCTAATTGCTTATGTAGCCAGCCATTCAAAGGCTTACGCTATATATCTGCAGAAACAGGGGAAGCGATTGAATAAAAAAGGAAAAAAAGTGTTGACGGTGTTAGATATCACCTATAGAATGCGCGCCATCTTTCGACGAGAGGTCGATAGAAGGTTGCGTCCCATTCGTCTAGTGGCCTAGGACACCGCCCTTTCACGGCGGTAACAGGGGTTCGAACCCCCTATGGGACGCCATTTTTTTGATTTGGCTGGTGCTGTGTGGCCGGTTAAATTTTGCGGGAATAGCTCAGTTGGTAGAGCACAACCTTGCCAAGGTTGGGGTCGCGAGTTCGAATCTCGTTTCCCGCTCCAGTTTTGTCCTGTGTTTCTGTTAAAACACAGACACTGCGTCCCATTCGTCTAGTGGCCTAGGACACCGCCCTTTCACGGCGGTAACAGGGGTTCAAACCCCCTATGGGACGCCATTTGTTTGATTTGGCTGGTGCTGTGTGGCCGGTTAAATTTTGCGGGAATAGCTCAGTTGGTAGAGCACAACCTTGCCAAGGTTGGGGTCGCGAGTTCGAATCTCGTTTCCCG
>NZ_JACJFM010000172.1 GCF_014164585.1 Oceanospirillum sediminis | reverse complement strand
TTATAATTATGGCGATTATAGCTAGGACAGGAAATAGGATTACCAAACCCAAAAAAGAGAAAACAAGGTCGAATATACGTTTTATCATTTCCTAAAAGACAAATTATTCACCTTTACCAGACTATCACAATTCTCAACAGTTATTTCAATAGTTTTATCATTTAGACTACTTTCAATCAAATAGATGCCGCATGGTTTTTGCCTTGGAGTACTTTTAGAAAAATTTACATCACCAGTTTTCAATAGCTCTTTTATGGTATTGGCATCAAACTGTTCCAGAACCTCATTGGAGAACTCTTTAGATTTAGAATTGATATTTTTTAAAACCCGTGCTTCAGGACCATAAGCACAAGATGTTTTTTTTCCACTTAAGAAAAAGGCCAAAATTATGAGTCCAATTGAAAAA
>NZ_JACJFM010000171.1 GCF_014164585.1 Oceanospirillum sediminis | reverse complement strand
AGACTCCTTAACATCAAGTCAGGATAAGGCGCTACAAACCGCTCGCCAGACATTATTTATTGAGAAACAAACTGGCGATGAAAAGCTAAAAGCTCAGGCGTGGCGTGATGCTGAAGCTCAGGGATTAAAGCAGAATACCGCTGCGTTTCGTGAATATTACAATGTCAGACTTGAGACATATCGTCAGCAGGAGAAAAATGCACAAGCGGCAAGGGATGAGCGCAATGCAAATAACCAGCTTAAGACTGAACTAAATCAACAGGAAACCATCCAGCAGAAATTAAATAAACTGCGGCAGGAGGCTCTACTTGCTGGTCAGGCAGAATCCACAAAAGAACTATCACGCGAGCAAGCCATTCTCAACGCTCAGCAATCTCTTGGCAAGGCGGCAACTCAGGAACAAATAA
>NZ_JACJFM010000170.1 GCF_014164585.1 Oceanospirillum sediminis | reverse complement strand
AAACCTAAAAAAAAGCGTGTTTACCTTTACTTTAAAAACTTCCTTTTCGTCTCCCAATACGGAAGCCTTCACAACCCCTTTCTGCTGAATCAAGTACTGATCTGTCCTTGTGTCTACACAAAATGATATTGGTGTTAATAAGAGATAGACTAGTAATACCATTAGCATTAATAAAACAATCACTAAAACCATAGGATAATCTTTTCTTAAAGGAACTAGAAATGCAGTGATCCTGCAATGATATTAATCAGCACAATTGTTTATTAAATATAGTACCAGAATGAAAAACTTATAAGCTAAGTTCTGACTTAATAATATTTTTAAATCGCGTTGCACTTAGATAATGGTCATCCAATAACCTACCATCATGTAAAAGAGTGAAAACTCCAAATCCAGAAGGTGCCATTT
>NZ_JACJFM010000168.1 GCF_014164585.1 Oceanospirillum sediminis | reverse complement strand
GGCTCATGTGACTGTCACCCCAGAGGCAAGAAGAACTGCTGTGTTTAAAAGAGGTACTTCAAATGGGTCAAGGGGGGTAATTCCGGCAGGGGGTCAGCACCCTCCTAGCTCGGGTGTTGGGGCAAGGCTGGCGTGGTAGAAGGCTCAGAAGAATCCTAAGAAGAAAAATACTTCCGAGGTGATAAAAAGGATTATCCCGTATCGTAGTCCTTTTTGTACGGGGGGGGTGTGGTGGCCTTGAAATGTGCCTTCCCGGACAATATCTCGCCATCACTGGTATATAGTTAAAAGTAATAAAATTAAGCCCAGGGTTATTAAGGCTGTTGAGTTAAAGTGGAATCAGATTGCAAGCCCTGACGTTATTAGTAGGGCTGCGATTGCGCCTGTGAGGGGCCAGGGGCTAGGGTCGAC
>NZ_JACJFM010000167.1 GCF_014164585.1 Oceanospirillum sediminis | reverse complement strand
CTTCAACGGGCAATTTAGTATTAGATGATATCAAAGCTGAAACTATGCAAGTAATGCAGAATCTAAAAACAGTTTTAGAAGCTGCGAATTACACTTTTGAGGATGTAGTTAAAACATCAATATTTATAAATAATATGGATGACTTTGCTTTAATCAATGAAGTATACGGAAGCTTTTTTAATGATGAAACGGCTCCAGCAAGAGAAACGATACAAGTTGCCAGATTACCAAAAAATGTAAACGTAGAAATAAGTATGATAGCGGTAAAATAAATAGTTAAGATACTTGCTCTTCCTTTTTTAAAGCATATTTTCTCAATACACTATTTAATTTTTCATTATCAATAGGTTTTGCTAAAAATTCATCAACACCAGCAGCTTTCGCTTTTTCTATATCTTCTTCAAAAGCACTA
>NZ_JACJFM010000166.1 GCF_014164585.1 Oceanospirillum sediminis | reverse complement strand
CTAATTTTGTATTATTTCCAATATTTAATCCGTTTACCCTGTTATTTGAAATTGACAAAGAAACTAAATCTATATTTTGGCTTACATCAACATCCTCAATTCGGTTGTTTGAACAATTAACACTTTCTAATAACGTATTATTGGTAACATTCAGTAATGAAATTTGATTACTAGAACAATCTATTTCTTTCAAATTAGTATTTGCACTAATATCTATATCTGTCAGCTGATTTGAACTACACAATAGGGTTATTAAATTAGAATTATTAGAAACATCTATTGTAGATAAATTATTTTCATTGCAGATTAAGGTTTCCAGAGCAATGAAATCCTCTATTCCATTTAAGTTTAAAATATCAAGGTCGTTAACAATAAGAGAAGTTACAGTATCTATTCTATCAGTAAAAACTATTC
>NZ_JACJFM010000165.1 GCF_014164585.1 Oceanospirillum sediminis | reverse complement strand
ACAAAGATGGGCACGACGTTTCTAAAATTGTTTCAGAACTATCAGACTTTCAAGTTGCAATACCAAGTTGGGCTTTAGGGGCAGGAGGAACACGTTTTGGACGTTTTTCATTTTATGGGGAGCCATCAAGCCTTGAGCAAAAAATAGACGATATAGGTGTTTTACATAGTTTAACACAAACCGCAGGGGCTGTGTCGTTACATATTCCTTGGGATATCCCTTCAGATTATGCAGCAATTAAAGAAAAAGCAGATGCTTTAAATATTAAATTCGATGCTGTAAATTCAAACACATTTCAAGATCAAAAAGATGCTGCAGAGAGCTATAAGTACGGTTCTTTGAGTAATACAAGCAAAGCTGTACGTGAACAAGCTATTCAGCATAACTTAGATGTTATTAAAATAGGAGACAAACT
>NZ_JACJFM010000164.1 GCF_014164585.1 Oceanospirillum sediminis | reverse complement strand
TTTGCTATAGCCATTGTTGTGCGCAGGCTTATTTCAGAACGTTTTTACATTTCCATTTTCAATCCAGTCTGGAATTTCAATATCCTTTGCCAATGGATGTTGTTGGAATATATGTCTTAATCCTTTAATTGAATGGTAGGCTTTGTTAATTAACTGTTTTTGAAGTTCAATATATTTTTTATCATATTCATTTTCACTAATCTTATGAGCAGGATTTTGTCGTTCTCTTCTAATCTCTTTGAGTTGTTTAAATAACTTCTTTAATTCATTATTTTGCTCTGCTTTGAAAATGCCTCCAAGCCAATCTTCCATCAGTCGTAATGTCCCTTTCGATTTGCGTTCTACCATACCATTCTTTAATTCGACAATATCATAAAACTCAACTTTATCTTTAAAAAAATCTTTATTAATATTAT
>NZ_JACJFM010000019.1 GCF_014164585.1 Oceanospirillum sediminis | reverse complement strand
GGGTTGCTTACTCTGATAATCTTGTGACTTTTCACAAATCATCACAGCAAGCGCCCACACGAATTATCTGACTGAATTTTTAAAGAGCAGGTTAAGCGATGAACTCGTCTCGCTCAACCGAGGCTGCGTATTCTACAGAAGCAGACCTCAGAGTCAACAATTAATTGAAAATTATTTTTCAAATCATTATGTTAACTTAGCTGCCTGGCTCTTATTGCCTGACAACGAGAGCGAATTATACAGAGCAAAAGCCAGAGCGCAACTATTATTTTACAAAATAAAGCTTTTATTTTTTCATCGCCATGAGTCATGAAGTAACAACCCCATTTATACATCTGATGTATAAATGGGGTTCAGGGATCACGGACCGGACTATTAATTACTAACTAGTCCAGATCTCGATCACTGTATCCTATCAGATATAAAATAGCATCCAGCCCAAGAGTCGACAAAGAGTGCTCTGCACTTTCCTTTACAATAGGCTTGGCACGGAAAGCAATTCCTAACCCTGCAGTCCCTAACATAGGTAAATCGTTAGCGCCATCACCCACCGCGATAGTCTGTTCCAAACGCACACCTTCCTGTTCAGCAATCTGCTTCAACAGTTCTTTTTTCCGCTCACCATCAACAACAATTCCAGTCACATTGCCAGTCACTTTACCGTCAATAATTTCCAGCTCATTGGCGTGCACATAGTCAATACCTAGTTTTTTCTGCAGATATTGTCCGAAATAATTGAAGCCGCCTGATAAAATTGCCGTTGTATATCCCAGAGCATTCAATGTGGATACCAGTTTCTCAGCACCTTCTGTAACCGGTAAATTTTCTGCAATCTCACTAAGAACAGATTCATCCAGTCCTTTCAGCAAAGCAACACGGCGCTTGAAGCTTTCCGTAAAATCAATTTCCCCTCGCATCGCACTTTCTGTAATCTCTGAAACCTGCTCACCCACTCCAGCAGCTTTTGCCAGTTCATCAATCACTTCCGCTTCAATCAGTGTTGAATCCATATCAAACACCACCAGACGGCGATTGCGACGAAAAACATCGTCCTCCTGAAATGAAATATCCACTCCCAGTTCGTTGGCCAGGCTCAGAAACTGCTCCCGGATTAAAGCAGGGTTTTCCGGATCCCCACGTACAGAAAATTCGACACATGAGCGACTCTGCTCAGAAAGCTGGCGCATTGGGATTCGTCCAGAGAGACGGTTAATCCGATCAATGTTCAGACTATTACCAGCCACCACGCCGGTAACCCGAGCAATATGTTCAGCTGTAATCTGGCGTGCCAGAAGCGTAACGATATATCTCTTTTTCCCCTGACCTTCGACCCAATTTTCATAGCTGTCTTCAGTGACAGGAGTAAAGCGGATATTTACTCCCAGTTCATGAGCTTTAAACAGAACATCCCTCAGGACAGGGGAGGATTCAGCTTCTTCCGGAATATGAATAAGAAAACCTAAAGAAAGAGTGTCATGGATAACTGCCTGGCCAATATCCAGAATATTAACACCATAACCCGCCAGAATTTCAGTGATTGACGACGTCAGTCCCGGTTTGTCTTCGCCGGATATATTGATCAGGATGATTTCTTTCATGAACCTGCCTGTGAAAAGCTTTAAGAGCAAAATGAAGAGTATTGAAATTAAGCGCCATTATAGCAGACCGCTGGTTAATTTCAGATAACAGAGCAGAGACAGAAAGTAATATTTAAAGAAAGGCCGGACAAATATTCCGTTATGCTCATATAAGAACAGCAACAGAAAATGAGGATGATGCAGACATAAACAACAGGAGGGACATTATAAACTGATGCCTTGCAGGCTCAACTCAGATAAGAACGTGCTGTGCGCCAGGCAAAGTATAAATAATCAACAAATATCCAGCTCCCCCTGAATACTCAGTATAACCCTCCGGGTTTATAAAATGAGACAATCTGCAGCTCTATATACAGTAGTCGTGCCCAGGATCGGGCAGCATATCCATATGAGCTTTCAGCCATTCAGGAAAATCTGACATTGCCATAGGCCTTGAAAACAGATACCCCTGAAAATTCTGACATCCCATCTGAACCAGTTGTTGCTTTTGCTTCTCTGTTTCGACGCCTTCCGCCAGCACATCCAGATTCATATGACGGCCAATAGAGATCATAGACTCGATCAGGGGCTGACGCTCTCCCGGGCGAATTTCATCAACAAATGCCTTATCAATCTTAAGTTCATCCAGCGGCAGATCTTTGAGGTACGCCAGAGATGAGTAACCTGTACCAAAATCATCAAGGGAAATACGGAACCCTGTTTTCCGAAGCAGAGCCAGTTTCAGCTTTGTATCTCCAATATCAGATAACAATGCAGTTTCTGTGATTTCAAGCGTGATATGCTTCGGATTAATTCTGTACTCATCTAACAAGATATGAAGCTGATCAGTAAAGTCTGACTGGGCAAACTGCCAGGCCGAAATATTAATTGAAATCTGTCCGGGTACAGACTGTCCTTCTGCGTGCCACTGAGCAATGCAGGCAAACGTATGCTCAATAATCCAGTAACCCAGACGCAGAATTAATCCGGTCTCTTCAGCGACAGGGATAAAATTAAAAGGAGGGATCATACCCTTATCCGGATGCAGCCAGCGAATCAGGATTTCCCCCCCTGTCAGATGATTCATATGATCTACCTGAGGCTGTATATATAGAACAAACTGGTCTTCATCCAGAGCAACTCTGAGCCCTCGCTCAATTTCCAGCCTTTCATTAACGAGCCTTTGCAGACCAGCTTCATAGATTACCGAGTTGTTCCTGCCAGCATTTTTAGCCTGATACAAAGCGATGTCAGCAAAACGCAACAGATCCAGCTCAGTTGCCGCCTGATGAGTCTCATGGGCTGTACTGCATACCTCCGGAAATAACACTACACCGATACTACCGCCGATATTCAGTATCCTTTCTCCTACCTGGAAAGGCTGCATCAATAGTTCAAGTATCTCACCCGCCAGCACTCGGGCCCGGAGTAAAGTTTCATCCGGGGTTTCAGCCATGCGGGATGGAGCAATAACCACAAACTCATCCCCCCCCACACGAGAAATGAACAACTCCTGGCTTAAACGCTCACGTAAGCGATCCCCGGTTTTCCTTATAATTTCATCACCAACGTCATGGCCCAGTGCATCATTAATTGTTTTGAAGTGATCAAGATCAATCAGCATCATGATTGACTGGGATTCAGCCAGACGACTATCTTCCAGCAGGGTATGCAGTTGCTCATGCATTCTGGCCCGGTTGGGTAGTCGTGTCAGATAGTCTTCATAAGCCATACGCTTCATACGTTCTTCCGCATCCAGGCGCTGTATTTCCGCCCCGGCTCTGGCTGCAAATATTTCCAGAATGCTGGTAACCTGATCGATTTTCTCAATGGGCCTGACTGACAGAACCACCATAACACCTAATGTCTGGCCATCCGGAGCAAAAACAGGCGCGCCGATATAGCCTTCAACCCCCATCTCCTGCAGCAGAATATCATCTGGAAACAGTGCCTGTACCCCACTACTGTATGAACATATTTCCTGTCCCAGAACATCATCACAAGGTGTACCATTAAGAGAATAGGTAATATTCTCTGCGATGTGATTAAACGCTGATAACGCCAGAGTGGTCACACTTCTACCAGTCCCTTCTCCGGTTTTATTCTGATCAACCAATGCGATAAAGGCATATTCAGCCTCAAAAAGTCGGGCCAGATGAAGCACCAGGCTATCAAAAAAGTTTTTCCCCGAAGCAGAAGACACGCCTGCAGCAATGGTTTCAATCGCTCGACGACTATATTCCTGTTCAGAAACATCAGTATGTGAGATCACCAGTTCAGTAACAATATTTCTATCATCCCGCACCGGATAAAGGCTGAACCGGACCCAGGCTTCAGACTGTACTATCAACTCACCGAGCTTTTGCCCTTTCGACAGAGGAATTACCCGTTCACGCTTGATATCATCGGCTTCTGAACAGCAAAAGGCCTGATCTATCTCATCAATATCCAGCTTAAAAAGCTGTAATAGTGCACGCCCCTGCACTCCAGTCAGATCCTGTTTCCAGAAATCACGACTACTTTGATTGGAACGAATAATCTCCCCGTCCGGTTTCAGAATAATAATAGGCTCAGGAGTCTGATGAACGACCTGAGCCCATTTCTGATTAAGATCTTCCGCTTTTTTTCTTTCTTCAGTTTCCTTAAGCAGGGCCTGGGTTCTGAACGTTAACAGGCGATCATGTAACTGAAAATCCCATGCCATACTGACTGTAATCAGCAATACCAGCAATGAAAATGCAAACCCATTCAGATAAGCATCCTGAACGATACCCTCAATCAGATGATGCCCATAGAGCAGGGTCAGTCCTTGCAGTAAAAAATACACTCCCAGTAAGCAGCCTGCTAACTTTCTGCCTCGCTGGAAAAGCAGAGCAGAACGAAAAATTAGCCACAACACCATAACAGCACTGAATAACTGGAATAATTGCCCGGCAAGACTGTACTGCCCTTTTAAAGCATAAACACCAGATTGACCCTCTGATGACAGAAAGGACACAGTATCAGCATCATGAAATCGAAGAGAGGCCTCTGAAAGTAAATTCAACAGTAAAAAACACAAACTGATGACACATACCACGCTGAACCAGAGGCGGATTTTTTTCTGTCCGGAGTAGAGAGCAATCAGTACAAATATTGAAGGGAAAAACAGGATAGAAAATGTTGTCTGCCACTGTAAAGCCTGAAGAGCCTCTGACAGATTAACGGCCTGATGCAGAGAATAATTACTCATCTGGTAGCCTGCAACGGCTAAAGCCAGAGTCGCGAAAGACAGGTACAAAGCTTTCTGGCGAGTAAAAAGAGCGATCACCCCCATCTGTATGCCAGCCAGAAACATAACTCCGGCAGAAACAAGAACCAGGTGATACAGTAATGAAGACAGCTCATTAAAAGACGGCATCAGGTTATCCTGTAGTCAGAAACAACCCTTGGAGTGTATCGGCATTGATAGCAGGTTTCCATCAGGCCATTGTTGCAAACTAACATCGCTTTATTTTCAACAAACAAGAGCAGCACACCCTGCAGCATATTAATACCTGTAAGGATGTGCTGAACTGACGTCTAAACAAGATCGGAACAATACCAGCCAGGAAAGACTAACATTGAAAACGTGCTACATTCTGCTGTAACTGAACAGCCAGTTGTGACAATTCCTCACTGCTGACAGCAACCTGATCAGAACCTGAACGGGTCTCCTCTGACACATTGACAATATTAATCAGATTGCGATTCATTTCTTCTGCAACAGCACTCTGTTCTTCCGTTGCCGTAGCAACCTGAGCACTCATATCACGAATTTGCTGCATCTGATCAACAATCAGCTTCAACTCTTCACCTGCATGAATCGCAGCCTGAACACTGTCCTCAGCCCATTTTCGGCTTCGCTCCATCACTTCAACAGCATTACGTGACCCGGAACGCAGACGCTCATTCATACTATGAATTTCCTGGGTTGAATCCTGAGTTCTCTGCGCCAGATTACGCACTTCATCAGCAACCACTGCAAAGCCTCGTCCAGATTCACCCGCTCTTGCAGCTTCAATAGCGGCATTCAGTGCAAGCAGGTTAGTTTGCTCTGAAATTTCCTGAATAACCTGCAAGACAGCACCAATCTGCACCGTATCATTTTCCAGTGTCTGTATAACTCTGGACGCTTCTTCGACCTCATGACTTAAATGAGTGATCTTATTAACTGTATCCTCAACTTCATGATTCCCTTCATCAGCTTCTTCATCTGCCGCATTGGTTGCTTCAGCGCTGGCAAGAGCATGCTGAGCGACTTCCAGCACCGTCGCTGACATCTCATTCATTGCCGTCGACAGCAATTCCGTCTCTTCTGTTTGACGTCTGATACCCTGACTGGTCTGTTCTGCTGTCGCCGCTAGCTCTTCTGCAGCGCCCTGAAGCTGATTGGCCGAGCTGGTCAACAGAAAAACAAGATCCTGAAAAACCTGTAATGTACTGTCAATTGAGCGAGACATATCGCTCAATTCATCTTTACCCTTCAGAGCAATACGAACCCTCAGATCACCATCGGCAACCTGTTTCATAACTCGCTTAACCTTATCCATTGGCTGGATAATTGAACGAGTAATGGCAACAGATACCGCAATCAGCACTGCCAGAGTAACCAGCAACTGAATCATGGCCGCTATTAATTGCTCCATGAAAATATCTTCGATTTCAAAGACATACTCGCCTGAGCCAATCACCCACTGCCAGTCCCTGAATACTCTGGCATAGGAGATCTTATCTTTCGGCTCATTAAACCCGGCTTTTGGCCATTGATAAGCAAAATAGCCGTCACTTTTCCCCTGTTTGCCCAGGCTAGCCATGTCTCTCAGCACATAGCGGCCTTGTTCATTACGAAAATTTGCAAAGCTTTTACCAGCAAGATGAGGTTTAGCACCATGGGCGACTATCACAGTGTCAAAACTCAGTACAAAAAAGTATTCTCCATCGGCATAACGCATAGATTCAAGGGCTGCTTTCGCCCGCTTTCTGGCCTCTTCATCACTCAACTCACCTGAAGCAGCCTGACGAGCATAGCCCTCAACCAGAGTGTAAGCCGCATCAACCAGGGATTTAACATTCTGCCGGGAACCTTCATAAAGCTCCTCTTTTTGTTGCTGAAGACCAACAATCTGAATAATAAACATGGCTAGTACAGCCAGTAAGATAAGCAAATAAAGGCGGGCCTTTACTGTAATATTCTGAAGATTCATAGTGATTCCATATAACTGTTCAGGGTATGTGCAGTGCTGAACAGTCCTGTCAATTCAATCTGAAAAGGCATCCTGCAGTAAAACCAGGGCTTTGTCTCCGGCCCTGACATTATGATGTGATGGCACACCAGACTAATAACAAGGAAAACTATCACGCCAGGTAAGGGCCCACTAGCAATATGCTGTGTGAAAAATGTAACCTTAAGCAGCGCTTTGTACAGACATTGTGCTAACTCAAAAATAAAAGACAAATACCGTCATCATCAGTCACTAGAGTAACAATTCAGCGTTGTTTCTCCACCGCATTTATACGAGAGTATTCTTCCTGCACCGCAATATGCGTGTGATGAAAGTTTTTCTGCTGAGCATCATTGCCGGCTAATGCAGAATAACTATCCAGCACACCAAATAACCATAGTATTCCAGGGAATTGAAGCAACCTTATCATGCTCTTGCTTCGTATAATTTGACAGACCTGACCTGACTACGGCTACACCGACGATCTCATTAGCATCCAGCCTGTAACAGCTCATACAGATACCGGATCTCAGAAAAACATATCACCTGTCAGATGAAATAACAGTGGGCTACGGATAAGAGTATCAGTACACTAACTGTGCTGAGTGGAGGGAATGAAAACAACAATGAAACACTGGCATAAAAGGATTCTGACAGGGATCAGCAGAATAGCCTGTTTATTTGTTGCTATAACAGGTTCAGGCCTGATGTATGCCGACAGTAACCGGCAGATTATATCTCTGGGCACTGGTGGTGTTACCGGGCTGTATTATCCGACAGGCGGTGCAATTTGTCGCCTTGTGAATCTGCAGAGAAATATTCATGGTACTCGCTGTGCTTTACGCAGCACACCGGGTTCTGTCAGCAACTTACTGCAGGTAGTTTCCGGCGAGCTGGATCTGGGTATTGCAGAAGCAGGACAGTTGAATAATGCCTATCAGGGCCAGGGCGATTTCTCTGAACCCGCACCGGGGCTCAGAACCCTGACCGGCCTGTTTCCTGAGTATATCTCTGTACTGGTTCGAAAAGATGCCAGTATTGATCAGTTTTCTGACTTACGAGGAAAACGCTTTAACACAGGAAGGCAAGGCAGCAGTCAGCGCCTGACGATGGATATTCTGATGACATCACGGGGCTGGTTACTGGATGACTTTTCAGAAGTGCTTGAACTGGAACCGGCTGAGCAGGCCCAGGCATTATGCGATAACCGTATTGATGCCACCTTATATGTTGTCGGCCATCCCAGTGGTGCTATTAAAGAAGCCATTCGTGATTGTGACAGCCAGCTAATCCCATTGATGCCAGAAGATATCGCCGCTCTGACACGGCAGAACAGCCATTACCAGCCGGTATCTATTCCAGGTGCTTTGTACTCAACAGATATGCCTGATGTAAAAACGGCCGGAGTCAACGCTATTCTGTTCACCCGCTCTGATCTGCCGGATGAAGTGGCTTATAATCTTGTACGTTCCCTTTTTGAACAGTTCGATCATTTTAAACGTATGCATCCGGCCTTTGAGTTACTGGAAGCGCATCGTATGATTAACACTCCACTGGCCACCCCGATGCACCCTGGTGCAGAGCGTTATTTCAGAGAACAAGGGCTGCTGACCCGACAACAATAAAAGCATCTGACTCTGATGCCATCACTTACTCACAACAGGCTGGTACTTTGATACGAAAAAATACACCTTGTTCTGATGGCTGACACTGAATACTGCCCTGTAGTAACTGGTGTACCAGATTATATGAAATATGCATCCCCAGACCACTACACCCCTGGTTACGTTTAGAGGTAATAAAAGGTTCAAATAATCGGGTTTCCCAGCCTTCTGGTATGCCTTTACCATTATCTTTATATTCAATCTCAAGCCATTGCGGACTCTGCTCAGCCGATGTGATATCCGTTGCGTCTATCAGACTAACCTGAATATCAATTCTTCCCCCTGACTGATGTTCAAAGCCGTGAATCACAGAGTTCAGAATCAGGTTGCTGAAGATCTGGTAAAAACTGCCCGGATAGCTGTCCAGCCAGAGTGAATCCGGCCCGGAAATATTAATCTCAGGCTGACAGGTTTTCAGACCGGGACGCAGAGATAACAGAATCTCATCCAGATAACAGATCAGATCGAATTTACGTCTTTGCTCACTGGACTGATCAACGGATACCTGTTTAAAGGCACGCACCAGTTGAGCCGCGCGCTCCAGGTGCTGTCCAATCAATTCACTGCTTTCCAGAGTCAGGCTGGCAAAACGATCCTCCGGATTTTTCTGTGTTGCCTGGCGAGCCTGATCAGCCAGAAAAGTAGCCGACGTAAAACCAATGCCAATCGGAGTATTGATCTCATGAGCCACCCCGGCCACTAGTTCACCCAATGCCGCCATTTTTTCAGATTCCACCAGTTGTTGCTGAGCGGATTTCAACCGGATCAGTGCATCTTCCAGGTCATGATTGCGCATCTCCAGCTCCAGAGTGCGTTCTTCCAGTTGACGACTACGCTCTTCCAGTAACAAACCGCGACTCTCCAGCTCCCGCCCGCGTTCTGCTAACTGTCTGGTACGTTGCTCTACCCGACTTTCCAGATCGCTGTTCAGCTGCTCCAGCTGCTGATTCATTTGTGCCAGTGATCGTTCTGCTTCTTCTCTTTTTCTGACATCAGTCTGAATCGATTCTCGCATGCTGTTCATCGCTGAGACCACATCGCTTAATTCATCATCCCGCCGTTCTGATCGGCTCAAAATCAGAGAGGACTCCAGCTGATCCAGTTTAAGGCGCCGGGCATAACCAGCCATCGTACTCAAATGGCGGGTTACCAGATGATGAAAGATACTGAGAATAAACACAGAGACCAGAAACGTCTTAATGCCCTGAGATGCCAGAATCAACAGAACTTTATCTCCCAGACGACGGTAGACATCATCAAGGCTGATAATCAGAGTCAGATCACCAACCGGAACCTCTTCTCCCTTGTGGTTGGTATGTGTCAGTTCATAGTAACGGTGTAATAACGGCCCATGAATCGGCTTTTTTCCAGCAGCATAAGCATCACCGTATTGAGAGCTGATTGACAGATAACGCACATCAGGCAACTGAATCAAGCCATCCAGCTGTACCTGAACCTGGGCAGGACTGATCTCCCACAGACTGTTCGACAGACTTTTCAGAGAACTGTTTTCGATCTGACGCAACCGCTCATCAATCGCAGACACTTCATACCGGTAGTCGATCCATAATTGCGTCCCGGTAGCCACCAGAGTAATCGCCGAGCTACAGATCAGAATCGCAGTCAACAGGCGAATCCCCAGCGGATTCTGCTGACAGAAGAGTTTAAAGCGAGCAAACAGAGACATAGGGCATTTTCATTGTCAGGTCCGGACAGAACGACAATATAACGCCATCACAACCACTGCAAACCTGAGATCAGGCTCAGGACACAATTAATACGCTATTTGTTGCCCCCTCTCACCTCGCCCCCTGAATTATCAAAAAAATTCACGCTGTTTTCAGAAAAATGAAATATCCATCACATCAATGGCACGAAAGGAGGTTTTATTGGCATGAAAGGCGGTCTGCCTGTACACAAGTTTACAGTACCTTGTTATTGCCTCCTGACAGAGCAACTGCAGACAGGCTCAGATAACAGCTTTAGCCCGATACAACTGACAGACAATGTCACGGATTGTTCAGATTATTGGCCCTGACCAATCTTTTTGCCCGACGGATTCTTCAGTTAAGTACAGGCTGGCTGTTAGCTGCTTCAGATGTTTTGATGAAAACCACCTTCCTGTCACCGGATCATCGGATGGCGGGATAATAACGATAAGAAGGGTCACCATGTCTCTGAAAACTAAATTTGCCACAACCCTGCTGTCTTCAGCAGTCGGTATCGCCGCTTCCTTCGGTTCCGTAAGCGCCAGCGCTAATCAGACTTTCGTTACCATAGGTACGGGTGGTCAGACCGGTGTTTACTACGTTGTGGGTCAGTCTATGTGTCGTCTGGTTAACCGCGGCACCAGTGATCACGGTATCAAATGTACAGCCCCTTCTACCGGTGGTTCTGTAGCAAACATCAATGCGATTCGTCAGGGTCAGCAGGACATGGGCATGGCTCAGTCTGACTGGCAGTACTATGCGCTGAACGGCGAAAAGCACGATTCTTTCAAGAAACAGGGTAAATTCAATGAGCTGCGCGCTCTGTTCTCTGTTCACAACGAGCCTTTCACGGTAGTAGCCCGTGCTGATTCCGGCATCGAGCACTTTGACGATCTGGCAGGTAAGCGCGTTAACCTGCAGAATCCGGGGTCAGGTACCCGCGGTACGATGGAACTGATCATGTCAGAGAAAGGCTGGGATAAAGGCACTTTCAAGCTGGCTTCTGAGCTGAAAGCCTCTGAGCAGGCTCAGGCACTGTGCGACAACAAGATTGACGCTATGCTGTACTCTGTTGGTCACCCATCCGGTGCAATCAAAGAAGCAACCACATCTTGTGACGCTAAAGTGATTCCTGTAACTGGCCCTGTAATCGACAAGCTGATTAACAGCAACGATTTCTACGCCAAGGCAACCATTAAAGGTGGCATGTATAAAGGTTCTGACAGCGATGTAACCACTTTTGGTAATGCTGCGACTATGGTGACCTCATCAACAGTTGATGCAGACACGGTATACCAGGTGGTTAAGTCTGTATTTGACAACTTCGACCGCTTCAAGCGTCTGCATCCGGCATTCGCTAACCTGGACCCTAAGACGATGATTTCTGCCGGTCTGTCAGCACCTCTGCATGAAGGTGCAATCCGTTACTACAAAGAGCGTGGCTGGATGTAACTCTCGCCCTGTCATGCCTTTGAGCAGGCATCCACGTCCCGGATGCCTGCGCACTTTTTACCAGCACGCTTTTATCTGAACATTTTTAAAACGTGCTGATTTAAGGTGAGTTTCTTTAAAGTGCGTTTCTTTTGGAAGGTTCTTCCTTTTAAGCCCCTCTGACTCGTCTGACCCACGCGTGCCCGGGATCAGCGGTGCAGAGGGCTTTTTTTTACCCCAACACTGAGGAGCTGATATGACGAATCTGCATAGCGGACCGGCTGACGCTGCCGATCAGACATCCGATGATAAAGATCTCCAGGATATGGTTGCCGCCAATGATACCGGTGCCCGTATACCTGATGGCTGGCAAGGCAAAGTACTGCTAGGTGCAGCCCTGGTCTGGTCTTTGTTCCAGCTGTGGATCGCATCCCCACTGCCATTTTATGACTGGCCGATCATCGGAAGTTTTGGCATCTTCAATGACACTGAAGTACGCGCAATACACCTGGGTTTTGCAACATTTCTGGCTTTCACGGCCTACCCGGCGTTTACCGGTTCACCGCGACATCATATTCCGGTAACAGATATCGCTCTGTCACTGCTGGGGGCGTTTGGCGCCTCCTATATTTTCGTCTTTTATGAGCAGCTGGCGACCCGGCCAGGCCTGCCAAATACCCAGGATCTGGTGGTAGCCATCACAGGTCTGGTACTGTTGCTGGAAGCGGCGCGTCGTACTCTGGGACCGCCTCTGATGATCGTGGCGATTGTCTTTCTGACATACTCCCTGGGTGGCGCTTACATGCCAGAGCTGATTGCTCACAAGGGTGTCTCTCTGGAAGAGCTGATCAATCACCAGTGGCTAACCACCGAAGGCGTATTCGGTATCGCACTGGGGGTATCCTCTAACTTCGTTTTCCTGTTTGTATTATTCGGCGCTCTGCTGGATAAAGCCGGGGCAGGTAACTACTTTATTCAGGTTGCCTTCTCTCTGCTGGGGCATATGCGTGGTGGCCCGGCAAAAGCAGCCGTCGTATCGTCTGGCCTGACCGGACTGATCTCAGGCTCATCCATTGCTAACGTAGTGACCACAGGTACTTTTACCATTCCAATGATGAAGCGCGTAGGCTTCAGCTCAGAAAAAGCCGGTGCGGTCGAAGTAGCTTCTTCGGTGAATGGTCAGATTATGCCGCCTGTGATGGGCGCTGCAGCGTTCCTGATGGTGGAATATGTTGGCATCTCTTACGTTCAGGTGATTACCCACGCTTTCCTGCCTGCACTGATTTCTTATCTGGCACTGATCTACATCGTGCATCTGGAAGCCCTGAAGCAGGACATGCAGGGTCTGCCACGCCGTGGTGTGATCAAAAGCTGGCAGGCACGTCTGATCGGTATTCTGAGCGGTTTCCTGGCCACAGCCCTGATCGCCTTTGGCGTATACTACGGCATTGGCTGGATTAAGCCTGTGTTTGGTGAGCTGGCGGGACTGGTGATTGCTGTTCTGCTCGCCGCGGTGTATATCGCTCTGATTCGCTTTGCTGCCAAAGTACCGGATCTGAAACTGGATGACCCGAACCAGCCTATGGTAGAGCTGCCAGAAGTGGGCCCAACGGTAAAATCCGGCCTGCACTTCCTGCTGCCTGTGGTCGTACTGGTCTGGTGCCTGATGATTGAGCGTCTGTCTCCGGGCCTGTCAGCCTTCTGGGCGACGGCACTGATGGTCGCTATTCTGCTGACTCAGCGTCCGTTAATGGCTTTCTTCCGTCAGGAACAGAATCTGGGTACACGCCTGAATCAGGGGTTTGCAGAACTGATCGACGGCCTGATTACCGGTGCCCGTAATATGATCGGTATCGGTATTGCGACAGCGACTGCAGGCATTATCGTAGGTGCAGTATCTCAGACCGGTGTCGGCTCTGTACTGGCTGATCTGGTCGAAGTGCTGTCGATGGGCAACCTGCTGCTGATGCTGATTCTGACTGCAGTACTGAGTCTGATTCTGGGTATGGGTCTGCCAACCACGGCTAACTACATCGTCGTATCATCCTTGCTGGCACCTGTGGTGATCTCACTGGGTCAGGAATCCGGCCTGATCGTGCCTCTGATCGCCGTTCACCTGTTCGTGTTCTACTTCGGCATTATGGCCGATGTTACACCGCCTGTGGGCCTGGCATCCTTTGCTGCAGCGGCAGTATCCGGTGGCGATCCGATTCGTACCGGCTTCGTTGCCTTTGCTTACAGCCTGCGTACCGCTGCACTGCCATTCCTGTTTATATTCAATACCGACCTGCTGCTAATTGATGTCACCTGGCTGGAAGGGGTTCAGATCTTTATCACATCAACCATCGCTATGCTGGTGTTCACCGCAGCAACCCAGGGCTATTTCTTCAGCCGGAGCCGCTGGTATGAAACGGTGCTGCTGCTGCTGATTGCCTTCTCGATGTTCCGTCCGGGTTTCTGGATGGATCGTATTGTTGAACCTTACAAGCTGGTTGAACCATCCGCCGTAGTACAAACTCTGGATAACGTTGAACCAGGCACAGAACTGCGCTTCTGGATTGAAGGTGAAGATGCTGTCGGTAATGCACGTTCTTTTGTCGCCAACCTGACGCTGGGTGAAGGCAGCAACGGTCAGGAACGCCTGGCCGGAATCGGTATCGAATTGCTGAACAACAACGACAAAGTGATTGTCGATTACGTAGGCTTTGACAGTGCGGCCGAAAAAGCCGGTCTGGCCTTTGATCAGATTATCACAGGTGTGCAGGTGCCTCAGGCCCAGCCACCGAAACAGCTGATGTACATTCCGGCACTGGCTTTGTTAGTCATGCTGATTATGATTCAGCGCCGCCGACGGAATGCCGATCAGGTATCTGCATCTCCGGCAGGTAGTCATAGCTAAACCGACAGGCCCGATCTGATTTCAGATCGGGCCTGTTTTTTATCACCAGGACAGCATCCTCTGGATTCGAACTGGTAAAACACATCCACATAAACCCGAAACCTGAATTCACTTACTCTTAAACAGACCTGTTATGAGCACTTACAATCCAATTTCTCCGGTTCGCTTTGCCCTGAAAATCCGCCAGTTCGCACAAGACAGTCACTGGGTGTATCGTTATGAGATGGGACATCATGGACTGCTGAACCCGGTTCCTCGCATTGTGTTTTATGCCCAGAGCGCAGAAGATGCTCAGCGGTGGGTTACTCAGCAGCAATCCAGAGAGAAAGGATGCGTCACCATTGCTGACTCAACATACTGATCCTATCCCATGATGATGCTATAAATCAGAAATTTGAGTTAAAGCAATGAGTTACCTGTGTATTAACAAAATATCGCGCTTAATACACAGGCCTGCAATATGACAAGCGTTACACTAAACCGTAGCGAATTACAGGAGCAATGGCTCCTTCCCGCCAGCCATCCCGACTGGCCAGGAAACAAGGAATGAACAATGTTTGAAAAAGTATTAGTGCCGGTTGACCTGAGCGAAGAAGAATTCTGTGAAAAAACACTGAAACTGGCTTTGCGTGAAGTCAGCGAGTATGGAGCAGAGCTGCATTTACTGGCAGTTGTTCCGGGCTATGGCAATGCCCTGGTTGCTTCTTACTTCAGTGAAGAAGAGCATGACAAAGCAGTAAAAAAAGTTGCGAAACAACTGAAAAAATTTGCAGCTAAAAATCTGCCAGAAGATATCACACCAGTACTGAAAGTATCTGAAGGCTCAGCTGCAGAGTCTATCACTCGCTATATCAAACGCCAGAAGATTGATCTGGTACTGATGCGTGCTCATCACAGATCCAAACTGGACGAATTCCTGCTGGGCTCGGTTTCTTCCCGCGTTGCAGAACGTGCGAAGTGTTCAGTAATGCTGTTGAAAGACTAATCACAGATTTACGCATATTCCGGGTCTCTTTGCTTTCAGGCATAACTGAACAAAGAGATCCGTACATCCTATCAGGTTTCCTGAAAATGGCGCTCTGCATCAATGATATCAGAGTCCATCCGTGCAATACTCTGCGTCCCCTGTCTCTCCCCTAAACAGGCAAGAGTTGAATCAGAAATATGACTCTTACGTCTCCCGGCAACAAGCCATACACTACAGGCAAGAAGCCATACACTACAGGCAAGAAGCATAATACGGTAAAATTTGACAACTGGATTCAATTAACTTCAAATAAACAGACTATAAAAATAGTTCATTTTTTGCTTTTAACTCTGGGTTAATACACAAGTAACGAACAGAGGGCTACCTAAAAAAATCAGCAGTATTAAGATACACACCATCAAGTAAAAACTTACCGATTCAAGAGGAAACATCCATGAATACTTTTACTAAACTGGTTATCGCTTCTGTTGCTGCTGTATCTACTCAGGTAATGGCCGACAATAACTCTGTTAACAACCCTTTCTCTGCAATTGAACCAGCCAGTTATTCTCAGGAAGCCAATCTGATTGGTGTATCCCACATCAGTAATGATGTAGTTGTTCTGAAAGCAGTTGAGCCTGCAGCTAACTCAAAAGAAGCTCAGCTGACTGATGCCAAAGGCTTTTCTTACGACTTCGAAGAGGTTGCGTTTCATGATGTAGAGCCAGCATCCACGTCTAAAGAAGCAATTCTGTAAGCGGTCTGTGAACATCTGATGTAAATTCTATAGGGATGTATACAGACAAGTGTTTATATCGACACCCAGAGTATTACCAGTCGAATATCAATATAAACTATCCAGTAAAAAGGGTCTGATATATCAGATAACAGAACTGTAAATGGTACAAACCTCCAATTACATTGCTGTTATCTGACCCTATAAGCATTCACATCAAAGCGCTGTTAAAAAATCAACACCCAATAAAGATAGACACCCTCACAAACATTAACACTCTACAACCAATACATGACAGAAAAAAACATAATACGATAGATTATCTGCCATCAGACAAAAAAATATATCAGTAGATATAAATTCACACCATCGATACATGAAGACGGTGAGACACCAGTTTCATTAGATTACAACAATGTCTTTGTGCCTTGTAACTCAACACTACAATGTACGGCATCTATTATCAGGAGTACCCTGGCTTTTGATTACTCAACTTCTCATTGCGATGACCAGGCCAGTGATGGCCACGTAATCAACGCTTCTGCGCGGTGTAGTACTCCGGGTTACATCCACCAGCGAACAGCAAAAACCATCATATGTCCAACCTCAGTTAACTCTGCCTATCCATGTGTATATCTCAGCCCTTTTTCTCTTAGTTTGATTCAGGTGAGCGCTTAGTTTGATCCAATCGAATTTAAGCTGTTGCTCAACTGAACCAGAATGCGCCCTGTCATAAGTGTCCTTATGCGGATACCCGTTGTCGGCTAAAGCTGTCTGTAGTTCGCCGATCCACTGTATCGGGTGTCCGCAATTTAAAAAAAAGGTCGCATCACTGACAGATTCCAGAGCAAACATCATCGACAATAAATCAGGTCGCAACAGCCTGAAGGTCTGATCATGCGATGGAATAATACAAGAAATACCAGCCCTGATGCTGCAAGCATGAAACGATTCTCTGCCGTTTATGAATCGCAATGAATCAATGCCTCTCATCCGGGCAGGTAATACTCAGACCGGCAATAGTCATCCCGGTTCTGAAGATCAAACTGAGAACACAGATCGTGCCGCCTGATAGTCGCGGCGTCCATTAGCCTGATTTAATGCAGAAAAACAAAACAACGACCATGAGCATTTACAATCCTATTACTCCTGTTCAGTTTGCTTTAAAAATTCGCCAGTTCGCAGAAGACAGTTTCTGGGTTTATCGTTACGACATGGGTCACAACGGTTTCCTTAAACCTGTCCCCCGTATCGTGTTTTACGCCAACGATCTGGCCAGTGCTGAACAATGGATTGAAAAGCAGCATCGTTCTCAGGAAGGCTGTGTGATGCTGGCAGACTGAATGCACAGTTTTCAGACCTGCCTACAGATCAGGGCAGACTAATTTATCGGTCAGACAAAATCCTGCATACTGTTTTAGCTGATCTGAATAAGCTCTCTGATTTCCTTTATCAGAGAGCTTTTATCGTTTAATAATGCCGGAAAACCCTATGCCAGCAATTCTTATCACTGGTGCAAACCGGGGCATGCCAGAACCAATATGGGCGGTGCAGAAGGAGTACAGGTAAAAGAACCAGATAGACTGCCCATAACGGATCAGACTCTGTCTTGCTGATTCAGGGCAGAATTCCGATGTAACCTACACTGCCTTTATTACCAGGTTACATTCAATCACACCACCTTCATCAATTTCTGTCATAGTCCCATTCAGATACCGACACTGTTGTTCCAGCTTTAACCGCAGATACTGCGCCCATGATGAATGGTCAAACACAGGCTGTCCGGAACTGAGTCCGGTCTGAATAATCAGGCTTTGTTCAGCAGTACATATCAGACTGATCTTCAGGTCATGTCCTCCGGACTGCAAGAGTACCAGTTCTGTGCAGCTGACCAGTACCGACATAAGGTGCTCTGTTGCCAGAGGCAGGGTTTCAGGGACAGATGAGTCGATCCGATAATCAATTAACCAGCCTTCTGCCCGACTCTGTGGCAGAAAAATTTGCAGTAACTGATCCAGACATTGTTGCGGAGAGGATACCTGGCTGGATGACACCGGCACCGTTGAATTCAGCAGCGCAATAGTATGATCCAGTCGCAGATGCTGACTATGCAGCGTGGCAATCAGATCACGGGCGACAGGATTCAGATCCAGTTGCATTAAGCGCTGGCTGTTGCGTAATACAGGAGAGAGTTGCTGCTGCACCTGTACTGCAAGAGCCTGCATCAGTTCAACCTGCTGAGACTCATCTTCCTGTAACGGGGCAGCTTCATGGGCCTGCCGGATATCCCGCCAGGAACGCAGCGCGACAACCACAGATGTCAGTAGCCGTGAAGCAGACAATTCAGCTTTGCTGAGATAGTCATTGATATCGTACTGGATAATAACCTGAGCCTCTGGTGCATATCCGGGATGCCCGGTACGCAGGATAATTCGCATATCCTTATTAACCAGATCATTTCGGATGTAATCGACCAGCTGCAAACCTTCATTTTCGGTTTCCATCACGACATCCAGTAACACCAGTACAATATCCGGGTGTTGCTGCAACTGTGCCCTGGCCTCTTTGCCACTCATGGCACTGATCAGCTCTATCGGGCGCTGCTCAAACTCATAGTCCCGAAAGATCATGCGCGTAATGCCATGAATGCCTTCTTCGTCATCAACAACCAGTATTTTCCAGGGCGTCATAGGGGAATGCGATGCTATCGTCAGAATATTGTTATTGAAATTGATACCGCTCTATTTTGCCAGCAAAGCCAGATCATGTTCCAGTTGTTTCGCTCTGGGTAGCATTCCCTGATGCAGATAAATACGCCGTGCTTTTTCAAGACAGAAACGCGCCAGCACTGTCAGCTGTTTATTCATAAGATAAGCACCATAACGCTCAAAGGACAACGCCTGATGCAGCGGCCAGCCGATCTGTTCAAAACCAGCGATGGCCTGTTCATACAGAGACTCTGGTGGCTGATCCAGAATACGGGCTTTTTCTGCCTGGATAAGCCGTAAGCGAGCAGAGAAATTATCGGAGCAATGTTGAGCCCAGATCTCCAGACGAGACTCCTGCTGTTCAATAACCCTCTGTCGACGGCGACTGAGCTGCTGCTCATTCTGCGACAAAATAAGTCGCATCATCGCAGTACAAAAAACAATTTCGCTCAGCACAAAATAACCGGGTAACTCATTATCCAGCCGGGCTTCCCAGCAATAAAGTTCAGGCCAGAGAGCCTGCTTATCAGACCAGAAAGCCCCCATAATCAGAGCAGAGGCCTGCCAGCCATCAGAATAAACAGGCTGATCCGGTATGCTACGTGTGCCAGCCAGTACTTCCAGTAAAACAACAGAAGATTGCTGTATCTGATCAGCGCGAAAATGTTGCTGACGCTGCTCCAGCTGCTCTTTGGTTTTCCGGACAAACTGCAACTGTTCCGGTAATGTTCTGGTCGAGAACAGAGATAACTGGCAGTCCAGTAAACAACTCTCGCTGAATTTAAGGCCATAACCCTGCTGCCGGGTTAACTGACGAATCTGCTGAATGTTGTGGATAATTTGTCTGACAGGATAAAACCAGTGCCCAACCAGACTGTTAAACACCAGATCTGCACTAATCTCTTCAGCATTATCTGCAGGTCCATATTGCTGATAGTGTCCGGAAAAATGTCGGGCAATTCTGAAATCAGCGCAGAACCAGCTGGCGACCCAGGCGTAACTGATAAATGTAAATGACCGGAAACGCTGAGTATCTTCACTATTATCATTCAGACACATCTCTGTCATACGGCTAATCGCACACGCGGTCAGCAAAGGCTGCCCTTGCTGACGAGCCAGTAAACTGACCTGCTGTAATAGCTGTAAAGTCAGCAGTCGGATAGAAGCCGGTGTTTCAGGATGGTGGATATCAGCGACTGCATCGGCATGATCCGGCACAGATTCATGGTCTTGCGATGCCTGTCTGCCTGAAAGTGGTCCGGCTGAGACATGCGCCCCAACCATGTCATCAATCAGGTATTCCCGGACACAAATCTGTTGTAAACGGGATAACAGAAAAGAGAGCTGATGCGTCTGCTGATCCGGCAGCGCCAGTTCCAGATGTTCCAGATGAAGCAACAGCAACTCAAGCGCCTTATCCTGCCAGCCCCGGAACTGAAAAACCCGACTCAGAATTAAACGGCTTTGCAGCTGTTCTTCTGCTGTAAGCACGGTAAACGCATCAGATAACTGTTGCAGGCAAAGCTCAGCATTATCTGGCTGCCCGGCAGAGAGTTTTAACTCCGCTTTCTGTAACAGCAACTGCTTCTTCAGTGCCGATACATCCAGTTCAGCTACCGTATCCGAGTTGTCGGAATAGGGCAGCACTGTTTCTTGCGTCAGATAACGTCCGGCTTGTGTCAGATACCGGCTGGCCTGATCAAAATTCTGCTGCTGCTGACATCTGAGTGCAGCCAAAGAGTTCAGCTGAAATAAACGCGTCCGGAATGAGGCTGTGGATATCTCCAGCCAGAAAACAGGCTGGCTGTCAGTATCGACCGCCCTCTCTGTTTTAATCTCTTTACTATCTCGTTCACGGATCGGGCCTGCATCAGTATGCGCCTGAAAACCTCTATTAAGATGAAACAGGGCTTCAGCCAGATTATCCAGAGCAGGGACAGGTGGCAAACGATCAAACAGGCTCTTCCCCCACTCGAGGTGGTACAGATATTTCGTCGCTTCATCCAGCCTTTGATATAAGGCACTGCGCAGCGAAGCATCGTTAAAACAGAAAAACACCTGATCATGCTTTTTCTGTTCCAGAGTAATCAGCCCATTCTGTTCGGCCGGCCACAGATTAACCACCAGACGCGCCAGCGGATTACCGGTTTGTTCTGCCAGAATGTGCAAATCAAAACGCTCCCCGGCAACAGCAGCCCGTTTCAGCATCTCCTGACAGAACTGATTAAACCCAGACACCAGATTATCCAGTTGAGCTAATAACTCTGACAGGTCAGCCCTGACATCATCATAATTATTTTCCGGCACAACCCGGTTATCCGCAGAGATCGGTTTCAATTGTCTGCGGTAATGGCTGGGGGGCATCGCAAACCAACGTTTAAAGGCTTTCTGAAATGCGGATTGGTTAGAAAAGCCCAGCTGAAAAGCGATCTCTCCGAAACTGAGCTGATCTCTCTCCACCAGCTGCAGACAAAACGCTTTACGGGTCTGATCATAGATCTGTTGAAAATTGGTGCCGGTTTCTCCCAGTTTGCGCTGCAATGTTCTGAGACTCATGCCTATGGCAGCAGCAATCTCTTCACGACGAACGGACTCTCCCTGTTCCATCAGCTTCTGCCGGATAAGTCCACGAATTCGGGCATTTAACGCTGACTTCTGCCCCTGCTTACTCAGGAGCGCATCCGCAAACTCCTGATGTAATTGGTACATCTCTGCATTCGCTTCCTGACAGACTTTATGCCAGTGTTTCGTCTGGACAGTCAGACGATTGCAGGAGGCATTAAACACCACCTCTGCAGCAAAAAAGCGCTGGTAATCCGTTTCATAATCCGGGGCAGGGTTAATCAGGCAGACCTCTATGACAGGCAACTGATAACCAATTAACCAACGCGGCCAGTTCAGCAGACAAGCAGTAAAATACTCGATGACCCTCGCGGGTTGTCCGGATGCATCCAGCGTCAGTAAAATCAGATCATCATCCTGATCAATCACCAGCTCCAGTCCTTCAAACAGCAAAGACAGATAGTCCGCCAGAGATGAAAAAGCCTGATCCAGTGTGGGTGCTGTTGTCATCAGAAAGCCAATAGATCCCAGCATTCTGGGCTGGGTTGCTTCTGCCAGATTCAGCACAATACGTTCATTACCAGTGGCCTGACTCAGAGCATCCAGCACCTGAATAAAGCGTTCTGCCGGAAAACGGGCATCGGGCCGGGTAAAGTCCTGCTCTGTCAGCCCGACGCAATCCAGAATATACTGGCGTAAATCAGAACGAGTCACCACCTGAGGATCAGAATCAGAAATGAGTGCCTGGGACTGGTTCATAGGATAGTGTCTGACCAGTTGTAATGCCGGCTCCAGTAAACGGGCAGAAGCGGTTTCACCCTGAGGGCGTGTGCCATCATTATAATGATTGGAATCAGGCGATCCTGCGGCAGTATCTGACATGCTGAATGATTTTCCGGATATAGAAACGCCAGGGGTTCAGACGTCAGTCTGACGAGATAACCAATGGCATGGATGTACTTATAGCTTAGTCATCATCCGCCCTGAAAAAGCAGCAGAAGTGAATTATAAAATATGTCTATTCGTGCCAGAAGCACTTATTTAACGGACGGTACAGCAGTCAGTAAAGCGATCTTACCAACACTGGCTTCAGCAGTGATTCAGACCTGCCTGCTAATCCTGTTCCTGCAGGTGAAGTCACTGTATGGCAGTGAACCGACTGTAGAACAAAACAGAGATCAGACTGATATAATCAGAGTCGGAGTCCCTCAACCGGATGTCATTCCGTTTTTCTGGCAGGACAGCGAAGGGCGCTTTCAGGGAATTTACGCAGACACCCTACGCCTTATAGCCGATCATCTGTCTCTTACACTGGAGTTTGTCCCTCTATCACAGGCCAGACTTAAACTTTATTTTGAACAGGGATATATCGATATAGAAGCCGGTGTGATTGCAGACCAGTCAGAAGATTACCCACTGCAGCAGGCATCCCTGTTCAGTCGCCCGTTTGGCATTGTGAACGAAGTCATTATTTATCGGCCTGAATTATCTTTCCCGGTTTTTATCCTCAAAGATCTTAAAGGGCGCAGAGTCGCCACTGTCAGAGGGACTTCAGTACCAGACACCCTGATTCGTGAAGATTTCAGTAATCAATGGCAGATAGCGCAAAGGGTGCACAGAGGCTGGAATGATATCGGTCTGATGAAAGAAGCAACCGCACTGTTTTATCAAAGCAGCGAGCAACTGAATTATATTATCTCTCTGCCTTATGCCAGCAGCCCGGTTTCTCTTCGGATACATCAGAAAAGAAAAGATCTGCTCGCCCCCATCAATCGTACAATCACTCAGCTGGAACAGAGTGGACAACTGGAAGCTCTGGTATGCCATTACCTGTGTGGGGCTTTGCCAGACGAACTGGTACAAAGTATCCAGAACCGTTAACACTGCCTGCCGCCATATATACGACGCTATCTGTCAGCCTCTGCTTACATCACCAGGCGGCTAAAGAAACAATTCGTTACTATTTTAAAGTAAAAACTCGGGATAACCCTGGTGACATCGATGACTATTCAGATCTACTATTAAGCTGTCAAAAATATACATATTAAGGTGCATCATGAGTTATCAGGAGCAGAAATACCCATCCAGTCTGTATAACGAGCTTTTCACTACATTTATCACTTTACAGGCTGAGATAGAATACCGGCGTAAACGCATCAAAAAAAATGCAGACCTGCTTCTGCTCTGCCCCAAACGACGCCGACCGACAGATATATAACCCAGGGGTGGTCCACAATACTCATTAGATAAACCAGGGATATCCATAGTTTCTATTCTGATTAAAGCCTCTATGCTGATAACAGCCTGAAAAGAAAGTCTCTCCATACTTCAGGGATTGCGACTTACTGAGCAGCGTCATTTCCAGCAAAAAGATCTTACAGCAGGAGGAAAATCATGCGCCGCGTGAAGTCATGGCTCTGTCTGCTGATTACCTTGCACCTGATATCCTTCCCCGCCTCACAGATACAAGCCAATAAACTGCCTGTCGTTCGGGTACAGTTGAAATGGCACCATAAATTTCAGTTTGCCGGTTTCTACGCGGCTATTAATCAGGGATACTTTAAAGCAGAAGGTCTCCATGTTGAACTGATGCCCGGTAGCCGGGATATCACCCCCGCCTATATTGTAGCCAATGGTGAAGCAGAATTCGGAGTAGGTAACTCCACCCTGTTACTGGAACGCCAACAGGGTTATCCGGTTGTTGCTGTCGCATCTGTCTTTCAGCACTCTCCCTCTGTCATAATTGCGCGCAGAGATGATGCCATCCAGTCCGTCAAAAACCTTGAACATCGTACTCTGATGGCTGAGCCACACAGTGCAGAGCTGCTGGCTTATCTGATTCTGGCCGGAGTCAATATCAATACTATTAATCTGACTCCTCATACAGGCCAGGTATCAGCTCTGGATAAAGATACTCTGTATCAGGCAGATGCAATGACCGCTTTTATGTCTGACGATCCTTATGCTGCGAATCGTGCCGGTATTCCTTATCAGATTTTTTCACCCCGTGATATCGGACTGGATTTTTACGGCGATACCCTGTTCACATCAGAAAGCTACGCTAATCAGCATCCGGAGAAGGTTATTGCCATGCGCAATGCATTACTGAAAGGCTGGCGCTATGCTCTGCAGAATCGTAATACAATGATCTCTCTGATCATGGAAAAATATGCACCTGAACTGGATTCTTTTTATCTGAATGCAGAAGCCCAGGCTACAACAGATCTGATTGCAGCCAGTTATATTGATCCGGGTTATATGAGCCTGCAACGCTGGCAGCGTATCGCCGGTATCTTTCAGAGTGCAGGTTTATTACCGGATAATTTCTCTCTGGATGGTTTTATGTTCAGAGAACAGCAGGCAGCCATTCCGGGAGTCATCATACATAGCCTGGTATGGTCCGGGTTGATCACTCTGCTGGCTTCTATCGCGGCCTGGCGATTTTATATACAGAAGCAGAACTCTGAACACAGAGCAGAACGTCTGTCTGAAGAAACAGAACAACTGCTACAACTCAGACAAAATCAGATGGCAATGGCGGAGGTTGCGACCACCATCGCTCATGAGATGAATCAGCCGCTGGCAGCTATTAAAAATTACGCCAGAGCAGCCATCAATTTCAGTCGCCGTCAGCACATTAATCCTCAGAAACTGAATGAAACCCTGTATCATCTGATACATCAGGCCGAAATGGCTTCAGATATTGTCCGTCAGACCCGGTGCCAGCTGGACCAGCAGGATTATCCGCAACAACCGATAGATCTGCAGATTATTATCCGGGAAAGTATTCAGCTGTGCCTGTTTAATGCCCGGAGAAATAATATTGATCTGATCTTTTCCTGCCATCAGGATCAGGCTGTCATTATCGGCAATGACATTCAGCTGAAACAGATGCTGGTGAACCTGATTGGTAATGCAGTTGAAGCCTTATCAGATCATCACACCCCCAGCCCTGCAGTCCACCTGACCCTGTCAGCAACCGGTAAACACTATATTATCCGGGTACAGGATAATGGTCCCGGACTTGAATGCACGGACCGGGTCTTCAGTACGCAGTTCACTACAAAGCATTCTGCGCTAGGCATGGGGTTACCGATTTGTCGAAGTATCGCAGAGATGCATCAGGGCGGTATCCGGGCAGAGAATCGTGACACTGGCGGTGCTGAATTCACAATATCTCTCCCTGTACATTCTTCGCCTGTGCGCCTGTTCCCCCCTGTTTCCCATCAGAGCGCATGACCTGGCAAATCAATACAGGAAACAAGCTAGCCATTTGCCCGGCAGTCAGTATGATAGAACGCTGAATTCCGACTGACCTGTCTGCCATGGGTGACCATATGGATATCGTTACTGCTTCTCTGTCTGGCCTGTTTGATTTTGCCGTCTACTTTACTCTGAGCCTGGCAGCTCTGCTTGCTTTTAAACTCATCTATACCCGCATTACGCCTCATGATGAATGGTACCTGATTAAAGAAAAACAGAATACGGCAGCAGCCTGGGCCTTCGGAGGAGCTATTCTTGGTTTCTCTATTGCACTGGCCAGTGCTGCATCAAACTCTGTTGGCCTGGCTGATTTTATTATCTGGGCGATTGTGGCTCTGATTGCCCAGCTCATTGCTTTCGCCATCATCCGTTTTGGTTTTATGCCTCGCATCGTTGAGCGCATAGAGCAGGATGAAGCCCCTGCCGGCATTATGCTTTGTCTGACATCGGTATCAATAGGCATACTGAATGCCGCGTGTATGACATATTGATCTATAAGGAGTAAAGGATATGAAACGCTCCCGAAATATCGATCTGAAAAGGATGCGCAAACAATCAGTTACCTTCCGACAGCTGAATTCATGGCTGGTCATTACAGGGAGTGGATTATTGCTTTCTGCTTGCGGAGATGATCCTCTGGAAGCAAAAATTTATCAGAGCCTTGAGCAATGCAACCGTGAAAATGCGGGACAGGAAAGCTTCTGTGCTGCGGCTTACCAGAAGGCGCTGAGTTTTACGGCAAAATTTGCGCCGAAATATCAAAGTTATGCCGATTGTTCAGAAGAATTTCAGCACTGTATCCCGGCGCCGGAGGAAAATGGCGAAGAGCGTTTTATGCCTTCCATGCAGGCTTTTGCACTGGCCATGGATGATGACGATGATTGCTATGAAGAAGGCTATCTGTCCGATGATTACTGCCACTATTCATCACCCTTGTATATCAGTCATGGACGCAATAAAAAGGGGTATTACAATGCCAAAGGCCATCGTTATGGTTCTATAGGTAAAACCTCTTATAGCGTGAATGTCTATAAAGATAACTTTAAAGCCCCGACATCAACTCGTACCCTGTCACGAGGCGGCTTCGGGTCACGGGTGTCTTCATTCCGCTCATCGTCTGGAAGCTGAACAACAGGAAGGATCATCATGCTGAGAATACCTGTTACCGAACGCAAGGACTGGAAACAAACGGCTATTGAATACGGTTTTAAATTTCATACCCTGGATGGTGAGCCTTACTGGGATGAAAGTGCTTATTACCAGTTCTCATTACGACAGATTGAAGATGATCTGGAAGATCCAACCGCAGAACTCCATCAGATGTGTCTCCAGGTGGTTGATCATGTGGTCAGAAGTGACGAACTGCTGGATAAATTCCAGATTCCGGATTATTTCCGGGATCTGATCCGGCGCTCATGGCTGCAACGCGAACCCAGCCTGTATTCCCGCCTCGACTTTTCTTACGACGGCCGCTCCCCGGCAAAGCTACTGGAAAATAATGCCGACACCCCCACCTCCTTGTACGAGAGCGGTTTCTGGAGCTGGTTATGGCTGGAACAACAGGTTGACAGAAGTGTTCTGCCACATCGCTCCGATCAGTTTACGTCCTTGCAGGAAAAGTTGATTCAGCGCTTTGCTGAGCTGAAAAAGCATTATCCCGGACAGACTCTGCATCTGAGCTGCTGCAAAGACACCGAGGAAGATCTTGGTACCATTACTTATTTGCAGGATTGCGCTGAAGCGGCTGGCATAACAACCCGGAAGGTTTTTGTAGAAGATATCGGGTACGGCGAAGATTCTCAGGGACAGCCAGTATTTACAGACGCTGAGAATCACGAAATACGCTGGTTATTCAAACTCTATCCCTGGGAGTTTATGCTGCGGGAGAGCTATGGCCAGCACCTGCATCATTGCCCGGTCAATTATCTGGAGCCGATCTGGAAAAGCATTCTGTCTAATAAAGCTTTACTGCCTGTACTCTGGAAGATGTTTCCGGGTCACCCTAATCTGCTGCCCGCCTGGTTTGAAGATGAGTTGCCTTCAGATTATTCAGGGCGCCTGGTCAGAAAACCGATTTTTTCCAGAGAAGGGGCCAATATATCCGTCATGCAGGGCAACCAGATATTACATCAGAGCGATGGCCCTTATGGTGAAGAAGGTTATATCTACCAGGCCTATCACCCGCTGCCTGCTTTTGATAAACACTATACTTTAATTGGTTCATGGCTGGTAAATGATCAGCCTGCGGGTATTTCAATCAGAGAAGATGCCAGCCTGATTACTCAGGATACCTCACGCTTCCTGCCCCATATTATCCTGGATTAACCAGAACGCTCTCTTCTGTAAGCAGCCTGAATAACCGATAAGCTTATCTTGCTGTTATTCCTGCTTACATCCGGGACAATGACGGTCTGAAAAATAATTTTTGCAAAAAAACATTACCATTCGCAGTAATTTCTCGATTTTCAGTGGCTCAAGTTCACTATAACATAGCCCGCTTGCTCTGATATTCCGATGACAGACCTGAGGCTCTGTACTTTGCCTGTATCCTTTTTTTCCGGTATAAAGCAGCACACTGTATAAAAAAACAGGCCTATTATTTTTTTCACAGGCTGTCGTTATTTTGTTTGACTGGCCGCATGCTGGCAGAGTGCTCTGCAGCAGTGATCAGTCCTTTGATAATAAGCTGAGAGAACACGCTCCATGGAACAGATTGCCCAGCGTATTGCTGACGAGCTGAACGTAAAAGGTACTCAGGTGAGTGCAGCGGTAGCCCTGCTGGATGAGGGAGCGACCGTTCCCTTTATTGCTCGTTATCGTAAAGAAGTCACCGGTGGTCTGGATGATACCCAGCTGCGTAATCTGGAAGAACGTCTGCGCTATCTGAGAGAGCTGGAAGATCGCCGTGCAACGGTACTGAACAGCATTGAAGAACAGGGCAAACTGACGGATGAACTGAAGCAGGATATTCTGACCGCAGATACCAAAACCCGCCTGGAAGATCTGTATCTGCCTTATAAACCAAAGCGTCGCACCAAAGCTCAGACCGCCCGAGAAGCAGGCCTGGAGCCTCTGGCAGAGCAGCTGTTTACCGATCCAGAACTTGATCCTCTGGCGACTGCTGGCGCCTTTCTGAACCCGGATCATAATATCCATGATGAAAAAGCGGCTCTGGATGGTGCTAAACAGATCCTGATGGAGCGCTTCAGTGAAGATGCCGAGCTGCTGGCGCTACTCAGAAATTACCTGTGGAATCAGGGAGAACTTCAGTCTCGCGTTGTCACAGGTCAGGAAAGTGCCGGTGAAAAATTCAGTGATTATTTTGAACACAACGAAGCAGTAAAGAGTGCACCATCACACCGGGCTCTGGCCATGTTTCGTGGGCGTAACGAAGGTGTTCTGCAGCTGAGTATCACCCTGCCGGGCAGCGAAGAACTCAAAGTACATCCTTGCGAAGAAAAGATCGCCGCTCATTTTGATATCCGGGATCAGGGACGTGCTGCCGATAGCTGGCTGAAAGAAGTGGTACGCTGGACCTGGCGGGTAAAACTGCTGACGCACATTGAAACCGAACTGATGGGTAATCTGCGTGAGGATGCCGAAGGTGAAGCCATTAAGGTTTTCGCCAGTAACCTGAAGGATCTGCTGCTGGCAGCACCAGCCGGCCCCAGGGCTACTCTGGGTCTGGACCCAGGTCTGCGTACCGGAGTAAAAGTGGCGGTCGTCGACTCCACCGGTAAACTACTGGACTACACCACGGTCTTCCCTCACGCACCCCGCAATCAATGGAATGAATCGCTGGCTGTGCTTACGAAACTGGTTCAGAAACACAAAGTTGATCTGATCAGTATCGGTAACGGCACCGCATCCCGTGAAACCGATAAGCTGGCTGCCGAACTGGTCAAACTGATCAGCGATCATAAAGTCACCAAGATTATGGTCAGTGAAGCCGGTGCATCAGTTTATTCTGCCTCTGAACTGGCAGCAAAAGAGTTTCCGGATCTGGATGTCAGCTTCCGGGGAGCAGTGTCTATTGCCCGTCGTCTGCAAGACCCTCTGGCTGAGCTGGTGAAAATTGACCCTAAATCTATCGGTGTAGGTCAGTATCAGCATGACGTTTCTCAGACCCAACTGGCCCGCAGTCTGGATGCCGTGGTAGAAGATTGTGTAAATGCTGTCGGTGTTGATGTAAACACAGCATCCGTTGCCCTCCTGAACCGGGTATCCGGCCTGAATGCCACCCTGGCCCAGAATATTATCAGCTTCCGTGACCAGAATGGTGCCTTTGATTCCCGTACGGCACTTAAGGATGTACCTCGTCTGGGCCCAAAAACCTTTGAGCAGTGTGCCGGTTTTTTACGGGTCATGAATGGAAAAAACCCTCTGGATGCATCCGCTGTGCACCCGGAAGCGTATCCTGTAGTGAAGAAAATTGCTCAGGCCAGCGATCGCCCTCTGGACAGTCTGATTGGCGATAGTCAGTTCCTGAAAGGACTGAATCCTGCTAGCTATACCGATGAGCATTTTGGTTTACCAACGGTGACTGACATCCTGCAGGAGCTGGATAAACCAGGCCGGGACCCGCGTCCTGAGTTCAAAGCAGCAGAATTCATGGAAGGTGTTGAGGAGATCAGTGACCTGAAACCAGGCATGACCCTGGAAGGTTCAGTGACCAATGTGACTAATTTTGGTGCTTTTGTGGATGTCGGTGTGCACCAGGATGGTCTGGTGCATATCTCAGCGCTGTCCGATAAATTTGTCGAAGATCCGCGTACCGTAGTAAAAGCCGGAGATATCGTCAAAGTTAAAGTGATCGATGTAGATCAACAGCGTCGCCGGATTGCCCTGTCCATGCGTCTTAATGATGAACCTGAAGCACAAAGTGGCCGTGGAGCCAGCACCGGAGACGACAATAAACGTAACCGGGGTAGCCGTGGAAAAGGCGGCCGCAATCAGGGACAAAACAGCTACCAGAGTAAACCTCAGGATAGTGGGCAGATGGGCACTCTGGGCATGCTACTGGCTCAGGCTCAGCAGAAAAAACGTAAATAATTGTCGCAATTACGCATCAACATACAGTTAAGCCTGAGTGACAATAAAGGGTTTCAGTGCTACCTGAACACAATGTAGCAGCTAAACTGAAAACCAGACCTTGAAGCCTGGTCTGCCGCCCCAATATTGGCTGATCAGGCTTTTAAATTTCACCGGGTTCGGTAGTTATCGATAGGGGATACCACTTGTCAGTTACCATTCAAGACCGTCTGCAGTTTCTGCAGCCCTTAGCCCAGAGCGGCCTATTTACCCAGATTCAGCGAGGTCTGGAAAAAGAAGGTCTGCGCATTACTCCGGATGCAGAACTGGCTCAGAGCCCTCACCCCGAGCGCCTGGGTTCGACACTGACTCATCCCCATATTACGACGGACTATTCCGAAGCATTACTGGAATTTATTACCCCTGTCTCAACACGTCTGGACGATACGCTGGATTTCCTGAAAGACCTGCATCGTTTCAGCTATCAGAATATGGATGAAGAGCTGATCTGGCCTGCCAGTATGCCTTGCCGGTTACATGGCAATGACAGTATTCCTATTGCTCAGTATGGCACATCCAATTCAGGTACCATGAAATCCGTCTACCGCCAGGGTTTGTCCTGGCGTTATGGCCGCATCATGCAGTCGATTGCCGGTCTGCACTATAATTTTTCTATGCCTGAGCAACTCTGGCCTGCCCTGCAGCATCTGCAGAAAAATGACCAGCCAATGCAGGATTTTATGTCAGAGCAATATTTTGCCCTGATTCGTAACTTCAGACGTTACAGCTGGTTATTGCTGTACCTGTTCGGTGCGTCCCCAACCGTTGACAAGAGCTTTGTTGAAGACAGAGAACATCCTCTTGAAAAACTGGATGATGATACCTTCTATCTGCCTTATGCCACTTCGCTGCGCATGAGCGGCCTGGGCTATCAGAACAATGTACAGGCCAGCCTGAAAATCTGCTTTAACTCACTGGAAAATTACGTCACAACGCTGACTCACGCCATCAATACACCTCATGCGGATTATGAGGCCATCGGTGTTAAAGCAGACAACGAATATCGCCAGCTGAATACCAATATTCTGCAGATTGAAAATGAATATTACAGTGATATCCGTCCTAAGCGAGTCGCCCGCTCAGGGGAACGCCCTTCTCAGGCTCTGACCGAGCGAGGCGTCGAGTATATTGAGGTCCGCTGTATTGATCTTAATCCATTTGAAAGCACTGGCCTGAATAAAACCCAGGCACGCTTTGTAGATACCTTCCTGGTATTCTGCCTGCTGGAAAACAGTCCTCAGATTCCTGATGATGAGTGCCTGATGCTGGAAGATAATCACAGTGCCATTGTGAACGAAGGCCGTAAACCCGGTCTGATGCTGAATACGCCAGATGGTGCTATCAGCCGTGAAGACTGGAGCCATCAGCTGTTTGACCAGCTTATCCCGGTAGCGCAGTTACTGGATCAGGGACTGGATAACCCTGAACATCAGCAGGCTCTGGAAGTTTATCGCCAGAGTATTGATCAGCCTGAGAAAACGCCCTCGGCTCAGGTGCTGGCCGGAGTCAGAAAAGCAGGCAGCTTTACGCAATTTTCTCTGGAGCTGGCACGGCAACAGGCCAGGGAACTGAAACAGGAACAGATAAACAAAGCACGTAATGCATTATTCAGTCAGCTGACAGACTCATCTATTCAGCAACAAAAGGATATAGAACAAGCTGACAACATCAGCTTTGACCAGTTCCTGGAAGAGTATATGGCCGCACAAAAACAGCACAGTTAACGGGGTCTGAAAGTACAAACAAAAAAATCCCTGCAACATAAATTGTTACAGGGATTTTTTTCTGTCTATCTGTCTGATCGGCCTGAAAAGTGAAACACCTGCACAGGCCGTTCAGTCAATTTATTCTTACAGCAGATAATTACTTCTGATAGATAAAGTTCAGGAACAGCAGGTCATCAATCACCGGATGCCCTACTTCCTGCTGGAACAGCTCTTTTACCGCCTGAGTTGCATCCTGACGCATCTGCTCCTGACCTACCGGTGTAGTAACCGCTTCATCCGTCTGGCTGCTCAGCAGAGTCACCAGAGTATTGCGTATCAGAGGCATATGATGCTCAGCCGCCTCTGTAGCATCAGAAGAGCTGGTCACCAGAGTAATATCTGCTTTCAGATACTTCAGACGCCCCGGACCACCATAGTTAACAACAAACGCAGGTCTCATTTCGGTATAAGTCACCGAAGGTCCTGCCGGCGGCGGATCTTCAGCCCGAACCGGAGCAATTGCCAACAGGGCGATCAGAGTGGCCATTATCCCTTGTTTGAATAGTTTAATCACACACAGCTCTCCACTTAATTATCATTCCATTCGCTTCAGGGAACCAGACGGGGAAAAAAATATCTGAACCTGTACGCTTTTATGTCATTGTATGGCGGCTGCAGATTTTTTCCAATGTATGCCCGCCATATAATATGCTTACTTTTTTATTTTATCCGAGGAAAAAAGGATGCCCCTGAATTACCGAGTGCTGAACCTGGCAGGCTTTGCCGCATGTGCTGTATTGATTATTTCAGCACTGATCATGCAGCATGTATTTGAGATGGAACCCTGCCCGTTATGTATTTTTCAGCGCATCAGTTTCATGGCTGCTGGTCTGTTCTTTCTGATTGCAGCCCTGCATAACCCTTCAGGCAGCGGCCGTACTGTATACAACGGCCTGACTCTGATTTCTCTGTTTGCCGGTATCGGTCTGGCCTTACGTCATATCTGGCTACAGAACCTGCCTCCCAGCGAAGTGCCGTCCTGTGGTCCGGGCCTGGACTACATGATAGAAGTTCTGCCCTATACTGATGTTATCAGTAAAGTCCTGCAGGGCAGTGGAGAATGTGCAGAAGTATCATGGACTTTCATGGGATTATCTATTCCGTGGTGGACATTATTTGCATATCTGGGGCTTGCAGCTATAAGCCTGATCAGCGCCCGCCGTAATATAGATTAACAGGTGACAATATTTAAGGGCTACCGTATGCTAAAGAGGACAGAGGAGCCAGGCTCCTCCCCTCAGAAATGCAGGAGGTCACACCATGCTGGAAGGTTGTAAAAATGCCCGTGAACGCTGGAGTGGCGTACACGATCTGGTTGATAAGTGGTTACAGGAACGTCAGCAATTACTGGTGCTGTACACTGATCTGGTTAAGCAGATCTCAGAAGGTGGAATGCCAAAATCAAGCAAGGTTCATGAGCTGTGCGAGATTATGGTGGATTACACTTCTGCAGGTCATTTTGAAATTTTTGAACAGTTGTATCGTGAAGCAGAGGCCTTCTGTGATGATAAAGCGATAGAGCTTAGTAACCGGGTACTGCCAATGATACAGGTCAGTACCGATGCTATTCTTGATTTTCATGAAGCCTTTGATGATAAGGATCTGTCACAAATGGATCAGCAAACATTGTCAGCCAGGCTTTCCGTCCTGGGTGAACAGCTCGCTGACCGCTTCCAGCATGAAGATCTGTTAATAGAAACCCTGCACAACGCGCATCAGGAATTGATTGATATATGATCCCCGTAAGGAAAACGATCACGTCTGCTCTTTTACTGACTGCTCTGGGAGCTGTTACAGGCTGTATTGATCAGACTCCGCCAAATAATACCTGGGAACTGGCGGTAAAAGGAGCTTTCGATGCAGCCCTGAACACAGATGGCTCTGCCGCAGTGATTGCGTCGATTAATCACGGCGGCAGCTTCTGGCAGCTGCCACAGAAGGAACGTATTTATAACTGGAATCATAAAGCCGGTGAGTATTCTTTATTCAGCCAGGTCGCAGTTGCCGGTAATGGACGCTATGGCGCCACGGCAGAACAGGACAGGCTGACGTTATGGGATGCAACATCAGGAAAACCAGCTAACTTCTGGGCTCTGCCTGATGATGTTCGTAGCCTGGCGATCTCTGATGATGGCAGCTATCTGATTGCCGGGATGGATAACAGTACAGCAGTACTGATCAGTACCAGCCAGGGTCAGGGTGTCAGAAATTTCTCTGTTGATGACCAGGTCACAGCAGTCGCTATCAGCGGTGATAACCGTCTGGCGATTGCAGGAACCAGAACGGGTTCAGTATATATCTGGAGCCTGCCAGATGGTGAAATCAAAGGTCAATGGTCCCATGAAAATCAGGTAAGGTCTGTTGCCTTATCTCCCGGTGCAGCCTATGCCTTCAGCGGCGCTCAGGGTGGTTCCGGGGTTCTGGTTGACCTGAACAGTGGCAAAATTGCTATGAATATGGATATCAACCGGGGAGTTGAAGTCGCCTCATCCACGTATACTGCAGCACGCTTTGCTCCACAGCAGAACGAACTGCTGACCGGAACCAGTACAGGCAAGATAAAACTCTGGGATCTCAGCACTCAACAGCAAACAGCAGGCTGGGAAGGGTCTAAACGGGATAAATGGAAACCATCAGGCGTCAGTATTATGGATGTTGCCTTTACCCGTGATGGCAGCTATAGAGCGATGGGTAGTAATGGCCTGGCTTACGAGTTCAGCAAATAAGATTATTTTCCTCAGCTCAAAATAATAAAGCCCCTGCTATCCGAAATAGCAGGGGCTTTATTATATCTATAAGCTATCAATTATATAACTGGTAGCCAGATCAGCAGCACACTACCGATAATATCCGGAAAGAC
Organism: Oceanospirillum sediminis; assembly: GCF_014164585.1. GTDB lineage: Bacteria > Pseudomonadota > Gammaproteobacteria > Pseudomonadales > Halomonadaceae > Oceanospirillum > Oceanospirillum sediminis. The sequence goes on along the minus strand of NZ_JACJFM010000019.1, from coordinate 61,934 downwards.
AGGACAGTGATCGTACCACTGTCCTGACTGCTATAGATTAATCCAGCTTAGACAGATCTCTGACCGCGCCTTTATCCGCAGAAGTAGCCAGTTTAGCGTATGCTTTAAGCGCAGCAGATACTTTGCGAGGGCGCTCTTGAGCCGGTTTCCAGCCCAGTTTGTCTTGCTCAACTCGACGAGCTTCCAGTTCTTCGTCTGACAGCAGGACATCAATGGTACGGTTTGGAATATCAATACGGATAATATCACCGTTACGCACCAGACCAATAGCACCACCGGCAGCGGCTTCTGGTGAAACATGACCGATAGACAGGCCAGAAGTACCGCCAGAGAAGCGACCATCGGTCAGCAGCGCACACGCCTTACCCAAACCTTTGGACTTAATATAAGACGTTGGGTATAACATTTCCTGCATACCAGGGCCACCTTGTGGGCCTTCATAACGCACAATGACCACATCACCGGCTTTTACTTTATCATCCAGAATATTAGCGACTGCTTCATCCTGAGACTCTGTAATATGAGCCGGGCCTTCAAACACCAGAATGGATTCATCGACACCGGCGGATTTCACCACACAACCGTCCAGCGCAATATTACCGTGCAGTACTGCAAGGCCACCTTCCAGAGAGAAAGCATTTTCCAGAGAACGAATACAACCATTAGCACGATCACCGTCCAGTGTCGGCCAGCGTGTTGCCTGACTGAATGCGATTTGCGTTGGTATACCTGCAGGACCTGCTTTATAGAATTCCATCACCGCTTCTGACGGGCTGCGCATAATATCCCACTCATCCAGAGCAGCCTTCATATCCACAGAGTGTACCGTTGGCACGTCAGTATGCAGTTTACCGGCACGATCCAGTTCACCCAGAATCCCCATAATACCGCCGGCACGATGTACATCTTCGATATGGTACTGCTGGGTATTTGGTGCCACCTTACACAGCTGAGGTACTTCACGGGACATACGATCGATATCCTTCATGGTGAAGTCGATCTCCGCTTCCTGAGCAATCGCCAGCAGGTGCAGAATAGTATTGGTGGAACCACCCATAGCGATATCCAGCGCGATAGCATTCTCAAACGCTTTAAAGCCAACATTTCGCGGCAGCAAACGATCATTATCCTGCTCGTAGTATTCTTTGGTCATCTCAACAATACGATGACCGGCACGCTTAAACAGTTGCTCACGATCCGCGTGTGTCGCCACAACCGTACCGTTACCCGGCAGTGCCAGACCCAGGGCTTCCGCCAGACAGTTCATCGAGTTCGCCGTGAACATACCAGAGCAGGAACCACAAGTCGGACAAGCGGAACGCTCAACGGCATCCACCAGCTCATCAGAAGCGTCCGGGTCAACCGCCAGCACCATCGCATCAACCAGATCCAGTTTGTGCTCTGCCAGCTTAGTTTTACCGGCTTCCATAGGACCGCCGGAAACAAAGATCACTGGAATATTCAGACGCATCGCCGCCATCAGCATTCCCGGCGTGATCTTGTCACAGTTAGAAATACACACCATAGCATCCGCACAGTGGGCATTAACCATATATTCAACAGAATCTGCAATGATGTCACGGGATGGCAGACTGTACAGCATGCCATCATGGCCCATCGCAATACCATCATCAATCGCGATAGTATTGAACTCTTTAGCCACACCTCCGGCCTGTTCAATCTCACGAGCCACCAACTGGCCCATATCCTTCAGGTGAACGTGTCCCGGTACAAATTGAGTAAAAGAGTTCACCACCGCAATAATGGGTTTCTGAAAGTCATCATCTTTCATACCAGTGGCGCGCCACAGGGCACGGGCGCCAGCCATATTACGACCTGCAGTGGAGGTTTTTGAGCGGTACTCGGGCATGGGTATTCCTCAACAGCTATTAGATAAGGCGGCATAACAGAACGTATTTTGTTCCATTACCCGCTCTTTATGAATCGACATACATGCCTGAACAACAATATTTCGCCACCCTCTGGTCAGCGACAATCAGGATAGAATATTTTTTTACAGAGAAACGTCTGTTCAGGCGCTTAGCACTTGCAAGGTGACTTTTTACCATTGTGGCGCGATGATGACTAGCTGAACCAGAGGAATTCTTTGTTTTATACTTAGAAAGAAATTCATCCCTGTTTTGTGCCGGGTTTTAAGGAGTTCAGTCAATGATTATTGGCATACCTAAAGAAATAAAAAATCAGGAGTACCGGGTCGGCCTGACCCCGGCTGGCGTAAAAGAGCTGACACAACGCGGGCATCAGGTCATGGTCCAGAAAGATGCCGGCAGCGCCATCGGTTTTTTTGATCTGAATTATCAGGCTGCCGGAGCAGAAATTGTTCCTGAAGCGGAAACAATTTTCAGTAAAGCCGACATGGTGGTTAAGGTAAAAGAACCTCAACCGGAAGAATACAGACGCCTGAGACCAGGCCAGCTGCTATTCACCTACCTGCATCTGGCGCCGGACCCGGACCAGACAGAAGGCCTGATACAGTCGGGCTGTACCGCTATCGCTTATGAAACAGTCACAGATGAACATGGCGGCCTTCCTCTGCTGGCACCTATGAGCGAAGTGGCCGGGCGCCTTTCTGTACAAGCCGGAGCCAGATGCCTGGAAAAATCAATGGGCGGCAGAGGTGTTCTGCTTGGCGGAGTGCCGGGGGTGGAATCGGGCCATGTCACTATTATCGGAGGCGGTGTTGTTGGAGAAAATGCGGCTCGTATGGCATTGGGTCTGGGGGCAGAAGTTACTCTACTGGACCGTTCTGTTGCACGATTAAGAGAACTGGACCACAGATATCAGGGACGCCTGAAAACCCTGTACTCTACAACAGAGTCCGTCTTACAGTGCATTCGCCGCAGCGATCTGGTTATCGGAGCCGTACTGGTTCCGGGGGCTGCGGCACCTAAACTGATCAGTCGGGAAATGCTGAAACAGATGATACCAGGCAGTGTACTGGTCGACGTTGCGATTGATCAGGGCGGCTGCTTTGAAACCAGCCGGGCAACCACTCATGATAACCCTGTCTATATTGAAGAGGGAATTGTTCACTATTGTGTGGCCAACATGCCCGGAGCCGTTGCCAGAACCTCAACTCTGGCACTGACTAATGCAACGATGCCCTTTGTGCTGGCTCTGGCAGAAAAAGGTTGGCAACATGCATTAAAAGACGATAAGCACTTGATGAACGGGCTGAATATTCATGCAGGCCAGGTGACAAATCAGGCAGTCGCAGAAAGTCTGAGCTATGCTTACACTAATCCGACAAAGATTGTCGGATGATACAGGTCTTTTGCTTAAGTTGTTTGCGGGAATATTGATTCCCGCTTTTTTTCTTTGTTCAGACAACTACCTGTTTTTCCTGAAACCAGCACAGGCATTGTATCAAGTCAACTTAAAGCGCCGATAACACACTACTCCGCCATGCCATGAAACTGGCTGACACGATGAAAAATATGGTTATCACAACGGTGACAACGTTCAATAGAGCGGGTATGTGTCAACACAACCATTTTGTCGCAGGCGGTACAGGAGAATGTACCAGCAGTGGCCAACTCACCTTCCAGGTAAGTCCCCATATCACTATCCAGCTTTTGCTTCAGTTCAAGCTGATCAATACAGGTTTTATCGGCGACCGATTGTAGTGCCCTGACCAGTGACAGCTCCATGACGGAAAGATCGATATTCAGCCACTCCCCCAGTCCACGCCCCGTTGTACTGACAAAGTGCCCCAGGTGCTGCATATCCCTGGTCAGCCAGGTTGTCAGCAAAGCAACTTCGTCTTTAGTCAGACGCTCCAGTTCATGCTCGAACTCAACCGCGTCCCTGACCTCTTTCTGCAATGCCGCCAGAGTGCTGACCTCAGCATCTGCCAGCTGGGACTCCAGACGCTCCAGAGCACTGTCGTAGTGCCGGGCCAACTTTTCATTATGCAATCCCGGGTTATCCTCAAAGTTTTTATCTGGCTGATCAGACATAATTGCCTCCCGTCCGTTTCTGCGATTCAGGTAATACAGAGCTGTTTAATGTCAGATAAAAATTACAAAAACACTATAGGAATCTGCAATACAAGAAATATCTATCAGTATAGTACTGCTACCTGCATTGTCAGTTTACTCAGGATAACTGCTTATGGATACTGATAAAAATCAGCTTCTGGAAAGAAAAAACTCCGGTATTAACCGGAGTCTGACCAAGGAAGAAATGTTTAAGCACTCACGTGCTTTATCGTTAGTATTTTAATAATTTACAGCATAAACGGCTTTATCGTTTATGGCCAGGGCGAATCACAACTTTCTATCAGAAAATGCTTTTTTATCAGACGAATACCGTTAGTTCTATTCTGTTTGCCATCAGAATAATACTACCAGGCGATGACTACATCGCCCTGTTGAATACCAATTTTATCCGGCTCGGTAGCAATCACTCCCCGGGCAAAGAATGGCTGCACTTTCTTCAGCGTCATCACCAGTTTGACATTTTCCAGCTCCGTATAGGCGTTTTGCTGATTATCGTAGAAAGTACTCAGACGATAGACATTCAGAGTATCGCCCGGACGTAATCCAGCATCAGCTCCAGAGTCAATATACAGATTCCGCCCATCAGTCCTGGTAATCTTTGCCATAAATGGCTGACATCCCAGTGCAGTCTGCAAATCTTCAGCCGCCTGAGCCATCACCTTATTCACTTCGGTGCCATAATCGCTTTCCCAGAAAGATACCGCACCATAGCCAGGCTTTTCTGAAGGAGGCAGAGGCCATAAGCCACGGGTGTCATAACGCTGGCTATACACCATGGAACCGCTGAAGCCATCATGTACAAAAATATCCATTTGGAACCGACGCTCAAAACGAGCATCTTTATACTGGTACTCATCTTTCATATTCTCGAAGAAAGATTTCGTCCGCAACAGATCCGGACGTACCATAGACATATCCCTGATGATGCCACTGATCACATACTGCACACCCATCTTATTGGCGGTCTTAATGGCATTCGTCAGATTGCCCTGAGTCGTAATAGTGGTAGGGATAGTCTCTGGCCGGTCATACAGCAGAATATCAGATGCATCCATCACTTTAAGACGCTGCATACTGGATAAACGCTGACTCATATCTGATGGCAAACGCTGGCCTATGCGATAAAAACCACCATAAGCCGCAGACTGAGGGTCTGCCAGATAGAAGGAACTGACTGCTGCACTACGAAGATAATTATTACTCATCTCCGTACCACAGGTATTATTCTCAGTAATGACATCTGCACTGATAGTCAGGTACATAACGCCATTTCTGACTTCCTCTTTCAGGATATTAATATCCTGAACGGTGCCATTCGAGCTGACTCTGACATTATCAGCAGTAATAGCACCATCAGTCATCTGCTGAAAACTGCTGACATCCGCACCAGCCTGCAAACTGACCTGACGAACCGCATCACGTATGGCCGCTCTGCGAGCGCTGACCAGATCCTGATGCTGAATCGAGGCCTGGCCGGTTGCCTCAAGCCATTTAGCTTCTGCCTGTACACTGCCCAGAGCCAGAGTAAAGCCCAGGGCTTTCAGGACATTGTGACGGATCTTTTTAGTGAACAACCGACCGCTCCTTGTATTACCTCAGATGATTAATCTACATAATACTGCCCAGGCTGTACTTTCACCAGAGGACGGGTGACCGCACGAGTATCAGGTGACTCACCATGAACTGTCGGAGCAGTACAGTTTGGCGTCTGTAGTGCGTTAACTGAAGACATACAATCATAGAACGTTGGTTCCAGAACCAGTTCCAGAGTAGTTTCGTAGTTTTTGTGTGCCAGCTCGTAAGTAGAGATAACTTTAGCACCACGAATCACGCTATCGACGTAGGTACGGAAACGATCATCACGCAGCACCATCGCTTCTACATTCGAGCTACCGCTTACACGAGTACCGTATACTCGCTCAGCCAGCGCACGATACGCATCCAGTTTCGAAGCACGCATCGCCATCAGCTGATTCTGTCCTTTAGACATACGCGGGTTGTCCAAAAAAGCACCATAGCCCGTCACACGAACCACAATAGGCTCAACTTTTGGTGTATAAACGTGCTCAACCTGCTGATAAATAACCTGAGAGTTACTCAGAGCAGGCATAGATGCACCTGCCAGAACCGCACTTGCCAGAGTAAGAGTAGCCAGTTTAAATTTCATGTCATCTCTCCGGATGTCCGTCACAAAAAAGGTGTTTAGCTGTAAGTAACACATTTCGTCAATGAAATGATTTATTCCTATCGGTGCACACGACGATAATGGATGACATCCGGCTGCATACGACAGCACGGTTCATAAATTACCTGGGGTGTTAACACCCGATGGGTTTCCGTCCGCACAATAACTCTGCGGGGCTGAGCAGGGGCTGGTGGTAATTTCAGCACATAACCCGGTGGAGCCTGATCATGACGTTGCTGGTGTCCGCAACCGACCAGACCAGCAATGAAAAGAATACCTGTTATGACTTTTACGACCTTGCTCATTAAACTGTCCTGCTCATTATTTACCGGAAACACTTGAGCCAATTAATGTAACGGATATTATCGGCTCTGTTGAAAAAAAGTTTAGAAATTAAAAGGTAAACTAACAATGTTGTGTCCGGGAAAAGTTTTTCTGGTCGGCGGACCTGTCAGAGATCGGTTATTAGGCGTTCAGGCTCACGACAATGACTGGGTGGTAACCGGTGCAACACCAGAGCAGATGCTGGCAGCCGGTTTTACTCAGGTTGGCAAGGACTTCCCAGTTTTTCTCCATCCGGAAACACGGGAAGAATATGCCCTGGCCAGGACAGAGCGTAAACAGGGACATGGCTATCAGGGCTTTATCTGTCATACCAACCCGGATGTCAGTCTGGAAGAGGACCTTCAACGCCGGGATTTTACGATCAATGCAATGGCATTAGGTCCGGATAATCAGCTAACGGACCCTTACCAGGGGCAAACCGATTTACAGAATCGTTTGCTACGCCATGTATCTCCGGCATTTTCAGAAGATCCGCTAAGGGTATTACGCGGCGCTCGCTTTCTGGCCCGCTTTTATCATCTGGGATTTCGCGTAGCAGAAGAAACACTGACTCTGATGTCCGAACTCGCCATTCAGGGTGAACTACAACACTTATCCGCAGAGCGGGTCTGGAAAGAAACAGAACGGGCACTGGAAGAAGCCGATCCGGAGCAGTATTTTCAGTTACTGCAACAAACCCATGCATTAGAAGTGTGGTGGCCTGAACTGCAAACCCTCTGCCTACAGCCTGATGCTCTGACGATACCTGATGAGCTGAAAGGCTCAGGACAATCGATGCAGGTATGGGCCTGGCTATTAAAAACACTGAGCTCTGAACAGATTCAGACACTTAATATCCGCTTGAAAAGCCCCAGACGCTATCTTGATTTTGCACTGCTTTACGAGGCATTCCGACATACCCTGTACACACCGGAGAACACAGAACAAGTATTGATGCTGCTTGAAAAAAGCGGAGCATTAAAACAAGGCGGGTTATTCGCCGCCTTATTATCTATGCTGCCTGCAGACGACAGGCTTCTTAAGCAGCAATGGCAATCTCTGGCAGATAACATTCGGCAAATCAGCGCACGCCAGTTCAGTGAGCAAGGGTTGAAGGGACCAGAACTGGGACAAGCCATCCGGCAACAGCGTATTCAGGAGGTATCACACTGGCTGCACAGGCTCTGACCCTTCAGCACCAGGAGAAGACAGGTTCAGGTTACTCCTGAACCTCTGAAATATTACGTCCTTGCCAGAACAACTCTCTCAACCAGAGTTGCTGCTCGGTATGAGGAAAAACCTGCCACAATTGCCGTGCTGTTTTTTCCTGTCCGGGCGGTACCAGGTCCGGCTCCATCAACGACGTCGGATACAGCATATAACCATGTTCAAACAAATCACGGCGCGGCAACCGGATACCATCATGCTCACCACACAGATCATCAATCATGACAATATCAATATCCAGTGTACGCCCACTGAACTTCACCACATGCTCTTCACGCCCATGATCATACTCAATCTGGCGTAGCTGGCGACTCAGTTCTGCCAGCGGCAGATCGGTTTCAATCACCGCCATCAGATTAATAAAGTTATCCCCCTGAAAACCAACAGGCTCACTTTCCACGGCCGGCGACAACTGCAGATCACCATAAGCCTGATAAAGCGCATCCAGACCTTTCAGAATATACTTCTCTGCTTCTATATTACTGCCAAGACTCAGATAGACGCGGGCCATCAGTCATTACCCCGTTCAATCTGTACGGCAACATTCGCAGCTTCAGGCACAGCGCCAGGTTTGCTGACTTTAATTTTCAGCCAGCTCACGCCAAAATCATTCATAATCAAAGCGGCGATCGCTTCAGCCAGGCTTTCAATCAGCTCAAATGATGATTGTGCCACATATTTTAATACCGCCTGACTGATGGCGTAATAATCCAGTGTCAGATTCAGATCATCCTGCTCGGCTGCCGGACGAATATCCGTTGCCATTTCAATATCAAACACCAGAGGCTGAGTAATTTCCCTTTCCCAGTCATATACTCCGATCAGTGCATCAGCCTTGAGGCCTTCAATAAACACCCGATCCAATTTCATCACCTTAAATGCTATCCGTTTACAGTAGACTCTGGCTTACAAACGCCAGAAAGCTGTAAACCATATTATTAAAAAGACGCGCCGCCTGATCCACTCCAGGCGACAACTTCAGATCAGTTCTGCCCTTTAATATCCGGCAACTCTGTCAATGGCCAGCGTGGGCGGACGCTGATTTGCAGATCATTGCGCTGCCCGGCAAGTAAACGCTGGCAGCCAGCATAAGCAATCATGGCACCATTATCAGTACAGAATTCATTTCTGGCATAAAAAACATCTCCTCCCATACCCGTCAGTGTTTTTTCCAGCCTTTCCCTCAGCGCTTTATTCGCACTGACACCACCAGCTATTACCAGCTTTTTTAGCCCGGTCTGCTGTAAAGCCCGCTTACACTTAATCACCAGGGTATCGACAACCGCATCCTGAAACGCCAGCGCAATATCTGCAATATTCTGTTCGCTCAACGCCCCATCCGGATTGTTCGCTTTTTCTGCATCAATCGTATTGAGAGTGAAGGTTTTCAGCCCACTGAAACTGAAATCCAGTCCGGGACGATTGGTCATCGGACGAGGGAATTTATATTGATCAGCAATACCCATTTCGGCCATTCGGGCAATATGCGGGCCTCCCGGATAGGGTAAGCCCATCATTTTGGCAGACTTATCAAATGCTTCACCGGCTGCATCATCAATACTTTCTCCCAGCATCTGATACTCACCAATTCCCTGAACCTCGATCAGCTGGGTATGCCCCCCCGATACCAGCAACGCCACAAACGGAAACGCTGGAGGAGTCTCTTCCAGCATAGGAGCCAGCAGATGGCCTTCCATATGATGAACTCCCAGGCTCGGTTTCCCCCAGGCCAGTGCTAACGCCTGAGCCACAGATGCTCCAACCATCAGAGCACCAATAAGCCCTGGACCTGCGGTATACGCGATAGCATCAATATCATCTGCTTCACAGCCCGCTTCATCCATGACCTGCCGCGTCAGAGGCAAAAGCTTACGTACATGATCTCTGGAGGCCAGTTCCGGGACAACGCCACCATAAGGAATGTGCAGGTCGATCTGGCTGTACAGAGCATGAGACAGTAGCCCCTGCTCCGAATCATAGATCGCCAGGCCGGTTTCATCACAGGAGGTTTCTATTCCGAGTACACGCATGGGATTCACTAACTACTTGAAAGGTTGGCGCATTCTACCTTTATAGCAGATAAATGGCACTAAAAGTCACAGAATACGGGCAGATCCGGTTTGCAAGGGGCTGGTAAACCCTATAGAATTATGCTCCCCCTAAGGCATGCTGCCTGTGTGCAGCATATCTCAATTTTTTTAATCCTATTATTTTTAAGGTGGTGAGTCTTTCATGCCTGCTGTTAAAGTTAAAGACAACGAGCCGTTTGACGTTGCTCTGCGTCGCTTCAAGCGTTCTTGTGAAAAAGCTGGTATCTTAGCCGAAGTACGTCGTCGTGAATTCTACGAGAAGCCGACATGGGTTCGTAAGCGCAAAGCTGCCGCTGCAGTTAAGCGTCACGCTAAGAAAGTTCAGCGCGAGCAGAAGCGTTTCGAGCGTCTGTACTAAGACTAGCGCAGTTCTAAAAGCAACAGCACGGGTATTCTGTCTTTTAAGATAGTGACCTGTACGGTTGTCTTTTTAGGGGTTTAAAGCGGCTGCCTTTTATATAAGGTGGCCGTTTTTCGTTTCTATCGATTCCATAAGACCCGGAAACACCGGGACCCTTATTGCCTGTCAGATGATAATTCGCTATGGCCGGACGTATTCCTGAATACTTTATTGACGATCTTGTATCCCGCACCGATATTGTCGATGTGGTGTCCTCTGTCGTCAAACTGAAAAAAAGCGGTCAGAACTGGCACGGCCTGTGCCCGTTCCATAACGAAAAAACACCGTCTTTTACCGTCAGTCAGGATAAACAGTTCTATCACTGTTTCGGTTGCGGAGCTCATGGTAATGCCGTCGGTTTTCTGATGGAGCATGATCAACTGACATTCGTAGAAGCAATAGAGGAGCTGGCCAAACAACAGGGTATGGATGTTCCCAGAGAGGAAAATGCCCGACAGGCACAGCAACGTAAGATTCAGCAAAAATCCCTGGAGGTTATGGAACTGGCCAGCCAGTTCTATATCCGCCACCTTCAGGACCCGGCCAATGCATCAGCGGCTCAAAACTACATTCACCACCGGGGACTGAATCCGGATACCGTCCAGAAATTCGGTATAGGTTATGCTCCCGATGCCTGGGATGGGCTGAAAAATTATCTGAACAGCAAATCAGTCAATGAGCAGGAACAGATCAACTTCGGTCTACTGGTAAAAAAAGAAGATAGCGGACGAAGCTATGACCGTTTTCGTGACCGCATTATGTTTCCGATCAGAGACTGGCGTGGCAAAGTGATCGCTTTTGGAGGCCGGGTATTAGGTGATGCCAAACCCAAATATCTGAACTCCCCGGAAACAGCGCTGTTCCAGAAAGGCAAAGAACTCTACGGCCTTTATGAAGCCCGTACGTCGGGCTCCCTGGAACGCTTACTGGTCGTAGAAGGATACATGGACGTGGTAGCCCTGGCTCAGGCCGGTATTCACTATGCTGTGGCCACCCTGGGTACTTCAGCCACCTCAGATCATATGGAACGATTGTTTAAACTGGTTCCGGAAGTTGTTTTCTGTTTTGATGGTGACTCAGCAGGTATTAAAGCTGCCGAGCGGGCACTGGATAATGTACTGCCCTATATGACCGATGGCCGGCAGGCTCGCTTTTTATTTCTGCCCCAGGGAGAAGATCCGGATTCTCTGATCGGGAAAGTGGGCAAAAATTTGTTTGAGCAACGCATTGTCAGGGCGGCACCTCTATCAGAATACCTGTTCTGGCATCTGGGCCAGGGCCTCGATCTGCAGCAGCCAGAAGCACGCGCGCAACTGAAACAGAAAGCAATTCCTCTATTGCAGCGTATACCGGCTGGTTTGCTACGCTCACTGCTTATCCAGAAGCTTGCAGAAACGGTAGGCATCAGTACCGAACACCTGATGCCGATGCTGGATCAGACGGCGCATTCGCCGACTGTGGACTATCACTATCATGAGTCCATAGCCCCTGAAGACGACTACCGTCACCAGACAGACTATACTGACCAGTCAGGGACCAGCCATACCGCACAGTATGTACACAAACTGCTGGTCTGGCTGATTCGAAAACCCGATATACTTTCACAATTGGAAAGCCGTGAGCAGGAGACCCTGAATACCCTGATTGAGGAAAATCTGGCAGACTCACACGCTTTTCTGCTGAAAAAAGTGGCCGAATACTTGAATTCTGTCCCGGAAGCCTCCACTCAGAGTATCCTGGCCCACTGGTATGGCACTCCGGAAGGAGAGCAACTAGGCCGATTGGCAACAGAAGATATTCTGATTCCTGCCGATACACTGGCATCAGAATTCACAGCATGGCTCCATGCCCTGGAGCATAAGCGGGCAGAACACAATAATGCCCGTCGTCTTGATGAACTAATGAGCAAAAGTCGCTCCGGTCAGACTCTGACCAGATCCGAGAAAGAAGAGCTGGTGATGCTGCTGCAGGCCAGACACCCTGCCAAAGGGGAATAAAGCCGGGCAGCAGCTAACTGAATGATCTTTATGTTAGAACAAAGTGGAAGTCAAGTGCTTTTTAATGCTATAATTTAAAGCTTAGCATTTTTCTCACCTCGTTCTATGCACTATTTTGAGATAGGGTATCTATGGCTGGAAATGAGCAGCAACAGTCGCGCTTAAAGGAACTGATTGCCCGCGGTAAGGAGCAGGGCTACCTCACCTACGCAGAAGTAAATGATCACCTGCCGGAAGATATATCTGATCCAGATCAGGTTGAAGATATCATTCGCATGATCAACGACATGGGGATTTCAGTTTCTGAAGAAGCGCCCGATGCCGAAACTCTGCTAATGACCGATGGCGATTCATCAACAGATGAAGCCGATGCAGAAGAAGCTGTAGCCGCTCTGGCCGCTGTAGAATCTGACGTTGGTCGTACCACTGACCCTGTCCGCATGTATATGCGTGAAATGGGTACCGTAGAACTTCTGACCCGTGAAGGCGAGATTGTTATCGCCAAGCGCATTGAGGAAGGTCTGCGTCAGGTTATGCACTCCCTGTCCTATCTGCCTGGCCAGATTGATGACATTCTGGCAGCATACGATGAAAGTCAGACAGAAGAAGGTCGCTTGAGTGATCTGCTGATTGGTTATATTGATGCGGACGGGGATGAGGAAGATATCCCGGAAGCAGAAATTGACGCCAGCGATCTGGCTGACGACGATGACGACGATGATGACGACGATGACGAAGGCGACGGTGGACCTGATCCTGAAGAAGCCCGTATTCGTTTCGAGCGTCTGAGAGAATTGAATAATGCAGTATATGCTGCAGCGGAACAGCACGGTAAAGAAAGCGCTCAGTATCGCGCAGCACAATCTGCTCTGGCAGAGCACTTCGCTCCGATCAAGCTGACACCAAAATACTTTGAGATGATGGTTTATCGGGTTCGCAGCAGCATGGAAGGCATCCGTGCTCAGGAACGCCGTATCATGCAGCTGTGTGTGCGTAAAGCCAGAATGAGCCGTAAGGAATTCATTGCCTCCTTCCCGGGCAATGAGACCAACCAGGAATGGCTGGATAATATTCTGTCTGATAAACCAGAATATTCCCGCGCTCTGGAAAGGCAGCGCATTGATATTCTGCGTGCTCAGCGTAAAATCGCTACCGTTGAACAGGACCTTCAGCTGACGCTTAACGAGATCAAAGAAGTTAATCGTCGTATGTCTATCGGTGAGGCAAAAGCTCGTCGCGCCAAAAAAGAGATGGTTGAAGCGAACCTGCGTCTGGTAATTTCTATCGCTAAGAAATATACCAACCGCGGACTGCAGTTCCTGGATCTGATTCAGGAAGGCAATATCGGCCTGATGAAAGCGGTTGATAAATTCGAATACCGCCGGGGTTATAAGTTCTCGACTTATGCAACCTGGTGGATTCGTCAGGCAATTACCCGTTCTATTGCCGATCAGGCTCGCACCATTCGTATTCCGGTTCATATGATTGAAACAATCAATAAACTGAACCGCGTATCACGCCAGATGCTGCAGGAAATGGGCCGCGAGCCTACACCTGAAGAGCTGGGTGAACGCATGGAAATGCCTGAAGATAAGGTTCGCAAGGTTCTGAAAATTGCGAAAGAGCCTATTTCGATGGAAACGCCAATTGGTGATGATGAAGATTCCCATCTGGGTGATTTTATCGAAGATACCGCAATGGAGTCTCCGGTGGATTCAGCCACTGGAGAAGGCTTGGTTGAAGCCACTCGCTCTGTACTTGGCGGCCTGACAGGACGTGAAGCTAAAGTACTGCGTATGCGCTTTGGTATTGATATGAATACCGACCATACTCTGGAAGAGGTAGGCAAACAGTTTGATGTGACTCGCGAGCGTATTCGTCAGATTGAGGCTAAAGCGTTACGCAAACTTCGCCACCCGACCCGCTCTGAGCATCTGAGAAGCTTTATCGACGAATAAAGCCGACAGATGAGCCTGAACCAGGTGTAAAAAACCCCGCAATATGCGGGGTTTTTTATTCAGATTCATTCAACTTTTTCGAAGAAACCAGCTCAGAACAATTCTATGCTATCACTCTCTTTTTCTGGTTTACCCACCTGATTACGCCCACTCTCTTTAGCCCGATACAAACACTGATCTGCAATCCTGAATAATTCATCAGCCTCTGGTACTGCAAAGCCATCATACGGATGGGTATACACACCAACAGAGGTTGTTACACAACCGAACTCCGCATTATTAATATGCTCAATATTTAATGCCTCAATCTCAGCCCTGACTTTCTCAGCAAGAGCAACAGCAGCATCCTCATCAAGTAAAGCAACAATAGCAAACTCTTCTCCGCCAAGACGAAAGCAGGCAGCATCACCTTCATGAGTGCAATACTGCAGCGCTGCAGCAGTCTCTTTCAGTACATCATCCCCTTTCTGATGGCCATAGGTATCGTTATATTTCTTGAAGTTATCGACATCAAAAATCATCAGACTGATTGCCTGTTCATTATCATGAGCATCCTGCAGTAGCTGATCAAAACAATGATTGAAGTGTCTTCGGTTATACAATCCTGTCAGAGCATCTCGGATCGACAGCTCTATCACCATTTTATGATCAGTAATATCCTGATGCACCGCAATATAGCCAATCTTATTACCATACAGATCATAATCAGCCGTGATCGATGCCTGAACCCAGTACGTACTGCCATCTTTACGCTGATTACACATCTCGCCCTGCCAGTCTTTACCACTGGCAATAGAATCCCAAAGCGAAGCATAGGTTTTATTCGCGGTATCCGGGTGACGAACAACAGCATGGCTCTTACCTAACAGTTCATGCCGGTGAAACCCGGATGCCTGACAGAATGCATCACTGACATCCGTAATGATGCCATCCAGGTCAGTTCTGGAAGTAATCACATATTGATTAATAATACCCAGATAAGCCTTAGCCACATGGGTCGTCTCCTCCCTGGTCTGGCTCAGGCGGGATAACCGACGACTGCCATATAGCAGAATTATTAACAAAATGGTTAGTAAACTCAGGTAAATAGGGTCCATATGAACTAGCGATATTTCTTGTTTAAATTATCATCTATTCCGCTCTCAGTTCATTTTTCATCCGGCAATTCATACCCTGTGCCGATATAACATCCTTCTGAAAACAGAATCACTTTTTTTGATTAAGCATAAGTCATACCAAAGAGTCCTCTGGCAGGCATACTTAATACCAGCAGACCTGACATTATCTCACGAAGCCAGCCGCTGAATATGGGACAAATCAATAATTAATTCATAAATAAGGAAAAGTCATTTTAAATTATGACAGATCAGCGTCGTCGTCGCTGAGCTGAAGAGAGTAAACCAGAAGAGGGAAGAGATGCCGCAGGAGCCACATCGGATAACTGAACGCCATGCCGCACCGGATATAAAGGATATAAACGGAAAAAATCTGCCAGCTCAAAGTGCTTCATCAGCTGTTCGCTGTACCGGATTCTCCGGTTTCTGTTCAGGCTGAAGCCTTTGTAACCAAGCAACTCCAGACATACCGGACATACTGATAAACTACGCCGTGTTTTATCTGCCAATACAGGAAAAGGAGAGCTCTGGCAGGTCGTAGCGATCAGAGCGTTATCAGACAATGCTTCCAGCTCAGGGCATAGTGCGAGATGAAAAAAAGCCTTCTTTCCAACAGGCTTTTCCTTTTCAAAGACAACCACCCGGCCATTTTTAATCGCCAGTGTCATATCCGGAAGAAGACGCAGAGTGTCCAGCTTTACAGAGACCCCTCGATTTTCCAGTCTGGACCTTTCTTCACCCGTCAGATGCCTGTCCGGATCAAACAGTTCAAAATGACCTGTCTTAGTTGCGGCCATCTGACGACGCAGATCCAGCACAGGCTCAAACCGATTAAAATCAGGAAGCTTCATTGTTCAGCCACACCTCTGTCATCATCCAGAAACTCCTGCAAAATTTCCCGAATCCTGGAATCCGCGTCTGTCACCAGCCTGAATTCCACTCGCCTTGATCGCTCACCATTTTCTGAGCGATCATCATTAAGCACCAACCGGGAAGAGGATAAACCATTGGCTGTCAGTTGAGCTTTCAGCCACTCTTTCTCATACTCCACCTCAGGCAAGGCCAGCAAATACCCCAGAGTAGAGCGCGTCCGGGCCTGAGACAGGCGCATATTATTGATATAAGCCTGATCAGGTGTTCTGGCATTAGTCCAGTCACTGGATGTATGCCCTTCTATACGCACTTCCGAAATATCATCCCGATATTTTTCTGAAGTAATAATCCGGGTATAACGGGGGAAAAAATCTGCCAGAATCTCTTTAAACTCAGGCTGTAAAGACGATTTACCCAGGTCAAACATGACGTCAGTATTATAGAATTGCAGACTCAGATCTTCAGCTTTAAGCTCAGCCCCCCAGCGTGGCAGATCATCTTTAAATTCCTGATACAGATCCTGGTACAGCTGTTCCCTAAGATTCTGATACAGCAGGGCCACCTGCTTAATTTTCTCAGTCTCCCGTTCCAGAATGACCATATAAGCCACAGCAACCAGCAGAAAAACCATCATCAGCCCGGCCATAAGGTCACTGACCGCAACCCAATGAGCCCCTTCTTCAGCATTCAGGTTATCATCCTCACTCTGAGGCTGATCCAGACGATTCACGACTTACCCTTCCGCTCAGCCTGATCCGGCAAACGACCAGCCATTTCAACCACTTTTTTCAGCTTTTCAGTCAGTGGCAGATAATCACTGACAAACTTCTCAGACAGCGCAGTCAATTGACAACCAAACGTCTGTAAAGCATGAGTCAGTTCTTTCTCCATCGCACTATCCATACGCACCAGCTGTTGTTCATTTCTGTCCAGCATTCTGACAAGCATATCATTCTGACTGGCATTCACTTTCTGCATATCATCCACCAGCTGCTGATTCACTGTAATCACCGTCTGCTCAATAGTATCCGCGGTCTGAGTTAGCAGATGATTCATCTGACGATGGCTTTCACTGATGCCTGCTGCCAATTCTTCTGTCAGTGCCATAACACGCCCCTCCAGTGCTGGCAGACCATCCGATGCTTTACTGACCAGATTAGCCAGACTCTCCAGATATGCACCCAATGAATCAGATTGTTGCTGAAGACCTGACATAACATCACCCAGCTTCTCGGACACATCATTAAACGCCTGGGTATGCTGTACCATAGTTCTGTAGGCATCGGTTGCTTTATCCAGCACATCCCCATTAGCTTTCTGCTGCTCCAGCAGCTTAGCCAGCTCACCTTTATAATTGTCCTGCCACTGTACCATCAGACCAACGGCTTCATTCAACTGACGAAAATTATCACCATACTGCACCGTAATCTTATCGTTAAAGCTATTCATGAGATCAGAAATAGCAGACGTCAGAGCATGACTGTTAGCATCCACCATTTCCTGCTGATACTGACCGATAACCTGTTCAAGTCTGCCCAGATGCCGCTCCAGCCCTTGCGTTGAGGACTCCATTCGCGCCCCGATATCTGCCAGCCCTGAGTTATTAAGAATCAGGCGAATATCTCCCAGCAGAGTCGCCAGGTCATCTACTGTCGCTCCGGTATATTTTGTTTCTGTCTCATAGTTACGTACATGATTCAGAACATGACGTAACTTAATTGTCATCGCTGCTAACAAACCGGCAATAGAAGACCAGAACGCCGTTTTAAGACCTTCAATCAGAGGTGGAACACTGCCTTCAATATCAGTGGAATCAAAATCCATTAAACCCAGTGCAACACCAAGGAATGTACCAAAAATACCAATACTGGTCAGAATAGAAGGTGCCACATTGACCGTTCTCAGAGAGTAAACCGGCCCATGAAAATAGATGGTCAGGCTGACAATAATCAGTATCACCACCAGTGTGAGAGGAGAAAAAGTCGTTAACAGATCCATGACTATCGCTTACTCAGAATGAATGCCTATTATGGCGTTATCTTACCTGAGTGAAAATGCTTAATAGAGTGGATATTCAGGTGTTTTTACAAATCAGACACATAAATAGCAACAGCTATAAACGCAGAAGGCCTCGGAGTTTTCACTCCAAGGCCTTCCTGAGGTTCAGATGATCAGGGTGTTAAATTACCCACCCAGATACTTGATCATCACACCTGCAGCAACGGCGGAACCGATAACACCCGCAACGTTCGGGCCCATAGCGTGCATGAGCAGGAAGTTGTGGGGATTGTATTCCAGCCCCAGTTTGTTGGATACACGTGCTGCCATAGGCACAGCCGATACACCTGCAGAGCCAATCAGCGGGTTCACCGGAGTCGCAACCACGCGATTCATCAGCTTCGCCATGATCACACCACAAGCAGTACCAATACCGAATGCTACGATACCCAGAGCCAGAATACCCAGAGTTTCTACAGCCAGGAATTTCTCGGCCATCAGCTTAGAGCCGACCGACAGCCCCAGAAAAATCGTTGTGATGTTAATCAGTGCGTTCTGAGCCGTATCACTCAGACGATCAACAACACCCGTTTCTTTCATCAGGTTACCGAAGCAGAACATACCCAGTAGTGGCGCTGCATCTGGCAGCAACAAAGCGACCAGTATCAGCAGAACCAGAGGGAATACAATCTTCTCAGTCTTAGATACAGTACGCAGCTGAACCATCTCAATCTTACGTTCTTCCGGCGTCGTCAGCGCGCGCATGATAGGCGGCTGAATCAGAGGCACCAGAGCCATGTAAGAGTAAGATGCTACTGCAATAGCACCCAGCAATTCAGGTGCCAGCAGGCTTGCTACATAAATAGACGTAGGGCCATCCGCACCACCGATAATACCGATTGCCGCAGCCTGCTGCACAGAGAAGTCCATCAGCCCCAGAGCAGACAGACCTACCGCACCCAGTACAGTTGCGAAGATACCGAACTGAGCAGCAGCCCCCAGGAACAGAGTCTTAGGGTTGGCCAGCAAAGGACCAAAGTCAGTCATAGCACCCACGCCCATAAAGATAACCAGAGGTGCAATACCACTGGCAATCGCTACGGAATAGAAGCTGTACAGCATACCATTCGAGTAACCCGCATCCTGGGCTGCCAGCTGAGCCGCCGCATAAGCGCTGGGCTTAGCGTCGTGCACCAGATGCAGCAAAACCTCAGGATCTGTACTATTGGCACCCAGTACCTGAGCAATTGACGCCAGTACTTCTGGCTGGGCCATATGCACAGCCTGCTCTGCAGCAGACAAAGCCAGCCCGGCTTCAGGAATGTTAGCCAGCAGGCCACCAAAACCGATTGGAACCAGCAACAGAGGTTCGAAGTTCTTTACAATTGCCAGATACAGCAGGACCAGACAGATGAGGATCATCGACAGCTGTCCAAAACCCATATTGTAAAGACCCGAGCCCTGCCATAAGCTCAAAAGTTGTTCCATTTAAGTCAACCTCGTTATTTACAGCAGGACTTACAGAGTCAGCAGCGTGTCGCCAACAGCAACCGCATCGCCTTCACGAACATCTACAGAACCAACAGTACCAGCGCGTGGCGCACGTACTTCAGTTTCCATCTTCATCGCTTCCAGAATGATGACAACATCACCTTCCTGAACAGCCTGACCCGGATTAACCAGTACTTTAAAGATGTTACCCGCCAGAGGCGCGGCTACAGGAGCACCACCACTTGCTGGCGCCGCAGGAGCCGGTGCTGCCGCAGAAGCTGCTGCCGGTGCGATATTAGTGATATCACCACCTTCAGTTACCTGAACTACGTAGTTCTGGCCATTAACGGTGATGGTGTAAACTTCAGGACCAGTATTCTTGCTCACAGCTTTAGTACCTTCTTCTTCGGTTGGAACAGGTTCGAATGCATCAGGGTTGCCACGGTTTTCCAGGAATTTCAAACCGATTTGCGGGAACAGGGCATAAGTCAGAACGTCATCAATAGACTCAGAAGCCAGGTTAAAACCCTTCTCTTTTGCCAGATCGTTCAGCTCAGCAGTCAGTTTATCCACTTCGGCTTCCAGCAGATCTGCCGGACGACAGGTGATTGGCTCAGCACCATTCAGTACTTTAGCCTGCAGCTCTGCATTGTAAGCAGAAGGTGCGGCACCGTATTCACCTTTCAGGATACCCTGAGTCTCTTTGGAGATGCTCTTATAACGCTCACCGGTTAGTACATTCAGTACTGCCTGAGTACCTACAATCTGAGAGGTTGGCGTTACCAGAGGGATGTGCCCCAGATCTTCACGTACACGCGGGATCTCAGCCAGCACCTCATCGAACTTGTCTCCTGCACCCTGTTCACGCAGCTGGCTTTCCATATTGGTCAGCATGCCGCCAGGTACCTGTGCCACAAGAATACGGGAGTCAGTACCACGCAGGGCACCTTCAAACTTCGCGTATTTCTTACGCACTTTACGGAAGTAAGCCGCAATTTCTTCCAGCAGCAGCAGATCGATACCGGTGTCGCGGTCAGTGCCTTGCAGGGCAGCAACAACGGATTCAGTCGCTGTGTGACCATAGGTCATGGACATGGAAGAGATCGCCGTATCAACACGGTCAATACCGGCTTCTACCGCTTTCAGGATGGTCATATCGGACAGACCAGAAGTCGCATGCGCATGCAGCTGAACCTCCAGATCTGTTTCCGCTTTCAGGCGAGATACCAGTTCATAAGCATCGTATGGCGTCATAATGCCCGCCATATCTTTGATCGCGATAGAGTCTGCACCCATATCTTCGATCTGCTTCGCCAGGCTAACCCAGGCTTCCTGGTTATGAACCGGACTTGTAGTGTAAGACAACGTACCTTGCGCGTGCTTACCTACTTTCTTAACGGCTTCGAGTGCACGCTGCAGGTTACGTGGATCGTTCATCGCGTCAAAAACACGGAACACATCCACACCGTTAGTCGCAGCACGCTCAACAAACTTATCAACCACATCGTCAGCATAATGACGGTAGCCCAGCAGGTTCTGGCCACGCAGCAACATTTGATGACGGGTATTAGGCATCGCCTTTTTCAGTTCGCGAATGCGGTCCCACGGATCTTCTCCCAGGTAGCGAATGCAGGAGTCAAAAGTCGCTCCTCCCCAGGATTCTAATGACCAGAAACCTACTTTATCCAGCTTCTCTGCAATAGGAAGCATATCGTCAAGACGCAGGCGGGTCGCAAACAAAGACTGATGTGCGTCACGGAGCACAACATCAGTAATGCCTAGTGGTTTTTTGGACTCGGTCATGGGTATTGGCCTTTCCATTAATCATGAGTTTTTATTGGCTAAAAAAGCGTCTGCTCTTATTTGCCTGATCGGAACTTATGAACCGCTGCAGTCATTACAGCAATCAGCTCATCGTTACTGCCAGCAGCAGATGCGCTTGCAGGAGCCGGTTTACTTTTTGTCTCTGCCGGAGCCGGTTTTGCGTATTTCTGGACAACGTTTGACATTGCCTGTGTTGCATAAACCAGCAGGGTCAGGAACAAAAAAACAAACCCCATACCGAAAAGCATCAGACTGATGCCTTCGGAGATCAGCTCAGAAGGTTGCATTAAGCCATTCCTCGTTTAGTTTTCAGATGGGTCAGACTTTGACTAAGAGTCTGCCTTCTCTTTTATTGTGCCTCTTGCAGCGAACCCTGATGAACCTGTGCTCTCGCCCACCACACAGACACCAGGGCGCTGCTAATTTACCCTGATTCCGGGAACCTGGCAATAAAATACCGGGAAACTGCAGACAATTAGCAGGACTAACAGGTCAACTTCGGCAAAACAAACAGAAAAATGCAGACTAAAAGTTACCAGGACTCATTCAGATGATTCCCTTATCCTGAAGACGTTATATCATTGCATCTCCTGAGCAGGCATGACTTCTATCAACATCAGCCTATCTCTTTTACTTAACGACTACAGTGATTTTCAGATGCCCCTTGTTTCCAAAGAGTCCACGGACTCTCATACCAGACAACCGCCTGCAATACCATATACAGACCGTATAGCCCTGGCCCCAATGGAAGGTACCGTCGATTTCCATGTCCGACAGATTATCAGCGCAATAGGTGGCATCAGCTTCTGTGTGACGGAATTTCTCAGAGTCACCAATCAGCTTCAGCCCGCCAGAGCCTTTAAAAAAATCTGCCCGGAGCTACTACAACACAGCAGAACAAATAGTCAGACACCGGTACACCTGCAGCTACTGGGAAACAATATTCCACTGATTGCCCGCCACGCCTCCAAGGCGGTAGCACTTCTGGGAGCTGAAGTGATCGACCTTAATTTTGGCTGTCCGGCCAAAACTGTCAATCGTCATAAAGGAGGAGCAGTATTACTACAAACGCCGGATGACGTTCATCGGATAGTATCGGCTTCAGCTCAGGCTCTGGCAGATACTCACGGACGACTGACGGCCAAGATGCGCCTGGGCTATGAAGATAAAAGCCTGGTGTTTGAAAATCTGGCGGCAATAGAAGATGGCGGCGCATCCGAACTGACCGTCCACGCCAGAACCAAAATCGAAGGTTACAAACCACCCGCACACTGGGAATGGCTGGCACGTATCAGAGAAAAAGCCCGCATCCCTATTATTGCCAACGGCGAGGTCTGGAGCATTGAGGATTACCACAGGTGCCGGGAAGTCAGTGGTTGTCAGGATGTCATGATTGGACGCGGATTACTGGCCGATCCTTATCTGGCCTACAGAATTCGCCATGATATCAATGAAAAGCCCACTGAAGCAGATCTCGCCGCAGTAATCTTGCTCTATTTATGGCAAATTGAGCAGAATCACTGCCCTGAAAAATATCTGATATCCAGAGGCAAACAATGGCTGGCTATGATGAAGAAACAGGACCCCAGGATGGATACTCTGTTTAATCAGGCCAAAACCTGCATCAAAGCAGAACCCATGCTTGAACTGATTGAATCAACAGCCAGAGGGGACAGACTATTTGCCAGTCGCTTGCCAGCTGACTTCAACCAAAGACTAAGCAACTGAATGAGACTTTTCCGTAAAAGCCTCCCCCGATCTCAGATTGGGGAATATCAGACACAAAAAAGCCGGAATCAACAATGATTCCGGCTTTTCAATAATGGCCCGCTCGGGAGGATTCGAACCTCCGACCGCCTGGTTCGTAGCCAGGTACTCTATCCAGCTGAGCTACGAGCGGACAAAACAAACAGATAAAAGTAAATAGCATAAATATAATGCTTTACTTTTATTTCTGATAGTCAGGAATAAATGGCCCGCTCGGGAGGATTCGAACCTCCGACCGCCTGGTTCGTAGCCAGGTACTCTATCCAGCTGAGCTACGAGCGGGCAAATGATGTGGCGGAGAAGGAGGGATTCGAACCCTCGATAGAGCTACAAACTCTATACTCCCTTAGCAGGGGAGCGCCTTCAGCCTCTCGGCCACCTCTCCACAACAAAAACGATGTTCCGTAACAACGGAAAAAAAGCCAGAGTATAAACTCTGGCTTTTCTAAGAATGGCCCGCTCGGGAGGATTCGAACCTCCGACCGCCTGGTTCGTAGCCAGGTACTCTATCCAGCTGAGCTACGAGCGGGCAAAACTTTAAAACTCTGGCACAAGATGCCTGACTTTATTGAAAGTCGTAAACACTACCACATCTGATAAATGGCCCGCTCGGGAGGATTCGAACCTCCGACCGCCTGGTTCGTAGCCAGGTACTCTATCCAGCTGAGCTACGAGCGGGCAAATGATGTGGCGGAGAAGGAGGGATTCGAACCCTCGATAGAGCTACAAACTCTATACTCCCTTAGCAGGGGAGCGCCTTCAGCCTCTCGGCCACCTCTCCGAAACACGGCGCAAACTATACCATAGTTTTCCGGGATGTCTATAACTTTGTTAAAGTTTTTTAGTTATTTTATCGTAACTTATGAATCACCCTGCTCTGAGCCTTCTTTCTCACGCTGAATGCGCTGATAAATCTCTTCACGGTGAACAGCCACTTCTTTCGGTGCATTTACACCAATGCGTACCTGGTTACCTTTAACACCCAGCACAGTTACAGTAACTTCATCACCAATCATCAGGGTTTCGCCAACGCGGCGGGTTAAAATCAACATGGTTGAATCTCCTTATCTCCTCGGGGTACTGCTACCATTCTGAGGCAGCAGCATAAAAAGATGGATGTAGAGGCCATCTTGTCAGATCAAGCGCATATTATGCGTTAAAACACACCTGGCTCAACTGTTTCCTGCATTATGTATCATTAATTTACCCTGATTTCACAGAAAAAATATACTGCTTTGTACAGAATTTACACATAATCAGCAAAGAACAGGGGCTGGCTCAAAAAACAGGGCCTGACTTAATTAAAGTAGACCCTGGATGAAAGTTCAAAAGCTGTTTCAGTCTTCTTCCTTATCCAGACCAAACGCAGTGTGCAATGCACGTACCGCAAGCTCCATAAACTTCTCATCAATCACAACAGAAATCTTAATTTCTGAAGTGGATACCATGCGGATGTTAATCCCCTCATCCGACAGCACCTTAAACATCTTACTGGCAACGCCAGCGTGAGAGCGCATCCCCACACCGACCAGAGACACTTTAGCGATTCCATTATCACCGGAAATTTCA
The DNA here is from genome assembly GCF_014164585.1 of Oceanospirillum sediminis. Classification (GTDB taxonomy): domain Bacteria; phylum Pseudomonadota; class Gammaproteobacteria; order Pseudomonadales; family Halomonadaceae; genus Oceanospirillum; species Oceanospirillum sediminis. The sequence goes on along the minus strand of NZ_JACJFM010000019.1, from coordinate 37,094 downwards.
CCGGAGCCCATCTCTTCAACAACACCTTCCAGTACACCCATAGCTTTTTTATAATCACCACGGGCAACCGTGAAAGTAAAGTCAGTGGTTTTTCCGTCCGGAGCCACGTTCTGAACAATCATGTCCACTTCAATATTAGCATCGCCTACAGGTCCCAGGATTCGGGAAGCAACACCCGGCATATCTGGCGCATTCAGCACCGTCAGTTTAGCTTCATTCGCCGTAAAGGCGATACCAGAGATCAGAGGTTCTTCCATTGCGTCGACTTCCTCAGCAACAATCAGAGTACCCGGGCCATCCTGAAAACTGGACAGAACCCGAAGTGGAACATTGTATTTACCCGCAAACTCAACAGATCGAATTTGCAGCACTTTGGAGCCCAGACTGGCAAGCTCCAGCATCTCTTCAACCGTAACCGTTTCCAGGCGCTTCGCTTTTGAGCAAACCCTCGGATCCGTGGTGTAGACACCATCAACATCGGTGAAAATCTGGCACTCATCGGCTTTCAGGGCAGCGGCCAGAGCCACACCAGTGGTATCAGAACCGCCACGACCCAGTGTTGTGATATTGCCTTCTTCATCCGCACCCTGGAAGCCTGCCACAACCACGACACGCCCCAGATTCAGGTCATTACGAATCTTATCGTCATCAATTTTCTTAATACGAGCTTTGGTATGGGAGCTGTCAGTCACAATACTGACCTGGGAGCCGGTATAGGAAATAGCCGGACACCCCATATGATTCAGCGTCATCGACAACAGAGCAATAGTGACCTGCTCCCCGGTCGAAACCAGCATATCCATCTCACGGGGAGTCGGATCATCATTAATTTCATTAGCCAGTGCGATCAGACGGTTGGTTTCACCGCTCATAGCCGAGACCACAACAACAACATCATGGCCTTCGTCACGGTAACCTTTTACCTTCTCAGCAACAGCTTTGATACGCTCGATGGAGCCTACAGAGGTACCACCAAACTTCTGAACGTAAAGAGCCATTGTTACACTTTTCCCTTTTCGGGTGATTCAAAAAGCCCGGCATAAAGCCGGGCCCCTGTTGTGATCTTACAGCGAGACCACTCTCCTGTGTCAGAAAACTGCTTTTAAGACAGTTTTTCTTCAACCCAGGCCTGAACGGATTCCAGTGCGCCAGGCAGTGCCGCAGGGTTATTACCGCCCGCTTGCGCCATATCCGGGCGACCACCGCCTTTACCGCCAATTTGTGTCGCAACGTGATTAACCAGCTCACCCGCTTTCACTTTGCCAGTCAGGTCTTTACTGACGCCAGCGATCAGAGCAACCTTGTCGCCATTTACAGCAGCCAGTACCAGAGCACAGCTGCCCAGTTTGTTTTTCAGCTGATCCATCATATCACGCAGAGACTTACCATCTGCACCTTCAACGTTCACCGCCAGCACCTTAGCGCCGGCAATCTCAACCGCTTGAGAGGCCATATCAGAACCTGCCGCACTGGCCAGTTTAGCTTTCAGCTGCTCCAGCTCTTTTTCCAGTGCACGGCTACGATCCAGGCTAGCCGACAGACGCTCAACCAGTTGATCCGGTTTAGACTTCAGCAGACCCGCTGCTTCGCTCAGCTGAGCTTCACGGCTCTGGGTGTAAGCAATGGCTTCAGCACCGGATACCGCTTCAACACGACGTACGCCAGACGCGATACCACCTTCAGACACAATACGTACCAGACCGATATCACCGGTGCGCTTAGCGTGAGTACCACCACACAGCTCAACGGAGAACTCACCCATGCTCAGTACTCGTACTTCACCGGCGTACTTCTCGCCAAACAGCGCCATAGCACCTTTAGCTTTTGCGGCTTCCAGATCCATCAGTTCCGTGGTTACTTCCAGATTTGCCTGGATCTGAGCGTTAACAATCTCTTCAACCTGCTTCAGCTGCTCTGGGGTTACCGCTTCAAAGTGGCTGAAGTCAAAACGCAGACGCTGGCTGTCGCACAGAGAACCTTTCTGCAGTACGTGATCGCCCAGCACCAGACGCAGTGCTTCATGAACCAGGTGAGTTGCCGAGTGGTTATGAGCGGTACGCAGACGCAGATCTGCTTCAACCACAGCATTGATGCTATCGCCTTTGCTGACAGAACCTTCCGCTACCAGACCATGATGCAGAAAAGCACCGCTGGCTTTTTGCGTATCACGTACGTCAAAACGCGCACCGTCTTTAGTCAGGATACCGCAATCACCCACCTGACCACCGGATTCTCCATAGAAAGGCGTTTGATCCAGTACGATCACACCCTCTTCACCGGCATTCAGTGTGTCAACTTCTTTACCGTCACGGAACAACGCAACAACAGAGCCTGTGCCTTCGGTACCGTCGTAACCGGTAAATACCGTTTCAGAATCCACTTTGATCAGAGCATTGTAGTCCAGGCCGAAACTGCTACTGGAACGAGCACGCTCACGCTGAGCTTCCATCGCTACTTCAAAGCCGGCTTCGTCCACTTCCAGATCACGTTCACGGGCGATATCAGCCGTCAGATCCATTGGAAAACCATAGGTGTCGTACAGTTTAAATACCACGTCACCCGGGATCACTTTACCTTCCAGATCGGCCAGATCCTGCTCCAGAATCTTCAGACCCTGCTCCAGCGTCTTAGCAAACTGCTCTTCTTCCGATTTCAGCAGACGCACAATCGTTTCCTGCTGAGCACGCAGCTCTGGGAAAGCATCACCCATTTCGTCAGCCAATGCAGATACCAGCTGGTGGAAGAACAGACCGGTGGCACCCAGCTTGTTACCGTGACGACAAGCACGACGGATAATACGACGCAGTACGTAACCACGACCTTCATTAGAAGGAATCACACCATCGGCAATCAGGAAGCTACAAGAACGGATATGATCCGCGATCACTTTCAGTGATGGGTTACCATCGTTGGCACAACCCACTGCATCCGCTACCGCTTTCAGCAGGTTCTGGAACAGATCGATATCGTAGTTGCCATGAACGCCCTGCATTACTGCACTGATACGCTCCAGACCCATACCGGTATCCACAGACGGTGCAGGCAGAGGCTGCATCTCACCATCGGCAGTACGGTTGAACTGCATAAATACCACGTTCCAGATTTCGATATAACGGTCGCCATCTTCTTCCGGCGTACCTGGCAGGCCACCTTCAATCTCAGGGCCGTGATCGTAGAAAATCTCAGTACAAGGACCACAAGGACCGGTATCACCCATCGCCCAGAAGTTATCTGATGCGTATGGTGCGCCCTTGTTATCACCGATGCGAATCATGTGATCTTCAGGTACACCGACTTCTTTGGTCCAGATATCATAGGCTTCATCATCCGACGCATATACGGTCACGTACAGCTTTTCGGTTGGCAGGCCCATGTAGGCTTTAGAGGTCAGGAATTCCCACGCGAAGTTAATCGCATCCTGTTTGAAATAATCACCAAAGCTGAAGTTACCCAGCATCTCAAAGAAAGTATGGTGACGGGCGGTATAACCCACATTTTCCAGGTCATTGTGCTTACCACCGGCACGCACACACTTCTGGGAAGTCGTTGCACGGGTATAGTCACGTTTCTCCATACCCAGGAAACAATCTTTAAACTGGTTCATACCTGCGTTAGTAAACAGCAGGGTAGGATCATCAGCAGGCACCAGTGAACTACTGGTCTCAATTTTATGGCCTTTAGATTCAAAGAATTTCAGGAAGGCCTGGCGAATATCTGCGCTTTTCATACAACAGGTCCGTTGGCGAATGCATGATCGAAGGCCCGGATGACGGGCATGACAATCACTCTGACAATGAGCGAGATAACTGCCCTAATCTGTACGTAGTCCGGGGGTAAAGGGCAAACATTATAAGACCTGTGCTCAGGAAAGGTAGTATTACTTTGATCTTAGAGCGGATTTTTGTCGGAAGATGGCAACTTATACCGGAACGTTCAGCTCATTAGCTGACATATTTTTGAGAATCATTCTCGAAAAAGCTCATCAAAACGGGATAAAGCCCATCGAATCTGATCACTGCTGAAACCCCGCTGATATAAATGACGTTGCTGCTTCTGACGCATCTTAAAATCATCACTGGGTTGTCGGAATTTTTTCTCCAGCTGGCGACAGGCATACTCATTCCACTGCTTATCACGGCTGTCGATATATTCCTCAATCAACTGACTGTCCAGACGGTACTGATTCAGATACTGAGCAATATACTGAGGGCCATACCCTCGCTCTTTACGAGCTCTGACCAGCATTTCAATATAGCGCTCATCACTCTGATACCCACTATCCTGCAAACGCTGTATCACCTGATCTACCTGCTGAGAAGCTGATAAACCCTTCTCTTCAGTATCATTTATCTCAGAGTGATATTGTCGATCCGTCTCCACCTTTGCCAGCAGCTTCTGCTTCAGCTCTACTGCAGCATAGTCTCTGCGAGACAACAGATCGATAGCCGCCTGATAGATTTCAGATTCAGAGGTCAGTTTTCGGCCAGACATAATGACAGCGATTCCGGTAATTGGAGGACAGGATAATAAAGAGCCAGAAAGTCTGTCAGATTATCTGAAAAACTTTCTGGCTAAGCAGAGCAAAGGAAAATATCTGTTATATTCTGATTCGACTATTTAAGGAAGGTTCCTCAGATCAACCATCTTTTTATTTAAATAGCCAGACCTGTAAATCAGCTTATAACAATTTATCGTCCTGAGGTTCAGCCTTATCCGCTTCAGCCTCTTTAGCATCAGCTTCTTCTTTAGTCGGGATTGATGTCAGCAACAGCTCACGCAGCTTGCCATCAATTTCACTCATAATATTCGGATTATCCAGCAGGTACTGAGCCGCATTCGCTTTACCCTGGCCAATCTTAGTACCGTTATAGCTATACCAGGCACCGGCTTTATCTACCAGCTTATTCTGGACACCCAAATCAATCACTTCACCGGCATGGTAGATGCCCTGGCCATAAAGAATCTGGAATTCAGCCTGTTTAAATGGTGGCGATACCTTATTCTTCACTACCTTCACACGGGTTTCATTACCGATGACTTCATCACCCTGTTTCACAGAGCCGGTACGACGAATATCCAGACGTACAGATGCATAGAATTTCAGTGCATTACCGCCGGTTGTGGTTTCCGGGTTACCGAACATCACACCAATCTTCATACGGATCTGGTTAATAAAGATCACCAGACAGTTGGCATTTTTGATATTGCCGGTAATTTTACGCAGTGCCTGAGACATCAGGCGCGCCTGCAGCCCCATGTGAGAATCACCCATCTCACCTTCAATTTCTGCACGAGGCGTCAGAGCAGCTACCGAGTCAACAATCACCACGTCAACCGCATTCGAACGCACCAGCATATCCGTGATTTCCAGTGCCTGTTCACCGGTATCCGGCTGAGACACCAGCATTTCATCCAGGTTGACGCCCAGCTTTTCAGCATAAATAGGGTCCAGAGCGTGTTCCGCATCGACGAAAGCACAGGTTTTTCCCAGTTTCTGAGCTTCTGCAATGACCTGCAGTGTCAGTGTCGTTTTACCAGAAGATTCAGGGCCAAAGATTTCAACAATACGACCAAATGGCAGACCGCCGATACCCAGTGCCACATCAAGACCCAGAGAGCCGGTGGAGACCGAAGGAATCGCTTCACGAGGCTGCTCGCCCATACGCATAATGGCGCCTTTACCGAACTGACGCTCAATCTGAGTCAATGCGGCGCCCAGCGCCTTCTGACGGTTTTCCTGATCTGACATAACGCACCTTTAAGTAAACTCTTCAACTGGACAAATACTGTATATGAAAACAGTATCCGTGTACAGTATAGCCCTGAAGGGTAAAATGATTTTATCGGCCTGATTCAGACCGTGTTACTGGTGCTTATTATAAAACGATCCGTGCCTTCATCCGATAAAAAATAGCCCATCCGGATTATTCATATTCAGTCTGCTAACGCTTTCTGCCTGAGAGCAACCAGAGCCATAATCTGTGCATCTCGCTATGATTCTGATAAATCAACAGGTTAGCAGGACTGATATCGGTTACTGTATACGACATTATGAAACTCTATATCGCTGAAAAACCCAGCCTGGGACGCGCCATTGCTGCGGTTCTGCCTAAGCCTCATAAAAAACATGACGGTTATATCGAGACCGGTCAGGGAGACTGCGTCAGCTGGTGTATTGGCCACTTACTGGAACAGGCTGATCCCGAAGCCTACGATCCGGCATTAAAAAAGTGGCAACTGGATAAACTGCCTATTATCCCGGATGAATGGCAACTGGAGCCGAAAAAGCAAACCCGTAAGCAGCTGACCGTTCTGCGTAAACTGGTGAAACAAGCCTCAGTGCTGGTCAACGCTGGCGACCCGGACCGGGAAGGACAATTACTGGTCGATGAAGTCATCAGTTACCTGAAAGTCCCTGTCAGTAAACGCCAGAATACCCGCCGTGTGCTGATCAGTGACCTCAACCCGGGTGCTGTCCGTAAGGCGCTGAATAATGAGCGCAGTAATCTGGAATTTGTACCTCTGGCAACGTCTGCTCTGGCCCGCAGCCGCGCCGACTGGTTGTATGGTATCAACCTGACCCGCGCCTATACTCTGAAAGGCCAGCAAGCCGGATATAAAGGCGTGTTATCTGTCGGACGGGTACAGACCCCTGTACTGGGTCTGGTGGTACGACGGGATGAAGAGATCAGACAGTTTCAGCCCAAAAATTATTATGAAGTACTGGCACATCTGCAGTTTCAGCTTTCGGCGGCAGATAAGACAGCATCAGATGAACACCATTTTACCGCTCAGTGGCAACCCAGCGAAGCCTGTTTGCCCCATATGGACGAAGAAGGGCGGGTGCTGAATAAAAAGCTGGCTGAGCATGTGGTGACTCGTATTCACGATCAGCCTGCGCTGGTGACCGATGTTGAACAACAGAGTAAGAAAGAATCACCGCCAATGCCTTTTAACCTGTCACAATTGCAGATTGCGGCCAATAAACGTTTTGGCTTTTCTGCCCAGCAGGTACTGGATCTGTGTCAGGCCCTGTATGAAAAGCATAATCTGATTACCTATCCCAGGTCCGACAGCCGTCACCTGCCAAAAGAACAGCTTAAGGATGTATCATCGGTGATTCAGGCCATTGGCCGGACTGCTCATAATCTGGGAAATGGTGCAGAACAGGCTGATCAGGCATTGGTCAGTAAAGCCTGGAATGACAGCAAGGTAGATGCCCACCACGCCATCATTCCAACCACTAAAAGCATGGATGCATCACGCTTATCGGCCCAGGAACTTAAATTGTACGAACTGGTAGCCCGACAGTATCTGGCACAGTTTTATCCGGCTTATCGATATAATACTCAGCAGATCAGCTTTGATATTGCCGGAGGCCTGTTTATTGCCAAAGCCCGGCAGAATATTGATCTGGGCTGGAAAAAGCTGTTTGAGCAGGAGCCGGATGAACAGCACCTGCCCGCCATGAAGAAAGGCGATACCCTGCACTGCAGTCATGGAGAACTACTGGAAAAACAGACTCAGCCGCCAAAACACTTTACCGATGCAACCCTGTTGTCAGCCATGACGGGAATCGGCCGTTTCGTCAAAGATAAAGCCATTAAAAAAATCCTGAAAGATACCGACGGTCTGGGCACCGAGGCGACCCGAGCCGGTATTATTGAGCTACTGTTCAAACGGGGCTTTCTGCAACGACAGAATAAACTGATTCTGTCGACACCTGCCGGACAGGCACTGATTAACAACCTGCCAGAATCTGCAACGCTGCCGGATATGACTGCGCACTGGGAATCTATGCTGGAGCAAATCAGTCAGAAAGCGCTGAAATACGATGGTTTTATGACTCCCATGCAGCAGCAACTGAACAGCATGGTTGAGCAGGCTAAAACCACTCAGATGTCTGGCCTGGCCGGATTGGAAAATAGCAACGGCTTTAAAAAGAAAGGCCGCCGGTCATCTGGCTATAGCCGCTCAGGTTCTGGTGCAGGCAAATCATCCGGCTCAAAAAGCCGACAAAAAACCGGGAGCAACAGAAACGCCTGAATCGGAGCAACCGTTGAAATATGACAGAATCCGGGGATCAGAGTAACTCTGATGCCCGGATTATGCTCTGTTCCTGCACCTCAATATCTCTCAGGCTTTGTGCCACATAACGAACATGTGCCCGGGCAGCTCTCTGGGCTTTTACAGGCTGCCTGCGGGTGATTGCCTGCCAGATCTGCTGATGATGCTTGTCCATCTGAGGCTTAAAGGCATCCCTGTGACTCAGGTTATAAACGGATGCTGCGACCGAGTGCTGCACCAGACCTTTCAGGCTGCTCAGAATATGTACCAGAACACCATTGTGTGAGGCCTCTACGATAGCCTGATGAAATGCATGATCCCGTTCAGCCAGGCGTTGCGGGTCCTTTTCATCCTTCATGGCGTTAAACGCTTTGGTTATCCAGTAAAAATCCTGCTCTGATCCTCGCTCAGCAGCCAGAGCTGCAGCCTGTCCTTCCAGTTGTTCTCTGACCTCATACACATCATACAAGGTCCGGTTATGCCCCAGAAAAAGCTGCATCAAAGGTTCATTATCTTCAGGCTTAGCCAGAGTATCGCAGACAAAGGAACCCTGACCGTGCCGGGTTTCGATGACCCCCTGCCCCTGCAGAGATTTCAGCGCCTCCCGCACCATCGCCCGGGATACGCCTAAACGAGCCATCAACTGACGCTCAGAGGGCAGCTTATCGCCCGGAGCCAGTGCCGCATCCAGAATCAACGCTTCTATCGAACGAGCTACAGCCTGAGCAGTCGTTAAAGAAGTTGACGGTGCACCGGATAACGAGGACATAAGAGGACATTACCTTAGAAGAAACATTAAACAAAACTGGTCTGACCAGTTGAAAAATAATAGACGACAAGAGAACTCTCTCGCCATCATTAAATATTGTCACACTATTCAATGGCAAATAAAGAGACTGGAGTCCACAAAGATGAATCCCCCTGTACTGGCGTTTGACGTATATGGCACCTTAATTAATACCCATGGCGTAGTGGAATTACTGGAGACTCTGGTTGGTGATCAGGCCAGATTATTCTCGCAAACCTGGCGGGACAAACAGCTGGAATATGCTTTTCGCAGAGGTCTGATGCAAAATTATGCTGATTTTGCAGTCTGTACCCGGGATGCCCTTGAATACACCTGTCTGTGGCTTAAACACGATCTGTCAGATGAACAAAAACAGCAACTGATGGCTGCTTATCGTACCCTGCCTGCGTTTGATGATGTCGCTCCGGCGCTGACAGCCTTACAGGCCGCAGATGTACGCATGTACGCTTTCTCTAATGGCCGGGCAGAAGCGGTAGAAACCCTGCTGCAATCGGCAGGTATCCGGGAGCATTTTACCGGGGTTGTCAGTGTGGATGATATGAAATCCTTTAAACCCAATCCGGGAGTGTACAGTCACTTTCTGCGTCAGGCCCAGGCGACCGGAGAGAATGCCTGGCTGATCTCCAGCAATCCCTTTGATGTGCTTGGCTCTATCTCTGCAGGGATGCGTTCCGCCTGGGTTCAACGCTCCCCTGATGCCGTGTTTGATCCCTGGGGTACAGAGCCCAGCCTGGTGATTCGTCAGCTGACAGAGCTGAAAGACGCACTGGGGGCCTGATAGCTCCCTGGCAAAGCGCCAGAGACATAATCGCAACAGATAATAAAAATAAAACAACAGGATGTGATGATGAGTCAATCAGGTAAACCAGACCGGCAGACGCTGGCCCGGCTGTTTTCCGAATTTATCGATCCGGAATATGTTATTGCGGATGAAGAAACCCAAAAGCCATATGAATGTGATGGGTTATCAATGTACTGCGAGATGCCGCTGATCGTAGTCCTGCCGGAAACCCTGAAACAGGTACAGCAGGTGATGAAAATCTGCCACCAGTATCAGATTCCGGTAGTGGCCCGTGGTGCCGGCACGGGCTTATGCGCCGGTGCCATGCCCCATAAAGAGGGCGTGGTACTGTCTCTCGCTAAATTTAACCAGATACTGGATATTGATCCTCTGGCCCGGACCGCACGCCTTCAACCGGGTGTGCGTAATCTGGCAATCAGTGAAGCGGCTGCAGAATATGGCCTGTACTACGGCCCTGACCCGTCATCTCAGATCGCCTGTACCATCGGTGGAAATATTGCAGAAAACTCGGGGGGAGTGCATTGCCTGAAATATGGCCTGACAGTACATAACGCTCTGAGTGTCGAAATGATCACCGTAGAAGGCGAACGGGTTATTCTTGGCAGTGAGGGTCTGGACAGTGCCGGGCTGGATCTGATGGCACTGATTACCGGCTCTGAAGGATTACTGGGGGTTGTCACCGAAATCACTGTTCGTCTGCTGCCGGTGCCGGAAAAAGCCCAGGTTGTCATGGCAGGCTTTCATACAGTACAGGCTGCCGGTGATGCTGTCGGTGCTGTCATCGCCGCTGGCATTATCCCCGCAGGCCTGGAAATGATGGATACCCACGCGATTCATGCTGCAGAAGCCTTCGCTAATGCCGGTTACCCACTGGATGCTGAAGCACTGCTGCTATGTGAGCTGGATGGCACCACTGAAGAAGTGGATCAGTATATTGAACGTGTTGAGCAGTTTTTTCTGCAACAGGGTGCCAGTTCCGTCCAGGTGTCCGGTAGCGAAGCCGAACGAGCCGCCATGTGGAAAGGTCGTAAATCCGCCTTCCCGGCTGTAGGACGTATCTCACCGGATTATTACTGCATGGATGGCACGATTCCCCGCAGTCAACTGGCACGGGTACTGACAGAAATGCAGAAAATGTCTGCAGAATACGGGCTCAGAGTGGCTAATGTTTTCCATGCCGGAGATGGCAACCTGCACCCTCTGATTCTGTTCGATGCCAACGTTCCCGGTGAATTTGAGAAGACAGAAGCCTTTGGTGGCCGCATTCTGGAATTGTGTGTTGAGGTCGGTGGCTGTATTACCGGCGAACACGGTGTTGGTATGGAAAAAATACGCCAGATGTCTGCCCAGTTCAATGAACAGGAGATTGCTCAGTTCCATCGCCTGAAGCAGGCTTTTGATCCTGCCGGAACTCTGAATCCCGGAAAGGGCATACCGGTACTGAAGCATTGTCAGGAATACCGCTCATTACCCTCCAGCGATACCTCTGTGATGCCTCTGACCCACCACCATTCAGCAGGAGATCATTCATGAAAGACCTGACACTTCAGCTGATTGACCAGGTCTGCCAGGCTTATCAGCAACGTACCCCCCTGATGATTCAGGGCAATAACAGCAAGGCCTTTGCTGGCAGAACACCTCATAAAAATAAGGCCAAAGATAATGTGAGTACGCTCTCCACAGCCGCCCATACCGGCATTATCAGTTATCAGCCGGTGGAGTTAGTCATGACCGCCAGAGCAGGCACAACTCTGGCAGAACTCCGGGCGGCTCTGGATGAGCATCAGCAGATACTGGCTTTCGAAGCGCCGGACTTTGATGGCCAGGCAACGATAGCCGGTACACTGGCAACAAACCTGTCAGGCCCGGCCAGACCCTGGACCGGCTCGGTACGGGATATGGTGCTGGGTACACGACTGATCAATGGCACAGGTGAATACCTGAGGTTTGGTGGTCAGGTGATGAAGAATGTTGCAGGCTATGATGTCTCCAGAATGCAGGCTGGTGCTCTGGGCACACTGGGTGTCATCACAGAGATAAGCTTTAAAGTATTGCCTCGTCCGGAGTACAGCACAGGACTGACTCTTGAACTGCCAGCCAGTGAAGCGATTGTTCTGATGAACCAGCTGGCCGGACAGGCTAACCCGATAACCGGTGCCTGCTGGTATCGGGATCAGCTGCATATTCGTTTATCCGGCGCAGCCCGGGCTGTGGATAAAACAGTCACGTCATGGTCACAGAAGTATGGCTTCCAACAGGCAACCCAGGATAATTTCTGGCAGCAACTGCAGCACCAGCAACTGCCGGTGTTTACAGAAACCGGTGCACTATGGCGTTTCTCAGTAAACAGCACGGCTGATGATCTGGCTCCGGCGGTTCACCAGACAGGCATTGAGGTCTCAGATAGCCTGATCGACTGGTGTGGATCACAACGCTGGTTGCGCACACCAGAAACCTTAGCCGAACAACAGAACACCCAGTTGCAGAGCCTGCAAAGGCTGGCTGAAAACGCCAGAGGCTCCGTCACTCTGTGGCAGGGTGGTGACCGGTCGCAGGAGATCAATCAGACACTGAATCCTGTTCTGGAACGCCTGCATAAAAATGTTAAACAGGCCATGGACCCAGCCGGTATTCTGAATCCGGGCCGACTGTACAGCTGGATGTAAGGAGATCTGTTATGCAAACCCGAATCCATCCGCCTCTGCAGACGATCGATGTGGTCAACGAAGCTGAAAGTATTCTGCGTGCCTGTGTCCATTGTGGCTTTTGTACCGCCACCTGCCCCACATATCAGGTGTTATGCGATGAAAGAGACGGCCCACGAGGGCGCATCTATCTGATCAAACAATTTCTGGAAACCGGTACTCTGACCGAAGCCTCACGCAAGCATCTGGATCGCTGCCTGAGCTGCCGTAGCTGTGAAACCACCTGCCCATCCGGTGTTCAGTACGCCCGCTTGCTGGATATTGGCCGCAGTCTGGCTGAACAGAAACTTCCCAGAAGTCCGGGACAACGTTTGCTACGCTGGGGGCTGCGTCAGGTTCTGCCTCACCCGGCACGCTTTAAAGCATTACTGGCTGCCGGACGGACCTTTAAACCTTTACTGCCTGAAAATCTGCAGAAAAAAATTCCACCCGTACGCCCATCATCCCCCTGGCCCGCCAACAGCCATAAACGCATCATGCTGACACTGGCCGGATGTGTGCAATCAACTACAGCTCCCACAACCAACGCGGCGGCTGCCAGAGTGCTGGATCGCTTAGGTATCACCTTGCTTGAAATGCCCAAAGCCGGTTGCTGTGGCGCTGTCAGCCAGCATCTGTCGGCAGATGATGAAGCCCTGAACTTTATGCGCAACAATATTGATGCCTGGTGGCCAGCCATTGAGCAAGGTGTTGATGCCATTGTCACGACCGCTTCTGGTTGCGGTGTCACCATTCAGGAATACGGCCACCTGCTAAAAGATGACCCGGACTATGCAGACAAAGCCCGTCTGGTCAGTGAACTCTGTAAAGACCTGAGTGAAATCCTGTCAGAAGAAGATCTGAGCAAACTGAATCTGACCAGGTCTGATGCAGCGGACTCATCAGAAAATGAAGCAATCAGAACAGCAGTACACTGCCCCTGCTCTTTGCAACATGGCATGAAACAGAGCGATAACCTGGAGAGCATTCTGCAACAGGCAGGCTTTGAACTGGCAAAAACCCGGGATAAACATCTGTGTTGTGGCTCAGCCGGAACCTACTCCATTCTGCAACCTGAATTAAGTCAGACATTACTGAACAACAAACTGGCTGCTCTGACATCGGATCAGCCGGATCAGATTGTTACAGCGAACATTGGCTGTCAGTTACACCTGGAAAGCCAGTCAGATATTCCGGTCCGGCACTGGATCGAATTGCTGGATGAAAAACTGGATTAAAACCAGATAAAACGGGATAAAACTTAAGGAGAAAAAAGCGAGCCTGGCACGCAGGCTCGCAACAAAGGGTCTGTACCTTTATCGGAACTGATGAGGCCTCCGACGCCGATACAAACAACGATTTACTCCAACGGCAGAAGCAAAATCGGAGCGACATAACAGAAACGTAAGTCTGGTTATGCCCATAGCAGATATGATCAATTACTGAGTGACTGCAGCATACGCCACGACTTCACACAGCATCTCTTCACGGGCCAGACCGGCAACAATCATCGCGGCACGGTTTGGGTAAGGCGCCTGGAAATATTCGGCATATACCTTGTTAAACACAGGTAGCTGGTCACGATCAGTGACATAGATAAGTACCTGAGTGACGTGATCCATTGTCAGGTTTGCGGCCTCAATAGTGTGCTGCAGGTTATCCATGGTTTGACGCGCCTGAGCTTCAATACCACCGCCAACCACTTTACCGTCCTGGTCGATGGGAATCTGAGCCGTGGACAGTTGACCGTTAGCAATAACAGCCCATTCCAGCGGTGCTTTAGAGGCATAAAGTTCAGTTTCAACAGCTTGTTTCATTTTGACTATTTTCAACCCGTAGGAAAGAAACAGGCCACTCTTTCCCTGTATCAGGATAGTTGTGGCCCGTATATTGAGTAATCTTTAGAAGAATTACAGACCTTGTTCATCCGCCATTTTCCTGGCGATCTGAGGGGCATTCCACAGTGATGGCAGCAGTACCAGAGATACAGGTACAGCGGTGATCACAATAAAGGACTGCAGGGCAGAGATACCACCTGAGCCGATAGAGATCAGCAGCGCCGCAACCAGACCCATCATCACACCCCAGAACACACGGATACCCGCTTGAGGACTGTCTGTACCTGTCATTACCATAGAAACCGCATAGGTCATGGAGTCACCGGTAGTGGCTACGAAAATTGTAGTCAGTACCAGGAACAACACAGAGATCAAAAAGCCCATTGGCAGCTGTTCAGTAATTGCCAGCAGCGCAGCAGGTAGATTAAAACCAGTGAAAGGTTCTGAAATCACGCCAGGGTTTGCCAGTTCAAAGGCCAGACCACTACCACCGACAATGGTGAACCAGAAGCAGGTGATCACAGGTGCTACCACAGAGATCAACAGGATCATTTCACGGATGGTGCGACCACGGGAGATACGCGCCACAAACATCGCCATCAGCGGGCCATAACCCAGGAACCAACCCCAGAAAAATACGGTCCACCAGTCCAGCCAACCTGGGTTAGCACGGAAGGTTGCCATAGGGATAAACTGATCCAGGTAGATACCAAACGAGTGCAGGTAGCTATCAAAGATAAAGGCAGTAGGGCCAAACAGCAGGATAAAGGCCATCAGTACCACAGCCAGAATCACGTTAGCACTGCTCAGAAGCTGAATGCCTTTTGTCACACCACTTACCGCCGACAGGGTGTAGATGGCAATCAGGCCCATCAGAATGGTCACCTGAGTGGCATATACATCAGGAATACCAAACAGTTTTTCCAGTCCGAAGCTCACCTGCAGCCCCAGGAAACCGATAGGACCAACCGTACCTGCCACTACTGCCAGTACACAGGAGGCATCAACGATGGCACCCAGAGGGCCTTTCATCACTTTGTCGCCGAACACTGGGTAGAGCAGCGTACGCGGCTTCAGTGGCAGACCTTTTTCGTAGTGCAGGTACATAAAGACTACACCGGTCAGGCTGCCCAGAATCGCCCACGCCAGGAAACCCCAGTGCATAAAGCTCTGTGCCAGTGCGTTATAAGCCGCTTGTACCGTACCGGTTTCGCCGCCCCCAAGACCTACAAACAGAGGCGGAGGAGAAGTGAAGTGCGCCATAGGCTCAGCTGCAGCCCAGAACACACCACCACCGGCCAGCAGAGTACACATGATCACGGAGATCCATTTAAAAGTACTCATCTCAGGGGTTTTCAGGCCACCCAGTACTACAGAACCGGTACGACCAATCGCCAGGAACAAGCCGATAATAAAGGTCAGCAGCAACAGTACCTGCCAGTAGGCACCGAAGAATTTAGTGGAGGTGGCAAAGCCGGTATTCACCCAGCCGGATACCAGCTTGATGTCATACAGCGCAAACGCAGCAAACAGTACCAGTACGCCACCGCTGATCAGAAAGACGGGAATATCGACACCGTCAAAAAACTTGCCTTTAATCATAACTGCCTCGTCTGCTTGTGCAGAGGCCAGGGTTGTATCGTTCATTATAAGTCTCCTGATGTCTTTTATTTTTGTACGCTATCAGGGCTCTTAAACCAGATTTTCATAGACTGAAAAACGGTGATTTCAGGATCAAAATCACTATTTTTCGGCCAATTTTCCGGTTTACAGGCACAATTTACCCGTAAACCGGACACAGCGGGTCTCAAATCGCGGCTCGATCAAATGGGATTTGAACAAGCGTGATCAGAAAATTACCGTGGGTTTATTCTGGTTTCAGAGCATCATCAAGGAAGTTCAGCCAGTTCAAGCCCATCACTTTGGCCACTTCTTCAGGGCTGAAGCCCCGCGCCAGCAGACCGTTGGTGATATTCGGAAAGTCGCGGCTGTCCCGGAACCAGGACAATGGACGTGGCCAGTCCGCATTGGACTTAGAACCTTCACCATAATCCATCTCTTTTGACCAGCGACCGTTACGCATCCATTCCAGAACAGAGAGCGGTTGATCCTGACACAGATCGGTACCGATACCGATACGATCAATGCCCATCAGATCAGCGGTGCTGGCCACCATGTCGCAAAACTCATCCAGTGTGCAATCCGGGCCATTTTTCAGGTGGAACGGATACAGGCTGAAGCCCAGTAAACCGCCGGATTCGCCCAGCGCCTTTAGCACCGTATCGGACTTATTGCGCTTAGCCGCGTGGAAGCTGGTCGGGTTGGCGTGCGAGATCACAATAGGACGCTCAGAAATATCAATGGCATCCAGTGTGCTGCGCTCACCGCTGTGGCTCATATCCACCACCATACCGACCCGGTTCATCTCTTTGATCACCTGGCGACCAAAGCGAGTGACACCACTGTCCTCAGCTTCGTAACAACCACATGCCAGCAGGCTCTGGTTGTTATAGGTCAGCTGCATAATCATCAGGTTCAGCTCGCGCATCACCTCGATCATGCCGATATCATCTTCTATCGGCGAACAGTTCTGGGCACCAAACATGATGCCCACTTTGCCCAATTCTTTAGCGCGACGGATATCCGCCGCACTTCTGACCGGCATAATCAGATCGCTGTTATGCTCAAAGTGACGGTTCCACTCTGAGATACGCAGCAGGGTTTCACGAATCTGTTCGTGGTAGACGATGGTGACATGCACCATGGTCACACCACCCTCGCGCAGCTGTTCAAAGATGGTGCGATTCCAGTTGGAATACTGCAGACCATCAATCACTATCAGATCGTTATGCAGCGCGTTATTGTTTGAATTCTGCTGTGTCGTCATAAGACCTGCTCCCGGTTATGGGCGGATGTAAGTCGTTTTTACAACGGTGTAGAATTCCCTGGCATAGGAGCCTTGTTCACGTGGACCGAAGCTGGAATCTTTACGGCCACCGAATGGAACGTGGTAGTCGGTACCCGCCGTTGGCAGATTCACCATCACACAACCGGTCTTCGCATTACGCTTAAAGTCAGAGGCGTACTTCAGAGATTCTGTGCAGATACCACCAGTCAGACCGAAGTTAGTGTCATTCAGAGTCGCCAGTGCTTCGTCGTAATCTTTTACCTTGATCACACAGGCGATCGGAGCAAAGGCTTCCTCACGGTTGATGGTCATCTGATTCGTAGTTTCAGTGAACAGCGCAGGCTGCATGTAGTAGCCTTCGGTATCTTCGTTCAGTACTTCACCACCGTATACCAGCTTGCCACCTTCTTTCTTAGCCAGTTCCAGGTAGGCCAGGTTCTGTTCCATCTGACGGGCGTCAGCCACAGCACCAATATGAACGCCTTCTTTCAGCGGGTGACCAATCACCAGTTTCTTCATGCGCTCAACAACCGCTTCAACAAAACGATCATGGATGCCTTCGGTCACAATCAGACGGGAAGACGCAGTACATTTCTGACCAGTACCACCAAAGGCACCGTTTACCGCACACTCAACGGCGTTATCCAGATCCGCATCGTCCAGTACCACCAGAGCGTTCTTAGAACCCATCTCCAACTGGCATTTCACCAGATTTACCGCAGTAGCAGCCGCCACTTTACGACCGGTTTCCAGAGAACCGGTGAAGGTCAGTGCATTGATGCCGCGAGAGTTGATCATCACATCACCCACTTCAGCACCCGGCCCCATCACCAGGTTCAGCGTGCCTGCAGGCAAGTTTTGACGAGAGATAATTTCAGTTAGCGCCCATGCAGAAGCAGGTACCTGGTTCGCAGGTTTCCAAACCACAGCGTTACCAAACGCCAGTGCCGGAGCAATTTTCCAGGCACCTGTGGCTGTCGGGAAGTTCCAGGGGGTGATGATACCCACAACACCTACTGGCTCACGGCGGGTTTCAATTTCGATACCAGGGCGTACCGATTCAGCGGTTTCACCCATCTGACGCAGTACTTCTGCCGCGTAGTAGTGGAAGAACTGACCGGAGCGATACGTTTCACCAATACCTTCCGCCAGTGTTTTACCTTCTTCACGGGCCAGAATCTCACCCAGCTCATCTTTACGGGCGATCAGTTCATCACCGATGGCCATCAGAACAGAGTAGCGCTGTTCCAGACCGCTCTTTGCCCATTCAATCTGACCTTGTTCAGCAGCGGCGATAGCAGCTTCAGTTTGCGCTTTATCTGCCTGAGCGTAATGACCAATCACATCGCTGGTATCTGCAGGGCTGATGTTGGCAACACTACCTTTATTGCCTTCTACCCACTCACCACCAATATAGTTACGGAAAACCTGATCAGACCCGGTGTTTGTATTTGTTGTCATAACGCTACCTCTCTTAAATCGTTGTTTGCATCTTAGGCCCAGGCATCTAATAATAAAAATTAATAAATAATATTCGTTGATAAGTTTTCCTTACCAAAGAAAATCGCTCAAACAGCAGACCATAAAAAAGGTGAGGATAATCAAGCATCAAACGTACTCAGGCCCTTTATTCATTGGCTTATGACGGTACTTTGACTAAGCCTGAACAGGGCTTTTGATAAGAGAAAACAGAGGAAAAAGCGATGCTACCAGAGCTGAAAATCACCCAACTCCGTCATTTCGTCTGGGTTGCAGAGCTGAAAGGTTTCCATGCAGCAGCTGAAAAAGCCCATCGCACTCAACCAGCCATATCGCTGTCTATTCGGGATCTGGAAAATAAACTGGGTGAAAGCCTGTTTGAAAAGCGTAATGCCAAAACAGCAAAAACAGAGCTTACACCTTTTGGCCGTTACTTTCTGCCTAAGGCAAAAGAGCTGATCGCACACCACGACCGTGTAGCCGAAGATATGACACTACTGGCGGAACATAAAACCGGTCACCTGCGTATCGCTTCTGTCCCTTCTATTGCCACTCGTATTCTGCCAGAGCTGTTGCTGCAGTTTGTTGCTGATGCACCGGATCTGCATATTAGTTTTTTTGATGGTAACTCTGATGCCGTCATAAAAATGGTTGAAAGTCAGGAAGTGGATTTTGGCCTCGCCAGTCTGTTCCATGAAGAGGAACACACCGATAAAAGCTTCACTCCGATCTGGGATGATCAGATCGGGGTAGTGTGCCCCCTTGATCACCCCATTGCAGATCAGAAGGAGATTCATTGGGAAGAATTAAGGCAACACCGCTTAATCGGTAATGGCACATCCCGCATATTAGAAGGCACTGAAGCCAGTCCTCTGTTAGGGCTGTCTCAGTTCTATATCTCAAATATGATTTCGCTGATTGCGATGCTGGAAGCAGGATTTGGTATCACCACCCTGCCCTGGTATGCAGTACCAAAAGATAACCAGAAGCTGACTTTTGTGCCTTTAAGCAGCCCCAAGGTGATCCGTCATATCGGTATAGTGCAGATGAATAACAAATCCCTGTCACCACCGGCCGAGGCTTTGGTGGAGTTTATTAAGCAGCACAGCCAAGACCATCGAGACTAAACACACGGGCAAAGGAGAGCATTTATTGCTCTCCATCAATATTTTGTCGCTCTTTTCCAGCACCCTGTTTTTCAGGGCTCTATCCCACTAAAACCACTAAACTGAATAAAAGCCCCCATTTTTCAATGGGTTTTGCCCATCCCTACCTTAGTAAAAATAATTACAGACAAGGTTTTGATAAATTTTACTTATCACCCGATATAACCTTCTGATTTGTCGGCGCAGGCAGATTTGACTCAAGATTGGCTCATCAACTGACGACGTTTTACAAGCTAACATTACTGATAAAAATCCTGTTGCGAATCCTGATTAAAACAATGCAGGCAGACATAAGAAGAGGACAATAATAATGACAACCCTAGCCGCCATTAATGCTTCTCTAAGAGGGGACAACGCGCTGGCCTTACGACCAGCTGACCAGGTGATGAATCTGGAACGTTTAGGTGCGCTGCACCAGAGCCGTTTAAGCTTTATGCGCGCCCTGGTTCGTCGCATCATGCGCGAACGCTGGCAGATCGAAACCCGTCGCTTTGATCTGGATGAGCAAGGCTACGGCACCGTAATCTATCAGGTTCAGGCACCTCACGGCTTATTTAACTTTGTCATCTTCTCCGATTATCTGTCTGACGAAGAGCGTAATGACAGGGTCATCGCAACCAAATGGGATCTGACCATGGCCCTGGTTGATGGTGAAGTGGATGATATCTACCTGGAAAAGCTACGTCAGAACGTACCTAAACAGGAAGCCGGTCGCGTTGATTCCCGCGTATTTGTACTGTCCCGTGCCAACCGTAGCGCCCGTAACTTTAACTATGTGGTGGATCAACTGGCTCAGGGTGAACAGCCGGATATCAGCAAAATTGCTGAAGTGGGCTACCTGTACCGCACCACTGCGGTATACGGCAGCGGTAAGCTGGGTATGGCGGACTGGGATAAGGTACAAAGTCGTTACACCGACTTTGCCCGTCCTTTTGCCGCAGAGATGTTTGTCTGTCTAATGCTGCGTAACTTCAGCCTGACTCAGGCTGAGCATATTGCTAAACACAAATCCCCTGAGTCCTATCAGCCGATGCAGGACGAGATCAAACGCTACTTTGGTATCGGAAACTCCACTGGTCTGGGTATGGCACCTTATCTGGTGAATCACCCACACCTGATCAATCAGTGGGTTGAGATGCGTGAACTGGCGCTGGCCCGGGTGCGTGCTCTGGGACAGATTGATATGCGTATCCGTATCCGCTTCCAGCAACTGATTGACCGTTGCAGCCAGCACACTGAGCAAACCGTCACTGAAGATGCGTGGCAGACTGACAATAACCAGCTGGTACTGAATGATCTGAAAGCTCTGCAGCAGCAGGTTGAGGAAAACTTCAGCGACTGGAACGAACTGATCCAGTGGAGCGAAGCCAACTGCTCGGTACAGGGTCAGGAAATGCTGGTCTCTATCATGCTGGAACTGTATCCAGAGCTGGTCGAAGACCTGGATGATTACCAGGCTGCAGAAGAGTTTCTGGATCTTGACCCTCTGATGCCGGTTCAGGCGCTGAAAGCCGTGATCGAAGATCGCTACCGCTGGGCACTGGATATCGATTTTGGAGCTGAAGGCTCCCGTGAAATCTTCTGGTACCGTTCAGAAGAGAAGATGGAACCCCGTCTGGGTCACTCCGCTTGTGACCATGGTAAAGAGAAGCAGATGGCACTGGGCGTAGGTTATGCGGTACGCAAGTGTTACGACCAGCTGAGCGAATATGTCCAACTGCACCCGGAGCACACCACCGCTCGCTTTATGGTGGCACGTCCTAAATTGCGTGGCATTGTACGTCGTATTCAGAGCATGAACCGCTGCATCTATGGCGATATTCAGGCCAACCTGCTGGATCGTGACATTCTGCCGATGCACCTGCTGCGCGCCAAACTGGCATTCTTCGGCGTGAGCAAATTCGATCCAAAATCCAAACTGTGGGTGCGCAATACCATGTTCCAAGGTGCGCCTCTGTTAGAAGATATCGGAAAACCATTCAATGATGACTGGTTTATGCCACTGGCACCGACCACCGAAAACAACCATTAATCAGGCAGCATAGAGGAGCGTTAACCATGAAAATTTCAATGAACGAACTAAAAGCTGCCCTGCGTCGCTGTTACGAAGCCAGCGGTTACTTTGTCGGCAACTATGAAGATGCCGCCAATATGATTCTGTGGCTGGAGAAACACGGTCTGGATGGTCTGGAAGAGCTGAAACGTGCTCTGCCTTTTATCACGGCAGATCGCGATAAGCCGCTAAGCAAGGTGGTTTACGAAGACAGCACCTCAGCCATTATCGACAGTAATGGTCGCAGTGCCTTGAACTGTATCGCTGCCTCTGTCGATCTGGCGCACGCGAAAGCGCTGGAAAGCGGTATTGCAACCGTCACGGTACACAACTGCCACAACCGTAAGTTTATCCTGAAAGCTCTGACCGACTGTGGTCGTCGCGGTATCAGTGTCGCTGCTTACTGGCGTAACGGCAGTCAATCTGTGACTGAGCATACCGCTGCGATTAAAGCCGGTGAACGCTATCCGAGCTACGCAGAAGCGATCACTAATCTGAAAGCCGGTGCTGACGACAAACAGGCACTAACCATCATCTGTAGCTCTCGTGTGGATCTGACCACCTCTTTGCAGCAATCTCCGGGCAACCACCACGTTCAGTATGTAAGTGCGCAACAGGTTGAGCAGAACAAAGAGCACAGCATCGATTCTGGTATCGAAATTGATGAAGATCTGTGGGCTGAGATTAATAGTATCGGAACCGGTGTACTGGTAGAAAACAGTGATCAATCCCGCATGGGCGCAGGCTGACCCCATGATATTCACTGTTCACTTCGGACACAGATAGCTAACACTCGGAGATTTGTCGTTAGCTTCAGCTCCGGCTTTCTTCGCATTCATCTGTTGTAAACAACGACGTAACAGTGGAATAACGGGATAATCGGGGCTTTTCTTCTGCTGTTCGCTAAGGTGCTGTGTGACCGAATCAATTGATATTCTGGCGATTATCATCGTCACCCTGGGGATAGGAGTACAAGCCTGGATTGGTCTGGGGTTTGGCCTGCTATCAGCGCCTTTGCTGTACTTTATCTCACCGGATTACGTTCCAGGCCCGATACTGCTGCTGGGTTTTGTATTATCTGCTCTGGTCGTATTGCGTAATTATCAACAGATGAACTGGCAACGTATTCTGCCTGCTTGCCTGGCACGTATTCCTGGAGCCTGGTGCGGTGCTTTATTACTGGCCAGTCTGCCTCAGAATCTGGTCAGCATTCTGTTCGGGTTATCCCTGTTACTGGCAATTCAGGTAACCCGTAGCCGGGTTAATCTTGCCCCCTCATCCGGAGTTCTTAGTATTGCAGGCTTTTTTTCCGGGCTTCTGGGTACCGCCACGTCAGTAGGAGGTCCTCCGATGGCAATGGCTTACCAGCAATCCGACAGGCTAACGACCCGAAATGATCTGGCCCTGTTTTTCCTGATAACGACACCGGTTTCACTGATCATGCTGGCCATCAATAACTACTTCAGCTGGCAGACTTTTATGCTGACCCTGCCGCTGCTGCCGGGTGTGTTTCTGGGGTATAAACTGGCAGGTTTTGTCAGCCGGCAGTTTCCCGGAACCAACGTAAAGCCTCTTATTATCGGCTTGTGTACTCTGGCCGCCACCGGCATTCTGTTAAAAGGCTTATGGTCTTCTTTCGCCTGATTTTTACGAGCGAATCTCAGCCACCTGTTGTTCTGCTAACCGTGTCAGCAACTGTCGCAAAGCAGCGATCAGAGCGTCATAGCCCGGCAGTTCAAGTTCTGTCTGCAGACTGAAACGATGACTGCTCAGTACGCCGTGCTGATCTTTCAGTTGCCAGTAACCGGTCAGTACAGCCTGCCCATCTTCCGTACCATGAAACTGGTCGACCTGAGTGCTGATCACATAATTCCAGTCTGAACTGCGATGATTAAAACTGTTTTCAACTCTGAAATCAGGCAGGCGATAATTCAACTCGCTGAACAGCACCCGGGTAATGGCATAATCCGGTTGTTCCGCCCACAGATGGTAGTTTGCCAGTTTAATCCGATTGTCTCCGGTACGAATCGCAATACCTGAGTTATTGATATAAGTGGCGGCGGTTACTTCACTAACCCCTATTACCGCACGGATATCACTTTTAGCTACCGTTGACGGGTTGCTTTCCAACAGGTAATAGTGAGTTTCAGGCATTGGCTCTGTGGCACAGGCTGTCAGTAAAAGAACCACAATACCGGCAAAGCACCGGGAAATAAGATGACTCATGGTTGACCTCCTGGAATAATATCCGGCCCTTTCGGCGCTTCAAAAACCAGTGCATTGGATTTCTTATTCAGTGTTTCCAGCACTGGCTGCAGCTTCAGCATGGTTTGCTGCAGGGTATGCATGGTCCGGTTCACTTCTGTGTATAACCGACTATCAGGAGATAACCCCCTTACAGTAAGGCGCAGTTCCTGCAGCAGGTTTTTTATCTCAGCAGGTAACGCCTGGGTATCCGGGTTATCCGCCAGCTTATCAAACTTAGCCAGCGTCTCATTTAATTGACTGATTGCCTGCTCTCCTGTGACCAGGGTTTGCCTGGCCTGGGTCATGGCTCGTTCTGCCTGCGTCAGAGTCTGTCCGGCCTGAGATAGCAGAGGCTCAATCTGAAGTTGCTCAATTTTAGTCAGCACTGACAATAGTTTGGTCTCGATCTGAGCAAAACCACCTGAAACACTCGGAATAATATTGTACCCCTTACTCTGTACAACCGTGGCTACAGGCGCATCAGGATAAAGATCCATGTCCACATACAAACTACCGGTTATCAGGCTGGCCTGTTTCAGGCTGGCCCTGAGCCCCCGAGAGATCCAGTACACCAGTTGTCTTCTTACATGAGGCAAAGAAGCTTCATCATCCGGCATGCCAAGACGCCCTGGTTCTAATTTAATAACTACCGGCACTCTGGGATCACCCTGTTTTTCATCCTCTGCCAGCTGGAAGAGAATACGGTCAACGGTGCCTATACGAACGCCACGAAACTCCACCGGGGCCCCTTTCACCAGACCACGAACTGACTGTTCAAACAGCAACAGGTACTCCATTGAGTAGTTATAGGGCCGCTCACGTACACTTTTAAAATCCGGGTGCAGCCTGAAACGATCACCATTTTCAGCTATTTTTCCCTTTCCTTCTTTATCCGGATCCAGGGTATCAAACGTAATGCCACCAGAGATCATCGTATCCAGAGAACCCGTCTGAATATTGACCCCTTCTGCCGACAGGTTGAAATGTACACCACTGACATTCCAGAAACGACTATCAGAAGTCACCAGCTGATCATAGGGTCTGCGAATGAAGACGCCGTAAATCGCTTCAACCGATTCAGGCTCAAACTGAATCCATTCAATCTGACCCACAGGAAAGCCCCGGAACAACACCTGATCTCCAACATTCAGCGAATGGGCTTCATTACTGAACAAGCGCACCCTGAGTCCGGGTTCCAGCACAGAGTTCACCGGAGGCTCTTCTAATCCGGTGTATTCATCCAGCCCCTGTCCAAGATTACCCGGCTTCATCTCAATATAAGCTCCGGACAACAGGGTATTCAGTCCACTGATGCCACTCGCACCGATGCGGGGACGCACCACCCAGAAACGGGTATCCTCGTGTAATAACTCAGCAGCCTCGGGCTCGATCCGGGCATAAACAATAACGCCCTGATCGCCATCCATCAGAGAGACTGATTCCACCTTGCCCACATCAACACTGCGTACCCGGATTCGGGTTTTTCCTACATCAATACCGTCAGCGGTCATAAAGCTGATGCTGATCAGGCTGCCACGATTAGCCCAGTCCTGCCAGGCCATCCAGCCACTGATTGCCAGAGCGATCAATGGCAACAGCCAGATAGCCGAGACAGAGCGTTTGCGGCTTATCACAGGTATATGGGGAATATTGTTTCCGTTGCCTGAATCAGGCGATAAACCGGATTGTTCTGAATCTGTTTTTGACATACCGGGTCAGCTTCTTCCAGAAGATCAGTTAAGGCTTTCCTGTCCACAGTTCACAGCATGTTGCTCCTGTTGGCTCAGGCTGTCCCAGATCAGTCTGGGATCAAAATTCATTGCAGATAACATCGTCAGTACCACCACTCCGGCAAAGGCCAGCGTTGCAATTCCGGGCTGAATACTGATCAGACCACCCAGCTGTACCAGAGCAACCAGTACTGCGACCACAAACACATCAATCATTGACCAACGACCAATAAACTCGGTCAGTCGATACATACGGGTCCGGACCTCTGGCTGGTGCGGGTATCCCAGATGGACACCCAGTAACAACCAGATAATCGCCATCATTTTGGCAACAGGAATAACGATGCTGGCTACAAATACCACAATAGCAATCGGATAAGAGCCATGTTGCCAGAGCGCGACTACACCGCCAAGAATAGTACTCGGGTCATCACTGCCAAATAACCGGGTATGCATAATAGGATAAAGATTCGCAGGCAGATAGAGTACACAGGCCGTTAGCAGATAAGCCCAGGTCTTTTGCAGACCAGAACGTACTCTGGGATGCAACCGCCCCTGACATCTGCGGCAGTGGTGATCGTGGACAGAGTGCAATAAGCCACAATGATGGCAACTTTGCAGCCCCTGAGCCAGCGCACTGCCTGCACTGGCTTTTACCGGAATACGACAAATACCTGATGTGCGATCCAGCTCCATCCAGAGCTGCTGTTGATGCACTGAAGTAATCGTCAGGATCAGAAAAATCGAAAAAAGCACATAAGCCCAGAATGACAAACCGATCACCAGATCAGCCATACCGGCAATTTTAACCAGGCTGACCAGCACACCGATCAGAAATACTTCGGCCATCCCCCATGGGTGCAGGGAAAACAGAAAACGAACAACAGGATACATCCATCGCCCGACAAAACCTCTGCCGAGCGGCAACAGAACAACCAGGTAAGTTCCCAGCAACAACGCAGGAATAAAAAGGATAAACAGAAATAATAACAGGGCCAGCTCCGGAAAGCCCAGATGAATCAGATCAGCACCGCTCTGAATCAGAGAAACCTGTTGTTCACGCCCCTGAGATTGAAACGCCAGAAAAGGAAAAGGGAGTGACAAAAGCAGAAACCAGAGACCACATACGGCAAACACAGCCGCCTTCTGGTAACCATTTTTTGTGGAGTACATCACAAGATGCCCACAACGCGGACAGTGCGCCCGACTACCAGCGTCAGGTTCCGGTAATTCCATTACCAGGTCACAGCAATGGCAGGCAATCTGTTCTACAACCATAAAGATCGGGTCATCAGTATCAAATGAAGGCGCAACAGTACCACAGCCAGTCCTTACTTCGTATGTCTGAAATCACACAAGCCTTCAATTCAGGGCATTGAAGGCTTGTTCAGATCAGAAGAGCACTCTGCCACATCTTATGTTTTATCCGAAACCCGATCACCACTATCTTTGGTTAACGCCTCTCAGAATGAGATCATTACTGCTTTTCCCGATTCTCTGCCCTGAGTACCCATAAATAATCAACAATTTTTCTGGCTTGCGCATAATCCACCTGCTCAATAACTGGCATATGGGGCTTCGCCGGACTGCCTTTTCTGATCAGGTTAACCACATCCGGTTTCGACATTGTTGTCAGGCTATTAGCCGGAATGCGCTGCAATAATTTACCTGTACCCGACTTCTGATGGCACTTTGCACAATAATAATTAAACAACTCTTCCCCGGAGGCAGTTGCATCCGGTTTCTGGCTACACCCGGCTAACAACACAAACGCCGTCAGAATAGAAACACAGCAGAAATACAAACGAGCCACTCTGAAAGTATTCATACATGCACCTTGATTATGGCAAGTCAAAAATAAAGCCCGTGCTTAAATATCCTTCTTACTGACGATAGTATAGCGTTTCCCCGTACCGGTTACGCCAATCCCGGACATAATCCTGCGCCAGCTCAAACAAGGCACATTTTATTACGACCCATCAGTCATAGTTTATGGCTTGCTCCATAACACCGGACTCACGGGAGATCACCACCTGATTACACAGAGACACATCAGAAAATATAGCAGGATATTGTAGTCTGCAGAATTCCACATAATACCAGAATATTTACAGCACTATACAATTACATATAATAATTTTACCCGGTTGGCAGAAAGAACTGCCATAAAAGCAGAAAATGCTGTAGTTAAATATTATAAAAGCAGCAGAACATATACTTTGTTTTCTAAAATAAATCTTATAAATCGTCAGACTTAGCTTCAGGAAACCTTAATATGAAAAAAACAATACTGACTCTCGCAATGTCATGCTTTATCACTTCTTATGCTCAGGCAGAGTGCGGTGAAGTGTCTATTGCAGATATGAACTGGATGTCCGCATCATTATTGGCCAACGTTGACAAATTTATTCTGGAAGAAGGTTACGGCTGTGAAGCTTCTCTGGTTCCGGGTGATACTGTACCCACCAGTACGTCTATGGTTGAAAAAGGTCAGCCGGATATAGCCCCTGAAATGTGGACCAATGCCGTCAAAGAACTGATGGATAATGCAGTAAAAGATGGCAAGCTGGCATATGCAGGACAGTCTTTGTCTGATGGCGGAGAGGAAGGTTTCTGGGTACCTGAATACATGGTGGAACAATACCCGGAACTAAGTACCATTGAAGGAGTGAAAAAACACGCGGCTCTGTTTAAACACCCGGAAGACCCTGAAAAGTCCATGTTTATGGGTTGTCCTGCAGGCTGGGCCTGTCAGATCTCCTCAGAGAACCTGTTCCATGCTATGAATCTTTCTGATGCGGGTTTCACCCTGGTTGATCCGGGTTCCAGTGCCGGATTGTCCGGCGCCATTGCTCGTGCTTATGAGAGAAAAGCGCCCTGGTTTGGCTATTACTGGTCTCCAACAGCGATCATGGGACGCTATCCTATGGTGAAAGTTGATTTTGGCTCTGGTGTGGATAAAGACCACTACATCAACTGCCTGACTCAGAAAGACTGTCAGAACCCACGTGTGACGATGTTCCCGGTTGCGCCGGTCTGGACAGTCACTACAGCGTCTTTGAAACAGAAATCTCCGGAAGCCTTTGATTATCTGAGTAAACGTTCCGTTAATAATAGCCAGATGAATGAGTTACTGGCCTGGATTGAAGATAATCAGGCTGATGGCGAATACGCCGCTTTTCATTTCCTGAGCGAATATGAAGCGATCTGGACAAACTGGGTTCCGGCTGACGTTGCAGAAAAGATTAAAAAAGCGCTCTGATGTACCCATAAAAGCCCCGACCACCCTGGTAGTCGGGGCTTTTTGGTTTATCTGATATACACCATTGCTTATCCAATATTCTAAAGCTGTACGCTAAGGAAACGATTATGTCGTGGCTGACAGAATTTCCCGAACTGAGCAGAAGAGACCTGATGGGCCTTCGTAAAACACTGGATGGAGCCTACAGGGATTTTTCCAGAGAATACGGAGATACCATTGAGGCCTTCTTTGACCCTCTGCTCAGCTTTCTGATCTGGTTTGAAAAACTACTGATCGCAACCCCCTGGTGGTTAATGATTGCCATCCTGATGCTGATTACTCATCTTGCTGCACGCTCTTTGAAGCTCACCATAGGGGTTGGTATTGCCCTGTTTATGGTAGGTTATCTGGGAATGTGGGAAGACACCATGAGCACCCTGAGTATCATCACGGTCTGTACCATAATCGCCATTATTGTTGGTGTGCCCATAGGTATTCTGATGGCCCGTTCAGGCCGGACCCAGGCCATTGTTACTCCCATCCTGGATATCATGCAAACCATGCCTGCCTTCGTCTATCTGATTCCGGTGGTTATGCTACTGGGCATCGGAAAAATTCCTGGCTTAATTGCGGTAGTGATTTACGCGATTCCTCCAGTGATTCGCCTGACCAATCTGGGCATACGCCTGGTGGATAAAGAGGTACTGGAAGCTGCAGATGCCTATGGCGCTTCGCCCTGGCAACGTCTGATAAATGTACAGCTACCACTGGCGATGCCTAACATCATGGCAGGCATTAACCAGACTATTATGATGTCTCTGGCGATGGTCGTAATCGCTTCTATGATTGGTGTTGCCGGGCTAGGCCAGCCAGTACTGAAATCCATTACCAACCAGTACTTCACGCTGGGTCTGCTTAATGGCGGAGCCATTGTGGTCCTGGCCATTATATTTGATCGTGTTTCTCAGGCATGGGCACATCGTTCGCAGCAACATATGGGAGATAACCGTTCATGACTCAGCCACTGATCAGTATTCAGGGGTTATATAAACTGTTTGGCCCCAATCCGAAAAAACATATGCCCCTGGTGCACGATGGGAAAAATAAAGACGAAATTCTTGCTGAAACAGCCCACACCCTGGGACTGAAAGATATTAATCTGGATATCTATCCCGGTGAGATTTTTGTCATTATGGGGCTGTCCGGCTCCGGAAAATCAACCCTGATTCGCCACTTTAACCGTCTGATTGATCCGACAGAAGGTAACGTTATCGTCGAAGGCGAAGACATCATGCATTACGACGAAAAGCGCCTGCGGGAGTTTCGTCGGAAAAAAATGTCTATGGTGTTCCAGCGTTTTGGTCTGCTACCGCACTACACTGTACTTGATAATGTGGCGTATGGCCTGAAAAATCAGAAAGTTCCTAAAGCCGAACGCGAAGAAAAAGCAAAAAAATGGCTGGAAGATGTCGGACTGGCGGGTTATGAAAAACAGTACCCGGCTCAGCTATCCGGCGGGCAACAACAGAGGGTTGGTCTGGCACGGGCTTTATGTACCGATGCCGACATTCTGTTAATGGATGAGGCATTCTCCGCTCTGGACCCTCTGATTCGCAGTGAAATGCAGGATCAGCTGATCCATCTGCAGGAGCGGCTGCATAAAACCATTGTCTTTATCACCCATGACCTGGATGAAGCGCTGCGTATTGGCGACCGGATTGCCATTCTCAGGGATGGCGAACTGATTCAACTTGGCAAGCCTGCTGAAATTCTGTTACACCCGGCAGATGACTATGTCGAAAAATTTGTCAGGGACGTTAACCGGGCAAGAGCACTGACCGTAGAAACAGTGATGCAACCTGCGGTTTGTCGTATATCATCTGACAATATTGATGAAGCGCTGGCCCAAATGAAGCAACAGAACGCCGATTATGCCTTTTATGTGGAAGGAGAGCGCTATAAAGGCCTGTTGGCGATGGAACAACTGGCAGCAGCCAGTGCTCCTGAATCAATACAGGAACTGCTGGAAGAAAGCTGTCAGGCCGTATCGCCGGATAGCCCTCTGGAAGAAGTTATCCCTCAGACTCTGAATCACTCCGGTCCATTACCTGTCGTTAATCAGCAAGGAGACCTGACCGGACAACTGCCCAGAGATGTTCTGATGGAAGTCCTGACAGGACACCCTACTGAAGATCAGAAAGCATAATCCACAAGACATCCCTGTTTGTCAGGGATGTCCCGCTCTGCTTCCAGGCCTGGAGGCTGTACGCTGTTTCAAAATAATCTGAGAGCCTGAAACACGGAAGGGAATTATCCGAATCAGGCTGCACTCTTACCAGAATCAGAGATATCGAACATCAGAGGGCAATTATTTACCCCAGTTCGCTATTGGCCCCCAGAGTTGCCAGCCATTACTGTCGACGTTGTACCAGAGGCCACCATCCCATTCCAGCATATAGGTTTGTTGTCCATCATCCAGCGTGTATTGGCGATAATAGTACTCACCTTCAGTCAGGCTGCCATTACGGGTGCTGACCGGGAAGAACTGACTGTATATTTCTTCGATATCATCAAATACCAGATCTATAGCCGCTTTTGAGTCGGTATCGGTATCAGTTTCTGTACCGACATCAGTTCCATCACCATTATCTTCAGTGACCTGTTTGAAGGTGTGGAAACGATAGACCAGAGATTTAGTCGTAGCACTGCTATTACGAAGTACCAGAGCATAATCTCCGGCAGGCAGATCGATGGTCATAGCCCCCGGCTGTTCACCGTTAGCAAAGTTAGAGGAATAGCTGGTATAGAAGTTAAAGTCTTCGTTATTTCTGAATTTTTCAATCTCACTGGCCGGAATAACATAACTTTTCACACCAGTATTCAGGCCATCGATATGATATTTATAGCCATCGGTGATAGTAAATGGCTGAATCAGGCCAGCACCGGCTTCCATTGAACGGGCCTCAGCAACAGGAGTAGAGTCATATTCGTAGCCTGCCAGCTGAAGATTGGCATAATCCAGTTCAAGGGAAAAAGTATTTTCACTGTTGGTCGTATTGCGCACAGCGATAACATATTCTCCGGCCTCCAGAGTGGCACTTTTAATGCCATAATCACCATCAAATCCAACAAAATAACTGACCGAAGAACCGTTAATAAAGTTTGCCAGATCAGATTTAGCAATAATTACCGCCTGAGTGGCATAGTCTGCTGCATACAGAAAATCAAAACCTGTCTGACTGGTCACCGTAAACGCCTGATAAAGATAATTCCCCTGTCCATTTAATGGCTGCATCGGTACTGACAGAAACTCAGTATCTGTTGTTGTCGTAGCACCAATGGCAACAGAGCTGAAAGAAGAAACAAACAGGGCTGCACTCATCGCCAGTGCCAGCCGGGCCTTTCTGAAATATCTGCCCGATGAAAACAAAGAGGTACTACGGGTACGCATACGGGAGTCCTTTTTTACAGGGTTATAAAATGTGCTTTCGCCATCATAATACCTGCAGCCGAAAACTCAATTTGCTTATTGTCATTCGTTTGAATTCAGAGAAAGAATAAGGCCTGAGTGATCACAGCTGACCCAGGAAAAGGAAAAGGAAAAGGAAAAGGAAAAGGAAAAGGAAAAGGAAAAGATGAGAGTTTCTGAAAGGGCGTCAGAAGCAGCAACCCGGCCAGACGGGTTGCTGCTGATAAGCTTTATTTCTCAGCTGTTTCACGCACAGATTCAAACAGAACCGATGTATCCATACGTCCCAGGCCTTTATCCTGTAAAGAGGCATAGCGTTTGTCCACTTCCTGCGTCAACTTCAGATCCAGATTGTGCTTAGCCGCTTCCTGCAGACAAATACCCAGATCCTTACGCATCCAGTCAATGGCAAAACCGAAATCATATTTACGCTCAGCCATCGTCGGAGCCCGGTTAACCATCTGCCAGGAACCAGCGGCCCCCGGAGCCAGAGTTTCGGCCACCTGTGTGATATCCAGCCCGGACTTTTCCGCCAGTAAAAATGCTTCACTCAGGCCCTGCAGTACACCGGCAATACAGATCTGGTTAATCATCTTACAACGCTGGCCCTGACCGTTTTCTCCCAGCAGTTCCATACGTGCGGCATAGCTATCCATCACCGGGCGAACTTTTTCAAACACCTCAGCATCACCGCCACACATGATCGTCAGGCAACCATTCTCTGCACCAGCCTGTCCACCGGAAACAGGGGCATCAATAAAAGATATCCCCTTCTCATTGCAGGCCTCAGCCAGCTCTTCTGCCAGCTCAGCTGATGTAGTGGTGTGATCAACCAGTACAGAACCCGCTTTCATCGTAGCCAGTACACCGGTACCACCATAAACTACACTGCGAACATCGTCGTCATTACCCACACAGACGAATACGATATCAGCATTATCTGCAGCTTCTGCCGGTGTTTCAGCCCAGTTCCCCTGGTGCTCCTGCTGCCAGGCCTGAGCCTTAGCGCTGGTTCTGTTATATACCGTCGTCGGGTAACTTTTCTGCAGATGGCCAGCCATAGGAAAACCCATTACACCCAGGCCAATAAATGCTGTCTGATAATTACTCATATCCGTATTCATCCTGTTACTTGTGTCGTCAGTGTTTGCATACTAAGCCTCCGAAATGACATATGTCAATTTTAATTTTAACCAGAAAAAGAACTATGTCATTGGTCAAACCAATGAGATATGCCATAATTCAGCCTCTGTTAACGATAGAATAGTTCTCTGACTGATGACCACTGCAAAATATCAGACCATTGCTGCCAGTATCCGACGTATGATTGATTCGGGGAAGTATCCGGCCGGTAGTAAACTGCCTCCCCACAGAACTCTGGCCAGAGAACTGAGTACAACCCCCGCCACCATTGCTAAAGCCTATAACCTGCTGGCAGATCAGGAAATTATTGAGTCCTTTATCGGACGAGGTAGCTTTGTCTGCCAGAACAAAACACTGGATCAGGTGATCCACTCAGGCCATGAAGAACAGGAGCTGAATTTTTCTATCCTGCAACCCTGCCTGGATGATGTTCACCTGAAGACGCTTAACCAGCATTTGCACCACGCACTGCACAATACATTACCACTGGATCTGCACTGTTATGCCGAAGCCAGTGGCCTGACGGCACATAAAGAAGCCGGTGAAATATGGTTACAGCACTATGGCCTGCAAACCGATCAGATCGAAAATATCCTGCTGACCAACGGTGCCCAGCATGCTCTGTCGGCTCTGATTCAGTTCAGCACCCAACCCGGCGATGCCATTGCCGTTGAAGCCCAGACTTATCCGGGGCTACTGTCTATCATTCGGTTACTGGGGCGCCGGGCCATCGCCATTGAAATGGATGAGCAGGGCATGTTGCCAGAAGCACTGCAATCTGCCTGCCAGACTCAGCATATTGCTATGGCCGTACTGATTCCTTCCCATCAGAATCCGACAGGGATCACCATGCCTCTGAGTCGCCGGGAAGCGATTGCCGGTATTATTGAACAGTATAAAATCTGGCTGCTGGAAGATGATATTTATAGCTTTTTGAACCCAGATATCATTCCACCGATCACCAACCTGATTCCTCAGCAGAGCTTCTATGTCAGTAGTTTATCGAAAGCATTAAGCCCCGGACTGCGTTGCGCCTATATCAAAGCACCAGACTCCCAGAGTAAAGCGCTGGCTCAGTTTATCCGGGCTTCGGTCTGGCTACCGCCACCGACCGTTTTTGCAGCCGCCGCGTCTTTGATACACAGCGGCGAGGCTTTCCAGCTGGCCAACAGGCAAAGAGATATTGCACAACAGCGCCAGTCTGTCGCCGAAGCCCTGTTGCCGGGTAATGCCCACTTCACCAATACCGGCAGTTATCATATCTGGTTATCGCTGCCAGCTGACTGGAGCTCAGAAGCCTTTACCCGGATAGCCCGAGAGCATCACATTCTGGTCAGTAGTGCAGAGTTTTTTAACAGTAGCGCTAACAATACAGGGCATACAGATAAAGCCAGTCTGCCTCGGCATAACAGTGATTCAGAATGTCCGGCTCAGACACCGAATGCCATTCGTTTATCTCTGATGGCAGAATCACAGCAGTGCCGTTTCGAGCAGGGAATAAAGGAACTGGCTGCACTGCTGAAGCAGCAACCAATGGATTATGTGTCTTTCTGAAGCAAAAAACCGCTACAAAACAGTGTTGTCACCCGGGGCCAGAAACACGTGACATCACGTATGGCTGCCTGGCAAAGAAGCAGAAAACATGGGGATATCCAAATTTAAATTTACTGCTTAGATCCACCAGATGTAAATTATCACTATTGCAACCTGGACACAGGGTTTTCAGCATCGTGCCATCCGTTTAAACTTCTGCCACTGGGAATAAGCTACTGTAGTCATCTGTTCTGCACAGGCCTTTTCACATCTGAAAACACCTTTGCCCATTGACTGTTACACAGTATCAGGGCAGATATGAAATCACGTTTTATCCGTTCAGGTTCATTATGATTAATTACGCTCCGTTGTATCAGAAATTTGCAGAGGAAGGATTAACCCGCTGGCTGGCCCGAATTCCGGAACAGCTGGAACATGGCCTGGACAGCAAACGTTATTCTGATCTGCCGGGCTGGCAAAGGGTTGTGGATAAGTTTTCTTCTGCTGAAGAACTGACAGAACAGGGCTATCAGGTTACAACCGATCTGGATCGCAGCGCGGTACTGATCAAGGCTTCCCCGGCTCTACCTGAGTCAGAACAGGCTAAATACCGCAACCTGATGAAAAAGCTGATGCCCTGGCGTAAAGGTCCGTTCGAAATACACGGCACCCACATCGATACTGAGTGGCGCTCAGACTGGAAATGGGATCGCCTGGCTGAATTCGTCGCCCCGCTGCACAACCGTCGCGTGCTGGACGTAGGCTGTGGCAGTGGTTATCACTGCTGGCGTATGGCGGGTGCCGGAGCCCGTTTTGTGGTGGGAATAGACCCATCCCCGCGTTTCCATATCCAGTTCCAGCTGGTGCGCAAACTGATGGGACAGGCAGATGGTAACAAGGTCTTTCATCTGCCGGTAGGGATTGAAGATGTGCCACCTGAACTGGATTATTTTGATACGGTATTTTCGATGGGCGTGCTGTATCACCGCCGCAGCCCGATTGATCATCTGTATCAGCTGAAAGAAGCCCTGCGCCCAGGCGGTGAACTGGTACTGGAAACGCTGGTGGTTGATGGTGATGCACAGCAGGTTCTGGTGCCAACAGATCGCTATGCCATGATGAATAATGTCTGGTATCTGCCCAGTCCGGATGCTCTGGTACTCTGGCTGGAA
Source organism: Oceanospirillum sediminis (assembly GCF_014164585.1). Classification (GTDB taxonomy): domain Bacteria; phylum Pseudomonadota; class Gammaproteobacteria; order Pseudomonadales; family Halomonadaceae; genus Oceanospirillum; species Oceanospirillum sediminis. Next base: position 754 of record NZ_JACJFM010000019.1, on the reverse strand, counting down.
AAATGTGGTTTTGTGAATGTCCGGGTTGTGGATATATCAGTAACGTCTCTGGAAGAACAGCGTAGTACAGAATGGATGAGCTACCAGTCCCTGAAAGACTTTCTTGACCCGCAAGACCCGACAAAAACAGTCGAGGGCTATCCGGCTCCCAAGCGTGCCGTAGTACTGGCAGAACGGCCTTACTGAATCAGTAAGGCTCCATCTAATGGCTAATATCCTCATATCAGCAGCATCTTATAACTCAATTGCATAAGCAAATATCACTAATAGCTAAAGAGTATTTTTATTATTAGAAAAAACTAATAATATAACGATCAACATATAGTCTGCCTCAGCTGGCAGGCTATTCGTTTCTGATCAGGCCCTATGCCCGAGGATGTTATGAATATTGATCGTCTGATGTTTGTATTTGCAGGTTGTATGATTCTGCTGAGTCTGATTCTGACTCAGTTTGTGCACGCTAATTTTATCTGGTTCACCGTATTTATCGGCCTGAACATGATTCAGGCAGCCTTTACCGGTTTTTGCCCGGCCGCAAAAATCTTCAGTAAACTGGGCATTCAGACCGGTTGTGCCTTTAAGTAGTCAGCCCTGAAAAAGTCAGGTTTCTACCTAACTGAGTATCCGTTGGCTTTATTGCTTCAAGAAATAAAGCCAACCGACTTTCTGCTCCCCACCTGCAGTTTGTACGATAACCAAAGCCTGAATGACACCCTTGTATTCAAACAAAAAGAAAAGGCTCATCCATTTCCTC
>NZ_JACJFM010000163.1 GCF_014164585.1 Oceanospirillum sediminis | reverse complement strand
AATAATATCAAGATGTTTTAGTCCAAAAATCCGAGTTAAAACAGAAACCATCTTTCCGCTATGGTGGCGAAAAAGATGGTCTATCAATTGGTGTTCCATTAACGGTCAAATACCATTACTTCTCTAATTTCTACAGTACCATCCAAATCGTAATCCGGGAAATCCTGTGCAATTTTTTCAACCGCATCAAAGTTCTCAGCCTCAACGGTGTAATACCCGCCAATAACCTCTTTCACTTCAGCCGAAGCTATATCAGTTACCGTTCTGTTTTTCCCAGAAACGCGTCTTATTTGTGGTGTTAAAGCCTCACCGCCTCTTAAAATTCCGGCATCTTTCATTTTGTTACCCCAAGCAAACCACTTGCCCATGCGCTCCTGTAATTCTTCAGGTGAAAGACCTAATGCCGCGTAATCGGCT
>NZ_JACJFM010000162.1 GCF_014164585.1 Oceanospirillum sediminis | reverse complement strand
AATAGAATGTTTCCTTTTCCGAAAGGCACTCTTATAAAGTTAACACGCTTTTTGTCAGTTTTCGCATGACCTAATATGGTGTAATTAATACTATCAAAACTTGAAAAGAAATAGTCACCTTCGTTCTTATCTATTGTAATTGCGTTTAAGTTTTTATTCTGAAAGGACAAATGTGAAATACTATCTTTTTTTGAGTTGTATTCAAAATCAACATCAATACTCAAAGTGTCATGAATGCGCTGTGCAAAGTAGTAATCTGAAATAAACAATGTATTTCCAGTGTTGACAAACTCTAAAAGTTTATCCACTGAAAAATCTGTGAGATAATCAGAATTTCCAATAATAATATAGTTGCCTTTGGCATGATGATCACCATATCCAAATTCTGAATTCGCTGTGAGATAACTTGAAGGTTGAT
>NZ_JACJFM010000161.1 GCF_014164585.1 Oceanospirillum sediminis | reverse complement strand
CACATTTTTAAGTAGTAAAGGTTCGCCAACTATTTTACCTGCTGAGGTAATTAGGGCTACTGAGGAGGAAAAACAATCTCAAATTAAAACTTTAGAAAATCTGCATAAAGCTAATGATACAAAAGAGTTTTTGAAACAACTTCAGGAAACGGCCATCAATAACCAAAATATTTTTCAAGCTTTGATGGAAGTTTGTAAAGTCTGTTCCTTAGGGCAAATTACACAAGGACTGTTTGAAGTAGGAGGGCAGTATCGCAGAAATATGTAATCAGAGAACCAGATTTATGCTGTAAAGATGTGTGAATCGCTTATGCTGCTAAAAGCAGGATCATCAAAATTATCTAAAATCTTTAAGCAACCATTTTCAAATTTTTTCATCTATAAGAAAAGCTTACCTCTAATGAAAAAGATATTATAC
>NZ_JACJFM010000160.1 GCF_014164585.1 Oceanospirillum sediminis | reverse complement strand
AAGCACTGATTCAGTAGGCAGTGTTCAGTATTCAGTGAACAGTAGTCACTATTCGCTTATTTATTCAGGAGTTAAGTTTTAGTTTATAAAAACCCTTTGCGACTTAGCGCCTTTGCGAGAGATAATTATTTAGCTTTTGCAGCTTTATCAACAATAGTAATCGCCGCAATTAAATCTTTCACTTCCATTTCTTTTACCTCTTCATCTGCAATGAAGGGCGAAAGTTTATCGTTATTGTAGTTATAGATTTTCCAGCGTTTAAACTGATATTCCAAAGCTGTAAAGTTTTCCACCCAATCACCAGAATTTAAATACATGGTTTTACCGTGCTTGTTCTCCCGAATCTCCATTTTGGGTTGGTGAATGTGTCCGCAAACCACATAATCGTAACCGTTATCTATTGCCAAGTCTGTAATGGTT
>NZ_JACJFM010000159.1 GCF_014164585.1 Oceanospirillum sediminis | reverse complement strand
CAAGTTAAAAGAAATTTACAATACATAATATAATTAAAATGGAAGACAATACGATAAAACAGGTATTAAAGAAACATCTTAAAACGACTGGAAATGAGAATTTTAACTATCAAATTATTCAACAATTGAATCTGGAACAAAAAAAACAGCGTCCTAATTTATTTAACGAAACCTCTATAATAAATTGGTTTTTAGTCGTTTCTGGATTCGTTCTGTTTTTTTACTTACAACAAGAATCAAAAATAGATGCCAATGCAATTTCGATAGGATGTATTATCTGTGCTGTTCCACTTTACTTACTAATTTTTAATAAAATATATTCACTTAAAAAAAATATCCAATGAAGAAATTATATATATCAATGATGTGTTTAGCATTTTTAATTTCCTGCAAAACCACAACAATTGCTCAATCAAAATAC
>NZ_JACJFM010000158.1 GCF_014164585.1 Oceanospirillum sediminis | reverse complement strand
TTGCCAACGCCACAGCTTTTTCCATCTGTGGTTTGTTGGCTTCGCTTTCTTCATTATGAATTGGTGCTTTATCTGTCCAAGCATTTTTACAATCTATCCAAGCACCCAGCATCACGTACATTTCAAAACTTGAATCTTTTTGCTTTATCTCACTAATTGCTTTTAATAGATTCTCAGCCTGGGGTAAATGCACTTTATAGGTGCGAATCATTCGAATACCCAAGGCGTGTAATATTTTCATGTCTTCCTTTAGCTCTTCATGGGTTGGTTCTATACTATGATCTGCATGCCTATAACCCCCATAAGACATAGCTAAATAGTTAGGGTTTCCTAAAATATCTTTTGCTGTTAATTCCTTTTTATCAATCACTGGATTATCATTATTTTTTTTAGTCTTTCCGCAAGACCAAATAGCTCCAATTA
>NZ_JACJFM010000157.1 GCF_014164585.1 Oceanospirillum sediminis | reverse complement strand
AAATTACTTAGAAAAAATAACCGCAAAAGCCAAACAACGGCAGGTTAACTTAAACTTTATAAAAGCTATTGAAGATGTGCAAATAGCCTACTCTGAATTAATGAGTATGGTGCAAAGTGAAGATAGCTTAGTTATTGCAAAACAGCCTTTAAAAAAAGAAAAGTTACAATTGGTAAATATAAATGAAACTCCAGAAGTATCATTTTTCACCAATAGTATTTTGGTAGCAGAACGCACAAGGCGATTAGAAAAACAGCAATTACTGCCTGATATTACCCTAAACTATTTTCAAGGTACTAATTCTGGTATTAATAGAAATTTACGTGGTTACCAATTAGGATTAAAAATTCCATTACTATTTACCGAAAAATCATCAAAAATAAAAGCTTCAAAAATTGCTGAAGATATAGCTGCCGAGAAGTT
>NZ_JACJFM010000156.1 GCF_014164585.1 Oceanospirillum sediminis | reverse complement strand
CCAAAATATAGAGCAACTAATTCCGATATTTAAAAATACAGATTTCGGTCAAAGTCAAGAAAAAGTACATCAGGTTTTGTTCAGAAAAATAACCCCGGACTTTACTTTTGATCAGAAACTCAACACATTGTTAGACTCAAATGTTAAAGCCTTTAATCACTTAGTTTTCGACTTCTTAAAAACAACAGATTATCCTCTAGCAAAAGAAGAGGCATTTCCACTTATAGAAAATGACGAAATATTGGTTAAGGCTGATATTTTTAGAATATTAGAAGAAAGCGGTGTTGGTGTACCCGCCTATTATAATAAGATAGAATTTGAAATTAATGGTAAAAAAGGCGAATATGCGAGAAGCCGTTCAGGATGTTTCTTCTGCTTCTTCCAACAAAAAATAGAATGGGTTTGGTTATATGAACAACACCCTG
>NZ_JACJFM010000155.1 GCF_014164585.1 Oceanospirillum sediminis | reverse complement strand
GTATCAACATCACATTGCACTAATTCTTGATTTTCAATCAAGTTAGGTAATCCATATATCTTAATATCTTTAGCAACTGTTATTGGACAATTGTTAACAGTAACTGTGGCTTGTACTTTATAGTTTCCTGGCGCTGAGTAAATATGTTGAGGATTGGTAAGGTTTGAAATATTTCCATCTCCAAAATCCCATACTGCTTCCGTAATTTCTCCATAGGTATCAACTTCCATAGAAATAGGTTGTCCCAAACACCCACTTTCTACTATTATCCTAGTTCTAAAATAAGACTGTATAAATGTTGGAAGTCCAAGCCTAGATTCTCCACTAATTAAATCTATAGAATTATGCACATAATTGGCACGAACACCTAAAACATTAGGATTGTTTAATTGTCCAAGAGATGACGTTCCTGCATTCTCGCTTAC
>NZ_JACJFM010000018.1 GCF_014164585.1 Oceanospirillum sediminis | reverse complement strand
ACAGCTTACCGCTCCTGGTCGAAATGATCCATGCCTGAATAGCTAATTTGTTTTAAAAACAGTCTATTAAGGGCTTTTCAGGGCTGACTAATTATGAGAAGTAGAGCATAATCGTTTTTTCCGACAAAACATCTCAGGATATAGCCATCCCGGCACTTATCTGTATATTTCTGATGAGAAAGAAATCTATCAAGATCCGGGGTTCTGGTTTCGTTTTATGGATTATATCGATGGTGCAATTGATATCACCGGAGATATAAGAGTCGATGGTATTGAAGGCCATTCTATGAATGATTGCCTGGAAGCTATTCTACACTGGTCCTTTAAGAGCTGACTTGCACTGTCGCCTGACACTTTGATAACTTCTGCTAAGAAATTGCAGAATATCAGATTAACCCCTGAACAAAAGTGCTTCTGCTCACAAAGAACGTACTATTCAGTTGCTGGCTGAGGAGCACCAGAATACCTTTGTTCAGGTATGAACAGAAAAAATGCTTTCAGAGTTTCAGAATAAAGTATCCTTGGCAGTTCATTGACCCCGGATATCCCGCTGCAATTTTATCAATTCAAACAAACTCATGATGAAACCCGGATACTGTAAATACCCGATATGCCTGAGCAATCTTTTGTTCTGTTTCTTCCAGAGTCATGAGCCCTTGTCTGAATAACCATTGGAACTTTTTTATTTCAAACTCCAGGTCGCTATCCGGATCAACATCACTATACCAGTGCAACAGCTGCTGCTTCCTTTTACATGCTAATAAGTGGATAATCTGATCATGTTGATGATCGTGCATAACCTGAATACAGCCGTGTTCAGTTGTAAAAACAGAATACTCTTTACGTGAAAGCTGGGCTGAAATAATGCAGCCAATGCCAGCAAGCAGCCAGCTATTCAGTTCAGAAAATGACACATCCATATTAATAGCGTAAATCATCTCAACAACACTGATCAGACAACAGAAATAACCAAAATTTCTCAACCATTCATTTTGTTCAGTATAAATTGAGACCTTATCCGGAAGCTCAGCATATGGAATCTCAACATAACCAAAGCCGGACCTCCCTAACCAGGAAAATCCAAGAAAATCATCATGAAACGTGAAACTATGTTTACGGGATTTGCATTTTTGAGTTAACTCCATAACCCCTCCCTGGCTTTACAGCATTACTGTCTGAGCAGATAGTTACATTATCGTCCGAGGAATATAAAGCCTAAACATTATCTGCTAATGATAATGACAATGGCCCACATGTTTACAATATCTTTACAGTTTATTAGTGAAAAACACGCCTTCATATCAGAAAAACGTAACTTTATGTATCTTGCGATAATACATGACAATATACGTCTAACTATTTTTTGATAAACCATCAGACAATTACTGTAATGCTTTTCCTTCTCTGAAAATAAACAATCGATCAGCCATTTCAAGAAAAGAAAACAACAAGTATGCCTGATGAAGCCATGAAAATACTAAGTATCTGAATATAGCTTCTTATGTAAATAATGACTTTTTCTCCAGCCAACAACCGGAGAATGTAGAAAGAATTCTGTTTATGCCAGTAATACTAAACCGGTCAAGTACTGGATTAAACTGCCCTTCAGTATCAGCTTCTTTTATCAGACAAGGACAATCCCTGTCTGATTTCCAGATCGTCGAATTTACTCAGGCCATGCCGTGGCTTGCGAGCAAGCTTCAACCCACAGTCTGTTTTCCCTGGTATCATTGCTGATATAGACCTGATTTACCGCGGACTGGTCAAAGGTAAACTTCTTGCACCGGGCACTCTGACCAGGACCAACGACGACTCTGGCACCCACTTTAATATCACAGTGAGTCATCACATCCAGGCTGCTCCAGGATGGGCAAATACCATTGTCCTTTCGGTATTTATCCTTAGGGCCAACGGGCTGCTCAAAAGACCACCAGCGACCATACTTTGTATAGTCCTTTTCGCTATTCCAGACCCGATACACCCTGACAGGCTGAGTCGCTTCAAATACCTGACCTGTACATAACTTTCCTTTACCCGGCTCACCTGATGCTTCTGCCAGCAGAGCCGGATCAGAAACAGGTGTCAGTCCATCAGGAATATTGTCAATCTGCCCCGTGCAAATATCGCCTTTTGTATAACCAATGGCAGATATCTCAGGAGAATCGTTAACCGAGGCACAACCCGAGATCAGCGTTACGGCCAGTACAGGTAACAGAATGAATTGTTTTTTCAGCATATAAATTCCTTTTACTGATAGTGTACTCATTTTACGAAACAGCCAGCTGTCAACCCGAGAGCTGAAACCGGACTGCCCAGAAAGCATAAAAAAACTGATTTGTCATAGGGAAGCATGCCTCTGAGGATATTAAGACATCAGATGAAGCAGAAAAAATGACATGCAAATCTGATGTGGAAACTGTTCCCCTTGCAGCAGATAAGTTTATTGCTGCAAGAGGTTATTTCGGGCGAGGAGTAAGTTCGACAGCTCTGAGATCTGTTTATCCAGGTCAGAATAAGCCTCTGGACGGCGTCAAAGCAGCTATCAGAATAAATCGACTTCTTCATTCACACGGGATTTACCACGTTTTTTTGTACTCCAGTCATTATCAGACACTTTAAAGTTACTAACCATGCTCTGAAGTTTCATGCTCATTTTTTTCATATCCTCTCCAAAACTGAATGTTAGCTGACCTGATTCAAGAGTTTCACGGAAATACTCATCCATCACATCAAAATTCTGCTCAACTTTAGAGAAGTTTTCACCCTGTAGCTGAATTGCATCCAGAATCTCCTCTGAACAAGAGCGAATATGCAAAATAGCGTCATTAATTTCATTCAGGCTACTCTGGCTAGCTTCAACAAGCTCCTTGCTTTCTCCTGCTGCATCAGCACTTTCCTGCATGATGCGGACAACCTCATGGGTTTCTGAACGAATGGCTTCAACCATAGACTGGACTTCAACCGTCGATTCATGGGTTTTACCCGCCAAACTACGAACTTCATCTGCTACAACGGCAAAACCTCTCCCGGCTTCACCTGCTCGGGCTGCTTCAATTGCTGCGTTTAATGCCAGTAAATTGGTTTGTTCTGCAATATTACTGATGACATCAATCACGCCTTCAATCCGCTCACTACTTTCCCGCAACCGGGATATCGCGGTTTCAGCACTGCCCACTTTTATTGACAGCTGCTCCATGGTCTGACTTGATTTCACCACAATATCAACACCATGACTGACTCTTTCATAGCCCTGTGTACTGGCTGAAGAGATACGCTCAACCGCTCCGGAAACAGAATCTGCTGCATTTTTCGTCGTCATCATACATTCATGAACACGCTTACTCTGCTCATTCTGTTTCATGACTCTGTCCTGAACATGAGTATTGGTATCAGATAGCTCTTCTGCCATCGGAATCAGACGCACTACAGATTTCATAATACTGGAAACAGTATGATCTGTTTTATCAATAAAGTGGTTAAACGAACGAGCCAGATCACCAATTTCATCTTTACGATCTTCAGGCAAACGCTGAGAAAGATCTCCATCTCCTTTGCCCAGCTCTTCAACCAGCCTGTGGACTCGATTAACAGGCTTAAGAACAAAGAACCACAGACCTGAGATCAGAGAAAAGATCAGCACGCCCAGAACAGAAGTAAACATTATACTGCTCTGCTCTGCCTGTTTTGCAGTAGCAATAGCTGCCGCCAGTGCCCGTTCAGTGCCCGATTGATGCTTATCCATCAGAGTGTCGATTCGACTGTAAATAGCCTCTGCTGATTTATCAAAGTCATCCATCATCAAATTGCCCGAAGATGGTCCACCGGCAATATAGCCCTCAGCCATCATCTGCCCGGCCATATAGTAATCTTCAAAGACAGGCAGAAGTGCTTTATAAAAATCAGCATTAGCTTTATCCAGCTGAATCATCTCCTCTGTCCTTTGACGGAACAGCTCAGCATTAGCTTCAGCTTCATCAAAGCCATCATTCAGTCCATCCAGACCTCGGGTAGCACTGATATCCGTCAGCCATTGCTGAACCTGTACCACTGCCATCTGCATATCACGGGCTTTTTCCAGTTGGGGTAGTTGTTCTTTAGCCAGCGCTTCAATTTCTCCGATAACCTCTTGAGTATCCCCTTTCAGGAAAAATATCTGGGTTAGCAGAAAAACAACTGAAGCTACTGCGAAAAAAAATGCTTTACTTTTCAGGGTCGACAGCATACGTCGTTCCAAACCTTTATTTTTCAGTTACAAACTGGTCAGATTATGACACATTAATCTGAATCCATACAAAATATGTCAAGCCGCATACCGGCAGTCATTAGCTATCCACCAGAATCCATAGATTGTATAGAATCTCATCAGGGTTTCAGCTTAATAGTGTAAAAGCTCAACTTTTTATCCGTTTTATCTGGCTTGCAGGAAAGAAGTCGGTCACCCAGGCCTGCTTCAGCAAATATAAACCTCCAGGACCGAATGCGACTCTGTCTGATATCAAGTAATGCCTGTTGCAGCTTTTCTTTATCACCTTCAAGCCTGGTCAATAACTCTTCTTCTTCAACTGAACTGTGTTTTTCACAGGTTTCCAGACTCAAACCTTTTTTATTGCGCATCAACGCTATCAGCTTTTCAGCATAATTTCTGTCTTCCGTCGTTAATTCTGATACACCAATTGGAAACTCAACCGGTTCAAGCATCATCCCTTTTCCCTTCAACAGACCACTACCCAGATCAGCCAGAGTTAACAAAGTACCATAGGGTTGAAGCATATATTTAAGATATGCCAATGCCCCCTTTTTACTCGCACTCATCATAAACTCAGTAATCAACGCGCCTGTCCCCACACTCAGTTCATCATGGCTCTTGTTAATCGACACGGGTAAACGAATATTATCATTACCATCTCGTAGTACAGATAGCGCCATCTGTAGTGGTGCGTTTTTGACTGACAGAGGGCCACCAAGCGACATATCGAGTCTACGCAGAACAAAATCCACTTTTCCTTTTAATCGATTTTCCTGCCATGACAAAGCAACTTTGGAATCCATTACACCTTGTTGGAATTCGATATCAGCATAGTGTTGGCTATACCCACTGATTGCAGGCAAATTTAAACTTTTCTGGGTACCATTCGCAGTTACCATAAGAGGAGATGGTATAAAGTCACCACTAAACAGCCATTGGCTCTGACCATCCAGCCACGCATTCAGAGACCAGGTTGCAGCATCCTGACCTGCCGTATTCAGCCGTTCCAAAGCAACCTGCTCAATAAGCAATTCTGTCTGAACAGGCTCCTTCAGATTATTATCCTGAAAAATAATCGTGTGTCTGGAAATATTCACTTTACCAAGTTGCAGTTTAGCCGGAAGACCTGATGTTCCTGCAGACGTACTAATATCCTGAGACACAGGAAGATGCTCAGGTGATGCTTTTCCCGTCACAGATGATTTACTATCAGTACGGATGGCTGATGTATCAGTTTGTTTTGGAATCAGAAAATTCAATCGTCCCTTGCCAACATTCAGCTCTTCCAACAGAATTTCAGGCTTGTCCAGCATCGCTACACTAAACTGCTGCAATGCCATTTGATCCAGCTGATAAGTCAGGTCTGCTGCCTTTAAATCAAAATGCTTTAATCCGAGTTGCGCAATACTGATCTGGTCAGAGTTTTCCGGACTGATGACTGAATCCGATTTAGCCGGGCTAATCGCTAAGCCTTCCATGCTGAAAGCATTAAGACTGGCTTCCGCGACCATTTTCTCTGCAGAACCTGAAGATATGCCGATTTGATGTCGGTTTAACTGGAAACTTTTCAGGGAAAGATCGACAGGTAACGTCTGTTTATTCTCAACTATATCGTTTGCTTCTGCATCTTGCTCAGAACCTGTCCCGACATTAGCAACTGACGCATTTTCAGTACTCCCCTGATGAACAGATACCGGATCGGTCGGGTATAATACCCCCTGGCCACCACTCAAAGTTAATGAATCAACGGCCACTTTCCACGGAGCACTACCTTCTGTGTTCACACTCAGGTTTTCAGACAATAACTGTTCCAGCTGATATGACAGCCGTTCATGCCTGATATTCAATTTTTCCAGCTGTAGGGAAGCCAGATCAAATTGCTCATCCAGTATCAGCTTATCGGCGGCAAAAATATCCAGCTGAACGCTATTATCCTGATCGATTAAAGACAGCCCGCCAGCTTTGACTGAAGCCTGAACAGATACAGGCAAACCGAAAACATGACGTTTATCTTTTGGCAACCTGAGTTTAACGGATGAAATATTCAGACTTTCTAAATTCAGTTGTTTTTTATCAGAAGTATCACCCTGCAATACTTTTAAAACAGATGCCTGAAGATTTGTATTCAGGCTTACCTCAGGAGCACTTTGTTGTGCTGAAAGCTGCTGCTTAAAATCAAGCTCCGTATTATCCAGAATCAAACGCTCCAGAGAGCCTTCTCCTACAGAATCAGACCAGGCAAGCATATTCGCTAACATACTCCCTTTGACCTTCAATACCAGATCATCCTGTTTATTCTGCAATAAACTAAGTCTGAGTGCAGATACGTCCAGCTTGTTCAGATCCAGCTGCATCTTGTCCGCAGAGCCCTCCTGCGATACTTTTAATACAGAAGCCAGAAGATTCCCACTCAGTTTTATCGCCGAGTCTTCCTTCTGATCTGAAAGGGGCTGTTTAATATTAAGCACCATGTTATTCAGGGCAAAACGGTTCAAAGAGGCTTTCAGCACCGGATCGGACCAGGCAAACTCATTCACCGAAATATCACCCTCAGTCTGTAGTGTCAGATCAGACGCCACAGATGCAGCGATTTTCAGCTCAGCCGACAACACACCCTGATAACTCTCAGGTACATAATGCAACCAGTTATGGCTTGGGCGAACACGTTTCAATTTCAAAGCGACGCTTTGTGTTTGATCCAGTTTAAATGGCATGATATCAGCAGAAAGTTTAATCTCCCCCCCTGCTGTTTTTAATAACAAACCGGCTTTTGCTGCTTGATTCGGGTTACTCAGATCAAGGTCAGTTAAAGAAATATCGTGAAAATCCAGTTCCGGCCAGCCAGATTGCTCGGGCTTCAGATGTGCCCGCTGAATTCTGAGAGAATTCAGTACAAACGCCAGAGGCTCGGACGTTTCCGCTGGTGTCGAAGGACTATCTGTATCCGCCGTATTTTTTTCATCTTCGGTACTGGCAAACAAGCTCTGCCATTGGGCCACTGTTTTTCCGGCTATTGCAGGCTTATGGCCGTCATATCCGACACGGACAGTACCGATAACCATATCAGCAGATGCTGGTTTGCCTTGTAAAAAACGCCAGTCTGAATCCAGACTCACGTTATCAATGGCTAAAACACTGTCTCCCTCTCCGGCAGATATACCTTTGATATCCGCTTTTAAAGACCAGAAATGAAATCTCAGCTCTTCCACTGAAACAGAGTAAGGTTCCGCCAGATAATTAACCAGAGGAGTAAGCACCCAACGACTGGTTATAAGGCTGCTGAGTAAAACAATCAGCACTAAACTGATAAGAAATCGTTTCATTCTGATATAAATCCTTGCCAGAAAGGCTATCATATTGAAATATAAACAAGTTATGACAAACCATGTTAATGGCTACGTCGGCTATCACACACATCTGAACAGAAATATTTTGATGTTTCCAGTCAGCTGGAAAATACAGCAACACTTAACAGAGAAATTTTGTTCAGGTGCTTACCAGGATATCCATTATGAGTATATCACCTAAAGGAATTATACCCGGCATTGCCATCGCCGCTTTATTGGCAGCCTGGCTTCCTGTTAATACCGGCAATACCGTACAGACTCAGTTAGAACAGGCAATCACAATAAATAATCAACAGGAAAATACTTTCCGGGTTGAGATACTGGAGTACGATAAGTCTCTCTGGTCCAGTGAGCTGATTACCCGTTTGACGCTGAACACGCCAGCAGAATCAGATAATGAAGCCTCATATATTGATATACGACATTTCATTGATCATGGTTTCATTTCAGCTGCTTTTAAATCAGAAGTCATTATTACTGAAGAGATCAGAGACACCCTGAAATTGACTGACGATCATCGTCCTCCGCTGCGCTTTGACGGTGAAATATCTTCCTCTGCAGCGTTGATCAATACTTACCTGGATAGAGTCAGCTTCCTGCCTGACTCAGGCGATGGCTCCATTGTGATAAATCCAGCAATGATTCGTCTGAACTATGATATCGAGCACAACGATTATCAGTTAGACGGCAGCTGGAATGGTGCTCAACTGGCAGCAGGGCAGGACAATCTGAACATAAAACCCTTATCGCTGACGGTTGAAGGAAAACAGGAAACCGATCTGTTGTGGAAATACCAGAGCCAGCTCAGGGCAGAAGGCTTTGCTTTTGGCAATCAGAACTTCAGCCTGAACAGTGAGAGCATTCGGGTATCTGACCAGTTTGATATTCACAGGGATAATCAGGGTAAAGATTCTATTTTCTATGACAGTACTCTGGAATTCAGCCACATCAATGCTTCCCAGAATCAGCTGTCTCTGCTGGATATGTCTCCGGCCACGCTGTCATATAACCTGAGCGGTCCGGATATTATGGCGACAGAAAGCCTGATTGCGGCCAGTCAGCGTATAAACTCTGAGACCATGACCCAGCAGGATATTGATACTCTGATGCCGCTATTCTCAGAATTTATTCGTCTGTTGAAGCTGGATATTTATCAGATAAACCTGGTGACGCAAGAAGGCAGTATTCGGGGCAATCTGAATATGAGCCTGGATGCCAGTCAACAGGATGTTATGCATGCTGTCAGTTTCCCACCGCTGCTGCTGAATATACTTGTTCTGGATAGTGATCTGACCATCAGTAAATCCCTGTTAGGCTCTATGTTACCTTTACAGATACTGGCCACTCAGCTTGACCAGAAAGATGCTTATCTGGAAACCGAAGACGATATGATTGTTAAAACAAAGATGCGTGACGGGCAGCTGACTCTGAACGACGTACCGTTTTAACCCGGACTGTATTAAAATACTCAGCCCTGAAATTCACCCGGACTGGAACAGATATGAAAACACCCCATATTGATGATCCGATGACCCCTGAGCTGGAAACGGGTCAGACAAAAAATGGTTTCCTGTGCCTGGTTTCCAAAATGGTATTTGACGAGCGTTTACCTCTGCGCTTTATGTATAAAACAGTACCAGACCATCTGAATGACACCGGATGGCGTATGTTCACAGGTTATGAAACCGAAGAGTTCCTGGCGGATGAAGTAACCAATATGATGCCAGTTCCTCTGGAAAGCATGTGTACTATCGACCCGACTATTATCGAGCTGGTTAAATACAATGCTGGCACGGTCTGGGAGCGCGTTCCAGGCAATGATGAAGATGGCTGGGAAAGAGTACATGATTATGTGATTCCATCACCACAGGTTGATGTTGAGATCACCAATAATCCGGATGAATTTAACGCAAAAAGCTGACACAGGACAGATTGAATGAGTCTTGCTGACAAAGTTCTGGCGGTCAATAATGACCTGCCAATTCGTACAGAAGCCCCGGTTCATAGTGGTAAAGTACGCTCCGTATACTGGCTGACAGAGGAAGACAGCCGTCGCCTGATCAAAGAGAAAGGCTACAACGTTACTTCGGATGCCCCGCTGGCTATTATGGTCATCAGTGATCGAATCTCTGCTTTTGAGTGCATCTGGCAGGGTGAAGGTGGTATGCAGGGTATTCCCGGTAAAGGTGCCGCACTGAATGCCATTTCTAATCACTGGTTCCGTTTGTTCAGAGAAAGTGGTCTGGCTGATAGCCATATTCTGGATATCCCGCACCCGTTTGTCTGGATTGTACAGAAAGCTCGTCCGGTCATGATCGAAGCGATCTGTCGACAGTACATTACAGGATCTATGTGGCGCTCTTACGAAAAAGGTGAACGTGAGTTCTGCGGTATTCAGCTGGATGAAGGTCTGCAAAAAGATCAGAAGCTGCCTGAGCTGTTGGTAACACCGTCTACCAAAGGCATTATTCAGGGTGTCGAAGGCATACCTGAAGTGGATGATGTTAATATCACACGTGATGATATCGTTAACAATTATGAAGCATTTAACTTCAGATCTGTTGACGATGTCAGCCATTATGAGAACCTGCTGAAAGAAGGCTTTAATGTGATCAGCCAGGCTCTGGGTGAGCTGGATCAGATTTTCGTTGATACGAAATTTGAGTTTGGCTATGTCACAGATGCCAGTGGTCAGGAAAAACTGATCTACATGGACGAAGTAGGTACACCGGATTCTTCTCGTATCTGGGATGGCCCTTCTTATCGTGAAGGCACTGTGATCGAGAAGTCCAAAGAAGAATTTCGCCAGGCACTACTGAATCACTTCCCCGATCCGGATATTTTGCTGAATAAAAACCGGATGGATGAGCGTTATGCTCTGGCGAACGATAACCTTCTGCCTGAGTCCCTGATGATGAAAGTATCAGAAACGTATGTGGGTATCGCTGAAAAAATTACAGGTGAGAAACTGGTTTTATCCGATAACCCTAAGGCAGAGATTGTGCAAATTCTGCGTGATGAGTACGATCTGATCGTGGATTAACAGAAAAGACTGATTGATTCTGAAAATGGCAGAGCCGGGGTATTCCCCGGCTTTATTTACATCCAGCGTATATGAGTATCCATCAGACATCTGCTGTCTGGCACATGCCCCCTTCCGGTATAATACTCCTCTATGGTGGGTCATATCAGGCTATTATTTAAGGATGACAAGATTCATAACCGCTAGCAGGGCCATTGCTCTGATCAACCAGCGAAACTGGTTCAGATTCATTTTAGCCATTAACCATCCTCCCGCCAGTCCCCCGACAATCAGCCCAGGAATTCCCATTATGCCCAATGTGAGCGTTTCCTGATTCAAAAAGCCCAGCATAAAAAGCACCGGCACTTTCGCCAGATTAATGAGCATAAAGGCCCATGCCCTGGTCGCGACACAGGCCTCTTTACTCAGTTTTTGCTCCATCAGATACAAACTCAGCAGAGGCCCGGCAGAGTTAGCGATGGTACTGACCAGCCCGGATACCAGCCCGGTCAACTGCCCGACAACCGGAAACTGCATCCATCTGGCTGGGTAGTACTCCAGCCAGACGCTCAGAGCCAGCATAAGAGCAATCAATACCGCCAGCATCCACGTGAATGCTGCCGGGTCAGTGCCACTCAGAATCCAGCCACCCAGTACAATTCCGGCCAGAGTCAAAGGAATCATATGAATCAGCACCTGATAATTAATTCCCTTCCGATACCTTGATGCAGACATCAGATCAGTCAGTACATACATCGGAATAATTACCCCCAGAGCCTCTGGCCCTGGTACAGCCACCATCACCAGAGGAAGAATTAACATCCCCATTCCTCCGGTTGAAAACTTAGATACGCCTGTTACAAAGGCCGCCAGAATAATCCATATCAGTTCACTATCCAGCATATTTATCTCCAGCATCAAACTTTATCATACGAATTGACTGATCCCAGTCAGAGAACGATGCAAGAATAAATACTTCAACAATCGAAAAATAACGATATATTTAAATCAATATAATCGTAAAAAACGATTATCTAAGATATAAATAGGATTTGACAAGCAAGCCAGACGTGTTTGCGCAAGGTATACTGACAAAGATACCAGGAGACCGATATGACATTCGAGCAACTCAGAGCCTTCGCTGCCGTTGTGCAATGCGGTACTTTCCGTGCAGCAGCGGAACATATCCACAAAACTCAGTCCACGGTCAGTGCTGCCATTCAATCACTGGAGAGGGAGTTTGACATTCAGTTACTGGACAGAAGCCAGTATCGACCTGTACTCACATCAGAAGGGAAAGCTTTCTATAAACAAGCCAGACAGTTGCTGGTCAGCTCATCTGATCTGGAACAGCTGGGCCATCAGCTTACCGCTGGTACACCACAACAACTGAACATTGCTCTGAGCGCTATGGGAACGGTTCCTGCAGAACTGAAGGCGATAAAAGAGTTTGCAGAACAAACACCCGATGTCAGTCTGAACATTACTACCCAGCATCTGTCCGGGTTGCCAGAGCAGTTGGATACAGATAAAGCGGACCTGGCCATCGGCCCTTATACCGGTCTGACCCAGGATTATGAGTTTAAAGAGCTTTTTTCAGTCAGATTAATATGTGTCGCTGCTCCGGGCTATATCAGAGAACAGACCCCTGATGGAGTACTTACACATAAAGTTATGCGCCAGTACCCTCATATACTGATTGCGGACAGCGGCACACGCCGGGCCTATGATCATGTCAATGTTATCCCAGGAGGCTTACGCTGGTATGCCGATGATTACCTGGTTAAAAAAGCCTTGCTGCTAAGCCGGAGTGGCTGGGCAAGAATTCCCTTGCATATGGTAAACCACGAACTCAAACAGGGTGACCTGGTGCCATTACAGGTAGAAAACTTTGCCAATCAGAGTGATGTGCCTATGTGCCTGATAAGGAAAAGAGATAAAGCTCATAGCCAACTGGCAATTGACCTTTGGGAAAGGTTTATTGCCCTTCGGGTCTGAAGACCAATCGAATAAATAACAATCCGCACAAATTTCTGAGCGAAGGGCTTCCGGTGATAGACTGCTGCAAATAAAAATCAGAAAAACAAGCTACCAGAAACCAGCAATGGCAGGAGATGATTCATAAAAAAGACACCAGGAGCCGGATAAAATCCAGCTCCGAAAAATAAGGCTTATTCTGCCTTTTCCAACCAAGGGTTAATTTCCCCTTTCAGCACTTTTGGGTGACTCAGATAAGCAAATGCTGTAGTAAAAGCTGTTTCCTGATACTGCTTCAGGCCAGTCTCACTAAAATCGACCGGCATAGGAGTATGTTTCAACTGTTCTTTAATATGGGATGGTGTCATAACCAATACGTCAAGATCTGCCAGTGCCTGCAAAGCACCTTCCATTTTAAAGCCCGCGGCACTGCCTGCAAATTTACCTTTATGAGGGCGCTGACGAATGACAACACGATCAACCTTGTAATCCTGCATCAGCTTCAAAAAAGACTGCTGAAAGTACCTCACTTGCTGCTGATCATCAATATGCTTAATGCTGAAACGGACCTGACGGCAGTCAGGAATATCAAACAGATCATCCGATCTGGCCAACAAACAAATTAAAGCTTCACTGCCTTTCAGTTCTACGCCACAAACTCTCATAACACACCTGTTAATTTAATGAACGGATATTATGCACTATTATCTTGTTTTCTCGTACCAATAAAGCAGAAAGATAATGACAACAATTCGACACTGCCAGACACATCAGTTACCGACTGACAGTCTGCTGATTATTTTCATTCATCATGATCTTATTACGGGTCAATCATCACAGGTACTGCATTCCGCTCGCGAACTGGCTCAGTTACTACCCGATGTCAGCTGGCGATATGTCAGTGATTTTGATGATCAACCGGTTTATACCAGCCGGGAGCACTCCTGGAGTGAGTGGCTACAACAATCCGATGTACTGCAGAAAAGTTTTTCTACAGCCAGCTTCCGATCTTTACTGATGGAGATGAAAAGCCAGGTTTTTGAACTGATCGCCAGTGCCAGTCAGTTGCTGACCTGGGAACAGGAACATAACTTTTGCAGCCGATGTGGCAGTAAGACCCGTATGCACTCTCATGAAAATGCCATGTGTTGCGATGCCTGTCACTATCGTCAGTATCCAAGAATCAACCCTTGCATCATAGCCCTGATCTATAAAGATAACGAAATTCTGCTGGCGCACAATGCCAGTTTTAAAGCAGGCTATTTCAGTTGTATCGCAGGCTTTATTGATCCAGGAGAAAGTGTTGAACAAGCAGTACACAGGGAAATATTTGAAGAAGTGGGTATTAAAGTTAAGCCCCCTCGTTATTTCTCCAGTCAGAGCTGGCCTTTTCCCCACTCTTTAATGCTGGGTTTTCTGTGTGAATATGATAGCGGCGATATTTGCGTTGATGGCCATGAAATTACCGAAGCTCGCTGGGGTACACCGGATGAATTTCCTCTTCGTCCGGGAACTGCCACAATTTCCGGTCAATTGATACAGGCTTTTATCGACGCCAGAGTGTAGAGTTATCAAACAGGCGGAGCAGCCTTTACATCATATCCAGCATCAGATGCTGAACCTGACCAGCCAGGAAATTGCCAGGGGTACTCAGGAACAGCATCAAGCACTGCTCACGGTTGATAGCAGTGCCCAACAAGTCCGGCCATTAGCCGATAATGTACAACGACATGCGCCTGTCTCTGAATCGGTTAATCAGCAACTGGATTCTATGGCCGAACACCTGAAACAGTTTTTATTAAGTTTTTGCCATTGACGCCTGAGTCATACGAACTCTCTGCTGTCATTATACGAATGCTATTCAGGTATTACATAAAGGAGGCAAAACGGCCTCCTTTATGCTGGACGCTTACAAGAAACGGGCATGGAACTCCAGATGATCATCAATAAAACTGCTGATGAAGTAATAGCTGTGGTCATAGCCTTTATGGCGATGTACTTCAACCGGATAATCCGCTTCTTTAGCAGCCTGTTCCAATGCTTCAGGCATTAGTTGCTGCTGAAGGAAATCATCATCTTCACCCTGATCAACACGGATATTCAGCCTATCAGATGCCTGGTTAACCGTTTGCCTGATCAGCTCACAGGAATCGTATTCCGCCCATAATGCCTGTTCACCAGCACCCAGATACGCCGAGAAGGCTTTCTGTCCCCATGGTGCTTTAACAGGGTGACAAATAGGACTGAATGCAGAAATTGAACTGTAACGTTCCGGATTTTTAAGGCCGATGGTAATAGCGCCATGCCCTCCCATAGAGTGACCGGCAATCGCTCTTTGCTGAGTCACAGGGAAGGTTTGCTCAACCAGCTCAGGCAGTTCTTTTACGATGTAGTCATACATCCGATAGTGCTTATCCCAGGGAGCCTGGGTCGCATTAAGATAAAAACCGGCACCTTTACCCAGGTCATAGCCTTCATCATCAGCGACATCATCCCCTCTTGGGCTGGTATCCGGTGCGACAATGGCAATGCCCAGCTCTGCAGCCTTACGAAACGCACCTGCTTTCTGCATAAAGTTTTCGTCGGTACAGGTTAGCCCTGACAGCCAGTACAGTACCGGTACAGGTTTTTCATTCGCCGCAGGAGGCAGATAAATAGCAAAACGCATTTCACAATTCAGTACACTGGATACATGACTATACTGCTTGTGCCAGCCACCGAAGCTTTTATTTTTACTGATATTTTCCACAGCGTATTCCTTCTCACATCAGAGTAAGTCCGATAAGAATCATCGAATAAACAGGCAAAATAAAAGCGCCATAACCGACGGCTATGGCGCTTCCTTATTACTTATCGTAGTGAATAACGCTACGGATACTCTTACCTTCATGCATCAGATCAAAGGCTTCATTGATCTCATCCAGTCCCATTGTATGGGTAATGAAATCATCCAGTCGGAAATCACCCCGCATGTATTGCTCAACAATTTCAGGCAACTCAGAACGACCTTTAACACCACCAAACGCAGTACCACGCCATACACGACCAGTTACCAGCTGGAATGGGCGTGTTGAAATCTCCTGACCGGCACCGGCCACACCGATAATAACCGACTCACCCCAACCTTTGTGGCAGCATTCCAGAGCAGAACGCATCACATTAACATTACCGATACATTCAAATGAGTAATCCACGCCACCATCGGTCAGCTCAACGATAACTTCCTGAATCGGTTTGTCATAGTCTTTTGGATTGATGCAATCAGTTGCACCCAGTTTACGGGCCAGTTCAAATTTACTTTCGTTAATATCAACCGCAATGATACGACTGGCTTTAGCCATAGTTGCACCAATCACTGCCGACAGACCAATACCGCCCATACCAAAGATGGCAACAGTTGCACCCTCTTCGACTTTGGCAGTATTCATGACTGCACCCATACCGGTTGTTACACCACAACCCAGCAGGCAGATCTCTTCCAGAGGCGCTTCTTTATTTACTTTTGCCAGTGAGATTTCTGGCAGCACCGTATACTCAGCAAATGTAGAACAGCCCATGTAGTGATAAATTGGCTGGCCATCTTTAGAGAAACGCGTGGTGCCATCTGGCATCAGGCCTTTACCCTGAGTTTCACGAATCTTCTGGCACAGGTTAGTTTTACCCGATTTACAGAACTTACACTCACCACATTCAGGGGTATACAGAGGAATAACGTGATC
Source organism: Oceanospirillum sediminis (assembly GCF_014164585.1). GTDB lineage: Bacteria > Pseudomonadota > Gammaproteobacteria > Pseudomonadales > Halomonadaceae > Oceanospirillum > Oceanospirillum sediminis. Next base: position 83,901 of record NZ_JACJFM010000018.1, on the reverse strand, counting down.
GCCGACAGCAACACTGGTGACACCTTCACCAATCGATTCAACAATACCGCCACCTTCGTGACCCAGAATCGCCGGAAAAATACCTTCAGGATCTTCACCAGATAACGTAAATGCATCAGTATGGCAAACACCCGTAGCCGTGATACGGATACGCACTTCGCCAGCCTGTGGTGGCATTACATCAACTTCTTCAATTGACAGTGGCTTACCCGCTTCCCACGCGATAGCAGCACGGCACTTGATCACTTCTGCACTCATTTTGATTCCTCATCAGAAATTTATTATCAACTCACCTTCAGTTTAGTTATTAAGCAGAGAAAGATAATCCCGATTTTTATAAAATGACTTTTTCCGTATTGTAATAATCAAACTGATAAACAGGGTTTCTGTCATTTTATGCAACAGTGGGAAGGATTAGCTGAATTTGTCGCTGTCGTTGAAACAGGAAGTTTTACCAAAGCTTCCCGACGACTCAATATATCAACCGCGCAGGTCAGTCGTCAGATTAGCCAGCTTGAACAGCGCATGGCCGTTAAGCTACTGTACAGGACAACACGTAAAGTCTCTGTTACCGAAGCTGGCCAGCTGTATTATCAGCATTGCCGCCCGTTACTGGATGGTCTTGAGGAAGCAGAACGTGCTGTTACCCAACTGCAATCCACACCTAAAGGAAAGTTAAATCTGACCGCCCCCATTATTTATGGTGAACAGATTATAGCGCCTCTGATCAATGATTTTGCCTGCCTTTATCCTGAACTGGATATTCGCTTACAACTGACAAATCAACAGCTGGATCTTGTTGAGAGTGGAACCGACCTGGCAATCCGCCTGGGGAGATTGCATGATTCCAGTATGATGGCCCGAAGGCTAACAGGTCGTCAGCTACACCTGTGTGCCAGCCCGGATTACATTGAAAGTCATGGAGAGCCCCATACTTTATCCGAACTCAATCAGCATAACTGCCTGCTGGGTACTCTGGATTACTGGCGTTTTAATGATATGGGACAAGAACGGCAGATGAAACTGACAGGCAGTATTCGCTGCAATAGCGGCAATGCGTTACTGGACGCCGCATTGAAACATATCGGAATTGTACAATTACCTGACTTTTATGTGCAGCAGGTGCTGGAGGAAGGCAGCTTAAAAGAGTTACTCAAAAAACATCGGCCATCAGCAGAAGGAGTCTGGGCGCTTTACCCACACAATCGACAGCTTTCACCTAAGGTCAGGCTACTCACTGACTTTCTGGCTGAGGCCCTGAAAAGTAATGAATCAGGTTGTTAAACACGAAAATATCTGTTGCCATAGTATTCCCTGATCAAGCCTTAATATCCCTTCAGATGATGAAGACTTACACTGTACGTTTGTAACTGGACATACGAACCATCTGTTCAAAACGAGCCCTGGCAACATCATCCTGTTCAGCATCCGCAAAAGGCATTCTGGACTGAATTTCAGCAAAAGATGAAGCCTGTACGCTGTACTCCTGAATCATGCGACGCAAATCAGGACTTTGTTCAAAGGCCTGTTTCATCTGATAGGCATATGGATAATCTGCAGGCAGAATCAGGTTGCCTTCAGCATCAAATGACAGCTCTTCTGGTGGTAACGGAATACCATACTGCAGCCGCACCTGATAAAACTTGCGTGCAGCATCCAGTGGTAAATCCTGTACCCCAATTGAGGTAAAAGACAGTTCACGACTATCTTTGAACTTTCGTTGGGAGATAACATCCTGTGCTCTGTCTTTGTATCTGTCAGACTCCCCCTGACGTCCCTGCCCGGCAACAGAGTGAGTGTAAATCTGTGAAAAATCTGTTCCGGCAGAACGGTCCACTGACATAGATCGACTGTCAGCAGCCATTTTACTTCTGGTATAAATTCTGAGATCCATAACCTGCCCCCTTACACAACACTGTGTGACCCGTATAAGGATATTTAGTTCGGAAAAAAAGATATTAACTATAGCCACGGACCATAGAGAAATTCTGGAACCGGAATAAAACACCGGTAATATGCACTATACCCTTTGAAAGATATATCGGAAAACATACGGCAGAACTTTAATACAAAGCTGTTTGTTTTTGTCACTTATATTGCATCACAGGGTAACAACATGTACAAACTATACCTGAAAAGAGAACTGGTTCTCAAAATATAAAGAAGCAAAAACAATATACCAATATATCAGACATGAAGTTTCAGAACAGGTTATGAATTTAAAGAAGGGTATAAATAATACATTTAAAAAATCACTACTTACTCGCATAACCATAAGATAAGTAGTGATTTATACATATCCGAAAACTATTTCATGACACTGAAGTCTTGTAAATAAGGTTTCCAAATATAGCACGAGCAATCAGGCGATAAATGCCATATCTTCCAGCTGATAAGTGAAAACATGCCAGGCATGATTCAGCAGTGCTTCAGCCTGTTCTGCAACCCAGGTATCATCCGGCACTAGCCAGCCACCAAAGTCTGCCCTGTCATCAACGCCTTCCAGCCAGTAAGTTTCACCATACTGACGTTGTTCAACCACAATGCCTGCCAGCTCTGATCCCAGAGTAGAATTGTCCATCAGACCGTTGTGATCACTCAGGAAATCACCTTTAACATTAAAATTGGTTACCGCCGTGGCGTTTGCAATATCAAGATTCAGGTTTGCGATTGTGCTGGCCGACAGGCCTGCAGCATCAAACACTATCGCTTCTTCTCCGGTAGCCAGTGCCGCAGCAGTGGCTAGTCCACCACCCAGACTATGTCCAGTGAAAGACAGCTCAATGGCATCCTCTCCCTGTAACCCATTATCCTGGTTATACTGAATCACACCGGCCTGCAGCTCTTTAGCCAGGTCTACAGCCTGTTCATATTGTTCAGACTGACCAAAAGCCTGCTCAACATCCTCTACCCAGTCAACAGCAGACAACGGCTCCGTTCCTCTGAAAGCAAGCACCAGATCTCCGTCATCTTCTTCAAACAGCACGTAATCCAACCCTTCACCACCAATCCAGTCGATATAACCTCCGCCATTTTCGATTCTGTGATAGTTATCTGTTGTGAAGTCCTGAGCTTTAATATCAGAGATTCCACTGAATACGTTTAATGCTACATTGACAACCAGGTAATCATCCCAGTCATAAGTCTGAGAAGCCAGACGGGCAAAGTCCAATGATTGTTGGTATTTTTCCTGGGAAAGGCCAGAAGGTAAGGTATTTGTGGTCATTAGTACTAACTCCTTGTCTGCATACGCAGTATTGGCCAGGCAACAGAACATCCAGGCAAAGGCTAACCAGATGAACGATAAACCTGATATTGTTTTTATTCTGCCAGCAACGTTATTCGAGCATTATTTGGAGATCAATACAGAAACATGTCATTTAAAGGCTAAAACCGACAATTTAACAGCATATTTGTTTTAAACATTTTAAAACTGTTACTGCAATCAGGCTGTTAGCCGTCAAAAAACAAAACAACTGTTTAAGATAAAATAATTAAACAAATGCATAATTAATTATATCCGACAGCTGACTACTTTTTTGTTCTGCAGGCAAGATAATGTGCAGGAGAGTCAGCAAAGACTCTGCGAAACATAGCAATAAAATTTGCCGGAGATGCATACCCGCAGGCCTCTGACACCTCAGTAACAGACACACCTCTGGAAAGCATTTCCAATGCATGGGCTAATCTTGCCTGCTGCCTCCATTGTGAAAAACTCATACCGGTTTCAGACAGCATCAACCTGCGTAGCGTCCGCGCAGAAACAGCGCCTATTGTCGCCCATTGCTCAACAGTACGGGCACTGCCCGGTTCTTTAAGCACCGCTCTGGTGATACATTCCAGACGACGATCCTGAGGTATTGGTAAATGTAATGACTCATGAGGAGATAAGCGAATCTCATCAAGAATGACATCCACAATCCGTTTCTGCTCCGGGATCAGTGGCATTGACTTCTCCCATCCTGATGCCCTCAACATCAATGCTCCAAGCACCTCGCTGATACTAATGACACAGGGGATATCAGGTAGCAGATCACACAGCTCAGGCCTGAACAGAAGGGAACGACCACTCAGATGGCTGGCAAAATGAACACTGTGCATGGCCCCTGGCGGTATCCAGCCCGCTCTTTGTGGTGGAAGTATCCAGCTCCCCTGCCCGGTTCTTACCTGAATCAGACCTGAATCAATACATAACAATTGCCCGCGCAGGTGTTGGTGCCAGTGGCTATGACGCCTGGCCGATTGCTCTGACAGACTCCCTTTATGCTCCCAGCATCGCACGATCAGTTCAGGGCCTTCCAGACATTCGCTGTAATCGGAATCATGAATCTCTTTAACTACATCAACCATGGCCACTTCTCATTACTTTATGTCAGAAGCACATTATACGGCCATTACTACAACTGAATACAATGGGGTCATCTATTTCCAGACATTGAGAAGGAAGACAAAATGATTGAACCTGTATTTATGCTCTATTACATAATAACCGGCATGGGAGTAGGGTTTCTTGCCGGCCTGGCAGGTGTTGGCGGCGGCGGTATGACAGTCCCTATTTTTACGATGTTATTTGCCATGCAGGGGGTTGACAGTGATCAGATTGTCCATCTCGCTCTGGGAAGCTCAATGGCCGGTATGGTGTTCACAACCTTTGGCAGTATGAAAGCTCATTATCAGAACCAGAATGTGGACACAGTGATTGCTGTCAGAATGATCACAGGTGTATTAGCAGGGACCTTTCTGGCCACATTTATTGCATCGTGGGTTCAAGGGGTATATCTGGCATTATTTTTCAGCATATTTATGATGTACGTTGCCTGGAAGATGTTCAGTAAACGGGGACAATCCCATAATGTCTCTCCTCATGGCACAAAGGGGAATTTACTGGCAGGCTCTGCAATCGGTTCGGTATCTGCCTTAGTATCTATCAGCGGTGCAGGACTGAGCGTTCCTTATCTGATTCAGCAGAATATGGAAGCTAAACGAGCCATAGGCACATCAGCAGCAATAGGGTTTCCCATTGCTCTATCCGGCACACTGGGCTATCTGATTAATGGCTGGGACAATACCAGTCAGGAGCAACTAATATTTGGCTATATTTACCTGCCTGCTGTTGTACTCTTTGCTGCCAGCAGCTACATCACTACAAGCTGGGGAGTTAAATACGCTACTCAGATGCCAGCAGAGAGGCTGAAAAAGATAGTAGGTATACTTTGTGTCATACTCAGCGTCAAAATGCTGATTGGTGTGCTCTGACAACTCGTTCCAGTATCATCAATAACTAACAGAGGCATCAGCCGATGCCTCTGCATACCTGAGTTAACCTTTCGTCTTCAGATGCTGATCAGTAATAGCATCTCTGGCTTCGCTTAACTGACCAAACGCTTCTCTTAAGTTATCGTTTTTAAAAGAAAACACCTTATCTTTGAATTTAATATTCGTGATATCGTTATCATCCAGTTCGTTGAAAATATAGTTGATCGACTTTGGTGTTCTGATAAGAAAAGCGGAACGTTTGGTATTTGTGCACACGTACCCATTAAATAAATCTATTGAGGTATAAACAGACAAGGTAAACGAGAGTCGGCCCAGTCACATGGACCGCCCCTTATTCAGATATCAGTCATCACTAAAAGAGATCGTTGGCGCAACTTGCACTGCGCCTTCAAGCTGCTCATTCATATTATCGGCAATCTGGCTGAAGAAGCCTGCAATATCGCCATCTGGTTCAGCAATAACAGAAGGAACGCCACTATCAGCCTGTTCCCGTACTTTTAAAGCCAGAGGAAGCTGCCCTAACAGCGCAGTATCATATTCTCTGGCAATACGGTCACCGCCGCCTTCACCAAATACAGGCTCGGAATGTCCACAATTACTACATGTGTGCAGACTCATATTTTCAACCACGCCCAGTACAGGGATTTTTACTTTGCGGAACATCTCGACACCTTTTTTGGCATCAAGCAAAGCGATATCCTGAGGTGTCGTCACAATAACGGCGCCAGCGACCTTAACTTTCTGGGACAGAGTCAGCTGGATATCGCCGGTTCCTGGCGGCATATCAATAAACAGATAATCCAGGTCAGGCCAATCTGTCTGAGTCAGAATCTGCTGAAACGCTCCACTCACCATAGGACCACGCCATACCATGGGGGTTTTTTCTGTGACCAGATAAGCCATAGACATAGTGTGCAGACCATGAGCCTCTACCGGCAAAAAGGTAGTTCCATCTTTCATCTGCGGGCGCACATCATCAGAAACACCCAGCATCAATGCCTGACTGGGGCCATATATATCCGCATCCAGAACACCTACTTTAAATCCCTTCTGAGACATCGCAAGCGCAAGATTAGCCGTCACGGTGGATTTACCAACACCGCCTTTCCCAGAAGCAACCGCAATCACATGTTTTACCGATTCCAGCATCTGTTTATCTCTCTTTCATCTAAGCAGAATATTCTTTATAGCTTACCACACTCAATAACCAAGTACATTACCAGGGTATTTTTCCTTCTTAAAACCGCAATCGACGGATGAAAAAAATCCTTTCTCTCGCTATAGTTAGCGAATTAACTTTTTATCAGGCAGAGGGTTATCCATCGGGAGCAGGCATCTGGCCAACTCCCTGGAAATCAGATGGAACTGCCTGAATTGTTTAACCTGGACCAGTTAAAGAGACACTATGTCATCAGCACGTAAAATTCTTGTTACCAGCGCACTACCCTATGCCAATGGCTCCATTCACCTGGGCCACCTGCTGGAGTATATCCAGACGGACATCTGGGTTCGTTTTCAGAAACAACGCGGTCATCAGTGCTCATATGTTTGTGCCGATGATGCTCACGGTACAGCAATCATGCTGCGCGCTGAGCAGGAAGGCATTACCTCTCAGCAGCTGATTGACAAAGTTAATGAAGAACATCGCGCAGACTTTGCAAAGTTCCTGGTGAACTTTGACAACTACTACTCAACTCACTCTGAGGAAAACCGTGAATTCTCAGAGCTGATCTATAAGCGCCTGCGTGAAAAGGGTCACATCGCTACCCGCAGCATCACTCAGATGTACGACCCCGATAAAGGCATGTTCCTGGCAGATCGCTTTATTAAAGGCACCTGCCCTAAATGTAAAGCAGATGACCAGTACGGTGATAACTGTGAATCCTGTGGTGCAACCTATAGCCCGGCAGAACTGATCGATCCGAAATCGGCTATCTCCGGCGCTACTCCGGTTGAAAAGGATTCTGAACACTACTTCTTCAAGTTGCCTGATTTCCAGAATATGCTGGAGGAATGGACACAAAGCGGCACTCTGCATGAGCAGATTGCCAACAAACTGAAGGAATGGCTGGACGTTGGTCTGCAAGAATGGGATATCAGCCGTGATGCACCTTACTTCGGTTTTGAAATTCCGGATGCTCCAGGCAAATATTTCTATGTCTGGCTGGACGCACCTATTGGTTATATGGCCAGCTTCAAAAATCTGTGCAGCCGTCAGGATGACCTGGAGTTTGATGAGTACTGGAAAGAAGGCTCTGATGCAGAGCTGTACCACTTTATCGGCAAGGATATCATCAACTTCCACGCGCTGTTCTGGCCAGCCATGCTGGAAGGCTCCGGCTTCCGTAAACCGAGTGCGGTTAATGCTCATGGCTTCCTGACAGTTAATGGTCAGAAGATGTCTAAGTCTCGTGGCACCTTTATTAAGGCACAGACTTACGCCGAGTTCCTGAACCCTGAATACCTGCGTTATTACTTTGCAGCAAAACTGACCAGTCGCCCTGAAGATCTGGACCTGAACCTGGAAGATTTTACCGCCCGCGTAAACTCTGATCTGATCGGCAAAGTGGTTAATATTGCCAGCCGCTGTGCCGGTTTTGTGAAAAAATCCGGCGGTAAACTGTCCGACAACTGCGCAGAGCAGGCAATGCTGGATGAAGCGATTGCTCTGGGCGACCAGATCGCTGAACACTACGAAAATCGCGAATTTGGCCGTGCAATCCGCCTGATTATGGAAATTGCCGATAAAGCCAACCAGTACATCGCAGATAAAGCCCCCTGGTCTCTGGCAAAAGAAGAAGGCAAAGATCAGGAAGTGCTGGACATCTGCTCTGTAGGTATCAATCTGTTCCGCCAGCTGGTAACTTACCTGGCACCAGTGCTGCCCGAGTTATCTGCTAAAGCAGCCGAATTCCTGAATCTGGATAACCTGGACTGGGATGCACGTAAAGAACTGCTGCTGGGTCATGAGATTCAGAAATTCAAACCCCTGATGACCCGTATCGAAAGCGATAAGATCGAAGCCATGATCGAAGCATCAAAAGAGGTTCTGGCAGAAGAAGAGAAACTGAAAAAAGGCCCTGTAGCTACAGGCCCTCTGGCAGATGATCCTATCAGCCCGGAAATCGAGTTTGATGATTTTGCCAAACTGGATCTGCGAGTCGCGACTATTGTTGAAGCGAATCATGTTAAAGGGGCTGATAAGCTGATTCAGCTGACCCTGGATCTGGGTGGCGAAACCCGCAACGTATTTGCGGGTATTAAGTCAGCGTACAACCCGGAAGATCTGGTAGGTCGTCAGACAGTTATGGTCGCAAACCTGAAACCACGCAAGATGCGCTTTGGCATGTCTGAGGGCATGGTCATGGCGGCAGGCCCTGGTGGTGAAGAAATCTTCCTGCTGACACCGGATGAAGGCGCTGTTAACGGTATGCGAGTTAAATAAAGGCACAGTCAAAACAGCACTGTGTGATTTGTAAAACACCATAAAAAACGGGGGCTTAGCCTCCGTTTTTTTATTCTTCATTAAGAAACCATTCTCACTTACTTATAACTAAAGCATATAAAATACCCTTTCTTTTTTCTTGTATGGAATAATTGAAAAAAAGATAATAGGCGCCTGCATGATGCGAATAGGTTTGACAACTTAAACATCTGAGCAAAAGTAACGACAACGCCACAACAGACGTTGCCGTATTCTCCGGCTATTGGCTGAACTACCCGGAAACGCTTTTGGCTCGGGTATATCGTACTCATGAAACCGTAAAACCTGAAACAGTTTTAACTCCGGGGTCTTATAACTAAAGACTGACCTCGTCGCAGTCGCTGCACTGATCTGTATCAGGAAAACATTTAATACTACTGATACAGTATTTGCCCACTGAAAAGTGAATCAGTATCAAAACATGCAAGAGCACCTAATGACAGATCGAATTTCTGGCATTCTGCGACAAATTGCCACAGGACGTCAGGTAACAAACGGGTAAAATCTCAGCCATCGGTGATGCTTCACCTTGCTAAAACACCGGGTTGATAAAAACCTTTGACAATTAAAACAGCTATGTAAGAAATCAGATGACTGAATATATTTTGCTGCTGGTCAGCACGATTCTGGTAAACAACTTTGTTCTGGTACAGTTCCTGGGACTATGTCCGTTTATGGGCGTATCCAACAAGCTGGAATCGGCTATGGGTATGTCCCTGGCAACGACATTTGTCCTGACGCTGTCATCTTCAAGCAGTTATCTGGTTTACCATTTCATCCTTGAACCTCTTGGTATTGAGTACCTGAAAACCATCGCTTTCATCATGATGATTGCCGTTGTGGTTCAATTCACTGAAATGGTTGTTCGGAAAACCAGTCCCCTGCTATACCGGGTACTGGGAATCTTCCTTCCTCTGATTACCACAAACTGCGCTGTTTTGGGTGTTGCCCTGCTCAGCCTGAACAGAAACAGTGGTTTTGTCGAAGCTACAATTTACGGTTTTGGTGCCTCTGTTGGCTTCTCTCTGGTACTGGTGCTTTTTGCAGCGATGCGTGAACGTATCGCCGTATCTGATGTACCGACACCATTCCAGGGGTCATCTATAGCCATGATTACAGCAGGCTTGATGTCTCTGGCCTTTCTGGGCTTCAGTGGACTGGTGCAGTTATAACACTTTGCCCTGTTCCGTAACCCATAACCCTGCTTATTCTGATATTGCAGGTTACCCGGACAGTTTTTTCGATTACGCGAATAGTCACCCTGTTATCTTCGCGTAATCTTGTTTATCAGACAGGATCAGGTAATAGAGCTGGATCAATGACGGAATTTTTTCTCAATCATCCTGTACTGGCTGCGGTTATAGGCCTTCTGGCATTAGCCGCCGCCTTTGGTGCTATGCTGGGCTACGCTTCCATTAAATTTAAGGTGGAAGGTAATCCTATTGTTGAGCAAATTGATAACCTGCTGCCCCAGACTCAATGTGGTCAGTGTGGTCATCCTGGTTGCCGCCCCTACGCAGAAGCTATAGCCAATGGCGATGACATTAATAAATGCCCACCAGGTGGTGAAAGCACGATGGAAGCACTGGCTGAGCTAATGGGCCGTGACCCTATGCCTCTGGATGCAGACCCGGAAGATATTGGCGTGAAAAAAGTCGCCTATATTCGTGAGGACGAGTGCATTGGCTGTACTAAATGTATTCAGGCCTGCCCGGTGGACGCTATCATTGGTGCCACTAAACTGATGCATACCGTAATTGAAAAAGAATGCACAGGCTGTGACCTGTGCGTGGAACCCTGTCCTGTAGATTGTATTGATATGCTGCCTGTTGAAACCACCATTAAAACCTGGAGCTGGGCATTGCCTGAAGGTCCTAACGCCCGATTCAAAGGCCAGGTCATCGCTACTGATGGAGGTCAGGCCTGATGCGTACAGTATGGGATTTTCATGGCGGTATTCACCCGGAAGAAAATAAACAGCAATCGACGCAATTTCCGATTGTTGATGCTCCTCTGCCAAAAAAGGTGATTCTGCCGCTACAGCAACATATTGGCGCCCCGGCAGAACCGGTTGTGCTGATAGGTGAAAAAGTCAGAACCGGGCAATTAATCGCTAAAGCTGACGGCTTTATCAGCGCTAATATCCACGCCACTATTTCTGGTACGGTTGTCGCGATTGAAGATCATGCCATTCCTCACGCCTCGGGTATGACAGATGAATGCATCATTATCGAATCCGACGGTCAGGATGAATGGATTGATCTGCATCCGGTAAAAGACTGGGAAAATGCCGATGTAGAGACTCTGCTCAATAAAATTGCAGAAGCCGGTATTGTTGGTATGGGCGGTGCTGGCTTCCCCACTGCGGTAAAAGCCAGAACCCGTGAGCGCCATGATATTGATACCCTGGTGATCAATGCAGCGGAGTGCGAGCCTTATATCACCTCTGATGATATGGCGATGCGTACCTATCCGGAACAGGTTATCGAAGGTGCTAAGATTCTTTGCCAGCTGGTAAACCCCAGTAGCTGTCTGATTGGTATTGAAGATAACAAACCAGAAGCCATTGCAGCTCTGGAAGCAGCGGCCAAAGGCACCCATATTGAAGTGGTGGTGGTTCCGACTAAATATCCATCTGGTGGTGAAAAGCAGCTGATCCGCATTCTGACCGGTCGTGAAGTACCTTCAGGTGGCCTGCCAGCAGATATTGGCGTGGTATGTCAGAACGTGGGCACCACTATAGCTATCTATAAGGCGATTGCCAAAGGAGAACCCCTGATCAGCCGTATCACTACACTGACCGGTAGTGCCTTTACCCGCCTGCAGAATTTTGAAGTACGCCTGGGAACGCCGATTAATGAGCTTCTGGAGCTGGGTGGCTTTAAAAACTCGCTTGCCAGTCGTCTGATCATGGGTGGTCCTATGATGGGTTTCTCACTTCAGGGTGATGAACTCCCCGTTGTAAAAACCACTAACTGCCTGCTGGCACCAACCCATCAGGAGTTTCCTGATCCTGAAATGGAAAATCCCTGCATCCGTTGCGGTATGTGCGAACAGGCCTGCCCGGCTGAACTGCTACCTCAACAGCTGCACTGGTTCTCTAAAGCTCAGGAGTTTGAAAAAGCTCAGTTATTCAATCTGTTCGACTGTATCGAATGTGGTGCCTGTGCTTTTGTCTGCCCGAGTCATATTCCCCTGGTACAGTATTACCGCTACGCGAAATCCGAGATTCGCCGGGAAGATGAGGAAGCGAAAAAAGCCGAACGGGCGAAGATTCGTTTCGAGCAGCGTCAGGCTCGCCTGGAACGTCAGGAAGCAGAAGCCGCAGCGCGCCGTAAAGCGCGTATGAGTGCATCGGCTAAACCTGCAGCGAAGCCAGCAGCAAAAGCCAATGAGGCCGCTACTACAGCAGTCGATGAGGCCGAGCAGAAGAAACTGAAGATTCAGCGGGCAGCTGCTGCAGTATCGGTTAAGAAAGCCGAAAAAGCACTGGCAGAAGCCAAAGAAAACAATACGGATAATCTGACTGAACTGGAACAGAATCTGAAGGGTGCTCAGCAGAAACTGGCAGATATTGATAGCAAGCTGGGCTCAGCGAAGCCTGCGGCCAAACCTGCCGCTTCAGCCAGTGGTCAGGTCACTGAAGAACATGAAAAAGCTCTGAAGCAGGCTAAAATTGCTGCCGCGGCCAGCAAAGCAGCCATTAAGAAAGCGGAAAAGGCACTGGCCACTGCTCAGGAAGCCGGTGATACCGATGAGATCAAAGCCAAAGAAAGCGATCTGGCCACCGCCAAAGCGAACGCTGAAAAAGCGGCGGATAAACTGAAACAATTGCAATCCACACCGCCTGCTGCACCACAGACCAACGCAGCCGCTTCAGAAGAACACGAGAAAGCACTGAAGCAGGCTAAAATCGCCGCTGCAGCCAGCAAAGCAGCTATTAAAAAAGCAGAAAAAGCACTGGCTACTGCCCAGGAAGCTGGCGACGCCGACGAGATCAAAGCCAAAGAAGAGACTCTGACTATAGCGAAGGCCAATGCAGAAAAAGCAGCAGATAAGCTGAAGCAACTACAGGCAGCTCCAGCCTCTGCGGTACAGCCAACAAGTGATTCTGCACAGCAAGCTTATGAAACCGCTAAAGCGGAACATGAAAAATCACTGAAACAAGCCAAAATTGCTGCCGCTGCCAGCAAAGCCGCCATCAAAAAAGCGGAAAAAGCACTGACGGCCGCTCAGGAAGCCGGCGATGCTGATGAGATCAAAGCGAAAGAAGACATTCTGAACACAGCACAAAGCAAAGCGGAAGCAGCAGCAAAAAAACTGGAGGAGTTGAAAAATAATCCTCCAGCGGCACCAGCTCCACAAACAGCAGCAAATGCGCAGACGCCTGAAGGTTCGCAGGCCGCTTCATCTACAGAAGACGATGTCGCAGCTCGTGAGAAAGCCCTTAAGCAGGCTAAAATCGCCGCAGCTGCCAGCAAAGCAGCGGTTAAAAAAGCGGAAAAAGCACTTCAGGCCGCTCAGGATAGCGGTGATGCTGCAACCATCAGTGAATGTGAGCAGACTCTGAGCCAGGCTCAGACAAAAGCTCAGACAGCCGCTGATAAGCTGGAAGCCGTAAAAGCATCTCAGGCTGTTGAAGCCTGATACGGACAGATACCGGATCAGATAACATTATCTGATCCGGAGAATACGATCTGACAGAACGATCTGAATAAGGTACTGAACAGTTATGGCGTTTACCCGAGTTTCATCGCCTCATCTACATCGCCCGCTAAGCACCCATCAGGTGATGCGATATGTTATCCTGGCGACCTTGCCAGGTCTGGCAGCACTGACCTGGGTGTTTGGCTGGGGTTCACTGATCAATGTCGTTATTGCCAGTCTGGCAGGCCTGGCGTTCGAAGCCGCGGTACTGATGCTGAGAAAGCGTAATCCGGTACCCGCTTTGAAAGATAACAGTGCCCTGCTGACCTGTGTCTTACTGGGCTTAGCCCTGCCACCACTGGCACCCTGGTGGCTATTGATTACCGGCAGCTTTGTCGCGATTGTGATAGCAAAACAGCTATATGGTGGCCTGGGGAATAACCCATTTAATCCGGCGATGATTGCCTATGCCCTGTTGCTGATCTCCTTCCCGGTGGAAATGACTCAGTGGATGATGCCTGCAGAACTACTGGAGAAACGGGTATCACTGGGGGCCAGCTTACAGGCTGTCTTTGCCGGACATCAGCAAGTAGCTGATGCCTTTACCATGGCAACACCTCTGGATGGTTTTAAACATAAAGGCGAACTGATGGCCGATGAGTACTGGCGTCAGAATGCATTTGTTGCTGAAAAAGTCTGGGGGAGCTGGGCCTTTGTTTCTGTCGGCTTTATGCTGGGCGGCCTGTTCCTGCTTTGGAAAAAGATCTTTACCTGGCATATTCCGGCCGCCATGCTAGGAAGCCTTGCGTTACTGTCAGCGATATTCTACGGCGGTGATCCAAGTAATTATGCCTCCCCTATGGTTCATCTGTTGTCTGGCGCGACTATGCTGGGCGCTTTCTTTATCGCTACCGACCCGGTAACAGCAGCGACCAGTAACAAAGGTAAGCTATGGTTTGGCGCTGGTATCGGTGTGCTGGTATATGTGATTCGTACCTGGGGTAACTATCCGGATGCCGTCGCATTTTCGGTGCTGCTGATGAACTTTGCAGCTCCTTTTATCGATTACTACACCCAGCCGCGTACATTCGGCCATAACAAAGCCCGTAAAGGCATTAAGCGTGACGCCTGAGCAACAGGCATAAACCGTTAAGGATTTTCAGATGCACGGTAACCCCAATCCTGACAACGCAGCAGCCACTGATCAGGCAGAAGAGAAAGAACAGACACTGATTGAGTCCATTCGACGCAGCAGTATTGGCCTGGGTATTTTCGCCGTCGTCACTGCAGGTATTATCGCAGTGACTCAGCTGGGCACAAAAGATGTGATCAGTGATAATATTCGCCAGGCACAGAGTCAGAGTCTGTTCGAGCTGATACCAGCCAGTGAAGTAGATAATGATCTGTTAAATGACACCTATGTGATTCAGCCGGACGATATTCTGGGTAATAAAGATCCGATTACAGTGAACATCGCCCGTAAAGACAATCAGATCCAGGCTATTTTCTTCCCGGTAACTACCCCTCATGGCTATAGTGGCAATATCAATATGCTGGTGGGCGTTAAGCGTAACGGTGAGATGGCTGGTGTTCGGGTACTCAGTCATAAAGAAACACCAGGGTTGGGTGATAAAGTGGAAACCAAAAAATCAGACTGGATTCACAGCCTGAGCGGTTTATCACTGGAAAATCCGGGCACAGAAAAGCTCAGAGTAAAAAAAGACGGCGGTATTATCGACCAGTTTACCGGAGCAACGATTACACCAAGGGCCATCGTGAATCAGAGTCGCTATGTACTGCAATACTTCAATAAGCATAAAGATGTACTGCTGGCGATTCCGGTACCGGAACAACAGAATCAGTAACTCAGACCTGCAAACGAGAAAACAGTATGAAAAGTTATCAGGAAATCTCTCTGGACGGTCTGTGGCATAATAACCCGGCGTTGGTCCAGTTATTAGGGCTCTGCCCACTACTGGCCGTGACGGGCTCTGTGGTGAATGCACTGGGCCTGGGCATCGCAACAATTCTGGTTCTGGTGGGCTCTAACCTGTCCGTATCTCTGATCAGAAACTATGTACCTGAGCAGGTACGCCTACCGGCTTTTGTGATGATTATCGCCAGTTTTGTAACCTGTGCCGAGCTTCTGATGCAAGCTTTCACCTATGAGCTGTATCAGATTCTGGGGATCTTTATTCCTCTGATCGTAACCAACTGTGCCATTCTGGGACGCGCAGATGCCTTTGCCAGTAAAAATCCACTGCTACCCTCTTTGGTGGATGGCATTATGATGGGGCTGGGTTTTACTGCTGTTCTGGTATTGCTGGGTGCAATGCGTGAGCTGCTGGGCCAGGGCACACTATTTGAAAATATGCAGCTGCTGTTTGGCCCTATGGCTGAGAACTGGAAAATCGTGGTTTTTGAAGACTACAGTTTCCTGTTTGCGATTCTGCCACCAGGGGCTTTTGTCGGCATGGGCATTCTGATTGCAATTAAGAATATGGTGGATAAGCAGCTGAAAGACAAAGCGGAAAAAGCGAAGAATAACCAGCCCAAAGAAAAGGTTGACCGCCGAATACGTGTGACAGGCTAATTTCATACGATTCATAACCTTTCTGAAACACAAAGAGCAGGCACTGCACCTGCTCTTTCTCGTTTTGCTTAGCTTTTTAGGTCCATTCAACCCTTAGCCGATCAATTCGAGCTGAGCTAACCCCCTCCACGGTGAGGCCCATCAGATTAGCTCTGCAATATTAATCCTGATCGTCTTCCCTGCGGCTATCATCATCCCTTTCCTGATCATTATCCTGACTTAATTGCACGTGACGTACATACATGCGGTAGGCAAAGATAGTAAACAAGGTGTAACACACGCCGAAGAAGACTCTTAACACGGCATCCATCACCACGCCCAGCGTATTATCTCCGAACAGCATAGATAGTCCTGACTCCAGGGTGAACAGAGTCATATAGATCACTCCAGCCCCGGTCAGAATCAGCCAGAAATCTGCTTTGGTATCCTGCCAGCTGAGTTTAAAAGCCGTAACAGGTTTTTTCTGCTCCAGCACACAGTAAAACTCAGCAAAGGTCATTCTGACCATCAGTATTAAACCTGGAATAATCAGCAACAATAAACCAGCCAGAATCGAGAAACCTATCATCAGATTCAGAATCAGAAGCGGTAACCAGAGACGCAACGCAGAGAAATAATAGGCTCCGGCCCCGGCAATCTGATGACCATTGATACGATCATGCATAAAACGGATCAGAGCTGCGTGATATAAGGGATAAGTCAGTGCATTAACAAAGGCTATGCTGGCATAAACCTGTGCCGCATTTGAGTTATCCTCCACGATCCACGCCTGTTCAGCAAACAGGCCAAAAATAGTAACAGGTAATAAAACAGGAAGAATAAGGGAAAGGATAACTGTAAAATTAGCAAAGAAAAACTCAAACGAATCCTTCAGCAAGCGGTTCAGGTCCTGAAACATATACGACTTCCGATCATGTTTATAATCAATTCAGGAAGGATTCTACTAAAAAGGCCGGATGACAGTCACCTCAACTCAGACACATTTGTTCAGATATGCTCGTTCAGGCCAGATCTGAATTAGTATCAATTAACTCCTAACCCATTTTTTTCTCAATCTGCTTTGCTACTACCTTAGGTAACTGCTCATTCAACTGATCAACCGCCTGACGTAATTTACCGAGAATAAGCTGTTTATTTTCCTGACTGGAAATCAGGGCTTCAGCTTTTGTCTGGCGTTTATCCAACTGTTCTTTCAGCGTTGCCATTTCCGCTGGTAGTTCAGCAAGATGCTCCAGTTCAGACTGAAAGTACTGGTCAAACTGGTTAATGGTTTCCTGCACTTCCTTTGCCAGCTGCTCAAACTGACTTTTTAACTCTCTGTTGACCATAATGGCTGAATCACCACCACTCTCTTCAATCAGCAGCCGATTCTGGAAATCCCGCAACTGCCCCTCAAAGTGCTCCAGTCGAAAGCGCATACCATCAATATTTTCATTGCACTCATCCTGAAAAGTATCCGCTTCAATGCCGAATGTTCGGTAGATTTCATCGTAATGGGAAAATTTTTCAAAAATAGCCGTGATTTGCAGCATCACCATATTAAGGGTCAGAGGCTCAGTCGCCTCTTCCTCATCGTCAGGAATTCCCACATACTTTTCATCAATATAAGCCACAAGCTCTGCTTTCAGGTCAGCGATGCCAGTATCAATCATCTGGCGAATCTGAAGCTCCAGTTCAGGAGAAATTGTCTGATTGTCACTCATATTTGACGTTAGCCTTATGTCAGATTTTGCAGCTTTTCGCTTCCTGCTCTTAGCATACAAACATTTTGTCTGTTTTTCCATGTCAGAACTCTGACGGAAAGTTTTTTAACTATCTGAAATAAAAAGAATAAAAAATATCTAAAAAAATACAGACTGCCAGAACAGTAATAATCTGACACATCAGGTATCCCATAAGAGCCTCAATGCAAACTTCCTGCATATTCGGTGTATGGCAGGTCAGACATTGCATGAAATGTGTACAGAAAAACAGAAAGAAACTGTCCGAAAAGACAGACTCATCAGACCATAAAAACAGAATTCAGATTAAATCACTATAAAAATCAGTGCAAAAGGAGAACTGGCACAGAATTTTCTAATCTCTCCTCGCCATACAATAAATCTAACAAGGAGCATGACCATGCATACGATCTTTCGACGTAAGTTGTTTTTACTCTCACTGTGTCTGGTTTCGGTTTTTATCTCATCAACTCACAGTTATGCCGGACAGACCTTATCCTACACTCTGCCCCAACAAGCTTATCCTGATTCTCGTAGTCGCCAGTACAAAGTTTATCTGCCCGATAATCTGACTTCACCTGCTCCTATGGTGATGACACTTCATGGGTGCAAACAAACTCATAATGATGTACTGAATGACTGGGGGATGAAAGAAGCTGCCGATCGTTACGGTTTCATTCTGGTAGCCCCATTCATTACCAGCTATGACGGGTTGAGAAATGAGAACTGCTGGGGTTTCTGGTTTGAACAGCACCGGCATGAAGGCGGCGGAGAGGTTGAAGACCTGCATCAGATCGCGTTACAGGTCGAAGCCGATCATAATATTGATCCGGCTCGTCGCTTTATTACCGGCTTGTCTTCCGGCGGCGCCATGACAATAGTAGCAGCCACCACACATAATGAGTACTGGACGGCTGCGGCCCCGGCTGCAGGCCTGCCTTATGGAGAAGATTCATCCTCTGTTTCTTTATCAGGACAATGTCCCGGTTATGCGTCTTTTCATAGCATCAGCCGTGTTGTCAGCGATATGCAGAGCGAACTGAACAGCACAACAGCGATTCCTATGCTGATTTTGCAGAATGAAAATGATTGTACCGTGCTGAAAACCGCAGCGGATAATACCCGTGATGCTCACCTGAAAGTATGGGGAGATAGCAGCCACGATACTCCTGCAGAAGCTTATGCCTCACAAAACAGCTGTACACCTTATTATCAGAATAACTTCTCCTGCACTCATACTCGCTACACTCGGGATGGTACTCTGAACACCCCATCCATTGTTGAAACAGTATATCTGGATGGCCCTTTAAGCACTCCCAATACTCAGGATACTGATCACGGCCACTACTGGGTAAGCGGTGAGCATGGCAATAATGGTAAATGGGCGATTCGTACCGGTCCCAGTTACCCGGATATCATCTGGGACTTTTTCAGTCGCCATAGTAATAGCTCTGGCGGGACACCGGTAATTACTCTGACAGGCGATAATCCGCTGTCTATTGCTCTGAATACAGCCTATACCGATCCAGGGGCAACCGCGAATGATGCTGAAGATGGCTCTCTGATTGTCGTAACAGACTGCCAGAACGTTAATACAACTGCCGTTGGTGACTATAGTTGCAGCTACTCGGCAACAGACAGCGATGGGAATTCTGGCTATGCCAGTCGAACGGTTTCTGTTTTTGACCCGAATGCTCCCGTTGAAACCTGTGATGAACAAACTGCATCGCCTTATGGCCACATTAATGCAGGCCGCGCTTATGCGGGTGGTACTTCCAACCTGAGAGCGCTGGCTAATGCTGATAATCAGGATATTGGTGGCTCTTTCGATAGCTGGAGTTCAGTGACTTTGTACGAAGGAGAGCCAGGTCAGTGGTACGCTGTAAAGCCTGCGGCTTGCTCCGGGAGTGGCGGCGGAGGTAACACCGGTTGCCAGGATTGGAATACAACCAACCTGTCCCATCAGGTTGCAGGGCGTGCTTATTATCAACTGGGTTACTACACCACAGGTGGCAATGAGTATCTGGGGGCTTTATCCGGCAGCACCAGCTGGATTAAAGAAGAAACAGCCGGTGTATTCCAGACAGGTCAGTGCCCATAACCTTCACTTCAATAGGTCAGATATCAATAAGTAAGTCAGATAAGCAGCAGTGTCTTACAGCTAGCTTATAACAGATACAGAGTCGATTTATTCGACTTTGTATTCTGCCCAACCAGTAGCAATCAGATCTCTTTGCTTATCTTCCACAGCAAACTCTCCTCTGGCACAACGTTCACTGGCTTCAATAATAAACTCTTTCACGGCATGGATAGCAGGTAAGCGGCGGTTATCTTTATGACTGGCAATCCAGACTGAAACATTTCTATGAGGCGGAATATTCAGCATACGAAGCCCGGAAATTTGCATACCATATTGTTGCTGAAGACTAATAATACCCAACCCCTGCCGGCAAGCATCAATTAGCAAGTCAGCATGATTACTGCGCATTATAATTTCATTGTTGTCAAAGTCCTGCAGTTGCTGAGAGTTATAACGGTACTTAATATGTTCAAATTTTAAGATCCGATGCCCTTGAAGCGGGACGGATTCATCTACCGGGTACTTATCCAGATAATCCGGGCTGGCAAAATAACTGTATTGAAATGTAATCAACTTACGCTGCACAATATCCAGCTGTTCAGAACGAATATATCTAAGCGCAATATCAGCCTCCATATGAGATAGACTGACCACCTCATCATTGCTGAGAAGAACCAGCTCTATGCCAGGGTAGCGCTGGCGAAATTCAGATAAAACAGGAGCAATCATATACCTGAGCACCATATCCGTTGAACTGACGACCACCTGTCCTTTCAATTCACTGCGCCGGTCATTAGCCTGCGCCCGTGCAATTTCTAACATATGAGCTTCCATCTTTCTGGCCTGCTCAATCAACAGATTTGCCTCATCAGTAAAAACATAACCTTTACGCTGCCGTTGCAACAACGGCTGACCATAATTCTGCTCCAGCTGACGCAGGCGTCTGGAAATAGTGGTCTGATTGATTCCTAAATGATCAGCAGCAGCAGACTGACTTCCGGTATTGGACACTGCCAGCAAAATCCGCAGATCATCCCAGTTCATATTATGCATATTTGCAGCTTCTTCCTGCTTTTATTGGGCTTTTAATGCGTAAGCGCATAAATTACATTGCTCATCGTGACAGAGCAAGCGCGCCTGCTCCTGACCTTGCATACCTTCAGGAGATGAAATATGTTGAAAACTATCTGGAAATGGCTGACCCGGCCGGGTCGGAAAGAGTGGGATAATCTTAGTGACCGACTGAAGCGGGATTGCTGGCCTGATTGATCGTATAAATACTGATGAAAATCCCGTCTGGTTATGCTGGGATATATCGGAGTGATCCAGTATGAGTAAATCACCGTAAACAAATATGTTTATTGTAACAGCCCCGTGCGGTGTCTGTTAAACACATTGCGGATTTTTGCATTGAATCCGGAAGTAACTCGCCCTGTTCATGGTTTGCTGACGAATGAACAGGGCTTTTTTATCCTTCAAATGATCCGTGTTAACGACTGGGTTCAGGATGATTAATGCTTACGCAGACGTATATTCCACTTCCCGTCATGTTCCCCTTTACATGCCTCCTCAGTATCAAAAAGTACATGTTTTCTGATATCTGTTAGCAGAATATCTGCCGCTTTTAGCTCACAATAGATCAACTCATATAAGGTGTCAGTACTGCCAGACAAGGTCGCTTTTTCAAGGATATCTACCGATTCAAAAATACAGATAATCGATAGTGAATCCGGGAAACTGTTGAAATTAGTCCGGTGTGTTAACCATTGAAAGCCTTCGACTCGATCAAGCGCCAAATCACAGACATGGGTTAACGCTGAGATCAGCTTCTTTTCAATTTTTTTATCTGTTTTCTTCATGCTTTTATCCATTGAGTATGCTGTGTACAAGCAGAAATTGGCCTCTGTCTGCTCAGGATTATTTTAGCCCCGTAGTGAAGTGTAAATCAGGTTCCACTGAATATATAAAGAGATAGCAGACCTGGATATGACCTTTTTTAGTCAGATTGAAGTATCCGCCAAGGCAGCAAATAGTTGAGAAGGGGGCTGAATAGTTACCATACAAAAACAATAAAGGATTAAGATACGTGGGATTAATGCAGGGGATACCTGTTAAAGATAAAACGTTTTTGCACCTGAACAGAATTCACTTATTACAACATCATGCAGTACCGTTTTTCAATTTCGACCTGTTACTGTTACTGTCTAAACGCATCTCCAACAATAAACACATGCAACCCTTTATTTTCACTATATTTTTCTTCTGACACCCAGTATCCTTAGCCGCTTTTTCAGGCAATGAATGCCTTTTCACTAATACACTGCGGAACACACCCAACCTGATATGTTGTACGAAAAAGAGTTACCTGTCAGATACCCGAAATCATCATTTGCGATGAATGTGGTTTATCTGCTGACCAGCGCATCGGTGCTAACATCCATTTTTTTCTCTCTGCTGCTTTTTCTTTCTATTGATGATGACTGGGTGATGATGGCCTTATTCGGCAGTCTGGCCATTATTTTTGAATTAGGTAAGTTTTTTGCCTGGTTTGAATTTGGTGAACGCCGTGCCCGTCGTAATTTTTCCGGAGCTCTGTCTGCACTGATTTTTTATGCCATTCTGGCAGCCATTTCAATTGGTGGTTCTATCGGCGGTATTAACAGTGCCACCAACACAGCCCAGAATCATGTGAATATTCAGCAGAGCAAAATCGATTCCTTTAATCGGGAAATTGAAGCGATTGAAGAACAGATTGAACTGAATAATGAGGCCGGACGACGCTATATCGAAATGAACCGTATCGCCATTGGTCTGGCCCGGATTCAGAAAGAAAATAGCGCTCTGCGTGACAAACAGAGACAACTGGCAGAACAAAGAGACAGCCTGCCGGTAGTGACTCAGGGATCGGTTCTGGGACTGATTGACAGCATGGCCCGAGCTCTGGGTACAGATTCTCAGACAGCCAAACTCTGGCTGGTTGTTTTTCTATCTGTCCTGCTGGACTTCTTTGCCGCTTTTTTTATTGGCCTGATTGGTGAAGAAAAGCGCTTCTGTCAGCAATTCCGTCACCAGCGTCCTGTGACCATTGAGCCTGAAATGCCAAAACTGCTGACTCACCAGCCTCAGCCAGAAACAGAGAGTAAATCCGATACAGGTGTTACTACGGCTGCAGACATCGTCGATCAGATACCTGTTAATTCTGATGCTGACAAAAATATACTGTCTGAGCAGGAACAAGCATTAATCGATAAAGTTTCTGATGCTCTGGATAACAAGCAGGTCAATTGCACCAAAAAGGCAGTGATGTCTTTTCTGAAAATTACTCAGGAAGAAACCGATGCTTTGTTTGCGTTACTCATGGAGCAAAATCTGGTCAGTCAAAAACCCAACAACCATTATCGATGGCATGGTAATAGCTGATTGCTTTTAAACCGTTCCAGGCAAAATAGCCCAGACCTTCTGAACACAGCCCTGATCAAGGTATCAGGGCTTTTAGTTTCATCCCCATAAAATTTCTTTTCATCAGTTCTCATTTCTACGTTTTTCCACACTTTATTACCTCCGGTGCCATTAGAGGACAAAACAACACTGACGTGTGAAATTTTCCCGCCTAGGATATTT
Organism: Oceanospirillum sediminis; assembly: GCF_014164585.1. Taxonomy (GTDB): domain Bacteria; phylum Pseudomonadota; class Gammaproteobacteria; order Pseudomonadales; family Halomonadaceae; genus Oceanospirillum; species Oceanospirillum sediminis. The sequence continues at coordinate 60,478 of NZ_JACJFM010000018.1, read as the reverse complement.
TTAAAGAGTGATTTTTTCCCACAAAACATAACAACAAACACTCTTCCTATTGGTGGTTATCTTCACATGATGAGGTTTAATGATGAGTAAAATATCTCTTTCCCCAGTGATCAGATGGAGTTTGCCAGGAGTTATCTCTCTGGTGGTATTATCTGCAGACCCTGTACATGCCAGGGGCAAGCAAGGTAACCCTCCTGCTGCTTCGGACAATAATCAGCAAACGCAGCTGCACATTGAGCAAAGCGAACTGAATGCCCTGGCTCAATTCAGTCCATCAGAAGCGTTTGATACGGCGTTCGAGGTCGGAGATGGGCTATTTGAGCACAGATTCAAAGCTGACGAAGGTGTAGGCGCTAATGTTGGCAACGGCCAGCGCTTTACTCTGGTTCCCCGCGCCGATCTTACAGGCCATCAACAGTGGGCGACACACACACCTCGCCGCTTCACAGGACCCAATGCCCAGAGCTGTAATATCTGTCATGGCAAGCCTTTTGGGGATGGCGCCGGTCCGGTAGTAATGAATAATATCCAGGACCCTCTGCATATGGGGCTACCGGCATTTTTTATTAATCGCCAGACACCTCATCTGTTTGGTATAGGCGCATTGCAAAGGCTGGCGGAGGAGATGACCAGCGAACTGCATACATTAAGAGATGAAGCGATCAGCCAGGCCAGCATAACCGGAACGGATATTACTCAGCCTTTACAAACCAAAGAGGTCAGTTTTGGCAGTATCACTGTCTCCCCCGATGGCAGTATTGATACCAATGACCTGGACGGTATTGATGATGATCTGATCGTAAAACCTTTTGAGTGGAAAGGCATGGTCAGCCATGTCCGTGATTTTGTCAGGGGCGCAGCGCATAACGAACTTGGACTGCAAGCCACGGAAATGACCGGTCATAATATTGATGGCGATGGTGATGGCGTTGTAAATGAACTGAGCACCGGAGATATCACCGCACTGGTGATCTATCAGGCCGCTCAGCCTCGCCCGGTCACAAAGCTGGAGCTGTCACAACTGGGCCAACTCGACCCGTTGTCAGCACGACAGACCAATCAAATTGCTCTGGGTGAGCAATTATTCTCCGAGGCCGGTTGTGCCAGCTGCCATAAACCACAAATGACACTGAATGATCCTGTGTATTCTGAACCCAGTCTGCATACAAGCTATCGGGATTCCGTATTTCCTTCAGGACAATTTCCGGAAGATGAAGGCGTATCGGTCCAGACAGCGATCCAGTTTGATTTAACAGAAGACCTGCCAGACAACCCGATTCAGACCGGTAATAATACGCTGGGAAATTTTGAAAAAGATGGCAATGGCGGTGCCATTGTTCGCCTTTACGGCGACCTGAAACGCCATGATATGGGACAGGAACTTGCAGAATCAATTGATGCGGGAGGGATCAGTGCTTCAGTATTTCTTACCAAAGAACTCTGGGGAGCAGGCTCTACTGCGCCTTATCTGCATGATGGCCGAGCAACAACTCTGGAAGAGGCAATCGCATTTCATGGGGGAGAAAGCGCTTCATCCAGAGACAACTTCAACGCTTTATCGGCTAATGATCAGAGAGCAGTGATCGCGTTTCTGAAAAGCCTTGTGCTGTATAAAACAGAAGAGGAATAATCTGCCTCACTCTTGCCTGCCTTTAACTGATACAAGCGATCAGTTAAAGGCTAAACAATATAAAGGTAACCCGAAGCGGTATCGAATCAGAAATCCTCTGTGGCCTCTTCCTGTTCTATCTTTTCAGCCTCAGTAAAATCAGCATGCAGGCCTTTCAACTCATTCGCGGTCAGTTCGCGCCATTGCCCCGGTAACAGCTTACTATCCAGTGCCAGACTCCCCATAGAAAGCCGGTGTAGTGCCGTAACCCGATTGCGAAAATAGCCAAACATTCTTTTTACCTGATGATAACGTCCTTCCGTCAGAGTCATAATGCACTGATAAGGACTCAGGATCTCCAGCTCAGCAGGACGCGTTATCGTGTCCTCGTAGGCAAAATAGATACCTTGCTGAAAAACACGGGTATATTCATCGGTGACCGGATCGGCCAGCGTAACCAGATATCTCTTGCAGATATGGTAATCAGGATGGGTTAGCAACCGGGAAAAACGACCATCATTCGTCAGCAGCAGCAACCCGGAGGTATTCAAATCCAGGCGTCCCGCATGATGCAGGGAATCGCGGTGCGGATGATCGATCAGATCCATAACCGTCTGATGCTCATCATCTTTGACCGCCGTCACCACATCGACAGGCTTATTCAGCATGATATAAAGTGGCTGAGTATCAGCTAATACCTGACCATCCAGCTCAATGCGATTAAAGCCATCAACCACCTGATTAATACTACTGGCTGCGACGCCATCAATCAGAATACGTTGCTGAGCCAGTAACAGGCGAATATCTTTGCGATTAAAGCGGCTGTGCTGGCTGATAAAGCGATCCAACCGGTATCGACGAGCGGACATCAGAGGTTCATTTCCGAAAACAGGCATCAGATAAAAGAAAAGGTCCCGGCATAATACCAGAGACCTTTTCAAAACACAGAGAAAAGCCACTTCTATGTGTCGTTACAGCTTACAACATGGAGCTCAGGCTGGTTTATTCCACACCCTGACTCTTCAGATACTCTTCATAAGAGCCTTTGAAGTCGACCACTTCATCTTTTTTCAGCTCAATGACACGGGTTGCAATAGAGGATACGAACTCACGGTCATGGCTGACGAAAATCAGTGTGCCTTCGTAGTTTTCCAAAGCCAGGTTCAGAGACTCGATAGATTCCATATCCAGGTGGTTGGTTGGCTCATCCATCACCAGGATATTAGGGCGCTGCAGCATCATCTTACCGAACAGCATACGGCCCTGCTCTCCCCCTGAGATCACGGTGACCGACTTATCAATCTCTTTTTGTGAGAATAACAAGCGGCCCAGGGTACCACGAATAACCTGTTCATCATCCCCTTCCTGGCCCCATTGACTCATCCAGTCCAGTAGCGTCTTATCTTCTTCAAAATCAGCGGCATGATCCTGGGCATAGTAAGCCAGTTTATGATTCTCAGACCATTTCACTGTACCTGCATTCAGCTCTGTATCACCCACCAGACATTTAAGCAGCGTGGATTTACCAATACCGTTCTCACCGATTACCGCAATGCGCTCACCCACTTCAATCATGAGGTTCAGGCCAGACAGAATCGGCTCTTCATAGCTTTTGGATAAACCTTCCACCTCCAGTGCCAGACGGTGCAGCTTTTTCTCCTGCTCAAAGCGGATATAAGGGTTCTGACGGCTGGATGGTTTAATTTCATCCAGTTGGATTTTATCAATCTGCTTCGCCCGTGATGTTGCCTGTTTTGACTTAGAGGCATTAGCAGAGAAACGACTAACGAACGCTTTCAGTTCAGCAATCTGAGCTTTTTTCTTGGCATTGTCTGCCAACTGACGCTCTCTTACCTGAGTCGCCGCAGTCATGTATTCATCGTAGTTACCCGGGAACAGACGGAGTTCACCGTAATCCAGGTCTGCCATATGAGTACAGACACTGTTCAGGAAGTGCCGGTCGTGCGAGATGATGATCATGGTACAGTTGCGCTCACTGAGCACGCCTTCCAGCCAGCGGATAGTATTAATATCCAGGTTGTTGGTTGGCTCATCCAACAGCATGATATCAGGATCAGAGAACAGCACCTGGGCCAGCAGCACCCTCAGTTTCCAGCCAGGGGCCACTTCACTCATAGGGCCATAATGCTGCTCAATCGGAATACCCACACCCAGCAACAGCTCACCGGCACGGGATTCAGCGGTATAACCATCCATCTCCGCAAACTCACCTTCCAGCTCACCGGCACGGATACCATCCGCTTCAGTCATCTCCGCTTTTGCGTAAATAGCATCACGCTCAGCTTTAACTTTCCAGAGTTCGTCATGTCCCATAATAACGGTATCAATGACACTGAAAGCTTCATAGGCAAACTGATCCTGTTTCAGTTTACCGATACGTTCATTCGGGTCTTTCGACACGTTACCGCCGGTAGGCTCCAGGTCTCCACCCAGAATTTTCATAAAAGTTGACTTACCGCAACCGTTTGCCCCGATCAGGCCGTAACGATTACCCTGGCCAAACTTAACGGACACATTTTCAAATAGCGGCTTAGCGCCAAATTGCATTGTAATATTTGCAGTGGTCAGCAAGAGCGTATACCTGTAATAAAAGTCATGTCAGAAGAAAAATTTGAAGGAACATCAAAAATAAAAGCGGCAATTATGCCAGAACAGTGACACAGAGTGACAGACACTTTCTCCAGAGTAGCCAATCAATAGCAAAATATCTGAATATCGACTGCAATTACCAGATGAAACAGAGATTATTTCACTCTGTCTGCTGTTTTTCATTATGATAAAGGTGCTCTATATTAAGCATATCCGATACAATAGGAGCATTCATCAGAATTATTGACGCATTATCTGAATCACAATTGTCGATATTCTGCAGAAACACCAGATCATAGAGTTTGTCGGTATTAATGAGATCCGACACCAGGGAAAAAGGGAACTACTTGATGCCTCTCCGATCAGGCTTTCTATCTTTTCTGTTCTTCTCTGCCATGCTGCTGAGTTCATTATCTCAGGCTGCAGAGAAAGTAGTATTACAACTATCCTGGACTCATCAGTATGAGTTTGCCGGCTTTTATGCTGCATTGGAAAAAGGCTTTTATCGCCATGAAGGCCTGGATGTTACGATACGTCCTGGCGGTTTTAATGTGCGTTCATCTCTGGAAGAGGTACTCAGTGGCAAGGCCACTTTTGGCGTGACAGGTTCAGAACTGTTACTGGCCCGAACCAGCGGCCAGCCAGTGGTCGCGCTGGGAGTGATATTCCAGCACTCGGCAGCAGGTATCGCTACCCTGGCTGAATCAGGCATACTCACTCCTCAGGATTTTTCTGGAAAGCGTCTGGAAATCGGGGAGCTGACTAACGACGCCGAAACCTACGCCGTTCTTCTGGCTGAAGGTATCACCGACAAGCAGTATGAACACATCCCAAGCTCATTCAGTACTGCACAGCTGATCAGTCAAAAGTCAGATGCAGTATCGGTTTACACCACCAATCAACCCTATGAACTGGAAAAAGCAGGTATTCCTTACCGGCTGATTCTTCCCCGTTCCTATGGTATCGACTTTTATGGCGATACCATGTTTACCAGTGAGGACATGATTAATCAGAAACCCGAACTGGTAAAAGCCTTCGTCCGTGCCAGCCTTCGTGGCTGGAAATATGCCTTTGATCGTCCCGATGAAATTATTGATCTGATTCTGCAAAAATACAGTGACTTCCCCAATGCCCATACACGGGAACATCTTGAATTTGAATATCGACAGATGAAAGAGCTGATTCTTCCTGAACTGGTCGAACTGGGTCATATGAATGAAACCCGCTGGCGGCATATGGCCAATACTTTTGTCTCTCTTGGACTGCTACAACCGGATTATTCACTGGAAGGCTTTCAGTGGACACCCAAACAGGATCGCGAGAATCAGCGCCAGCTTTATCTTAAAATTGCGTTGATTGTTATTGCCAGCATTCTACTAATGTTGGTCTTACTGTTTTTCTATAATAGAAAGCTTCAGGAGCAGATTGCCCTGAAAGCAGAGATAGAACACGATTTGAAGGACAGTATCAAAAAGCAGGACATTATTCTCTGGGCCGGTGAATTAGGCTACTGGCGCTGGGACCGGGATAAAGGCGCTCTGTTCCTGGATGATATCAGTGCCAACCTGTTGGGTGGGTACCATGAATCAAGAGAGTTTGTGCTTAAAGAGCTATCAAACAACTCAGATATTGCATCGGTACGAAACTTTTTCAGCCACTTTGGCGATACCATACGGGAACATAAAGCCCGCTTTCAGATAGAAAATGATCTGATCGATGGAGAAGGCCAGCCACGGCATATTCTCTGCAAAGGCGAGCCGCTCAGTTTTACCGAAGAAGGTAAACTGGACTCTGCCCACGGTATTTTTACAGATATCACTGAGCAGAGAAAAAGTCAGCAACAGCTGGAACAGCTGGCGATTACCGATACCCTGACCGGCTTGCTTAATCGTCGCTACTATATGAGTCGCCTGAGCGCCTTTATGCAGCGAGTAAAGTTTGGCGAAGGGCATTTCAGTATTATCATCATTGATATTGATAATATGGAATCGGTTAACGCCGAGTATGGCGAGCATACCGGAGACCTGGTGATCGAAACCATCGCTGATATTCTTCAGCAACAAGTGCGCCCTCTTGATCTGGTCGCCCGCTACTCAGGTCAGGTTTTTGCCATATTGATGCCAGATATCTCTGCAACGGAGGCTTATACAACCTGTGAAAAAATTAACAGTTACATCTCACATTATCGCTTTGATACCAGTAACAAGAGCTTTTTTGTTTCAGTGACCGGTGGCATTGTCGATACTCAGGAGTTTTCATTAGCTGATCTGAACAGCAAACAGCTCTTCTATCTGGCAGAGGAAAGGGTTAAAGAAGGTAAGGCTCAGGGAAAACAACGCTTTATAATGAGCCGTACGCCTGGCCCTGATGGGCCTCTTTCCGATGAACAGACTTTAAGCTGACCTGACAATAACATAATGACCAGATCAATTCTTATTACAGGATGCTCCAGTGGCATTGGGCATCATGCTGCCCATGCCTTGCAGAAACGGGGTTATCGTGTTTTTGCAACCGCAAGAAAAGAAGAAGATGTACAACGACTGCTAGCAGAAGGACTGACAGATGCCTGTTTATTAGATCTGGACTGCAGTCATTCAATCACCAATGCAGTTGAACATATTCTGCAAAAGACCGGAGGCACGCTGGATGCCCTGTTTAATAACGGGGCCTATGGTATCCCCGGCGCCGTTGAAGATCTGAGCCGCGATAGCCTGAGGCAGCAGTTTGAAACCAATCTTTTTGGCTGGCATGAACTAACCTGCCAGGTACTTCCGATAATGAGGCAACAAGGGCATGGGCGTATTATACAAAACAGCTCTGTTCTGGGTCTGATCACTATGCAGTACAGAGGTGCCTATAATGCCTCTAAATTCGCCCTGGAAGGTTTGACCGATACACTTCGTCAGGAACTGAATGGTACTGGCATACATATCAGCCTGATCGAACCAGGTCCTATCACCAGTCGGTTCAGAGAAAATGCCTATCAGCAGTTTAAACAGCATATTGATCCGGCAAACAGCGCTCACAGGTCAGTGTATGAAGCTGTAGAACGCCGTCTTGCTACTGCAGATACCAAAGATGGCGGAGCTTTTACACTGGGACCAGAAGCGGTCACCAAATGCCTGATTCATGCTCTGGAAAACTCTTCTCCTAAGGCTCGCTATTACGTCACTTTTCCGACGTATCTTTTTGGCTGGCTCAGGCGTATTCTATCAACAAGAATGCTGGACCGAATTCTTCTGCGCGTCTCAGATGAAGAAAACCACTAATGGATCCCAGGGGCTGGTTATTACAAGCCGGTCCCGTTAAAGAACAGGGTCTTTCCAGTTTAACAGGCTCTGTTCAAGCGTTTCCAGATGTTCACCAGCCGCCTCAAACTCAAAACTCTCAACAGCATCCAGAGTTTTAGCTGCCAGATCCATTAGTACTTCATCCTGCTGACACAGCTCCAGCAATAAAGGCACCAGATCCAGCACCTCGGCATCTCCCTCTTCCAGCATAGGCTCAACTTTATCCAATAATTGCTGAATATCAGCCACAGGTAATGAGCCGCCAGATGATGGTTGCAGACTATTCACAAAAGCCTGATCACTCTGTTCACTGGTTCCCTGATCATTCGGAAATTTGCCTGTACATTGATATATAGCTTCCAGTACCTGATTCAGAGTAAACAGTAACTCTTCAGTTGCATCCAGAGACAGCGTGCCATCACTCTGAAATCTGAGTTCCATATCTCCGGCTATCGCAGCGACTTTATCAACCCCCAGAGTGGCTGAAGCGCCTTTTAGGGTATGCAACCAGATTGTCATAGCCCCCCAGTCCTCTCGCTGAATCATATCCGACAGTCGAGTTTCCGACGCTTGATAATCGTTCACAAACTGCAGCAATAGCTTTTTCAGCAAAGCTTTATTACCTGCGGTTGAGCGCAATGCCTGAAACATATCCAGATGCTCAATCTCGTCAGGTAACTCACTCTGAGATACGTTAGTCCGGGTACTATCGGAAAAATCACCAACAATGACTCTGGGTTCAATCCAGCGAATCAGCACATCTTTCAACCTGTCAGGGTCAATTGGCTTAGAGATGTGATCTGACATTCCAGCCTCATGACAACGCTTAATATCCTCTGTCATAGCATGGGCAGTCATCGCAATAACAGGAGGAATTTTAGGCAATGACATTGCCAGAATCTGACGAGTCGCCTCCATACCATCCAGCTCAGGCATCTGAATATCCGTCAGAATCAGATCAAACTGGGCTTGTTGCACGGCCTGAACCAGTTCAAGCCCGTTACTAACCAGAGTGACATCCATATCAAAGGGAGCCATCAGCCCCTGAATCACTTCCTGATTAATCTGATTATCTTCAGCAATCAGGACTCTGGCTCCTGCACGGGAGGAAATGTGTTGATTATCCCCCTGAGTAAAACCAATATTATGTCGTACAGAATATTCTGATCTGGTATTCAGGACATCTTGCAGAGACTCAACCAGCTGCTCACCGGATACAGGCTTAAGCAGTACAGCATCAAATAACGCAGAATTTACCCTGGACTGCAAACTCTCATCATTATGTGAAGTGATCAGAATAATAGCCGGTTGCTTAGGTAGCGCCGGATTATTTCTGATCGACTGTGCCACCTGGAAACCATCCAGCATCGGCATCTGCCAGTCCACTATCACCACATCAAATTCGGCCTGATCAGACAAGGAAGTATTCACCAGATGATTCAGACCATCGGGAGAGCTGCTTTCACCCACAGCTTCGATCCCTTCGGCCACACACAATTCCAGTACAGAGTTCAGAGCAATAGGATCATCGTCAATATACAGCACTCTGATTGCATTCAGGTCTGCATTATCTGCTTCAATTTGCTGATGACGCTTATTCTGAATAGTGAAAAAAAATTCGCTGCCCTCTCCCGGCTCAGAAAACACCCCAATCTGACCACCCATCAGCTCAGTCAGCTGCTTACTGATCGCCAGTCCTAACCCTGTTCCACCATACTGTCGTGTTGTCGAAACATCAGCCTGAGAAAATGCCTGGAATAGTGTTTGTTGCTGCTCACAACTAAGACCAATACCTGTATCCTTAACAGCAAAACGCAGGATAACCTGTTCATCCTTCTGGCTAATCAGTGATACATTAATCCGTACTTCGCCTGTATTCGTAAATTTGATCGCATTATTGACAAGATTCAGCAGTACTTGTCCCAGGCGCAAAGCATCGCCCTCCAGTGATAGAGGAACATCATCAGCTACGTTAAATATCACTGGCAGCTCTTTTTCAGACGCTTTAACTTCAACCACAGAAGCCAGGTTATTCAGCACGTTATCCAGCCTGTAGGCAGATTGTTCGACTTCCAGTTTACCTGCTTCTATCTTTGAAAAATCCAGAATATCATTAATAATGCCCAGCAGATTCTGAGCCGCAGTCTGAATTTTATCAATATAACCCTTTACACCCGGATCATCTGAATGCTGCAGAGCCAGATGACTCATACCGATAACAGCATTCATTGGTGTGCGAATCTCATGGCTCATATTGGCCAGAAACCCGCTTTTAGCCCGACTGGCCTCTTCAGCTTTCTCTTTTTCAGCCAGTAGCTCTGTCTCAATCTGTTTCTGGCGAGTGATATCTGTTCTGACTGAAATAATCGATTCCAGCTCTTCAAACCGATTAACAGCAGGCATAACAGTAGCATGAACCCAGTAATGTTCACCGGTCTTAGTGACATTACAGACATCGCCGTGCCAGACTTCATTTCTATGGACAGACTTCCACAAAGAAGCAAAAAAAGACTTAGGATGAATACCCGAATTAACCAGGCGATGAGTTTTCCCTATTAACTCTTCACTCCGATAACCGCTAATCTCAGTGAACTTCTTATTGACATATGTAATAACACCTTTTTTATCCGTAATACTGACGATAGCATGCTCATCCAGAGCACTTTTAAAACCTTCCAGCTGAGTATTTAACCTCTCCAGAGTCTTTTTCGACTTTCTGAGGTGCCATGTCACAATCACAATAATAAAAGACAGCACAACCACTATCTTAACCATCAGCAATAGATAATGGCTTTTTTCACGATACTGACTATCAACCTGATGCTCAAACGCCATTTCAAATTGTTCGAAAGCATAGTAGGCCGGAAGACTCATCAGCTCTCCGACAGCCATATGGATATTACGTACTGACTCTCGAACCTGACCTTCATACGCCATAACAGGGCTGAAAATACGATCAGCCTCAGCATGATCCGTGATAAGAGGGGATGTTCTGATAATATCAATATAGCTGTACAAACTGGTTGCCGCATCACCATCAGGCAAAGCGGAGAACCGGAAGCTGTACAGGAAAATTTCCGACAGAATTAACTGGTACTCATAAGTTTCCGCTGATGAAAACAGGTCATTATTCAGCTCCTCTTTAGCCTGCTGGAAAATTTCTTCTGACTTGAGTAGTAAACGGGTATGAGCAGATGAGTATGAGGATATCTGTTGAATCAGAGTATGAAAATCCTGATGATGTTTCTGATAGCGATTCCACAAAGGCAATACATCACTTAATCCACTTCCGTATAACGTCAGGCTACGAGCGATTTGCTCTGCACTATCATGATACAGCCTGATACTTGCCAATAACGTTTCTCCCGGATCATTTCTATGGCCAGAACTGAGTAATGCAGCCTCACGACGCATACTATTCATCAGTTCTCGATGCTCATTCAATCGATCCCGGGTCTCCAGTAACTGTATAACAGACTGAGATTGCGCTATGTACAACACAACCGGAGTCAGCATAACCAGCAGTATCAGGCTTAACCAGAGAATACTGTCTGGCAAACGCAGTCTGATTTTATCAGCAACACTCATTTTTGTTCTCGAGGCAGTAACGGGACAGAGGATAACGCATTCTGAAAGGAGGATCAGGCGTCTTTCTTTTTATGCAACGACACACTCATTTGTGAAATTGTGACACAAGGCATCGTGTAAAACTCATGGAAAAGTAACATACGTACAATTTTAAATACTGGAAGTTTCTTTTTGTAACAAGAAAGCAAACAATGATATTAATCAAAAATACCTCTTAAATAGAAACGAATAAGTATCGACTGCACAATGACTTACCCATTTTTATGACAATCATACTGATCGCTATATCAGCCTGAGCAGCACCTCAAGAAGGCGGCGAGTTTTTAACCTGTTCCATCTCTGTTATAGCTACCCAGCATTATCAACCAGTAGTTAACACTGAGTTAATTTTCAACTGGATTGTATCCTGACAGCAAATAGCGATAATCAAAATCAGAGCAATAAGTTAAGCACCGGAACAAAAGCCCCTGCTAACGATTGCTATATTCTCCGGCTGTTGACCGGAAAATAACAAAGTATCTTGTTCAGCCGTGTATGAGGTTTTTTGAAATGCTGGTTAATGGTCATTGGCAAAAAAAGTGGGATCCGGTACAAAAAACGGATAATGAAGGTCGCTTTCTTCGTCAGAACAGTGCATTCAAAGGTTCATTGTCAGAGCATCATCTTAAAAAAATCTCTGAGCAAAACGCTGAACCAGCAATTAAATTATACGTTGCCTATATCTGCCCCTGGGCAACACGCACTCTGATCGCCCGCTCGTTACTGGGACTGGAGAAATATATCCCTGTCAGTGTTGTGGCACCTGAAATTACAGATTTCGGTTGGCACTTTGCTCCATCAGACACTGTATTTCCCGGTAGCACTGCCGCTGAAAATGAAGAGATAGAGTATATTCATCAACTTTATACTCAATCTGATCAGAACTACACCGGACGTGCGACTGTTCCTGTTCTCTGGGATACCCAGGAGCAGATCATCATTAATAACGAATCAGAAGAGATTCTCAGGATATTTAATACCGAATTGCGTCCCCTTCATCAATCTGAACTGGATCTATATCCTGAAAACTTTCAGCAAGCGATAGACGCATTTAATAACAGTATTTATCACACTCTGAACAATGGTGTATATCGGGCAGGATTTGCTACCAGTCAACAAGCTTATGAAGAAGCCTTTGCAGAAGTGTTTTCTACTCTGGAAACTCTGGAAAAACACTTTACCAGACAGAAGTTTGCTGTTGCAGATCAGTTAACCGAAAGTGATATCAGGTTATTTGTCACCCTGATCCGCTTTGATCTGGCCTACTATGGGCTTTTTAAAACCAACCTGAAACGCATCGCCGACTATCCAGCGCTATCGGCTTATCTGGATCGTTTGATGCAGGTTCCGGCTTTCAGCCAGAATACCTGGCCAGACCATATTAAAGCGGGTTATTACTCAGTGAAGGCTCTGAACCCGACTGGGATCGTGCCCAAAGGCCCTGATCTGAAATGGTTTAAAGAATCGGTAAAAACAGGATAAAGAAATCATAGAATACACAACGGGCGGGTTTAATCTGGTGATCAGCTTTTAAACCCGCACTCCCCTTACTTGAGTCTGTGTATCAGACTTTAAGATCTATCTGCTGGACAGTGCCAACACCTCCGGATTCTTTCAGGAAGACGCCACTGCTACGTAATACTCCAAGGTTTTCATTATCAGAAGCACGATTTAACTGGAATTTGGTATCGGTATTCCCCAGATAAATAGCACCAACATCTTTATCCAGCAAAGCATACAGCTCACCACTGCCATCCTCTCCCGGAGTCCAGATCCTCAGCTGACTGAAGACAGAATCATCCTCGTCAATAAAGCCATCACCATCCTCATCCAACTCTCTTAAATCAGCAAAGCCATTACCACTTTGAGCACCAAATAATTCAGTACCATCATTAATGATGCCATCGCCATTGCGATCAAGTGCTAAAAAACCCGAGCCAGAGGTTAGCTGAGCAAGATCTTCTACCGTACCATCTGCATCTATATCAAAACGGAACGTTTGATTATCATCCAGGCCTACCGAAGGAGCATCAAAGTTTATTACCAGCGGGTCTTTAAGTGTGCCTGCAACCGCACTGATCACCGTTTCAGATTGAAAAGCTCTGCTTAACCCCAGTTCCAGATTCAGGTCTATTTCACGACCATCACCGGTCACCACCTTACCCTGAGCAGAAAAAGTAGTGTACTCTTCTTCATGGTAGGATTGAGATGCATGGTACTCCATGCGCCAGCCATGCTGAGGCTGCTCTCTTTCGGGATGCCCCTGGCTGACAACACTTTCCATTTTATCCGCAATTTCATTCATTTCCTGAGCATTTTCATCGATTCTCAGCATCTCGTCTTTATCGAGCAACTGGAATTTAGCCCCGAACATCTGCTCCATCATATGAACAAAGACGGATAACTTCAGCTCTTCAATAGAATCCGGAAAATCTCCACCCTCATCAACAACATCAACCTCATCAACGACTGGAGATTGATTGTTGAATTGCTCCTGGCCTGGAGGATTAGCAATTTGTAACCCAAGCCCCAGTCCTCTTCCACTTTGTCCGGGAAACTGAGGTAACCGCCCGGCTTCGACATCACCTAGTACCGCCTGCATACCAATTTCAACACCTGAAGAACGAGATTGTCGCTGATATTCTACGTTACGTTCACCATCCGGAGAGCGCTCAAAATATCTCAGAGATTCTTTCGTTTCAGTGTATGACTCTCGCCTATGAGCCGATGCCATAGAGATCTGTCCATGGTCAATTTTCATAATACCTCCTACCTGTCTGAAGTAAGGATAACTACAGCAAACAATCGGCAGATAAATAGATATCTCGAATGAAATATTTTCAGAAAAAAGACAACTAACGGGAGAAAAAAGGCAATTAACGCCTTTAAAACAAATATAAAATTTAAATCTTTACATGATAAACAGGTAACATTCAGTCCTCAGCTCTAAGGCCTTACGATCCGAAATAAGATCATTTTTGGTTCTTCGACGTTGCGTGTGGATTTGATTTACGGGCTGATTATTTGCTCAGCTCGGAATCAAGGCAGATTCTGCCCCGTCTCTCTGCCACGCTTCACACTCAGTTTCCGCAACTCTCGGGCTCAGGCAAGGACTACTCGGGCTTTCAGCCCTGTGTTCCTCCAGGCCTGCTTCCTCGCTTATGTGGAAAATTGGCTTTGCGAGGCGACGATGACGGGCAGATACATTTCAATAAATCCACACCTAACGTCGAGGAGCCTTAAAGAGGCAGCGCTGCTGCCCCCTTACCTTATTTCAACGAATCACCCTTCGGCTTCAATTCTCTCCACACTAACCCTTAATTGAAACAAACTCGCTTCCCCGGCGCGATCATCATTACTGGCCTGATCCGGTTTACCATCCCGCACAATCACGTGACCACCCTGACCATTACGGCCGCCAATAACACTACCCACCAGATAACTCGGGAAGATACTCGGGTCATTTTCGTAGTTCGGGTTGTGAATCAGACCAACCATCTGGAAGCGGCCACGAGTGTTACGCAGGGATTCCAGTGAGTCTTCAATCAGTTTTTTGTGAGATAGTTTACTGAACAGACCATCCAGAATAATCACGCTTTCGCGGCTGGCTTGTTCGCGTTTGCGTTTCGGGCTGGCGCTCTGGCGCATATCCCGTTCGATAGCAAATTCCGACAGTTTCACCAACCACATCAGGGATACCGCTTCGCGCTGACCTTCACTCATCTGTTCATTCAGGCTGAACAGGCGGCCGTGAGCACGAATAGCAGTATGGCGCAGGCGGATAGCGATATTGCGGAACAGGGAGCGGTAGATACGGCGACGAATCAGTTCCTGCAGTTCTTTTTGTTGTTTTTCTTCGCTGTAGCTTTCCGGGTTCTGCTGCTGGCGTTTACGGCTGATCTCCTGATGGGTTTCAATTTCGGTCAGCAGCCCTGCGACCATTTCAGAAATGGCGTTATCGTCGATGACTTCGGCCTGAATATCAAAGTGAGCGCCTTCATCCCGGCCATGGTTACGGGCGACCCGTTTCAGAATCTGCAGGTTTCCGGCCGCGTCGGCAATAATACGACTCAGGCGTTCCTGTAGTCCGGCTTCAACCTGGCTTTGGGAGTCTTTCAGCTGTTCCACCCGGCTCAGGTGTTGTTGCAGCTGACTCTGAAGGGTGATTTCCAGTGCTTTCAGATCGCTGATCGCCTGGTCGCCAAAGCTTTCCAGTGCGGTCAGTCGGGCTTTTTCTGTGGTGTTAAACAGTCTGGCTTCCGACAGAGCCTGTTTAAGTTGTGCGCCGAGTTGTTCGTGCAGTTGCTGAATCAGTTTTTCCTGACGGGTCAGTTCTTTGCCGCGTTCGTTAAGCTGTTCATCTCGCAGGGATTCGATCAGGCGGGATTGCAGGATGCTGAGGGCATCCAGTTCGGAGTCTTCTTCCTGATAGCCAGAGCGGTATTGACTGAACAGCTGGTACAGTTCGCTGTCTTCAATGGCTTCGGTCAGTGGAATAATCTGGTTGCCGCTGAATTCCAGTTCGCGCAGTTGTTCCAGCCATTCCATCGCCAGTTCGTCGGTCAGTTTCATCACCTGTTCGGCATGACTGATACTGGTGCGCAGCTGTTCGATACGTTGTTGCAGTTCTTTGCGCTCCTGCTTGAGCTGCTTCAGAGTTTTATCCAGCTGAGCCAGTTTTTTATCCAGACTCTGGTCGTTACCGTTATCACCACGCAGGGCCAGGTAGTCACGGATACGCTGGAAGTTCCAGCGGGCGCGACGGGTAGCCGTTTCCTGAGCGGTCAGCAGTTGTTGTTCCTGCTGTTCCCGGTTGGCCATAAACAGCTGTTCGCCGCTGTCCTGGTACTGACACAGGCGTTGCAGTCGGGCCTGTTCGCCGTCGGCAAAAATCTGCGACAGCTGGCGTTCCAGTGTCTGGCGTTGCTGGTTGGCGTTTTCCTGTTGTTGCTGAGTCTGGTTCAGCTGTTCTTCCAGTCGCGCCAGTTCCAGTTCATTGGCCGATTGCTGATTGAGCAGGGCCTGATACTGATCTTCACCCCCGGCTTTGACATAGTTTTCTGCTTCTAATGCCTGACGCTGAGACTGGTGCAGTACCTGTTCCACTTCACTCAGTCGAGAGAGCAGGGGTTGCAGGATCAGTTCCTGTTCCTGAATGGTTTCCAGCGCTTCGGTCAGGCTGGCATCACCACCCAGTTCCAGATAATGCTGGTAATCACTGATCATGCTCAGCGCTTCAGGTTCAATCTGATCCTGCAGGTCATCCAGCTGGTCTTCGGCTATAGCCAGTTCATCTTCCAGCATATCCTGTCGCTGCGGTGCTTTTTCTGTCAGCGCTTTAGCGGCTTGTTCCACCAGCGCGAAGGCGTCACCATACGGGTCATACAGACTTTGCTCAGTTTGCAGTCGATCCTGTTGCTGATTCAGCTGTTGGATACGTTGCTGAACCTGTTCTCTCAGCAGATTAATATTGTTCGGGTCGGTAGCGGCTTTTACCGCCAGAGTTTCGTAACCCAGTACCGAGCCCAGGATATTCTGACCCTGCGTAATGCAGGTAACCAGTTCATTGTGGCTGAATACTGGCAGGGCGAATTGTTTTTGCAGTAGCAGTTTAACCGCTTGAGAGGCCTGTTCATTATCTGGCAATACCGGGGCGAACAGGAAGGCGGCAGCCTGTGTCAGCCACTGCTGTTTCTGGATTAGAAGCGAGTCGTGAGAGCCCTGCTGTTCGGCAATTTCGGTCAGGCTGACATGCAGTGGTGTAGCGGCTAAGCCCTGTTGTTGCAGCAGATCCAGTGCTTGTTGTTCCTGCTCACTGGCCGCCAGCGGGTCGGTATCCAGGTGCTTAAGATAATGTTCTAAACGGGGCAGTTCCTTGCGGGTCTGTTCCAGTTCGGTCAGCACCTGCGGATAACGTTGCTGCGCATGCTCCAGCCACTGAGCCGGTGTCTGATTATCGTGTTCGTCCTGATAGGTTTCCAGAGCGTCATTCAGGCTTTGTAGCTGATGAATCTCGCTGGAATACTGTTCTATTTGCTGTTGCAGCTGACGTTCCTGATTCAGCAGATCTTCTTTCAGACCAACGGGTTTGGCGTCCCCGAAAATCTGCTGGAAGCGGTCCCGTTGCAGTGCAAGGGGTTGAATCTGGCCCAGTTGCTGACGGGCGTTATTCAGCGCCTGTTCAGCGGGTTGTTTTTGTGCCAGCAGGGTCTGGTGTTCCTGCTGAATACGCTGAATAAAGCCATCCGGTGTCTGATCCGGGAACTGCTGGCAGAAAGCTTCGTAAGCGCTGCGGTTCTGCTCCAGCTGGGTCAGGTCTGTTTGCAGGCGATGGGTATTCTGTTCCGCCTGATTAAGGGCTTGTTGTTGCGTCTGAATGGCCTGATTGTGCTGTTGCAGCTGTTCCTGCAGTGCCTGATGGTTGTCCTGCAATTCACTGTGCCGGGCTTCTTTCTCTTCCAGCAGCAGTTGAGGCGTCATATCCGGGTGCAACTGGCTAAAGTTCTGCCACCAGGATTCAACCTGTTCCAGTTGTCCGGTTTTACGCTGGTGTTCACTCAGCTGCTGACGGGCCTGATCGGCTTCCTGTTGCGTGGTTTTTTCCAGCGTGTCAGGTTGTTCCAGTTCTTGTTCGGTAAACAAACCTTCACTCAGGGCGTCACGGTAGTAGCTCTGGTTATCGATAAAGGCCTGCGAGCGGCTGTTAAGGGATTCTTTATCCTGCTCACACTGTTCCAGACGTTGTTCGGTCTCGGCCAGCTCCTGCTGGCTGTTATGCAGGAACAGCTGATCGGCCAGGTAATCCTCGCGGGCCTGGTTAGAGTCCCATTCCAGGAAAGTGTCACAGGCGTCTTCCAGATCCTGCAGGGCTTCCAGACGGGCAGCGTCATCTTCAAAGCTCTGGCTGTCAGAGATCAGCTGACGGGTTTTCTCCAGCGGGTAGGTGTTAACTTTACGATCCGATACCCAGCGTGCCGCTGGATGATGCAACAGACGGCGCGTTGGATTGCCACTTAAACCGGCCTGATCCATATAAGCCTGGGCGCGGGTCAGGGACAGGTTCAGCAGTTTTGCAATCAGGCTGCCTGCGACCACAGGTTCCGTCTGGCCGGGCAGCAAGGCAAAGTTCAGTGCGGGGTGTTTGTCATCAATTACCTCTTCTGTGAACGGAATACCCGGCAGAGGAGACTGGGCGATAAGCAGCAGAGTGTCCCGGCTGGTGGCCATCTCGGCTTGCTGGCGATTCAGTTCACTACGAGCACCTTGCAGCTCTTCCGCTTTTTCATTCAGATTATGCAGCTGAACCACTTTCTTTTCGGCGCGTTGCTGATCCTGCTCAGCAGCATCGATACGATGACGTAACTCAGACACTTTCTGGCCTGAGTTAATAATCACCTCTTCGATAAATTCTTCGCCTTCGTCGGTTTCACCCTGGGTCGCACCGGCCAGAATCTGTGGGGCCAGCACTTCATAGAAGAAAGCCTGATCCGGTTTCTCGCCGGGACGGGGGCGAATTGCGTTAAAGATCTGACTTTTATCCGCGCCACCTTCTTTCTGGAAGCTGGCCAGCTGTTCCAGTTCTTTACGGCTGATATGGCGACTGATGGATTCCAGCCACTCATCCCGGTTACCGGGGCGCACCACTTTGATTGAACGGGCCGCTTTCAGAAAATCCCGGTTGCTGTACAGGCGGACTTTGCCATCCAGACTGGTGTCTGTTACCGGACAATCTTCCAGTGTTCCCTGGTAGTAGTAAAAGTGGCTGTCGCCGTCGCTATGGCCGTACATACCGAATACCCAGTTTTCACCGGAGACTTCTTCTCCCGCCTGAGCCAGCAGGTCATCCTGATTATCTTCTTTTGCCGTATGGTTGCGGAATTCGACCCGGATATGGCTCCATGGGCGTTCCTGCCCCTGAACCCGCGATGGGCTCATTTTACGGCGGCTGTTAGACATCAGTCGGCGGTCACGGGACAACATACCGATCAGGGCATCACTCAGAGTGGTTTTACCGAAACCATTTTCCATGCTGATGGCTGTGGATTGTCCCTGCAGGTTCAGCAGCAGGTGACGCATTTTCGGTTCCCAGGGACTGGCCACATCACCGTGTTTGTTCAGCAGATTGGCAATTTCGATGCGGTTAATCACAGACATCAGTGATTCTCCTGGTTGGATGGATCGGTCGTATCGGGTGCTGTCAGTGGCAGATCGGTATCCAGCTCGGATAACAGGTCAGCCGGTGCGGATGCATATTCCGGTGCCTGATAGCTTTCTGTCTGAGATGGCAGGGCACTATTATATTCTGACGGGCCATCTTCTGACGGGCCATCTTCTGACGGGCCATCTTCTGACGGGCCATCTTCTGACGGGCCATCTTCTGACGGGGATTCCCGACTATCAGAGTCTGCTGATCCGGATTCTGGCAGGGTATTCAGATCATTCAACAGATGGTGCAGGTGATGCAGTCCGATCTGCTCCGCTTCTAACGCGCCCAATAACGTCTGCTGATAGCTGGCGTGTAACGGGCCGGATGTTTCTGTTTCTTCGGTGTCGCTTTTATCATTACAGCGCTGCAGATGTCCGGCCTGTTCCATCAGTTCGACAAAGACGCGGACGCGACGGGGAATATCTTCCCCTTTTTCATCAATCAGTACGCGTACAGCAGGGGAGACCTGCTCACCCTGAACGCCGCTCTGACGCAGTTGTTCGATATGCTGGCGCATCGCCGATACCAGTTCCTGTATACTGATAACCGCTTCCTGGTAGTGGCTGACATCGGTCAGAGAGCGGTTGTTTCGGGTATACAGCAGGCCCATCAGTAATAGCCACAGATGCAGGAACCAGAGTGCGATCTCTTCCTGACTTTCCTGACGTAAGCGCATGCTGGCATATACAGGTTGTTGGCTGAACATAGAGGGCAGGTCGGATTCTGGCAGGCGCTGCAGTATATACATACGACCACCCGCTGCAATGCCCGGATAATCCGCCGCATCGACAAACACCAGCTGCAGGCCCTGTCCGTTTAAAAACTGACGGAACTGGCTGATCTCTTCTTCACTGGCCTGAGCCAGTACCGCGCAGACATCCCGTTCGGAGATCAGACCGGCACGAGAAGCCCGGCGGTTGCGCTGTGCAGGGCGGCTTTCCGCCATACGGTAACGTAGCAGGTAGGCGTACACTTCGCCCATTTCACTCATATTCATGGTTCAGATTATTCCGGGCGTGGTTCACGTAACATAAGAATTGGATTGTCGCCTTTCAGCACCCGGCCATCGGGCAGGCGGATCTCCAGCGTTTGTTCTGGGTCAAGGGCGACCACTAAATCAGGCTGTAGCTGTTCCGGGTCAACATACATATTCAGCAGTTGTGGCAGAAAATCTTCGCCTTCGATCTGGTGCCAGCCATTATTCAGCGCATCAGCCAGTGTCAGGGGCTGTTTTTCAATATGCTGACACATTAATTCTGATCGGTGCTGCAGGAAGGTATGCAACGCAGTGTCCTGATAATCATCTTCACTGATGCTATCGAAGATCAGGGCTTCTTCACTGCGTTCACTGCGCTGATCCAGCAGGTTGCTGGTAAAGTCATTTGGTGACGGGAACATGGTTTGTACATAAAACGGCATACAACGCTCTGATACGGCATCGATCAGCGCCTGTACTGGCGGCTGAACAGCGATATCCTGTGCCAGCTGGGTAAAGTCGATCACGCCCATACTGCGGATACGGCCATCGGCAATATCGGTCAGCAGTTCGGTCAGGCGGCGACTCAGGTTTTCAATGGCGTTCATAACGCGGTTCAGGCTCTGGGTCAGCATGAGCAGATCCCAGTCCTGATGATTCTGCTGCTGCCAGGCTTCAAAGCGGCTCTGTTGTTCAGGCAATAGCAGCTGTGCCCGACAATCCAGAATAGTGCGCTGAATACTGTTCAGGGCGTTGTGGTAATGGCGCTGATGTTCCTGAAAGGCGGTCAGTTTACTCTCGCGGGTCGGGTTTTCCCGGATTGTACGGATCTCCTGAGTCAGGCCGCGAATCGCCAGCAAAATGGTATTACAGATATCCGGCACACGGGCGTAATCGCCACGGGTGATGGCGGTCAGTGCTTTTGCAGCATCGTATTCACTGTACAGCAGGTCTTCCACCTGACCGGCCAGATTCACGGCCTGTCGACCCGCCTGGGTCAGACGCACATGGCCGGTTTGCGCCTGTTTCTCGATCAGAGCGGTGCGTTTGGTACTGGCAATGGATTGTACTTTATCCGGAGATTCACCCGGCTGGCGATTGATATAAAACAGCTCACTGGGTGTCGACAGACTGTTGATTACAAACTGGAGATCATCATTACTGCAGTCAGGATAATACTCACGGGTAAATTCAAGACAACGGTTAAAGCGGATAAAGCCACCGTTGCTGATAAAGTCTTCTTCCAGCAGATAATCCAGCAGCAGACAGGCCAGATCCAGCCAGTAGCCATCTTTCAGGCCCGGTCTTGGCATCTGTGCAACGCGCACATAGGGAGAGCCTCGTTCGTGGCTGCTGTCATGAAGATCCAGCAAGCGAACGGTGGTGATCAGTAGGTTAGTCCACGGTGTCATAGCGTTTCTACCTGCGATAGCTTTTGTATCAGTGATAGCTCTTGTACCGGTGATGATGTTATTACCGGCGATCGTGCTGCCAGCGGTGATAGAAGTAAAACATCTGCCAATATCATGAAGTCCTGTCTTTTTCCTGTACTGTCGAAACTGAGCGCTATTTTTCAGCCCGATTGGAACTGAACCGTGCATTTATGGATCAGAGAATAAAAGCGTATGTGTTTCGCTGGCTATTATGCCACAAACGTATAATGGGTCAGTAAAATACTGTCTGAAAAAACAGTGAAATATGTAACACCCGGTCAGGCAGGTGTGAATTTAATTTTCATCAGAAAAAAGAGGGAAATCAGTATCGACGGTTGATGGGCATCCGGTTCAGGAATATCTGGGTGTCGTGGTAGGAGAGGCGATTCTGGGGGCTAATGTATTTAAAGATATCTTTGGTGCGGTTCGGGATATTGTGGGTGGTCGTTCCGGGGCTTATGAAAAAGAGATGGGCCGGGCCAGGAAAATTGCGTTTGCTGAGATGCAGAAAGATGCTCAGTCTTTAGGTGCGGATGGCATTATCGGGATTGATATCGATTATGAAGTGGTCGGGCCTAAAGGTGGGATGATGATGGTTAGTGTCAGTGGAACAGCAGTCCGATTCCGTTAACTACAATATTGTATTGCGGTGCATCAGAAGCCGTTTTGCTGAATCAGCTGCAGAGATTAAAAGTATCCTGATAAGGCTCAGACTGTTTCGGGCTGTTCCCCTTCTGTTTCTGGTGCCTTCAGAGGCAGCATCAGCTGGCAGCGGCAGCCATGCTCGCTGGTAATTTCGATTTCACCACCCAGTACTCCGGTGACAATGTTATAAACAAAACTGAGTCCTAATCCTGAGCTGCCTTGCCCTATTTGAGTGGTGAAAAAAGGATCGAACAGCTTGTTCAGGTACTTCTCTTCAATACCGCAACCATTATCCCGGAACTCGAGACGAAGTTTGTCATCAACCAGAGAGCAAACAATATGAATAGCCGGTAATTCTTCTTTTTTAAAGCCATGCCGCAGGGCATTGTTCAGTAGGTGATTCAGCACTTCGGTCAAGGCTCCGGGAAAGCTGTGCATGATAATGTCATCTGTGCCGGTCAGTGTGATTTCGATGGCTCTTTTGTTCAGTTCTTTCTGATGGCACAGTACCAGCTCATCCAGCACCTCGCTCAGGTAAAACGCACGTCGTTGAGATTGCCCCTGATCAAGAGCAATTTTTTTAAAGCTGTTCGTCAGATGTACAGCCCGGTTCAGAGAACGCTCCAGAACCTCCAGTGACTCCTGATGATCCTGTACGAACTGTTGCAGAGACTCTTCTGTCAGCTGACCGGCTCTGACAGCCTGAGCAAGGGCCTGGCCTTCCTCCTTCATAACGCTGGTGGCGGTAATAGCGATACCCAAAGGGGTGTTCATTTCATGGGACAGTCCACTAACCAGAGCGCCGAGAGAGGCAACTTTTTCGGACTGGACCAGCTGACATTGTGTTTTTTCCAGAAGGTGCAATGTATCTTCCAGTTCCTGGTTGCTTTGCTGCAATGAGCGGGTACGAGCTTTAATCTGACTTTTCAGTATAAAGATAGTAATCAGACCAGCGACAAAGATGAAGGCCAGAAATAGCCCGGTTCCGGCCCAGAATATGGAACGCATACGCCCCTGGGTCAGATAGATAATCTCATGTTTCTCCCATTGTTCGGTCAGCCGGTCAATGGTGCCATCTTTTTTAAGCTTTTTGATTGCCAGATTCAGCTCGGTACGTAAACGGGTATGACCTTTTCGGACACCCAGATGAGTGGGCTTGATATGAATCGCAGGCTCAACATATTTAATACCTCGAATTTTATGGCGCTGAATGGTATATGCACCAACCCATTTGGTGGTGGCCAGGGCATCAATGTCACCCGCCAGTAGTTGATGAAAACCTGTCGGATGGTCCTTAACAATGACTTGTTCGGCGTTGCTGTTCTGTGAGAGAAAGTTTTGCAGGTAGCTTCCTTTTGTCAGTCCTGTCCGTATTCCATCCAGATCGGTCAGGTTATGAATGGTCAGATTATCGTCTCTGACAAACAGGCTCATTTCAAACTGCAGGAAACCATCGACAAAATCAAAATCTTTTCTTCTTTCTTCATTCGGGCTGAAGACTGTCAGTACATCAATACGGCCTTCAAGCACAGCATCCTGGGCCTGCTCCCAATCCATCAGGTGATATTCAATGCGGCGGTTCATGACTCTGGCCAGATCAGGCAATACTGAAGGAAATATCCCTTTAGCTTTGTCGCCTTCAAGCCATTCAATTGGCGGGTAATCTTTGTCACCGGCAATTCTGACAGGAGGCATATTATTACTTTCTCCGTAGATAAAAACCTTTGACTGAGCCATTGCCGGACTATTTGCAAAGCACAGTAAGACCATCAGTACAGAGGGCAGGCTCGTACGCATAAAGACATCCTTATTCGTGACCATGCTGGCAAGTATAGTTAAGGATTGCGCTTTCAGCCTGAAGGTGGGCATAAAACGGCTGTGTATGTAAGAGCCGGTATGGCATGTCAGGCATTTTTAATACCGACTATCATAAAGTTACAGCGTTTATGGCTTGCAATAGTGCCCATAGACTGGAAAACTTAGTGCCATTTATTTCTGGATTAAGTATCAGGGAATCCATGATTACAACTGCACTTAGGAATCTGGCTTCTGGTGTAATGCTGGGGCTGATCAGTACTGTACTGTCTTTATCTTTTGCCTCTCTTATTTTTGGGACGGGCAATCTGGCGGATTTACAATCCGGTATCTCTATTTTTTTAATGACGGCAATTGTCGGAACTCTGGCCATTGGCTTGCTTAGCTCCGGTAAGGGCGTGGCTGCTATTCCATTACCTGCGGCGGCGATGATTGCTGCTTTATCTGTCAGTCAGGATCTATCGCCAGGTGATACCCGGTTAATGATGATCAGCCTGGCGGTACTGACGGTCACTACCATGTTCTTAGTTGGACAGTCTGGTGTCGGACGTATCACACGGTATCTGCCTCTGCCCGTTGTTACAGGATTAATGGCAGGTATTGGCTGGCTGTTTCTCTATGGTGGTCTGAGTCTGGCTGAACCTGCTTTGCTATCAGTATCCGGGTTAATGAGTCCTACTGTCTGGATGGTTATCGGCTTTGCTGCTCTGCTATTTTTTCTGCAGAAAAAGCTGGGTGGTTCTTTGATTTTACCCACGGGTTTTCTGATTCTGGTTTTTCTGTTTAATCTGTTAGGCGCAGGCATGCCAGACTGGTCCGGTAACTGGTTTGTAACGGGTAAGGCACAATCTTTCTTCTCTATGGGCTGGTTACCGGCCTATGCAAATTATGATCTGGACGGTTTTACCGGGTTACCATGGGGTGGAGTAGTGGCTGCTGCTGTTATCAGTGTTCTGGTAATGCTGGTGCAGGCCTCTGCGTTGGAGAATGAAACCGGAGTCGACCTGGATCTGAACCGGGAGCTGTATATCTCAGCCGGAGCAGGTTTTGTAACCGGAGCCGTAGGCGGAAGTGTTTCTGCTTTGTCGCTGGAACAGACTCAGCTGAATCAGCAGCTGGGTGGTGAAGGTAAAGCACCGGCTATTATCGCGGCGGTGATTATTTTACTGATCTGTCTGGCTGGAAGTGCGGCCTGGCAGTATCTGCCACTACCAGCGGTGGCTGTGATACTGGTTTATCTTGGATTCCGTTACCTGGATCAGTGGCTGATCAGTGCCAGAAACCGTTTCAATCCTATGGATTATCAGCTGGTTGTTGTTTTGTTTGTGGCTATGGCTGCAGGTGGTGTTCAGCTGGCAGCTTTACTGGCTGTACTGGTTACAGTACCTCTGCTAGCCAGACAGTTCAGTAAACAGAGAAGTATTCATCTGAGTGCTGATGCGACGGTTCTGCATAGCCTGGTCGAGCGTCCTCTGCGTCATAACAAAGCACTGGAAAAATACGGTGATCGCGTCAGAACTGTACGCCTGAAAGGTGATCTGGCGTTTGGTGCTGCATACAGCCTGCAGGATGACCTTGAACCGTACCTGCAGGCTCCATGCGTATTCGTTATTCTGGATTTTGCCCGTGCCCAGGGCTTTGATGCTTCTACCGCCAGCGTATTACAGAGATTGCATAACCAGTGTCAGCAGAGAAAAATTATTCTGCTGCTATCCTCTTTGCCACCAGGGCTGAAAGATATACTGGTTTCTTCTGGTATGGGTATTATGGATGACAGCGCAGAGGGAGCAAAACTGACAACCCGTGGGCTGATGAAAGTGGCCGGTCAGTTCAGTGACTGGGATCGTGCACTGGAGTGGTGTGAAAGTGAACTGCTAAGCCGTTTGCCGACAACGGAATCCGGTGAGTTTACTCTGGAATCTTTACTGAAAGAGCGTATGGATATTCTGCCATACGAAGTGGTGCATCTGGTGCGCTATTTTGAGCCGGTATCAGTAAAAGAGGGAGAGTACTTTATTCGCCAGGGTCAGAATGCAGATGCTATGTATCTTATTACTAAGGGTAAAGTTGAGATTCAGCTGGACCTGGGTGAAGAGCGGTATCAGCGTCTGAAAACCATGATGCCAGGAACCATTATTGGTGAGACCGGCTTATATGCCAGTTCTGTGCGTACTATATCTGCTAAGGCGCTTGAAAATGCAGAGTTGATGAAGCTGGATGCTCAGGCTCTGAAAGAGATGGAAGCTAATAATCAGTTGATGGCGATTCGCCTGCATCGTTTCGTTGTACTTCTGATGAATGACAGACTATCCGCGTCTGAGAAAGTGCTTAAAGAGCTGTTCTGAGTCGGCTATAGCTGTATAAGCTATATAGTCTGAGGCTCTTACTCTTTGGACATAGCCATATTTCAGATCAGGAAAATAGCCTGTCAGAATTGATAAAGCCCCGATGTATAGGTTACGTTGGGGCTTTTTCATATCGTCATACTTACCCGATCAGGTCGCAGAATGTACTCTTCTGCTAATCACTGATAAATTAGGATGTCCTGATGTGATCTGAATGGAATGAGCCAGGAGGCCTTAAAAGTGAAAAGATTTATTACGTTAACTTTCGCACTAATTTTCTCGTCCTGTGTTTTTGCTGAAACTGCGTGGATTGATGTCAGGACAGATGCAGAATACAGCGCAGGCCATGTTGATGGGGCGATCAGAATTCCATATCAGGATATCGGATCAGAGATAGGATCGCTGTTTCAGAATAAAGAGCAAGAGATTATCCTGTACTGCCGGAGTGGCAGAAGAGCTGGCGTTGCACTTAATACTCTGAAGGAGATGGGCTATACCAATGTCAGAAACGTCGGCAGCCTCAGTAATGCTAAGAGATTACATGCTTCTCAGCGGCAATAAGTTTCTCTGCCAGAAGAATATTAATCATGGTTGAGTGCATAAGGATCGTTATTGAACAGACCATCTTGCATAAGACCTGGTATGTCATACAAAAAAGCGACAAAGTCAGAAAATAACTGGCACAAAAAAGCCCGGAATCACTTCCGGGCTTTGTGTTTACCACAGTAAAATCTGATTGATACTTAGCTTACAGAGCAGCCAGAGCGTCATTCAGGGTTTTACTTGGACGCATTACTGCATCAACTTTAGCCATGTCAGGGTGGTAGTAACCGCCCAGGTCTGCTGCCTGGCCTTGTGCGTCTGCCAGTTCCTGAACGATTTTAGCTTCGTTTTCAGTCAGCGCCTTAGCCAGAGGTGCGAAGCGGGCCGCCAGATCAGCATTTTCAGTCTGCTCTGCCAGGTACTGTGCCCAGTACATTGCCAGGTAGAAGTGGCTGCCACGGTTATCCAGCTCGCCCACTTTACGGGAAGGAGACTTGTTGTTCTCCAGCAGTTGACCCGTTGCAGCGTCCAGCGCTTTAGCCATCAGTTCGGCTTGTGGGTTGTCATTTTTGATACCCAGCTCTTCCAGAGATACAGCCAGTGCCAGGAACTCACCCAGAGAATCCCAACGCAGGTGGTTCTCTTCCTGCACCTGCTGTACGTGCTTAGGTGCAGAACCACCCGCACCCGTCTCGTACATGCCACCGCCGTTCAGCATAGGAACGATAGACAGCATCTTAGCTGACGTACCCAGCTCCATGATTGGGAACAGGTCAGTCAGGTAGTCACGCAGTACGTTACCGGATACAGAGATGGTATCTTTACCGCGGATCATACGCTCCATAGAGGTACGGATCGCACGGCTGTAGCCCATGATACGCAGGTCCAGACCTTCTGTGTCATGTTCTTTCAGGTACTTTTCAACTTTCAGACGCAGCTGACGGTCGTGAGCACGCTCAGCGTCCAGCCAGAAGATCGCAGGAGTGTCAGACTGACGGGAACGAGTGACGGCCAGTTTAACCCAGTCACGCACTGCAGCGTCTTTAGTCTGACATGCACGCCAGATATCGCCTTTCTCAACGTCGTGCTGCATCAGTACAGTACCGTCGGCTTTAACCACACGCATGGTACCGTCCTGAGACATTTCGAACGTTTTGTCGTGAGAGCCGTACTCTTCGGCTTTCATTGCCATCAGACCTACGTTTGGTACAGAGCCCATAGTGGTTGGGTCGAATGCACCATTGGTACGACAGAAGTGAATCATTTCCTGGTAGATACGCGCGTAGGTCGACTCAGGCATGACTGCTTTAGTGTCTTTAACCTTGCCATCGCGGCCCCACATCTTACCGGAGTTACGGATCATCGCAGGCATAGATGCATCAACGATAACGTCACTTGGAATGTGCAGGTTGGTGATACCTTTAACGGAATCAACCATTGCCATTTCAGGACGGTGCTCGTAGCAAGCGTGAATCGCTTCTTCGATCTCTTCCTGCTGAGACTGAGGCAGTGTTTTGATCTTCTCATAAACACTGTTCATACCATTGTTCGGGTTTACACCCAGCTCTTCGAACAGCTCGCCGTATTTCTCGAATACTTCACGATAGAATACACGTACAGCATGACCGAATACGATTGGGTGAGATACCTTCATCATGGTCGCTTTAACGTGCAGAGACCACATTACGCCATCTGCTTTACATTCTTGCAGAGTGCGCTCGAAGAAGCTGTCCAGCGCTTTAGCGCTCATGAACATGCTGTCGAATACTTCGCCTTCCTGCAGGGCGACAGTCTTTTTAACTTCAACATTGCCGTCTTTATCTACGAACTCCAGACGCACATCGCCTGCTTCTTCCATAGTGACAGACTGTTCACTGGAGAAGAAGTCACCGCCGCGCATGTAGTCAGCATGAGAACGGGAAGCCTTACTCCACTCACCCATAGAGTGAGGGAATTTACGTGCGAATGCTTTAACAGCCGGTGGCGCACGACGATCAGAGTTACCCTGACGCAGAACCGGGTTTACTGCGCTACCCAGAACTTTAGAGTAACGCGCCTGAATATCTTTCTCTTCGTCAGTAGAAGGCTCATCAGGATAATCAGGGATGTCATAACCCTGAGACTGCAGTTCTGCAATAGCAGCTTTCAGCTGAGGGATAGATGCAGAAATGTTTGGCAGTTTGATCAGATTACAGGATGGGTCTTTAGTCAGTTCACCCAGCTCTGCCAGAGTGTCTGTGACTTGCTGCTCTTCAGTCAGACGCTCAGGAAAACCAGCCAGAACACGTGCTGCAACAGAAATGTCACTGGTTTCTACTTTGATACCTGCAGCAGAAGTGAAAGCACGAACGATAGGCAGGAAAGAGCCTGTCGCCAGAAACGGTGCTTCGTCTGTCAGGGTGTAAACGATTTTTTGCTCGGAAGTTGGAGTTGTCATTTTTATCCCTATTAGTTATGGCTTGTGGGCCAAGTACCTAACACATGATGACTTGTGATCATCTTCGGCTAAAGGAGTTATTCTGTCTGTTGCCAGGATTATACTGAAAACTTACCCGCTTTTATACGGGCATCTCTTACACTTAAGCATAGTTGCCTTGCAGAGCAGATGCTGAAGGCAATTTTTATGTCACTGATTTGACAGGGATTGATGTTCTGGAAAAGATCAATGCTGATCGTTGGTAACGGGTGTCGACTATCCGGTAATGTCTGTTAATCTATTCTTTCTTTATATGACTGTTTGTTTTAAAGTCTATAACAGTTGATTACGTTTTATGACCTTCTGAATGCTGTTGTTTCCTTAAAAGCTTTTGATAATGTAAGTCAAGTGGGAACGCCTTCCTTATAGTTATTGTTCAGCAGTACTGTTTTATTTGTTACTTCTGTTAATTATTCAGGATGTGACAAGATATGGACTATCTGCATGATGATATTTCTAAACTAATTCGCTTTATTGATAAAAACGGACTTCCGGATTTTCTTCAGGAACTTATTGAAATTATTGGCTATGATGGTGCGTACCGGCTCACTCAGAGGTATGGCGGCCAGATAAAATATGTTGCTAAATCTGCGGGGCGTTCATCGATGCGAGAAATCCTGTCAGAGAAAGAGCTGATCGCTCTGTGCGGGTACTACGGTGGTGAGACTCTGGAAATTCCTAAAGCAGATCACTTTTATAAGCAGGTACGCAATATCCGGATTATGCAGGCTCTGGCCAGTGGTAAGTCAAGAGCACAGGTTGCTAAAGAATTCAGTCTTGGTATACGTCAGATTGGTAATATAAAGAAAGAATATAAACATCATGATTACTCTTCGATATCTGAAATAATGAACTCATGGACGGGGCGTATGAATATCTGATTACAAAAGATGACGCATATTACAAAATGTGACATTGCTTACAGTTCATAACGCCGCCAGACATGACAGAGAGTAATAAAAAGGGCAGAGGAGGTGTCATCCATCTTTAATCTTTAACTGTGTCAATCATTCAGAAAGAGGAGAAATCTTTCAGTATTTTTGCAGCTTTAGTTCCCACGTCACTGAAGTGTTCGGCCCCATTTTTAGCTACACTTTCTGCTGCTTTAATAACTTCTACATATGTTGGATCTTTGGTTTCCAGAAACTTTGCCAGAGCAACACCTATGGTTGTTGTGGATAAGGTATTGAGATTCCGAAGATTATCTGCTGCATCCTGAACAGCAATTGCTGTACTTTGCGCAACGGCTTTCTGTGCATTTTGCTGAGCAGTTTTATCGGCAGACATAAGAATTTAATGAGCCTTTTTGAGAAATTTTTTAACCGCCACCCTGTTTCAGAATCAGGGCACAACCACTGGCAACAGAAGTGTTGGTCACAATCTGCATACTTTGTTGTATTGATACCGCATTCTGCATCATCAGGCTGATAGTATCTTCCAGACTGGTTGAGCTTAAGTCCTGTATTGATGATTCGTCCTGAGCCTGTTGACTATCTGATGATTCTGACATCTTTTATTGACCTGCAGCTGATGTGACATATATCAGAACAAAAGCATTTTGCCTCTCTGGTAAACGGCTGGAGAATACAACCGTTTTCTGAAAGAAACGTTTGTTCTGGCGTTCAGCGTTATGAAATAAAGGATGCTTGTTTCTCATGTGCAGATTAAAGAAAGAAACAACCATCCTGAAATTTCGTATAATGTTTGTGGTGGAATATATATCAGAGCAAAATATTTCGATATTTATCAGTCGGCAGCCGGGAATACGATGATATTTTGCACAGACATTTTTCAGGCACCGAAGCGATCAGCCTTTTTCCACTACGCCTTCACTGGATCGTCCGATAACTGCAGTGCCCAGAGAGGTCATCGAGTTGATGCCCTGTATGGTTGCAGTTTGAACGATAGTACTGGTATGCATCTGATTAGAAGTCGCATTTTGTGCCGCATTGGATAGCGCCTGAGACATTGCTGTCATCAGATTTCCCATCGCCATAGACGGTACATCTCCGACAACTTTGGTATTTGCCTGAGTGACAGAATCAGTGATTTGTTCGTTAACGGTTGGCATAGTATTTCCTTATTTCATCTTGTGACGCCGGAGCAAAAGCGCCGGTCAGGGTTATAGACACGCGTTGATACATAGCTGAAAATATGTTGTGTTTTCCTGGCTGTCAGCGGAAAAACCAGGTCACTTTTACGTTTTACAGAGAAACTTTTTTCCTGCGCTTAAGCAGCTGCGCTATAACAGCATTTCCGGTTGCCTGTATTGAATTAACGCCCTGAGTGGTAACGGCCTGCATAAGGGCATAGCCTTGCTGTTGAGCCTGCGTCGAATTGTGGGCAGCCTGTGCCAGCGCATGACTGCTGCTGATAAACAGATTTGCCATTGTCATAGCGGGAGTAACAGCCAGTGTCCCGGTGCTGGTTTGAGTGATGGCATCTGTAATAAGAAGATTTGTGTCCATAAGACTTTCCGGTGTCTGTATCAACAAAGCTGGATTGATTCAGGATAAACTGAGTTACTACGATAAGCTTTTAATCTGTTTACTCAGCAAATCCATCGCTTTTTCCAGTTCCTGGTTCACATTCTGGTACAGCGCATCCATCTGTTCGTCCAGAGGTTGTTGATGCTCTGGCATTGAGGGTTGCCAGGTATCCAGATCCTGTTGGGTTTTATCGATCAGCTCAGCCACTTTTTGTTGCTGGGCATCACTGAGCTTCTGTACTTTAGCCAGATACTGATCAACACCTGACATCTTTTCTGAGCTGGATGACATATAAACCTCCTATGCTGTCTGTTTCATCAGTGGCTAATCGGATTTCTTGCTTGCAACCCCAATAAGCGGCTGAAAAAGCCCGTTTTTTTAGCCGCGGTATCAGCACTGATAACTTCCAGGTCATGAACTGATGGGGCTTGCACCGGTTGTACCGATTGAACGACCGGATGCATAGCCGATGGAGACTCAGCCGTTTGTTCATGAGGCAGTGTATAGTGATCCTGAGCGGGAGGATAATGGCTGGCAGAATTCATATCTGGCGGTAATCCCTGGTCATTCGCAGTCCATTGCTGATGATTGCCTTCAATTGTATAAGCGTTCTGAGGTGACGTATCGTTTTGTTGAACAGGGGTGGTTGCTTCTGTTTGAGGTAACCCTGTATCAGGGGTTTCCGGTTGTGTCGTATCCGTCGGTTGATCCGCAGATTCTGGTGCTGACATGGAGTGTGCTGAACTTTTAAGAATCCTGTTACACGCTGAAGTAACAGATGTTGATGCCGCCATCTGTGAGTTCATTTGAGAGGTGATAGCATTATGCATGGCCAGCCCCAGGGTTTCTGCAAAAGTAGCATCAACAAAGCCCGTTGCCTGATGATCAAATGCCTGTAATACGGTTGAGTTCTGGTTGTTTTCTGCGTTTTTATCAGGTGTATCACTCATAATCAGAGCCTCTGATTGAAGTCGGTTTTGTTTAACATTGCTATCTCAGGCATAGCCTGAGTACCTTCATTGATCCTAATGGAATACCAGAAAATAGATCGGCAAAAACAATGGGGTTACCGGTTTTTTATGAGCAGCCCGCTTTAAATACTTCGGTTGCTTTTTGCCCCACGGTGTTGAAATTCTCAGCGCCCGTAGTGACAATCTTCTGAGCTTCTGCAATCATTCCTGCATATTTGGGATCTCCGGTTTCAATAAACTGGGACAGGGCCACACCAATGGCTGTTGTGCTGAGAGTATTGAGGTTTCTCAGATTGTCCGTAGCATCAGATACCGCCAGAGCTGTGGATTGAGCGATAGACTGACGAGCACTGTCTTCTGCAGGAGAGGCTGGGGCTGGTTGAGCTGGAGTATTCATTGGGTATTTCCTTATCTGATCGGGCCTGATCCGACGGGCTGAATACCAGAGGTCAGAAAGAAGGCCCGTGAGTTATTTTTGTTGATTCAAAGGGGATTGACTGAACAGTGCATTCAATCCCTGAATGGTTGTTGTCTGGAGTTGAATATCGGATTGCATCTGTCCGGCTTCTGCTGCATGAGCCTGGTTAGACAAAGCCTGACTGGTGCTCAAATTCACATTATTTTGTGCCAGGGCTGCAATGCTGTGATCGCAGGACTCCTGAAATATTGCATCCTGACTTTGTGCCGGGCAGTCCGACTCAGCTGGTGATGGCTTGGCCGGTGCTTTTTTTTCTGTTGAACGTTTGGCTTTAACCCGGCGTGGCGTTGGTTTTTTAGCTGCACTCATAAGCTTAATCTCCTGATAATGGCGTACGGTGCTACGTCAGATTATGACCGTATTCACCATTATCCTTCCGTTAACCCTTCAGGATGAATTACGCTTCTGATGGTGGATCACCAGCAGAGTTGCTGAGGATGCGGGCAGTTATGCTGGCCCCCTGGCTGAACAGTGCATTCAGGTTCTGAATGGTGGCTGTGTGATTGACGATAGCACTTTGCTGATTATTCGATTCAGCATTCCAGGCCGCTCCTGACAAGGCATGGCTCACTGCCATCTGCAGATTACCCTGACCTGATCCGGGAGCAGTACCGACATTCATGGTATTAACCTGGGTGACTGAATCGGTGACGGCATCATTGACTGACATTATCTTATTACTCCGATCTGATACGGTTTAACCCGGATATCCGGGAGTCGTAGTGAGTAGAGATGGCAAGAAGACTTCTTGCCATCCTGTGGTCAGCAATAAATTACTGATCAGCCTTTTTCAATGATGCTTTCAGCACTACGGCCGATAACCGCTGAGCCGGTAGACATCAGAGAGTTAACACCCTGAACAGTCGCTGCCTGCATGGTGACACTGGACTGCTGCTGGTTATACGTTGCGTTATGGGCAGCGTTAGCCAGCGCCTGGCTGGTGGACATCAGCAGATTGCCCATTGCCATAGCCGGCGTTTCACCAACTACTTTAGTGTTTACCTGAGTTACAGAATCAGTAATTTGCTCATTTACTGGCATGATTTATTTCCTTATTTCATGGTTAAACGGACAGGCAGGTAAGTCTGCCTGCCGGTAGCTCACAGTGGTGTGTGCTTATTTTTCAATAATTTCTTCAGCGCTGCGGCCAATCACTGCAGACCCTGTTGCCATCAGAGAATTAACACCCTGAACAGTGGCCGCCTGCATAGTGATGCTGGCCTGCTGCTGGTTGTAAGTTGCATTATGAGCGGCGTTAGCCAGCGCCTGGCTGGTAGACATTAGCAGGTTGCCCATCGCCATAGCCGGAGTTTCACCAACTACTTTAGTGTTTACCTGAGTTACAGAATCAGTAATTTGCTCATTTACTGGCATGTTTAAGCTTCCTTATGCACTAGGGTTGAGCCGGACCGGTGTTGATCCGACATCGGATTGATCTGAATCCTGCCCGGATTCAGACGAAATCAGTTTTTTTCAATAATCTCTTCAGCGCTGCGGCCCACAATAGCTGAACCCGTCGACATGATAGAGTTAATGCCCTGAACAGTCGCTGCTTGCATAGTGATGCTGGCCTGCTGCAGATTATTGGTTGCACCGTGACCAGAGTTACCCAGCGCCTGACTGGTAGACATCAGTACATTGCCCATTGCCATCGCTGGCGTTTCACCAACCACTTTGGTATTTACCTGAGTAACAGAGTCTGTAATTTGCTCATTTACTGGCATGTTTCACTTCCTTTTATCGGGATTGACTGATCTTCCTGTTTATTGAAAGACCGTTGGGTTAAAGGGATTACCCCTTATCGAGAATATTTCTGGCGCTTGAACCGGTCACCGCTGCCCCGGTTGCCAGCAGGGCGTTAATGCCCTGAACAGTAGCCGCTTGCCAGGCGATATTGGCCTGCTGCTGGTTGTAAGTGGCATTATGAGCGGCGTTAGACAGTGCCTGACTGGTGGACATCAGAAGATTACCCATCGCCATAGCAGGTGTTTCCCCAACCACTTTGGTATTTACCTGAGTCACTGAATCTGTGATCTGTTCATTTACTGGCATCGCACTTTCCTTTGTTCTGAGCGTATTATTGACGGGTAATCTGGACGCCCATCATCTGTAATAAAGCAACAGAGTTACTGGTTGCTGTATGCAGAGTGATATTGGCTTGTTGCTGTTTCCAGGTCGCATTATGGGCTGTATTAGCCAGAGCCTGGGCTGTAGCCTGAAGCAGCATGCTGCGGGCTACAGGGGTAGAATAATCTGTCAGCAGCTTATTCAGGTCTTCTTCAGACGAGTTATTGTCCGACATAAAAACAAACCTTGCATTAGTATTGACGCTTGTACTAATTTCAGATGATTTAATATCATCACTAATCTTTTGATCTGGTACTGTATTGCCTTTCCATGTGTTCTATTTAACTATTATTTAAAAATGAATAATCGGGGAGAACGGAGTGCTATACGGTTTAATCTGGTTTAGTAACGTGTTTTTGGGGAGAGGATGCTTTTTCTGGTGGTTTATCAATCCATTGCTTAATGCTTTCTATAAAACGGTCCATAATTGAAAATAAGATATCGACGTTGTAACCCATAAGAAAAGCCAGTGCCATAGGAGATAAAGCGGTCAGAGTATCCATGTCATCAGGCTTCAGAAACCAGCCAACAATCATGCCTCCCAAAGAGCCCAGCGTCAGTCTTAGTCGGTAGCGGATATCTGAGTCAGAGGTATAGGTCAGAGAACGTATTTCTAATAACAGGGTGCGTAATACAAAAATAAAAGCACCTAATAAACCATATAGTAAAGGCAGAACAAAGCTTTGCAGGATTTCAATAGCAAAGGCAGCAGCCAGAGTATTACTGAAAAATAGCATACGTGACTGATGTCGTGTTTTTTCCAGCTCCAGGCTGGTGATAGACTGATTATACGTTCGGATTTCATTATCTGAAATATTATGCCCTTGTGTCTCAGTTGCTACTGTATTATCCGTAGTCTGCTGTCTATAACGTTGTAATTCATTTAATCGGGCTTCATATTGCTTTTTCAGATAAGGAGGTAACTCTGATTTAAACTGATACCCCGTCAGCCATATCTTGTTCCAGAACTCCAGCAGAATCAGATTAGAATCCAGTTTCTGATTCAGCACCGCATGTTCATGTTTGAGACGATTCAGTTCAATCAGGTCTTTATCTGTGGAGGATAAATTCTGTGGATCGGCTGGCTGGCTGCCCTGGTAAACAGGGTCCAGTCTGGCAATTTGCAGACTGATGTCTTCTCTTTGTTTAAACAGAGTATTCAGGTCGTGTAGCAAGTTATTGCCTAATAACCAGTAAAACTGAGTCATCAGAAGGATAACCAAAGCCAGAATGGTCAGATGTCGATACCAGTGCACGGCCTTTTCAGCCCGTGTTCTCTTTTGTGAGTGCTCACTCACAGGAGGTGGTTTAATGGCATTGATACTTTCAAGTGATACCGGATAGATATGGGAAATCAGAGTATCGTAGCTGATCAGAAAACGGGTTTCCGTTTCTGAATTCCATTGTCCACTGGTCGCCTGATATCTGGCCTGAAT
This sequence comes from Oceanospirillum sediminis, assembly GCF_014164585.1. Classification (GTDB taxonomy): domain Bacteria; phylum Pseudomonadota; class Gammaproteobacteria; order Pseudomonadales; family Halomonadaceae; genus Oceanospirillum; species Oceanospirillum sediminis. The sequence continues at coordinate 23,402 of NZ_JACJFM010000018.1, read as the reverse complement.
CAACTGCCGGGTGACCTCCGGGTCCAGTTTACTGTCTCCGTCTTTTGCAATGTACTTTAAAAGACGTTGGGCATCTTCGACTGATTGTTTCATTTCTGGTGTCAGGGAATTAGGCAGGGCAGATCCGGGTACTGTCATCTGATTCGACGTGATTGGTTTTTCACCCTGTTTTATAGCTGATTTCTGGACTTGTTTCTGTAGTTGAGGGGGATTACCTGCAACAGGCTGTCCAGGCTGTGGCTGGTTTTGATGCATCATATCAGTATCCTCAGGAAAACTCCTGCCATCAGCACGGAAGATGTCTGTGTCTTTTCTATAAGGCGAGTATGTTAAGCACAGTATGATCTGTTGCCCAGACAGGTGGTTTGATAGTAATGAGATGAATTGGAGGAATGTAAAAGAAGCGCTGCTATAAAAGCAGCGCAGGACAATAACGGTTCAGAGTGCAACGCCGTCTTTGTAGTGCAGCTCAGAGACTAACTGCTGGCGATAATCGTATAAACGTCCGATATCTTCTTTGTTGTTCCAGATTGCTGTTCGACTGTTGAAAGAGAAACCACCGCATTCCGGGACGGCTTTATTTGTGAACACTTTAATCGCTCCGCCAGGTTCCAGAACGGTATTATCAGGGAAAGTAAAATCCTGATTCTTTCCGGCACTGATGGTCCAGCCAGAGATTTCTGCCGGAATATCGCCATGATTAGTGATTTCAACATACTCGTCGGCTTCCTCGCGGCCTTCAATACCATCAAACTGGATTTCAGTAATCGTTACGAAAGGGGCCGCGGCAGAGCCATAGCATAACGCTGAGATTTGCTTTTCCTCATTGTTATAGAGTAATGCCGTATCGCCACGATTGTTCCAGACTGGTCGGTGACTGTTGAATGAATAAGGCTTGTCCTGATCAAAAGTCCAGACTGCCAGCTTTTCTTCTGGTGCAAGGTAAGTATTGTCAGGAAAGACAAAATCCTGATCTGCACCGGCGTTCAGGCGCCATCCTGAAAGGTCAGCAATAACAGGACCTGTATTTTCAATTACTACGCACTCTTCATGTTTATTTTTTTCGCTGGCCCCTTCTGCTTTGACTGCTGATATAACGATCTGATGCAGGCGAACAAGAGCACAAATCTCCTGCCAGAATGCATTCAGATATTCTTTATCAAGCAGACCTGTTGCAGGTGTATTCAATGAGCCTTTATCAGCCAGATCTTTCAACTGAGCACGTAGTGCATTTTTAGGATGATCTCCGATCATGATCCATTTCCTTTTCCTGTGATGAACGTTAATCCGGTATCAGCCCGGAGTGACGGTAATTCCTGAGGTGCAGAGTAAAGGTATTGTCTGATTTGATCCCGGATAAATCGATTAATTGTACGGGATCTTCTTTCATTGGGGGCATGAAGGGTTAAAACACTGCGTTCAGAGAACACTTTCCTGTAATCAGCTTGTTTATGAACAGGATTTCCTGAGTTTGAACCGGGCAGATCCGGCAGTATGCGAGAAAGGTAATGTGCAGATGTGTGGACTGCTGTTACCCGGTTTCGGGATAGATTACCCGGTTGTATTTGACCGGATAAAAGGATGCCCGGAGAGTTCTCGATTGTTAAAGGATACTTTTTTATGGCTGCATTATCTGTTGCCTGTCGGTCATCAGCATTTCTGGCCTGTTTATGGCAAAAAAACAGTGTACTGGCTGGCTGGTTTCTCAGTGCTCTGATTCCCTTTCTGTTTTACTTATGGCTACCCGGACTATTGCCGGAAAACGGATCAGATAAGGAAGAAATTTTTCTGACTCTGGTCTCCGGGGCTGTATGTCTCTGGTTATTCAGGCTGACGCCGAACTTTGTACCTGCGATGCTGGTAACGATGCTTTGTGTCTTGCTGAATGTTGCTCCCAGAGAGACGGTCATGCTGGGATTCAGTTCGGATGTATTGTTTCTGGTATTGGGGATGTTTCTGTTTGCCGCTTTGATCAGTGTCTCAGGATTAACCCGCAGAGTGGCGATCTGGCTGGTATTGAGATTGCCCGATAACCGTTATACGCAACCATTATTGCTTTTTTGTATTGGCACTTTTCTATCCGGGTTAATTCCCTCTCCTTTGGGGCGATCAGCCATGATGACACCGTTGGCGATAGATCTGTCCCGACTATCAGATGATCCGGCCCGGCAAGCTACGCTTCAGGTTTGTGCTCTTCAGGGGGGCTTTCTGCTGTGTACTGTGTTTCTGACAGGCAATCCGCTCAATTTTGTCATGCTGGGTTTTCTGGATCCGCAGGTGCAATTCTATTTTCAGTGGGCCAACTGGTTGAAAAGTACTCTGGTTGTCGGCGTTGTACTGATCAGCTTTTTTATGCTCTGGCTGTTCTGGCGTTGTCGTTCTGAACAGGGTATCAGCCGGGATGAGCGAGATTTCCTGCATACTGAATATCATAAACTAGGGCCTCTTAATAATCGGGAAATCGGCGCAATTCTTTCGATGACTGCGCTGATACTCGCTATTCTGACGATGTCTGTACACCATATATCGCTTGCCTGGGTGACGATGTTTATTGCTCTGGCACTTTTTCTGTTCAGCGGTCTGGATACAGAGGATATGAGGCGGCATGTTGACTGGCCAACACTGATCTTTATTGCTGCAATTGTCGCCTGGGGACCGGTGATTCAGCATCTTCAGCTGGATCAGATTATTACTCAGAATCTGCAGTGGTTAGGGGAGCTGTTTGTCGATAATCCGTTAACAGGATTTCTGGCACTGGCACTGGTCGTTTTTGTGATCAGATTGTTATTTCCCGGTGCACCGACTTTTGTCATTCTGATGAGCGTACTGATCTCTGTATCTGAAGGAACGGCGATATCTCCCTGGGTGCTTGGGTTTGGTCTGCTGCTGCTTAGTGAGAGTTTTATTCTGCCGCATCAACATGGCGTGTCATCCCAGGTGGAATCCGAGCTGACTAATGCCGGAATGATGACTTCGCAGATGAGACGCACTTTTCTTACCTCGAATATCTGGTTCACACTGGCCCGGATTATCGCTTTGTGTGTCACTTTACCGTACTGGATCAGCCTGGCACTAATCTGAAACAGGGATAGATTATGACGATTATTAATATTTCAATCCGGCTGATCATTGTCTTTATGATCAGTGCGATGATATGGCTGATCTGGGATCACAATCAGAGACAGCCCAGAGTCTTTGTTATTCATTCCTACAATACAGACCTGAACTGGGTGAATTCCATTGATGAAGGGATCGATCAGAAACTGAAAGAGGTGCTGCCATCGGCCAAAGTACGCCATCATTATATGGATCTTAAAAATCATAATGGCTGTAACTTCCGGCGCAGATCAACCCGTGATGTGCTTTATGGAATAAGTGACTGGAAACCAGATTATCTGCTGCTGGTCGATGATCTGGCCCAGGAATTAGTCGGGGCACATTATCTGGCTTATAACGATGGCATTTTTCCCCAAAAAAGCCTTGCTGAACAGTTATTTGCGAAACGTTGTCCAGAGCAGGACCTGGAGTTTTATCAAAGAACTTACATCACTGATGTGCAGCAATTACCAGAAATTGTATTTGCCGGTGTGAATTACAGTGTTGAACCTTACGGTTATTTCCGGGCAATGAATACACAGGGCATTTATGAGCATAAAAACTTCACTGCGCTGGTCGAAACACTGAAAGACCTGAGTCAGTACTGCGGTGAACAAAGAGCTGTGGGCGTCTTACCACTGAATGATTATTCCGCCACAGCAAGGCGTGAACAAGTCAGTTTTCAGCGTTTTAACTGGTATCCATTAGAGCTGCTCGAACCGGCAACGGTCAGGTCGTTTGATGAGTGGAAGGCTCAGGTTACGCTGGCCAATCAGAAGAAAGCGATGCTGGTCATTGCTAACTATCAGCAAGTACCTGAAAAGCCCGGTAGCAAGCAATATGTCACGCCTGCCAGGCTGATTCAATGGACAACAGAAAATGCCCATTACCCCGTGTTGGGAGCCGGAACCAATTTTGTTGATGATGGTGGCATGATCACTGTAGCGATTGCAGGCCTTGAACAGGGTAAAACTCTGGTTGAGCTGATAACTCTGCCAGTGCAGAGAAAACCACTGAAAGATAAGGATGTCAGGCGGGGGGAGCAGTTTCTGGTTGGGCTGGCAGCCAGGAAGCTGAAGCAGTATTGCAGTAATCAGATGCCTAAAATTTATCAGGCCTATGCCAAACAGACAGGCCTTTATCGTTATGAAAACGTATCGGAGGTGCTTTATGTTGAACCCTGATCGTACTCTGCAATGTCGTTTGATTGTGTTTGATATGGATGGTGTCCTGGTGAATAGCATCGATGTTATGAAAATGGCATTTTCCGCTGCATTACGTGAATGTTGCTCTGATCTGCAACTACATGATTGTGAAAGACTATTCAGTATCTATCGGCAACATCTGGGTAAAGGTTTTCTGCAGATTATGACTGAGCTGGGACTTCCGGAGACTCTGCACGAACCTTTTAAAAAACACAGCCGGTATCTGGCTCCTTATGTGGCGGTATATCCTGGTGTCGAGGCGCTTTTGCATTCGTTAAAAGAGCAGGGTATCAGGCTGACAGTCGCGACTGGCAAAGATGGAAGCCGAGCCAGGGAGCTTCTGGAGCGATTGCAGCTGGCAGAATACTTTGACGAAGTCACTGGCTCAGATCAGGCTGCGCCTAAACCGGCTCCTGATGTTATTAACTTTCATAGAGCTAAGTTTGATGTTGCCCGGCAGGAAACTCTGATGGTAGGGGATTCACCTGTCGATCTGTTATGTGCCAGGTCTGCGGGAGTGCATTCTGCTGCAGCGCTATGGGGATATAGCAATTACCATGTACTGGAAAGCTGCTTACCGGATTATTTTTTTTCTGCACCTTATTCAATGACCGAAAAAATACAGGGATATTAAGTATGGGCAGGCATTTGATACTGCAGTGGATAGCAGTGAGTATTGCGGTTCTATGGTCTGGCGTTGTGCAGGCCCAGTGCCAGAAAGTCGATGCGTTCTGGACAGAACAGCCTCTGCGAGTAGCGGTAAAGTTTTCACCTCCTTTCGTATTTGAAGCTAATGTTGCAACACAAAATAATGGCGGCTGGGATGGCCTGGCTGTTGAATTGTGGCAATCTATTGCAGCCTGTTTAAAAGCTGACAGTATTTTTATTGAATATACCAATGATTCGAACTTATTACGTGATGTACAGAATGGCGCTGTAGATCTCGCGATTGGCCCTTTTGTTCCCAGCTCTGATGCAGAGGTTATTGTTGATTTCAGCCATAGTTTTTTTCAGGGGCATTTGGGAGTCATGGTGGCAAATCAATCCGGGCTTAGTAGTATTGGTCGACTATTTGCGGAATTTCCTTTGACTGAAACCTTATCTGTACTGGGAATGCTGCTGCTGTTGATGCTATTAACCGCCTTGTTGTACTGGCGAGCTGAATATTCAAAGGCAAACCCTCTGTTTACTAAAGGACCGCTAAGAGGATTCTACAACGCTATGATCTGGGCTACTTTGCTGGTGTTTTCCGGGCAGGGCAATCCTTTTGAGATCAAGCATCGTGGTGGCCAGGTTCTGGTGATTCTATTGATGTTTTTTGGTGTCAGTATAGTGTCTATTGTGACGGCTTTACTGACATCTGCGCTGACTTTACAAGGGCTGGGGTCCCAGATTACCTCTGTCGATGAACTGGCAGCTAAAAAAGTAGCCTATATGGAATCTATTCACTCGGAAACAACGGGCCCCCATGTTGATCACTGGTTGAGAGAAAACGGTGTGAACCACCCAATAAGAGTTTTATCCTGGCCTCAGGCTGTTTCTGCGTTGCAGGATAATCGGCTGGAAGCTCTGGTTCATTCCAGGGAGGTGATGCAATATCTGGTAAAAGCAGACTATATCCGTGGTACCAGTGTACTTCCTCTCAGTCTTAGTCAGACTGATTATGCTTTTATTCTGCCTGAAGGTAGCCCACTGACAGAGAATATTAATCGACAATTACTATCTCAGGTTAAAACAGAGCTCTGGCAACAGAGGCAGGAGGTTTACCTGAAAGAATGAGTTGTTTGCTTTTGTCTTTATACCTGGAGGGCTACCGCCACTTTCCTGGAATACCTCATTTTATCACGCTGTGTAATTGTTCGTAATTGATGTGTTTTGATGGTCAGAGGCATATTGTCTTTGAAAATAATATATGAATATGTGTTTGTTGTTAATGGTGTTTGTGTTTTAGATTGCTATTGGCTGTTTTTACCGTGTATAAAAGTTTGTTTTTTAATATGTTCTATTTGTTAGGCGGCTAGTTTGAAGTTGACCGTGGAAAATATCCCTGTTTTCCGTACGTTGCCTGAATGAAATCAATTAAATGGAGTGTTATATGGAATTTGTCAGTCCAGAACAGTTACAAAAAATAATGCCTGGTGCTAAACAGGAACATATTGAGTTATATCTGCACGGTATTAATAAAGCATGTGGTGACTTTGGTATTAATACACCTCTTCGGGTTGCACATTTTCTGGCCCAGCTTGCCCATGAAAGTGGTTCTTTACGCTATGTCTCTGAAAACCTGAATTACAGTGCTAAAGCGCTCAGAGCTGTTTTTGGTAAATATTTTCCAACAGACCAGGAGGCTGAGGCGTTTGCCCGTCAACCAGAAAAAATTGCTAACAGAGTTTACGCAGATCGCATGGGGAATGGTGATGAAGCGTCGGGTGATGGCTGGAGTTATCGTGGTCGGGGGCTGATTCAACTGACTGGAAAAGATAATTATCAACGCTTTTCTCAGGCTGTTGGTCAGGATGCCGTGGCGAGCCCTGATCTGCTGGCAGAGAATCCTGACCTGGCGGTAGCCACTGCAGGCTGGTACTGGAACTCTCGCAGTCTGAATGAGTACGCAGATCAGGACGACATTAAGCAGATTACCCGTCGTATTAACGGTGGTTATAATGGGTTGGAAGATCGTGAAGAGTATCTGGTCAGAGCTAAAAATGTTCTGGGTGTCTGAAACCTTGATAATTGTTATATTCTGAATTAATTGAAAGCCATTACATACAATGTGATGGCTTTTTAATTTTGTGTAGAGGGCAGAGTTGATCTATCTTAATAGAGTTGTTTCGATAATTGTTTGTAAAAAAATTTACTTATAACTCCTTTGCCTCTCCGGCTTCGGGCCGGAGAGGAAAGAAAATTTATATCGGGGTGTGTAACTGGAGAGTGAAAGTGTTGTTTTCAGACATATTCCAGAGAGTGCTGGAGAATATTATTCTGAATATTTTTACTTCGGCTGATACGCGGGTCGCTCACTATTTATATTTTTTTGATTAATAGCAGCTATTGCTTTAGGGTTAGTAATGATGATGGTACGAGTTGACTGATCCTGTTTTGTCATACGGTCTTTGTTTCTGCGTCCCTGATCTTCTCTGATTCGTTTTCGATAATCTCTTGGAGAGATGCCAAAATATCGTCGGAAGACTTTCTCAAAGTGACTCAGATCAAAAAAGCCAGCTTCCAGAGAGACATCGGTAATCATACGCCCTGGGTCATGGTTTATCAGGGTAGCTGCGTGACGTAAACGTAACTCTGTCAGAATGGCTTTAAATCGGAGACCGAGGTGGACTCTGAACAGATAAGACAGGTGAGAGCTGCTGACAAAAGAGTGTTCAGCAACTTCATCCAGTAATAGAGAGCGATGGTAATGCTGCGAAATATAGATCAAGGCCCTTTTCAGGGCCGGTTGCATGCCATCCAGAAAAGCCAGATTATCACGGTAAAGTTCAAGAGTAATCTGATGGAATGGACTTGGTGTGCCAGTTGTACTGGCCGGAATGCTGTTCGTTATTTTCATCCTTTTTTTCCCTGTTCCTGTGATTAATAAACAGATGTCAACAGGCAACAGGTTGACAGTGAGATCAAAGGGGAAACAGAAGGAAATAACTCCCGGGTGATGAAGTATTTCCTTTATATCTGTGGTGTATGAGGCCGGAATATTATCGTGGCTATAGCCCTGAGGCACTGAATAGGAGAGAATAGGTGTCTGTTACCGGGAGAGTTTTCAGAACAGAGTAATCTGAGCAGGCACTCATTTTCAACTGAAGAGAACTAACGGGCCTGTGCTCCTGTCAGTAGATAGTAGTAGCAATATTTTGTCAGCACTGCATTCTTTTAAGTTACAGGTTTTTTATTTATATGAGTTTAAGCAACAGAGAGCAGGAACAAGCCGTTGCTCTTGCCGGGGTTTTCCAGGCTGCGGCACTGGTCCATCAGCTGGCTAATAAAGGAATGGTTTCTCAGGATAGTTTTGAAACCAGTATTGGCAGCATCCTGAATACCGATCCTGAATCGACACTGGCTGTCTATGGCGATAATACTTATGGTCTGAATCTTGGTATGCGGACTTTGCGCAGTTTTATGAATAAAGAGTCTGATGCCAATACACATGTGCTGCGTTATGCCATGTCGATTCTTTATCTGGAAAAGCGCCTGAGAAAAAATCCGGATATGCTGAACGCTATTGGTCAGCGTCTTGATCAGATTAAAATGCAGAGTAACCACTTTTCGACAACGCACGAAAATGTCATTGCCAGTATTGCCAGCCTGTATCAGGATACCATCAGTACTTTTTCTTTTCGTATCCAGGTTCAGGGAGAGCCTGATATTCTCCGCAGACCCGGCAATGCTGATAAAGTCCGTGCATTACTGTTTGCAGGCATTCGTTCCGGTATTTTATGGCATCAGCTAGGCGGCCGTCGCTGGAAGCTGCTGTTTGGTCGGAAAAAAGTCATCAGAGCACTGGATGATGCTACCAGAAGTGGTATGCACTAATTGCTAGCCGTATTCTGGTCCGGGAATTTTGTTCCAGTTCCGGATATATTCGTATTGGTTAACTTTAACTCTGTATTTATCTGTCATTGTCGATAAATACAGAGTTATAGTGCACGGGTACTGATTAATACTGCCCCTGCATGCTAATGTTAGCATCAACTATTAACGCATTTTCTGCGAATTTACCTGCAATATTCTGATAATTTCCTACAATATTAAAGGCCTTCGTTAAGAGTGTGTAATCTACTGTTAATTCAGGTATGATGGCGCCTTTCATGAAATCAGCATAAGAGAGCAGTAACAAACAATGCAGCTTTCCAGCCTAACCGCAATATCCCCCGTTGATGGCCGCTATGGCTCAAAAACCGCTGACCTGCGTCCATGGGTTAGTGAATTTGGCCTGATCCGTGCCCGTGTTGAAGTTGAGATTCGCTGGTTGCAGCGTCTGGCTGAACACGACCAGATTGCAGAAGTGCCTGCACTGAGTGCAGAAGCAAACCAGCTGTTGAATGATCTGGTAGCCAACTTCAGTGAAGAAGATGCGCAACGAATCAAAGACATTGAGCGTACCACCAACCACGATGTTAAAGCGGTTGAGTACTTCATTAAAGAACGCATTGAAGTTAACGAAGAGCTGAAAGCGATTACTGAGTTTGTTCACTTCGCTTGTACTTCTGAAGACATCAATAACCTGTCCCATGCCCTGATGCTGAAAGGTGCTCTGGGTAACGTGATGCTGCCGACGATGAAAGAAGTCGTTGAAGCTATCCGCCAGCTGGCACTGGCCAATGCTGAGCAGCCTATGTTGTCACGTACTCATGGTCAGACGGCATCTCCGTCGACTCTGGGTAAAGAGATGGCTAACGTAGCTGCACGTCTGCAGCGTCAGGTTAAACAGGCTGAATCTGTTGAACTGCTGGGTAAAATTAATGGTGCAGTAGGTAACTACAATGCACATATGTCTGCTTATCCGGATGTGGACTGGCAAGCAAATGCTCAAGTATTTGTTGAAAGCCTGGGTCTGACCTGGAACCCGTACACCACTCAGATTGAGCCGCACGATTATATTGCAGAGCTGTTTGATGCTGTAGCGCGTTTTAATACTATTCTGATCGATTTTGATCGTGATGTCTGGGGTTATATCTCTCTGGGTTACTTCAAGCAGCGTACGATTGCCGGTGAGGTAGGTTCTTCTACTATGCCTCATAAAGTTAACCCGATTGACTTCGAGAACTCCGAAGGTAATCTGGGTATTGCTAATGCAATCATGCAGCACCTGGCCGCTAAACTGCCAATTTCTCGCTGGCAGCGTGACCTGACTGATTCTACTGTTCTGCGTAATCTGGGTGTTGGTTTTGGCCAGTCTTTGATCGCTTATCAGGCTTCACTGAAAGGTATCAGCAAGCTGCAGACTAACGCAGATCGTCTGAATGAAGATCTGGAGAACAGCTGGGAAGTACTGGCTGAACCAATTCAGACGGTTATGCGTCGCTATAATATTGAAAAGCCTTATGAGAAGCTGAAAGAGCTGACTCGCGGTAAGGCGATTACAAAAGAAACTCTGCAGGAATTTGTGGCTACTCTGGATATGCCTCAGGAAGCAAAAGATGAACTGCTGGAGCTGACGCCGCATAACTATATAGGTAATGCTATTGATCAGGCGAAAGCTATCTGATTGATAAATGTCAGCGGGAATAATTCCCGGTTCTGATATTAAAAGGCCCTGATATTAATATATCAGGGCCTTTTTCATGTTGTTTGTTTTATCTCTGAGCATCTGAATAGAGACAGAAGGGATTTTTTTGCCCGTTTTCTGGTAAAACTGTCCCGTGTCATCGTCTGGTTATGCTTATCGCTTTAGATTTCCTCTGAATGACTTCACTTTTTATATAACGTTTTTTTATCCGGATATTTTATCTATGATGCAATTGCCTGAATGCCTGCTGGGCCATATCAGTTATGAAGAGTTTCTGCGTGATTACTGGCAGAAGAAACCTTTGTTTATTAAAAATGCTATTCCTGACTTTCAGTCTCCCATTGATGAGCATGAACTGGCGGGTATGGCGTTGGAAGAGCAGGTTGAATCACGCCTGGTAATGGAAACAGGGCCTGAAGGTCAGCCCTGGCATTTGGAAAATGGGCCTTTCCCGGCGGAGCGCTTTAATGATCTGCCTGAAGAAGACTGGACATTACTGGTACAGGCTGTTGATCATTTTGTTCCAGAGGTTGCCAGCGTGATAGAGGCATTTGATTTTATTCCAAGCTGGCGGGTCGATGACATTATGATCAGTTATGCCCCTGAAGGCGGCAGCGTCGGACCTCATCTGGATTATTATGATGTGTTCCTGCTACAGGCCAAAGGCACACGTCACTGGCAGCTGGGTGGTTTTGCTGATGATAATACTCCGATTGTCCAGGGCGTTCCTCTGCGTATTCTGCAGGAGTTCAATGGTAGCGAAAGCTTCATCTGTGAACCTGGCGATTTGTTGTATCTGCCTCCTCAAATGGCGCATTATGGCGTTTCGCAGTCCAGTGATTGCATGACCTGGTCTGTGGGTTTCAGGGCTCCATCTGCTGATGAAGTGGTGACATCACTGGCAGATTATGTTGGCGGTGAACTGTCAGAAGATGAGCGTTATACCGACCCTGATCTGGAACTGCAGGCCTGTAACAGTCAGATTGGTCTGGATGCCATTGCCCGTGTAAAGCAGTTGGTTCTGGATAAGCTATCTGACGAGCGTGTGATCAATGCCTGGTTTGGCCGATATATGACACAGCCTAAGTATATGGACCAGTTAATTCCTGCTGATCCTGCTATTTCTGTTGAGGATTTGCAGGAAATTCTGGATGAAGGTGCGACTTTCAGTGTGAGTGAAGGGAGTCGACTGGCATTTTCGACAGAAAATAATGAGATTATTCTGTTTGCAGATGGCGAAGGTTACCCTATTGATCCTGGAGACAAGGCCGCGATGATTCGTTTAACTGAGCAAAAATACCTTGATTCAAATGAAATAAATTCATGCTCTAGAAGATTTAAGATTAAAATTGTTGATATTTTTAACCGGGGTACTCTTCATTTGAGTGACTGAACCCATTGTCGACAGTCACTGTTTTTTTACGGTGACTGTCCCTTGTCATTTTTTCTTAACTTCTTCCTTCTGATTTCCACTCTGATTCATTTTGTCTGACGAATAGAGCCTTAACTGTGCTTCTTTACTTTTTCATGACATTTTTCGCATCTGATCTTTTTCCGTATCCAACTGAAAGACACGCTATTATCATGATTGTCGACAATCTCGTGTTTTACGACATTTTTTGTCTTATTTTTTGTCATCAGAAAGTAAGTAAAACTACAAAATGCTGTGCTGCAATAAGTTAAAAAAAGGAATTACTGTAGTCAGATTACAGAAATAAATTTGTAGTTTATTTACAACGACTTATAAGTCCAAAGTAGCGTTTGCAATAGTGGCTCTGGCTTGGCATAGTGTAAAACACACAACGGCAAACACCCGTTTGAAATGCTCGGAAAAGCTTTATAGACGAATGGGTAAATTGACGAAGTGTTATTAAACAAGTCAGTATAAAAACAGAAAATGATTCTGAACTGACAAAAGCTGGTAGTTAAGATTAAAACAACAAGTTTGATTATTTATCTGAACTAATTGAATTAGATTTCTTCAACTATTAGTTATTAACACTTTTGTCATGCTTATCTGTGATAAGTCTGCTCAGGCACAAAAAAGCAGAATATAGCACAGGCACTGTATGACCATCGCGAAACCGGCAGGAGTTGTTCTGTATATAACTCTGGTTTTGCAGGCAAAGAATTTATCTGGATCAAACGGCACATTTGGCCAGATATCAACGGACACCTGATCAGTTTGTTTTAACGTAGGTCAGGCGATTAACCCTAACAGGTACACTGTAGAGGAAAAACCATGTCAACTCTGAATAAAGACATCGATGCGGTAGCAACACTGAAAGAAGCCCACGGTTCCCCATGGGATGCGATCAACCCAGAGTCTGCTGCACGTATGCGTGCACAGAACAAATTTAAAACTGGCCTGGATATCGCTAAGTACACTGCAGGCATCATGCGTCGCGACATGGCTGAATTTGATAAAGACAAAACCAAGTACACTCAGTCTCTGGGTTGCTGGCACGGTTTTGTTGGTCAGCAGAAGCTGATCTCTATCAAGAAGCACTTTGGTTCAACTGAACGTCGTTACCTGTATCTGTCAGGCTGGATGGTTGCGGCTCTGCGCTCTGACTTCGGTCCTCTGCCAGATCAGTCTATGCACGAAAAAACTGCAGTAGCTTCTCTGGTAGAAGAACTGTACACCTTCCTGCGTCAGGCTGATGCGCGTGAACTGGGCGGTCTGTTCCGTGAGCTGGACAAAGCACGTGAAGCGGGTGATGCGGCTCTGGAAGCTGAAATTCAGGACAAGATCGACAACCACGAAACTCACGTAGTACCGATTGTTGCAGATATCGATGCTGGTTTTGGTAACGCTGAAGCGACTTATCTGATGGCTAAGCAGATGATCGAGGCGGGTGCTTGCTGTCTGCAGATCGAAAACCAGGTGGCTGACGAGAAGCAATGTGGCCACCAGGACGGTAAAGTAACGGTTCCTCACGCTGACTTCCACGCTAAGCTGCGCGCTCTGCGTTACGCATTCCTGGAGCTGGGTGTAGATGACGGTGTTATCGTTGCTCGTACTGACTCTGAAGGTGCTGGTCTGACTAAAGAGATCGCTGTTGTACGTGAGCCAGGCGATCAGGGTGACGTATACAACTCTTACCTGGACGTTGAAGAAGTAGCTCCGGAAGATACTGCTGAAGGTGATGTACTGATCAGCCGTAACGGTAAGCTGGTTCGTCCTAAGCGTCTGCCTTCTGGTCTGTATCAGTTCCGTCAGGGCACTGGCCATGAGCGTTGTGTATTTGACTGTATCGAAGCAATCAATGCGGGTGCTGATCTGCTGTGGATCGAAACGGCAGTACCTACAGTACACGAAATTAAAGGCATGATGGACGAAGTACGTAAAGTACACCCGGATGCGAAACTGGTGTACAACAACTCTCCATCTTTCAACTGGACCCTGAACTTCCGTCAGCAGACTTACGATGCATGGAAAGCAGAAGGTAAAGACGTTTCTGCATACGATCGTGACAACCTGATGTCTGCAGAGTACGACGATACTGAACTGTCTGCAGCCGCTGACGCTCGTGTTCAGACTTTCCAGGCGGATACTGCTCGTGAAGCAAACGTATTCCACCACCTGATCACTCTGCCTACTTATCACACAACTGCACTGTCTGTTGATAACCTGGCTAAAGAGTACTTCGGTGACAAAGCGATGCTGGGTTACGTTGAAGGTGTTCAGCGTAAAGAGATCCGTCAGGGTATTGCATGTGTGAAACACCAGAACATGGCTGGTTCTGATCTGGGTGACGATCACAAAGAATACTACGCTGGTGAGAATGCTCTGAAAGCGGGTGGCGCGAAGAATACTTCTAACCAGTTCAGCTAAGAACTGATGGATAATCACCTGTGATCGCTTAAGAGAAGCGGGTGGTTTTCCCTGAAGTTAAAAGAGGCGGCACCTTTTCCTGAGGTGCCGCTTTTTATATGGGGCAGAGTTTTTCAGATGGCAGATATCTTTGAAGCATACCTGGGTTCATAAAGATTAACATCTGAAGCAGATCATGGCTTTTTACGCAGGGAATATAATAGGTTAGAGTTACATTCTGCTTTCTATTGTGAATTGATTAAATGGTTTTGAATATGATTGATACACCTGCTTTTCTTAAAGATGCTAAAGACCTGCTGACCCAACAGGGTTTTACAGCAAGCAATATCTGGTATCACGGCACATCGTCGGCGCTGGTTGAGTCAATCAAGGAGCAGGGATTATTACGCTCTGGTGATAAGGCTTTAAAAGAAGCGGCTAAAAAGACCATGGCGACGATTGGTAATCATTACACTGAAACAACGGAACCGGTTTTTCTGACTCAGAGTAAAGAGCTGGCGTTTTACTGGGCGCAGCAAACTGTACGTGATCGTAGTGTTCGTATTGACGGTGATGAATTGCCTGTTGTATTACAAGTGGTGCTGTCAGAAGACGTTAACGGCAAAGTAAAGCCGGATGTGGGGGCTGCGAGCTTATTGTTATTGCCTGAGGGTGAGAATTATATGGCATATCTTGCTGGTATCTATCAGGACAGTGGCATTGAAGCCCCGGCAATTGATCTGATGAAAGCTGATCGCATGGATTATCAGAATAAACTGGGTATGGTGTATCTGGATGCCGACGTGGATGCATCTGATATACAGCTTATTGCAGAGTAATTTTCTATATTCGTGGGGCTTTCCGAAGTTGATTGCTCCCACACGGATATCGGGTGAAATGAACGCAATGTTCATCCCTTAGTCTCCTTAGCAGCCACTGTAGTGATCCTATTTATCCTGTAGTCATCGTTTTTTCTTAAGCGCTTCTGGTAACTCTGCCTGTTTTCCTGAATAGAATTGTTTACAGATAATCTGCCTTCCTGTAGGTAGTTTTTCTTGCTATCTGATTTTGCCGAATGTTATAAACCCTGCTTTCCCATCCTGGGTAGTAAAATTTCCTGTTGTTCTTATTTATTTGGGGTTGTTGTGAATACACAGCTTAGTAAGGCCGATATGTTTGGCCTGGGTTTTATGACATTTGCATTTTTTCTTGGCGCTGGAAATATTATTTTTCCACCCAAAGCTGGCATGCTGGCAGGGGCTGAAGTCTTACCTGTGATGCTGGGTTTCTTATTGACTGCAGTTGGATTGCCTCTATTGGGTTTATTTGCTGTTGCCAGGGCTGGAGGAGGAATACCAGCCATGACCCGGATGTTGCCGCCGTTTATCGGGGTTCTGATTTCAGTCGCAATCTTTATTATTATCGGGCCGCTGATTGCTGCACCACGTACCGCTCTGGTGGCCTATGAGTTGGGTGTTCAGCCTTTCAGTAGTGAGCCTGTTATCAGTCAGTGGCTATATTCCGCTGTTTTTTTTGTTATTGCTGCTTTGCTATCTCTTTATCCGGGTAAACTGATGGATTCCGTGGGTAAAGTACTGACACCAGCATTAATTATTTTGCTGGTTGGGCTGGGTGTTTCTGTACTGTTTGCCAGTGGCGGCGAAGTGTTGCCTGTTGATCCGGCGTATGCTGCTTCACCTTTTACAAAAGGTGTTCTGGATGGATATAACACTATGGATGCTCTGGCATCTATTATGTTCGGTATGCTGATTATTGATCTGTTACGTAAAAAAGGTGTGACTGATTTTTCTCAGCAATCCCGTTATCTGGTCGTTGCTGCTGTGATTGCTGCTGCAGGACTGGCTTTTGTATATATCGCCCTGTTTATGCTAGGAGCCAACTTTGGTGTCGTTGGAGCTGCAAATGGTGGAGAAATCCTGGTGCATTATGTACAGAACAAGTTTGGTATGGCAGGCCTTGTTGCTCTTGCCGGGGTGATTACACTGGCTTGTCTGACAACAGCAGTAGGTTTGCTGAGTGCCTGTTCTGATTACTTTGCCAGCCTGAGCAGTCGCCTGAGTTACGGGCATTTTGTCATTGTTAATGCGGTCTTTTGTTTCATAATGGCTAATCTGGAGCTGGGTGTATTAATTGAGCTGAGTATTCCCGTACTGGTTGCTGTATACCCCATTTCAGTTGCTCTGATACTTTACAGCCTTTCTGCCTCTCAGCCAGGGATGTCACGAACTGCCCTGATTATCACTCTGTTGGTTTCGTCTTTATTTGGCATATTGGAAGGTGTGAAAGCTGCCGGGGGGAATCTCGATATGCTGGCGTTTTTACCGCTTTTTGATCAGGGGCTGGCATGGGTTATTCCGGTTCTTTCCGTTTTATCGTTATTTTTATTATCCGGCCAGCTGAAAAATAAAAAAGTAGCCGTTATGGAGTAAAGATTTTATATCTTCAGCCGACTAATAAATGCTGGAACCGCATCCGAATGATGCGGTTCTGGCATTTTAGCTGACTGTATTTACAGGATTTTGTCAGGTGTCTCCAGACAAAATGTGATATTTTCTGTATATGGCGCATCAGTTATATAGTGTCGCAGCTCTGAGTTTGTGCGCTGATCTTAAAAAAGAAACCCTTTTTTTGAATCTTTTCTTAAATATGTTGTAAAGCGTAATTTAAATCATAGGCATCTCAGAGTATTATTGTAACATTTCGTATTCCGGGTGCCATTGCATCCATGTGTTGAATCAGAGTTCTGGGCAGGTCAAATACGGTAATGAGTAATAATACAAACCAGGGAATTTCAGTCATTCTGGTTGAGGATGATGTAGTATTGAGTGCCAGTCTGACAGAGTACCTGAGTCTGATGGGCTTTCAGGTTAAAGCTGTGGCCAATGGCAAAGAGTTTTTTAAAGCACTATCTGAACAGGCATTCACTGTCGCAGTGATTGATCTTGGTTTGCCTGATCAATCCGGGGAGGTACTGGTTGATTATGCTCGTCAGAATAGTTCTATGTCGTTGGTGGTGATCACAGCAAATGATGACCTGAATGCTCGGGTAGGAAGTTATCAATCAGGTGCTGATCTGTTTATGGGGAAGCCTGTTGATGGTCGTGAGCTGGCAGCAGCACTGACAAGCCTGGCTTCAAGACAAAAGGCAAGGCAAACCAGAGATCAGATAGAGAAAGCAGATGATACCTGGCTGCTTGATAATAAAAACTGGGTGCTGGTGACTCCGGATCAACAGCGTATTGAATGCACCAGTAAAGAGTTCCGCCTGCTTGAGCTGTTGTCTGAAAAGCCAACTGAAGCCGTGAAGCGCAGCCATATTCTTGATGTGTTGTACGCAAGAGATGACCACAGTGCGCAAAGGGCTCTGGATACGCTGGTTCGAAGAGTGCGTCAGAAGATTGCAGGTGTATATGAAGGTGGTGCTCCGATCAGAACGGCATATAGTATAGGTTATATTTTTGCTGCACCTATCCTTCCCATCCGATGAGGATAGAGAATATCAGATAAACGCTGAGTTAATCGCTATTATCTGAACCTGACTGTACTTTTACTCTGCTGTGCCGGGCAGGCTAAAACCTGCTTAAGATACTTATCGCATTCGTCGGTAATGTCTGCTTTGTATTTAGCCTGCCTGTCTGGCAGTGCTTATTCGCTATAAGATTCTGATTTTTCCTGATTTTTTCTTATCCCTTATGCTTTTTTCCTCTTGTAAAGCTGATGATTACTCTTTATCGCTGGTTTGTCTCATACCGCTGGTCCGGTATTGCCGGAAAAAAACGTATGTAATGTATTGATCCTTGGTGATGCGTCCTGTGATCTCTGAATCAAAACAGTACTGCTCTGGGCGTAGCGCTCTGGTAACTGAAATACTGTGACACCGGAATGGGACGTAAGCATCAGAACCGATTCAGGTATCAAAGCGATACCAGATCCTGCTGAAACGCAGGCTATAATGGCGTGATATGAGTTCATTTCCAGATGATTTCTGATTACTCCACCCATATCGATAATCCAGTTTTCCAGTTTTTTTCTGTAGGCGCATCCAGAACGGAATGTAATCAGCTTCTCGTTTAACAAGGCGTCCAGCGAGCAAAATTGCTTATGGGAGGCACATATCAGCACCAGGTTTTCCTGGAAAACTGGTGTTGAAATCAGGGTACTCTGATCAATGTCAGTAGAGGCAACAAAAGCTACATCCAGCTGATACTGGGTCACCTGAGCGATGAGGCTTTCGGTTGTATCTGTGGTCAGGGTGATCTGTACTTCTGGATATTGCTGATGATAGCTGGCCAGCAAACCGGGTAAGCGAGATGCCGCAGTGCTTTCCATACTGCCAACTTTCAGGTTGCCGCTTACTGGATGATGCCGGAAGAGGTTGTCTGTCTCATTTGCCAGATTCAGAAGCTGATTGGCGTAGGGTAATAACAGTTTGCCGTCACTGGTCAGCTCAAGTGTTCTGCTAATCCGGTGAAACAGGGAAACGCCTAACCGTTCTTCCAGTTGAATGATACGGGTGCTGATATTAGATTGTACCCGATGCAGCTGATTGGCTGCCTTTGTGATACTGCCTTCGCTGGCAACAGTCCGGAAAATCTCCAGAGTATCCAGATCGATATTGTTCAGGCTCATCTTTTTTTGAGATATCTATATCTTGATTGATCATTTTTTGTGATGGTTATCATAGTTTATTATCGTGGTTTTGAGTACTAGTCCAGAGAAAAATAATGATGATATCTTCTGTACCATCTGAGCGTTCAAAACACTTTTTACCTTCAGAACTTCCTGTTATTCAGGCTCCAATGGCCGGTTCTCAGGGGAGTGCGCTGGTTGTTGCTGTATCTGAAGCCGGAGGACTGGGCTCACTGCCCTGCGCTATGTTGTCGTCAGAGCAGCTGGACCTTGAGCTGAGTAGAATTACACAAGCGACAGCCCGTGCGTTTAACGTGAATTTTTTCTGCCATCTTCAGCCTGAACCCGACCCGACCAGAGAGCAAAAGTGGCTTGAGAGAATGTCTGTTTTTTACCGGGAGTTTGATATTGATCCGGCCAGTATCAAACCAGCGGCTGGTCGTTTGCCTTTTAGTGCTGAATCAGCAGAAATACTGGAGTGTTATAAACCTGCCGTTGTGAGCTTTCACTTTGGTTTACCTGCAAAAGCGTTACTGAACAGAGTGAAGTCATGGGGAAGTATGGTTTTATCATCGGCAACGACGGTAGAAGAAGCGGTCTGGTTACAGGAGCATGGTGTGGATGCCATTATCGCTCAAGGGGTTGAGGCCGGTGGTCACAGAGGTATGTTTCTGACTGATGATCTGAATTCTCAATCAGGCACGGAGACTTTGCTGCGTAATATTCTTCAGTCAACAGATCTGCCCGTTATTGCCGCAGGAGGTATTGCAAATGAAAACGATGTTAAACAGCTGATTGATGCGGGTGCCAGTGCTGTTCAGGCCGGTACGGCTTATCTGTTGTGCCCTGAGGCTGCGACATCAGAAATACACAGAGCCGCTCTGCAGTCTGATGCTGCCTGTAATACTGAATTAACGAATTTATTTTCTGGGCGCCCGGCACGTGGTATCCGTAACCATTTCATGGAGCAGGTCGGGCCGCTCAGCGCTGATGTGCCTGTTTTTCCTCGGGCAACATCGTTTGTTGCGCCGTTAAGGGCCGCAGCGGAGAAACAGCAGTCAGGAGATTTTTCTCCCTTATGGGCAGGACAGAATGCATTAAACTGCGAGGCTTTGCCAGCTGCAGAACTGACCCGGAAACTGGTTAGCCGGGTATCTTTCTGATCCGATGCACAGATGGCCAGTGTAATTTTAACTGGCTATCCTGTCTCTTCTGTATCTGAACGCGTTAATGAAAGTGAACTTGTGTCATAAGTACCGGTCAGAGACGATATCCTTGTGAATCTCCCCGCTATCCGGGGTATAAATTGTGATATGTCAGTATGGGCGGAGATTGATGGGCTGACAAATTCATACATTCTGATGCTTGATGTATATGAAAAATCATATATTGTTTTCATTCTTAATCTGGATTTGGAGTAGACTTGTGGATGCCGTTCAGTTTTTTAAATGCCTTGCTGATGACACCCGTCTCAGATGTATACTGCTTATTGAGAAAGAAGATGAACTTTGTGTTTGCGAGCTGATGGCTGCTCTGGGTGATAGCCAGCCAAAAATATCCCGGCATCTGGCACTGTTACGTAAGAGTGGTTTATTGCAGGACAGAAGGCAGGGGCAGTGGGTGTTTTATCAACTGGCCCCCTCTTTACCTGAGTGGTGTAAACAGTTGTTGCATGATGCTACTGAAGCTAATGAGGCGATGTTGCAGGAAAATCTGGAAAACCTGAAAAAAATGGGTGACAGTCGGCCTGAGCGTGTTCTTGTTTGTTGCGATTAAAAAAATTTGTCTTATGATATATGGAAATTCATATATTATTTTTTTCATATTTGATCAGGGTATAAAATAAATCTCTCATCTGTTCAGATGGCTGTTATCCGAAGGCAGAGATAGAGATGACTCTTCGGATTCGAAAATAAATAATTCGTACATTTTGTCAGAGGTGATAGCGTGAAAAGAGCGTTGAAGGTCGGTATTAATGGCTTTGGCCGTATGGGGCGCCTGGTGATGAGAGCATCCTGGGACTGGCCTGAAATAGAGTTTGTTCATATTAATGACCCCGCTGGGGATGTTGAAACTCTGGCTCATCTGATTACATTTGATTCGGTACATGGGCGCTGGAAAGAGGCTGTTGCCTCTGACAATCAAATGATCATTGACGGGCAGGTTGTCAGTGTGTCGGGTAATAAAACTATTGCAGAGACAGACTGGTCCGGTTGCGATCTGGTGATTGAAGCATCGGGTAAAATGAAAACAAAAGCCTTACTTCAGGCATATCTGGATCAGGGCGTTAAAAGAGTTGTAGTAACGGCACCTGTGAAAGAGGAGGGTGTACTGAATGTGGTGATGGGGGTGAATCATCAGCTTTATAATCCGGATGAGTATCCGATTATCACAGCAGCTTCCTGCACTACG
Source organism: Oceanospirillum sediminis (assembly GCF_014164585.1). Lineage (GTDB taxonomy): Bacteria > Pseudomonadota > Gammaproteobacteria > Pseudomonadales > Halomonadaceae > Oceanospirillum > Oceanospirillum sediminis. The sequence goes on along the minus strand of NZ_JACJFM010000018.1, from coordinate 1,987 downwards.
AACTGTCTGGCGCCCGTTGTTAAAGTGATTCATGAGAAGCTGGGCATCAAACATGGTTCGATGACAACCATCCATGATATTACTAACACTCAGACTATTCTGGATGCTCCCCATAAAGATCTGCGCCGGGCCCGTGCCTGTGGTATGAGTCTGATACCGACCACAACAGGCTCTGCGACGGCCATTACGCATATTTTCCCTGAATTAAAAGGCAAGCTGAACGGACATGCTGTTCGTGTGCCTCTGGCCAATGCCTCTCTGACGGACTGTGTGTTTGAGGTTGAGCGGGAAACCAGTGTGGATGAAGTTAACCAGTTGCTGAAACAAGCTGCGGAGAATGAACTGGATGGTATTCTGGGCTTTGAAGAACGTCCTCTGGTATCTATCGATTATCGAACAGACCCTCGCTCCAGTGTGATTGATGCACTGTCCACTATGGTGATCAACGGCACCCAGGTGAAGCTGTATACCTGGTATGACAACGAGTGGGGCTATGCAAACCGAACGGCTGAACTGGCGCGTATGGTTGGCCTGAAAGATCTGTCCGGAACCTGACTGGCAGACTAAAGAGAGGAGAGTCGTCGGTTATGTTGAACCAGCTGGCACCTGAAATACGTCAGTATTTGATTGTGACGGGAAACTACTGGGCTTTTACTCTGACAGACGGAGCGCTGAGAATGCTGGTTGTCCTGCATTTTCACAGTCTGGGCTATAGTCCGTTAGAAATTGCACTTTTATTCCTGTTTTATGAATTCTTTGGGGTGGTGACGAATCTGGTCGGGGGCTGGCTGGGAGCTCATCTGGGGCTGAATCGTACCATGAATATCGGATTAGGCCTGCAGATTATTGCTCTGACGATGCTGCTGGTTCCGGCATCATTATTGACTGTGCCTTGGGTGATGGCTGCTCAGGCTTTATCCGGTATTGCCAAAGATCTGAATAAGATGAGCGCCAAAAGCTCTATCAAGCTACTGGTACCTGAAAATGCCCAGGGGAGTTTGTACCAATGGGTTGCGATGCTGACAGGATCTAAAAATGCCTTAAAGGGTGTTGGTTTTTTCCTGGGAGGTTTTTTGCTGGCATGGGAGGGCTTTTCAGGGGCGGTAATGATCATGGCTATTATGCTGGTCATTGTCTGGGTATTCAGCATCGGGGCGCTGAAAAAGGACCTGGGTAAGGCGAAAAGTAAGCCTGAGTTTACTGATATGCTGTCCAAGAGTCGTCCTGTTAATCTTTTATCTGCTGCCCGTCTGTTTCTGTTTGGTGCCAGAGATGTCTGGTTTGTCGTGGCTTTACCTGTATGGCTGGCTGCGGAGTTTGGCTGGGATCATGCTTATGTCGGCGGCTTTCTGGCATTATGGGTAATTGGCTATGGTGCTGTACAGTCTGTGGCCCCATGGCTGACGGGTAAGCGCCAGGGAAAAGTGCCGGATGGCAGGGTGGCCGTCATCTGGGCATGTGCTCTGGCAGGCATTCCAGCGATGATTGCTCTTGGGCTGCAACAGGGCTATTCGTCTGATGTTGTGGTTCTGGGAGGGCTGATGTTATTCGGCGCATTATTTGCCGTCAATTCATCGCTTCATAGCTATCTTATTGTCAGTTATGCGGGAAGAGACGGTGTGTCCCTGGATGTTGGTTTTTATTATATGGCTAATGCTGCAGGGCGTTTACTGGGTACTGTGTTGTCTGGCTGGGTTTACCAGGTTGCGGGGTTAGAAGCTTGTTTGTGGATTTCGGCAATGATGCTATTTACTGCCGCTTTCATATCCACACGTTTGCCTGCACTTCGTCGCTCTTCTCTCTGACTATTCATTGTGATCAGATATTTTCCAGATTGAAACCTGGAAAATATCTGATTTCTTTCTTTTATACATTGCTCCGTTTTCTCCCCTTTATTTAGTCAGCCCTGAAAAGCCCTTAATAGACTGTTTTTAAAACAAATTAGCTATTCAGGCATGGATCATTTCGACCAGGAGCGGTAAGCTGT
>NZ_JACJFM010000154.1 GCF_014164585.1 Oceanospirillum sediminis | reverse complement strand
CTTGCGATATTTGATAAATTCAGCGCCAGTACAGCAAGGTCATAAACCTCGTCAGCGGTATACCCTGCACCATGACCATACATTTCAATTCGCGATATGATTTCTTCTACTCGTTGTTTTGTGATTGTCATTTTTGCCATCCTCCTTTGCGAAGCTCTGCGGCGAACTCGTTAAGTGATATGTAGCAATCTCCAAATGTTAACGAACCGCTCGACTGCATATGCTCCATAGCCATCTCCACACCCTGCGCCCGTACTTCAGCCAGGAAATCATCGGTGGCTGGGGTTTCCGTGAGGTTGTCCTCCCAACCGTAGTACTCCTGACGACAGAAGTTATTAAATTCCTTTTCCGACTGTTTAAGCGCCGCATTCTCCGCTGCCAACTCAGCGCATTTAGCTTCGAGTTCCGCGTAGTCCTCGTAATTA
>NZ_JACJFM010000153.1 GCF_014164585.1 Oceanospirillum sediminis | reverse complement strand
AGCCACGATGAAGGACACAATCACAGCAGTCCGGAAGAATTGTCAAACTTCAGAACTTATTTACCTGCCATTTTCAGCTTTGTGATGCTGATTGCTGGTATTGCCATTGATTATTTTGATGCCTTTCCCTTCTTTAAAGGTTGGATTCGCATAGTCTGGTATACTGTGGCTTATATTCCCGTGGGATTTCCTGTCATACGGGAAGGTTGGAACAGCATCTTAAAAGGCGACTTCTTCACGGAATTTTTCTTGATGTCCATTGCCACTTTGGGGGCATTTGCCATAGGTGAATATCCCGAAGGTGTGGCGGTGATGCTCTTCTATGCCGTTGGCGAACTGTTCCAGAATGCAGCGGTCAACCGTGCCAAAAGAAATATTAAAGCACTACTCGATGTGCGCCCTAATGAAGCATTGGTTTATCGTGATG
>NZ_JACJFM010000152.1 GCF_014164585.1 Oceanospirillum sediminis | reverse complement strand
GCCTGTGAACTGCTGGAACGTACGGTACTGAGAGAAGGCTGCTGGTCGGAACCTGTGGTGCTGCATTCTGATAACGGGAGTGTGATGAAAGCCAGTACGTTCAGAGTAAAATGGAAGCCCTGGGTCTGAAGACGTCTTATAGCCGACCACGGGTCAGTAATGATAATGCCTACTCTGAATCCTTATTCCGAACGCTGAAATACTGCCCTCAATGGCCGACCTCAGGCTTTGAAACGCTGGATTCAGCCAGAGAATGGGTGCAGGAATTTGCGGCGTTTTATAACGAAGAGCACAAGCATAGCCAGATCCGTTTCGTGACGCCGGGTCAGCGTCACAGGGGCGACGATAAAAAGATCCTGTTACAACGTCATGGGGTTTATCAGAAGGCGATGAAAGAGAATCCCGGACGCTGGCCCGGTAAGAAAAC
>NZ_JACJFM010000151.1 GCF_014164585.1 Oceanospirillum sediminis | reverse complement strand
GAGGCCATAAATTACAAAACGTAATAAACGTAATGCTCCGAATAGCACAACAATTTTGAAAGGAAATTTAATAATGCCGGCCGCTATACATGAAATTGAAAATGGAAGTGGTAGTAAAGCACCTACGATGATTAAAAACCCTCCCCATTTTCTGGAGTTTTTTAGCTGTTTTTGCATTTTCACCTCTAAATAGGTGTGGACAGATGGAATTTTGGTAATCATACGGCCCAAGTGATACGCCAATAACCCTGCCGAATAAGACAAAATGGCTAAAATGCTTAAGTACCCCCAAGGATTTGGCATTTTACCAGACCACGCAATAAATATTTCTGGAGGAATCAACCCTAAAAGTGTTTCGGATACAAAAAAGAAACTTAGTACACCATGAGATGGCAATATCTCGGTTAATTTTATCAAGGCATCATTAA
>NZ_JACJFM010000150.1 GCF_014164585.1 Oceanospirillum sediminis | reverse complement strand
AAACTTGCTGAAAAACTATCGCGTTACGGTGTAAAAATTATTGGAACCAGCTTTGAATCTCTAGATTTGGCTGAAGATAGAGGAAGTTTTTCAACTCTATTAAAAGAAAACAATATTCCTTATCCACAATTTGATACTGCTGAAACTGCTGATGAGGCTTTAGCCGTAGCAAAAGAGCTGGATTTCCCAATCCTTGTAAGACCGTCTTACGTACTTGGAGGACAAGGGATGAAAATAGTGATTAATGAAAAAGAGCTTGAAGAGCATGTTATAGATTTATTGAATAAAATTCCAAATAATAAACTGTTACTAGACCACTATTTAGAAGGCGCGATAGAAGCAGAAGCCGATGCAATCTGTGATGGTGAAGAGGTTTACATTATTGGAATCATGGAACATATTGAGCCATGCGGTATTCATTCAGGAGAT
>NZ_JACJFM010000149.1 GCF_014164585.1 Oceanospirillum sediminis | reverse complement strand
AACCAAAGGAAAGCCGATATGCCCGCCAAAACTAGAACCAGGATATACATCGGTTTGTGGTGTATGGGAAAAGGTATGGAACACCAAATGATTTACACCTTTTGCAAAGTTGTAATCAATTAAATATTTTACACTAAACGGGTGTTCATTCCATTTTACCCCTATCTGCGTACAAGCCTCTGCCGCAAGCATTGGTTTATTATACAAATGGGTTGCCGACGCCGCATTATAAATTGGTTTAGCATATTCATTTTGAGCAGAGGGCGCCTTTGGATACCAAAACTCGGTCATTGGTATATCACTAACGCCGTAATAGCGCATTGGGTCAACGGGCAATACTTCTCCTCCTGCACCTTCGGTATAGACTTCGGCACCCATATCATGCGCTACAGTTGCAAAATGCTTGAAGAAATTATCAATAAATACTTCATCC
>NZ_JACJFM010000148.1 GCF_014164585.1 Oceanospirillum sediminis | reverse complement strand
GCAGATATCTGTTTCTTATAAGGCTGACCTGCTTTTTTTCTACACTATTTATTGCAGCGGTATCTCCGCTTTTTCCAGCTTCAAAACTTTCTTTTATCAAATCTAAATTCCTGTTGTTTAAACGAGACATTAGCTCCTGATAATCTTCTAAGACTTTTTGGTGCTCAGAACCTTTAATTTTCGCATCTGTTACAAAATTTTTCAAAGAAGTATTAATTTCAATAATACCTTTATCAGCAAAAAAGCTAATTCTATCCTCTTCTTTGGAGTTTTTATCAAGGTCTAAAAATAACAAATCTGGTTCGTCCAAATCAGCATACAATTCAAATTCAGAATTGCCGTTTACAACAATGGAATCCACAGTTACCATAACCGTATCTATTACTCGTTTTAGATATACAGTTCCTTTTTTTAAACCTTTTATATTGGTTTTT
>NZ_JACJFM010000147.1 GCF_014164585.1 Oceanospirillum sediminis | reverse complement strand
GTGGGTGATGGTCTTAACCGTCCATCCATCGTATGGGATATCAATACGCCTGGATTTATCGTCCTTCTTTGGATATCCTTTTGTGATAATTAACCTTTCGTACTTCCTTCCAATCTGTCCGCTATCTTTAAAGTTAATAAGGCGCTTCTTCCAGTAGTCATTAAAAAGGCGATACTCTTCCGTTTTCTCTCCGCGAATCATGGCATCGAAGTATTCACCTTTGACGGCAAGTTGCAGGTTAGCCATATAATTACCTCATTTAATCATCAATTTTGAAATATCAACATAACCAATACAAAATCTGTGCCAGTAATCATCAAGCACGTGGTAATTAGATCGAATCCATACTTTGTTAATACCACTCCAGAAAAACCACGTCGAATAACCATACGGTCTGAAATGCCATGAACCTTCTGAGCGGCAAAGTTCGCCTGA
>NZ_JACJFM010000146.1 GCF_014164585.1 Oceanospirillum sediminis | reverse complement strand
ATAATTTATGGAAGCAGCAATTATTCTAGTATTTGTTATGGGCTATTTAGCCATTACCCTAGAGCACAGTATAAAAATTGATAAATTAATTCCTGCACTGGTCATGATGGCCATTTGTTGGGCTTTAATCGCTTTAGGACTGGAGAGCTTCCCACAATGGTTTGATTCTGGCAAACACGCATTGCTTGAAAATTTTGGCGCGTTAGGTCATGAGGATAAGATGCATTTAATGGAAGAAACATTATTACATCATTTGGGTAAGACCGCCGAAATATTAGTGTTTCTTTTAGGTGCAATGACTATAGTTGAGATCATTGATTACTTCGATGGATTCGCTACTATAAAAGGCTTTATTAAAACGAAAAAAAAGACCAAAATACTCTGGATATTTTCTGTTTTAGCATTTATTCTTTCTGCTATAATTGATAACCTTACTG
>NZ_JACJFM010000017.1 GCF_014164585.1 Oceanospirillum sediminis | reverse complement strand
GCTCTTCAATGTCTGTTGCTATGCATAAACTGACAGATCTCAACTATTCGTCAAGGTAGCAAATAGTTGAGAGCGGGCTGAATAGTTACAAGCAAACAAAGCGCCGGTCCGGCCAATACCCGTTTGCACCTCATCAACAATCAACAACAGGTTGTGCTGCTGACACAGACTTTCCAGTCCTTTGATAAACTCTGCATCTGCCGGAATAACGCCGCCTTCCCCCTGAATAAGCTCCAGCATAATGGCTGTGGTTTGTGCATCTATCGACTGTTCAACAGCGGCCAGATTGTTATAGGGTACTTTGGTAAAGCCGCTGACTTTGGGTTCAAACAGAGGTTCAAAAGCAGTTTTTCCGCAAGCTGACATCGTCGCCAGGGTACGGCCATGAAATGCTTTCTCGAAGGTAATAATTTTAAAAGCACCCTGCTTATATTTTGCTCCCCACTTACGTGCCAGTTTAATAGCTCCTTCATTGGCCTCAGCCCCTGAATTGGCAAAAAAGGCCTGATCCAGCCCGGAGTGTTCACACAATACCCTGGCCAGATTCAGCATAGGCCCGTTATAAAATGCAGGTCCGGGATTAATAAGACAATCGGCTTGTTCCAGCAAAGCCTGTTTGATTACTGCGGGATTGTGCCCCAGCGTATTAACAGCCCAGCCCTGAATAAAATCCAGATAGGCTTTACCTGTATTGTCATACAGATAATTCCCGTCTCCTCGCACCATGGCAAAATCAGGCCGGGAGGTAATGGGCATAAGATAATTTTTGCCATCAGCAGCAGATATATCTGAAACAGAGCTCAACATTGCGATATTCCTTTATAAATAACTGGTCATAAAATTTGAGTGTGAAAACAGACCAGCAGGAGCAGCCCGAAAGGGCCTGAAGGCAGAACATCGCATGCGGAAACAAAAAAGCCGCAGGATATGTTCTGCGGCTTTCTGAGAGAAACGTGATTTAAAAATCAGCGTCGTCGGGATCTTTTTCTCAGACAGGCGCAGGCCTTCGCAACACTGCGTCGCAGTGCTCGGTGAGAGTGGCATGCCATAATCTGAGAAAAGTTAGATGTGTTCATAGCCAGAGAGTATGTCAGTAAAAGCAGCACAAGGTCAATATGTTTGACCAAAGGGCTATTGTTCGTAAAATAGTAATACATGCTACTGCCATGTCTTAAATATCTCACGTCCAATGGCAGCGATAGCCGCATTTCTTTCCTTAAATGACACTTCAGTCTCTGTCATATAGATACTGATGATCAAAGGCGCTTTATCCGCGGGCCATACAACAGCCGTTATCCCGCGGGAACCTGAACCTCCGGCTCCTGAGCGATCTGCAATAGCCCAGCCATCCGGAAGCACTGAACGCAGCAGGCTATCTGACACCTTGTTACCCTTCATCCAGTCTGTAAGCTGTTGGCGAGCGGCATCAGATAAGATATCTCCCAGTAATAAGCGCTTCAGGTTATCGACCATTGCTTCCGGAGTAGTTGTATCTCTTTCATCTCCCGGCAAGGCTTCATTTAATGCCGGTTCAACACGATCCAGGCGGGTCACTCGATCCCCTGTCCGGCGCAAAAAAGCAGTTAAAGCATCGGGCCCCTGAATGGCGTTCAGAACAATGTTGGCAGCAGTATTATCACTCATCAACATCGTGGCGGCACAGGCTTCTGTCAGGGAAACGGCCTGGCCCACTCTTTTTTTCATGACTGGCGACCAGGTGATCAGATCATGCGCTTTGATGACAACTGATTCCGTTAATGACAAGCCTTCATAGTCAGCATCGTGCAACAGCTTAGCACAAGCCAGGGTTTTAAATGTGCTCATCAGTGGAAAGCGATCCTGGCCATGATACTGCCAGTTCGTACCGTTTGAAGTATCCAGTACATAGACACCAATACGTGCTCCTGTATCAGCTTCAACCGATCTGATTTGCTCAGTCAGGGTGCCTGTATCCGCCTGCACAGCAGGAGATGCTATGAATATGCCCCAAATTATCAGTGGCAATACTCTGTAAACTGATAGCATTAGTTTTATTTCCCCGCTCTGTCTGTTCTTCATAATTTTTTGTTATACACAGAAGTCAGTCATTTCTGAATAAAAAAATCATCTCAGATAAAACAGTTATCTGCCTGACTATTTGCCGATATTGATACCCTTACACTATCCAGGCACTGATCAGGTCGTATCAAAATGATTTTATTCACAAAATAGTAGACACTGATAAACCTTTGAGTTGTTCTGGTTCTTACCTGATGACTACGAAGAGTATGTATAGCACTACTGAAGCAGGAGTTTGTTTATGACATCACACCATTCGGAGCTTTTTAATCACTGTAGCCCCATCGGACTGGGTTGTATGAATCTGTCTCATGCCTACGGAACACCACCTCCTGAAAAGGATGCAGAACGCTTGCTGTTGACCGCTCTGGATCTGGGCTATAACCATCTGGATACCGCATCGTTATATGGTTTTGGGGCTAATGAAAGCTTATTAGGCAAGACGCTGAAGAGCCGGAGGAACGAATTTATTCTGGCCAGTAAGTGTGTGCTGTTTAAAGATGACCTGGGTAAACGCATACTGGATGCCAGGCCAGAAACAATCCGTAAAACCCTGGAAGGCAGCCTGCAACGTTTGCAGACGGATGTAATTGATTTGTATTACCTGCATCGCCTGGATCGCAATGTGCCTATTGAAGATAGTGTGGGTGAATTGTCCCGTATGGTGGAAGAAGGCAAGATCAGAAATATAGGGCTGTCGGAGATGTCTGCAAAAACATTACGTAGGGCGCATGAAGTCCATCCGATTGCAGCAATGCAGACGGAATACTCTCTATGGACCCGTAACCCTGAAATTGCTGTACTGGAAACTTGCCGTGAACTGGGCACAAAATTTGTGGCGTTCAGCCCTCTGGGGCGGGCTTTTCTGACTGGAAAGTTAACAGATCTTTCGGCCCTGGCTGAAAAAGATCTGCGCCGGAGTATGCCCCGTTTTGAACAAGGAAATTATACCAGGAATCTGGTGTTGCTGGACCAGGTTTCCCGGATAGCGCAGGAAGAAGGCTGTACATTGGCACAGCTGGCTCTGGCCTGGGTGCTGGGACGTGGCGATCATATTATTGCGATTCCGGGAACCACCAACCCTGAGCATTTGAAGGAAAATTTCAGTGCAAAGGATATCACGCTAAGCGCTAGCGCTTTTGATCGTCTGGATCAGATTATTAACCAGACTACCGTTTCCGGGCCTCGTTATAATGCAGATACGCAGCTGGAAATCGATACAGAAGAGTTTAGCTGAAGTTTCAGATATACGGCATAGTTTACCCTCTCATCCGGATTACTTGAGGGCCTTTCTTTCAGGCTGAGTGGTGACTGCCGGATATATGCTTGTCTGATTCACATGCATGGTGTTTGTCTCGTTGTTGAGGGGGGCTTTGAGGTCGTTCTGATGAAATGGGATTGGGCTGATTCTGGACCTTATTCAAACAATATTCAGGAGGGCTGCTTGTCTCTAGAGAATATTGAAGCTCAGAGCCAAAGCCCGTAAGCTCTGCTGCTGAATTAACATAACAGAACAACAGGGCAGTACGAACAGATGTCAGAACAACTGATTATTGAAGATCTGGTGGTTGGAGAAGGCACTGAGGTTAAGAAAGGTGCACTGATTACGGCACACTATCGTGGCTTTCTGGAAGATGGTACTGAGTTTGACTCATCTTATCATAAGGGTAAGCCCTTTGAGACAGTACTCAGTAGTCGAAAAGTAATCCAGGGCTGGTTTATGGGGCTGAGAGGGATGAAAGTTGGCGGTAAACGTAAACTGTTTGTACCTGCTGAGCTGGGATATGGCGAGCGTCAGATAGGTGACAAGATTCCACCGAATTCTAATCTGATCTTCGAAATTGAATTGCTGGAAGCGCTGAATCGGGAGGATTGACTCCGATGAGTAAATATCAGTACACCGAATCCCAGCAGAGCTTCATTCACCATTCTCTGGATAAAGATCAGCATGTCAGAGTTATTGCAGGGCCTGGCAGCGGTAAAACAACCACTCTGCTGGCCCGCGTACGCTATCTGTTGACGACGGGAGTACCTGCTTCACGGATTCTTATTCTGGCTTTTAACCGTAGTATCAAAAATCAGTTTGAGAATAAGCTGAGCGGTTTACTGTTTGCTGAAGGTATACACTCTGCTTTACCGGATATCAGAACTTTCCATTCCTGGGGGCAGAGCCTGACTTATGATCTGTTTAATGTATGCCCGGATCGTTCGTTAATTCTCAGTCATGAGCCGGTCAGCGCCAACAGTCTGTCCGTTTTATTTAAGGGGATTTTCTCGGGTGGCGTTTTTCGTAACCGTGGCATTCGAGTGGTTCAGAAAAATAAAAACCTGCAGATCAACGCACAACAGGTGGTCGATGCTATTCCTGATATGGAGCGGGACATCAGTGATTTGCTTCGGAGCTGGCCCCGGCAGCATGAGCTGATTGAGCACTGTGTGTCGGTGATGACCACGTATCGCAATATGATTGGTGTCATCAATGATATGCGGGAGAAAAAACCAGCTGAAGTACCCCATGGTGAATGGGATGAGCTGGTGGGTTTTGTGGCCAGAGTGGATGAGTATCTGGTCGCTCAGGGTGTCTCTCTGTTTGAAGATCAGTTGTATCGTGCTGCCATGTATCTGACCCGATCTGAGCGGGCGCTGGAGTATCTGCAGAATCGGTATGATTATATTCTGGTAGATGAATTTCAGGATGTTTCTGAAGTATCACAATTCCTTGTAGTGAATGCCTGTCGCAAACATTGCCAGCTGAATGCTGTCGGTGACCCCAGGCAGAGTATCTTTGAGTTTGCCGGAGCTGATCCGGCTTATCTGATCCGCGGGATTGATCAGGCACTGGGCCATATCACCACATATTATCTGTCAGAATCTTTCCGTTTTGGTCAGCACATAGCCGGTTTTGCCAATAAAATTGCCCGCAACTTACTGATCTCCTCTGACACTCAGGAGAGTGACGAACTGTTCGATGATCCTTTCCTGGATGATGTGCCTTTAGCTGATATTCATAATGCCGAAATCATAGGGCTGAAACCCCGGGATGCAGCCTGGGTTGAGCGGAGTGACCAGCAACTGATGGAAATTACCGCTGGCTGGCTGAGAACGAATAAAAGTGTGGTTTATATCGTCAGAACGCATGATCAGAAGGTTGATGTGGAAGCTTTTCTGGTAAGGGCCGGATTGCATTTTAAACATAACGCGGCAATCAATTATAAAGCGCTGAGCTGTGTTACAGAGAGCCTGATGTATATTCTTAACTGCTGGGTGGAAAATCGGATAAGGTCTGAGCGACCATCTTTCTGGCGCTATGCTGAAGGCCCGGCTCTTAATCCTGCAGCTCTGGCAGATGACACGGATGATATAACCGTTCAGTTTGAAGGTTTTGTGCGCTCATTTTTGTTAACGGACAAGCTGAAAGCGGTCTCTCCTTCTCAGACTATGCTGAATATTTATGAACGTATCTATGAAGAGTTTCTGCGCGAATGTATCACTTTATTACAGCAGGATGCCGGAGAGAGCAGTAAAGAGCAGCTGGTTCCTGTGATGGCGGATCGATTTGTCAGAACCATTTATAGTCGTTATGAAGACCAGTTATCCGAGATTCAGGAAGCAGAGAATTATATTCATGTCGAGGTGGCGCACAGAGTTAAAGGGCTGGAGTTTGATAAAGTTGTATTGTTTGATTTTTCTGAAGGTGTTTTTCCGTTTGCCAGACGACATGCAGAACGGGATCAGAACGGTATTCCCTACCAGTTGAACCTGCCTGATTATATTGAACAGGAGCAACGACTGGCATTTGTGGCCGCCACACGGGCTAAAGAAGAGCTGGTCTTTTATATTCCATCGGATAAGGCTGTATCCCGCTTTATTACTCAGCAGAGCGGATATGATACGCTCTGAGCATTAGATTATGCGGGATGGCTCGCAAATATGGGGACAGGCACATTGTACCTGCCCTGATCTGACTATTTTTCATCTGAATAAAACAGGCAGGGTGCACACAGGTGTGCGTTACCGTTACAGACTGCAGTCTTCTGCGGCATATTCCGGCAGATCATTCTTATCGGGTACTGGTGTAGGGTTTCCATCCTGATCCAGTGCGACGAATTTGAAAATAGCTTCAGTCACTTTTTCGCGGGAGCCTATCTGGCCTCGCCGGACCCAGGCTTCAACATGGATTTTCATCGAGGTGCGGCCTACCTCAACCACATCCGTGTACACTCCAAGGATATCTCCTACTTTAACGGGTTGAATAAAGCTCATGCCATCAACAGACACCGTTACCGCTCTCTGCTGGGCTCGCTGACTGGCACAGATACCTGCCGCGATATCCATCTGAGACAGCACCCAGCCACCAAAAACATCACCTGCAGGGTTGGTGTCGGCAGGCATTGCCATAGTGCGTGTTGTTAAGCGACCTTTAGTCTCTTCAGCCATTACTGAGTTCTCCGGGAATAATAGTGAGTCAACAGGATATAGGGTATATGATAACGGAGTTTTCACTGCTTCGCTTATAACTTCCTGTATAACTCACTGATTTTTAATATATAAAGAAAAGATATTTCTGTTGCGATATCATCCTTAATTGACTGGTTTTCCGTGACATACCGGCCTGCTTGCTGCCATACTGGTTATCTGAATAACGGAGTAATGCAATGTCAAAATACCGCTCTGCTACATCGCCTGAACTTCTGGCAAGGCTGTCGCGCTGGAAAGAAGAAAGAGATGCAGAGGATGCTGAATTCCTGGCAGACCAGATGCCTATGGTGCTACAGGATGTTGCTATGGTCAGGGCTGCTTTTTTTCGTCTGAAAGAGAAAGTTGCTTTGCTGGAGCAGGAAGTTGAAGATTACAAAGAGGGTTATCATCAACGACAGATGCTGGCAGAATTTGAAGATGATCAGCTACATTAGCTGGTCAGACTTACCAGAATACGCTGTTTTATATAATGATGACGCTGTCCCTTAACTCCAGCATCATATTCAGACAGCTCTGACCTCGCATCTCATAAGGGGTAAATTCACTATGGCCAGAGTATTTCATACAGAGTGGTTTGGTAATGCTGTTCTCTGATACATAGCCGATTGACCACTGCTGAAACTCTCGCTGGGTAATTTCATTGTATTCCAGTAATACAATATTGTTATGCCGAGGATCATTCAGAATTGATCGATAGGTCTTATTGACGTTTGTTCTGGAACCTTCCAGGCATTGCAGGAAATACTTGCGATTAAAGCAGAGCAGGCCAGATACATTATGCCTGGCATTATTTTCTTTCGCGATGTGAATGATCTGTTCAATATCATTTATATTGAGTTCTTGCACAGATGTGCTGCAATAAATCAAACGAACCAGGTACATAGCTTAACCTCCTTGCCGGGTTAGATTTTAGTGTAGATGGTTGCTGAATCGCTGCCACTTATTTTGTTTTCCCCTGTTTCTGTCTCTCGGACGGATACAGAAACAGGGGAAAGTATGAAAGAGTGAGGATGAAGGGTGTTTTAACGGGCTTTTATAACCGTGAATCAGTATTCACTCAGGGATTTCAGTTTGTGAATCGCATCGACTTCTTCGTCAATCTGATCCAGACGTTCTGCCAGCTCATTCATATTATCAATATTGGTTGCGACCTCTGCACCGGTACGGGTAGAAGATTGCATCATATTATCAATGTCGCTGCTCAATTCAGAAAAACTGGATGTGATATCTTCCATAAAGAGACTGGTACGATCAATGGTACCTTTAATACTGATAATTGAACCGGATACATTCTTAATAGTCTTGCCAGTTTCATCGACACTTTTTTGTGTGTTCTGAGACAGATTACGGACTTCATCAGCAACGACTGCAAACCCTCGTCCGGCATCACCGGCTCTGGCCGCCTCGATAGCAGCGTTCAGTGCCAGCAGACTGGTCTGGTCAGCAATGTCAGAAATGACATTCAGTACTGACATAACTTCATCAGCATTGTTTTGCAGGATGTTAACATCAGATCTGAGCTGAACACGATCTGTTTCCTGGGCATCAATGGTGGTATTGAAGTGATTAAAGCGTTGCTGGACATCACTCAGCACATTGCGTGAGGTTTCAGTATAGTTCTGCAAAGAATCAAAGCCTCCCATAATGGATCGGACCAGAGGTTTGTACTCTGCCATGCGATCAATCAGTGCGGCCTGAAGCTCATTAATCTGACGCAGGCTGTTAAGCCGGGACTCCATAAAGTACATTCGGAAATGGCTGTAGTACTGAGGAAAATTATCGGCATACTCATCCCGGAAGCGGTCCCCTTGCTTCAAGCGGTAGAAGAAAACCGCTGTCAGCGTCTGATTCATATGGACTCCCAGCAGTTCGCCGAAGGTTGAGAACCCCGCTGCCGGAATCTGATTGAAACTGGATACCTGGGACAGTTCATTGCTGTTGTTCAGGCGTCTCAGCACACAATCATTGGCCAGCATAGCAACAGGCTCTGGTTTGTCTGATGCGTAACGCCGGTATTCCTGATCGGTCTGGCTGGCAAAACCATTAGCTTTAACCAGGTGCAGAGTGTCGCCAAAATGCATGTCACAGAAAAAAGAGACAACACCTGAGTTCAGGTCCATCCCGGCAACAGAACGTACAAAGAGTTCGCCGCCGATTTCTACACCAAATGAATGGCCTGCCAGTTTATTGTCCAGTTCTGAAGGGGAGCAACGAAAGTGGTGACAAAGCGCCTCAATCAGTGTGGTAGCCCTGGTATCTCCTTTTTGCATGACAGATTGCACGGAGCGACTATGAGCGTCTGATTCAATAATGGTGAAGTGAGTTCCGGTCTTCTGAAAATTATGACTTTTGAATATACCATAGCGAATATCAGGCTTCAGTTTGCAGAAGATAACTAAGGCATGATTATCAATAATCTGATTGCCATCAAAAACAGAGGCTTGCTGGAAATCCAGCTTTCCTCCGGCAGAGCCTCCAACAAAGTAGCAGGGATGTTTGTTACTGGCATACAGGGCCTGCATAAAGAAGTTTTCACAGGCGGTCAGGCCATCAAAAAATGTCAGAGCCAGAGTATCCTGGGAACGCACGTCAAAAGGCAGACTGATGCGGGATATTTCCTGTTCAATCCGCTTAATACGTTCCTGTTCGTTCAGCCGAATCTGCCCCTGCTTCATATCGTCGCAGTGCAGAGGGATTTTTTTTATCTCTACCTGATCAAATAGCACGGCACTGTAACTTTGCAGCACAATATTGTCCCACTGGCCATTGGCATCATGGTAAAAGCCTGTGCCACAAGAGCTTAACTCTCCCGCGGTCATAATGGCGATAAAGTGGTCGGCAAAAGGCATCGCCTGTTTCAGACTGCGAGCGGTTTGTTCAAAAGGCAGCCAGGGTGAAATAAATGCAATAACCAGAGCAGTTTGCTGATCGCCAAAGTTCAGTGATGACAAGCGATCACTGTGAATGTCCGACTGTCGGATATTTTTGACGATGACAGGAATCTGATGATCCGGCGGGCCACGTCGGTCAGATGATTTCTTATTCCAGAACACGGGGATGTCCTCCTTACTGATGCGCAACTATGATGTGTTGCCAAAAGCGCGCATATCTTCGCAGCGTCTGCTTCTGCACATCACAATCTGATATCATACTCTGCTAACCCTTTGATTTTCCTTGTCTGAGGTCTATTAATTAGATTTATATACTAAATACTAGTTTAAAACATTCCTGAGTAGTATGTATTTTATTTTTATATGATGATCAAAGAGGCAAGCTTTGCTTGCCCCGGATCAGACAGGCTATGGGCAGCGGTAAATATGGAACTTTATTCTGCCATTCTGCATTGCCCCCTGGCTGACAATCGCGTTGCCTGTCATCTCTGTAGCCTGATTTTTGCCCAGAATAACCAGCTCTTCCATTACTGTTTCACGGCTACGCTCAATACCCGCTACTTTATGTTTTACAAAAGAGGTAGTACTGCCCAGTTTTTGGCAGGATTGGACCTGATTGCTTTGTAGCAAACGAACCTGCTCACTTCCGGCGATAGGCTTTACCCAGTTACAACCTGTCGCTAAAACGGCCAGACCTGTGATCAGCAGTATACGCAGCATTCTTTTCTCCTTAATAGTGCACCACTATGATGTTTATCCTGGACATATCATAGCGTTTATATGCCTGACTGACAGTGACAATGCGTAGCCCGGTTTTACAGGTATGCCGCAAACTGGCTTATGTGAACGGCAGGCAGTTGAGCGTTTTCAGGTTTATTATCCGTCTGAAATTTACATTCTTTACAGGAACTCATTTGTCAGTTCACTGGACTAATAAATGATTTTCTGGTCTTATATAAGAAAATAATTATAAAAATATAACTCTTTGATATAAAAGCTGATTAAGATGATGGAGAAACCATGAATACCTTTTCTTTACGTAACGCTCTGGCCACTGTTTCTGTTGCTTCAGCCCTGATGTTGGGGGCACCTGTTGTTATGGCGGATAGCCATGGTGCAGCAGAATGCGGAAAAACAGAGCTGTCCAGCCAGATGAAAGAGATGAAAAAACATCTGAAAGGCTATAAGCAGGCCTCTAAATCAGATGACTGGGCGGTGATGTCTGAGCACCGTGCTGAATTACAGCGTCTGACTATCGCTGGTCAGAGTGAAGTACCTTATAAGGCCCACGATAAGTCTGACGCTGAAAAACAGGCGATGACTGAAAAATATAAACAAGGTATGGAGAAGCTGGAAAGTCTGCTGAACCAATTAGCTGAAGCTGAAGCAGCTAAGGATTCGGATCAGGTTGAGCAACTAATGAAGCAGGTAGGTGCTCAGAGTAAAAAAGGTCATAAAGCCTTTAAACTGAAATGTGATAAAGATTAATACTGCGAGTCTGAACTCTGCCTGGTAACGGTTTGCTTAATAATTGCATTCAAAGTGCGGAGCATGGTCAGATAGGGCGTCGTATAGGGACAATCTGGTGTGTTGCTGGCTAATAACCGGACAACACACCAGGCAAAGAACCCTGCTCGGGAGCTATCAGCTCCTGTATGGATTCGTATATGTCAGGATAAAATCTGCTGCTCAACGTAGTCAGAAAAGCGATTTAATGCCTCTTCCAGCTCGTTAATACTGACTGGTTTCTGAGACACTTCTCCCTGGCGAGCCAGGTACTCAATCTGTAATACACCCAGCATCTGTGCCGCCTTTCGTAGTCCTCTGAGTTCATGTTGTAACATCTTCAGGTTCTTTTCTGTCTGCAGCTGTTTCAGTATCCCCAGACGACGCTGAGTATCAGCCTGATACGAATCGGCAATGCCTTTTATACCTGCCGGACCAATCTGATCAATCAGGCGCTGTAAACTGGCTTCAGCCCAAATCTCTTCTGGTAATGACTCTTTTTCTGTTATCAGATCCGGCAGAATTTCAATATCTGATAAGGAACCGTCATCAGGGGCCGTGGCCAGGATCGTTTCTGGCATAGCGTCTTGCACGATGATGTCTGTGGTATCAGCAGGCATGTCTGTTTGTTGGAGCTCAATATCTGTGTCTGTTTCTAACGGTTCAGGCAGCACAACATCAGCACAGAATAAGCGATCAATCACAGCGGCTATTTTTTCGGCACTGACAGGTTTTGCCAGATAGTCATTCATGCCTGCCAGTAATGCTTTTTCCCGGTCGCCCCGCATCGCATTAGCCGTCATGGCGACAATCGGAATATTCGCTTCCTGACCGGTTAAGGCACGGATCAGGCGGGTTGATTGGTAACCATCGCATACTGGCATCTGGATATCCATGAACACCAGATCATAAGGCAAGCTTTTTACGGCCACTAAGGCTTCGTTTCCGTCAGCAGCAAAATCAACAGCATGTCCCAGCTTTTCCAGACAACCCTGAGCTACCAGCTGATTGACCTGATTATCTTCTGCTACCAGTATTCGCAAACGTCTGTCAACCGGGCGCTCCCGTACAGGAGACGGGGCCGCAGGAGGTAATGGATGAATCTGTCCGATTTCAGGCAGATCGAGTGACAGACAACGGGCAATGTGTTCCTGCAGTACTCTCTGCCGTATTGGCTTCATAATAAAGCCCGTAATATGTTGTCGCATTTCGTCGGTAATCATATCGGCAGAAGAGGCGAGTATGATCGGTGCCCTGTGTTCCGGTTCTCTGGCATGGTATTGACAGATAAAATCATTACCATCTTTATCCGGCATATTCAGATCAAGAATTATCAGGTCAAAATCCTGTTCATCCAGCCGCTTCAGTCCTTCTGCTACGGATGTGACTGACTGATAATGGAGTCCCCAGCTATCCAGATTAATTTCAAAGATTTCCCTGTTTACCTGGTTATCTTCAATCAGGAGAACATGTTTTCTGTCCAGCTCATCCACATCATTCAGGTCCGGGACATGATCCATATTCACTGGTTCCAGCGGCAGTACAAACCAGAAGGTACTGCCCTTATCCGGGGTGCTTTCTACACCAATCTGACCATTAAGAGTCTCTACAATCAGTTTACATATAGCCAGTCCCAGACCAGTCCCTCCGTACCGGCGAGTGGTCGAGGCATCCACCTGAGAAAAACGTTTGAACAGACGATTCATATTGTCCGGATGAATACCAATACCGGTATCCTGGACTTCAAATCGAACACCCTGCTCTGTGCTGAATGCTCTTAGTACAATGGAGCCTGATGCAGTAAACTTGATAGCGTTGTTGACCAGATTCAGCAACACCTGGCGAATGCGTCCGGGATCAGACGTGTAGATGCCGCTGATATCTGGTGAGATCACTGAGCCAAACTCCAGTTTTTTCTCATCCGCTCTGGAAGCCATTAACTGAACCACGCTTTCACACAGTTCGATCAGATCAAACGAAACATCTTCCAGTTCCAGTTTTCCAATTTCAATTTTGGTGTAATCCAGAATATCGTTGATGATACGTAATAAAGACTCGCCTGAATCTTTAATGGTACGGACATAGTGATGCTGTTCTTCTGGCATCGGCATATCCAGTAACAATCCCGTCATACCAATAACCCCATTCATCGGAGTGCGGATTTCATGACTCATTGTCGCCAGAAAGTCGGATTTAGACTGATTTGCCCGCTCTGCTTCATCTCTGGCCTGGATTAGCTGTTGTTCCCGGTTTTTCAGTGCCTGGGTACGCTCTTCAACTCTTAGTTCCAGTTCATCCCTGATCGCTTTCAGCTGGGCTTCTGCCTCAACCTGATGGGTGATATTCCGGGCATAAATATTGACGTATTCGTGCTCAGGAAAGGCAATGACAGTGACCGAATATGTTTTACCATCCCCGGATAGATTAACGGTTAACCCTTCAGACACGCCTATAGATTCTTTAATCGCCTGATGCAGTTCTTCCGTCAGGTGCTGTTGTCTGCCGTCAGCAAAAAACAGCGGCTCTTTTTTAACCGTCGGGTTACGATAGATAACATCGTTATCAAAGGTGCAGCGCAAAATCGGGTTAGGGTTTTCAAAGGGAAAGCGAGCCATGACTTCAACTTCGCGGAAAGCTGATTCAATATGTTGTCCCAGTGTCCTGTAAGTACGGGCCAGGTCACCCAGTTCATCCTTTCGTTCTGTCAGGGATGCATCAATGTCATCGAAGTTTGTTTCTTCTCTGGCTGAACTTAAGGTCTGAGTCAGCTGAATAACTGGCCGTATCATCAGATGCCCGACAATCAGCATGGTCACAAAAGTGACAAATGCGGAGATAATCAGAATAAGCCCGATAATACGTAGTACATATGCGCTGAGTTCATGCTCAACATGGTGGGCTTCTGTCCTGATAACCAGTGTATTCTCTCCGGCTAACGGAAAGAGCACATCATGCAGACCTTTATCGGCCTGATAGCGACTCAGTAACGGTGTTTCGATTGTCTGATTAATCTGTTCTGCAGAATGAATTTCTGGAATGGTCTGTAGTTGTCTGATTCGCTCTTCAGGACTCAGCTGTTCAAGTCGCATCAGGGTTTCTGTAATCAGGCGGGTCCGGCTCTCGATATCCAGCAGTAAGTCCCTTTCTTTTTTATTGTATGAGGGAATCAGAATAATGGCTTCAATGACGATAATGCCGAGAAATACGCCGAATACCACTCTGGATGCCAGAGGAGATTTGTACATTTCCACAAAACTGCGCACAAAAGTCAGCATGAAAAGAGTTCCAGTGATGATGACAAATGCCTTCTTGTGTCATCCGAATACTAAAGAAAGCAGCGGCATTGTACAGAAGCGCCCTCTTTCTCAGAAATGAAAGGTTCCTGTTAGTTACCAGTTTACTGAGTCAGATCAGAATAACAACGGATACAAAGCTGAATGTCGGGCTAGCAGATATCAGTCAGTGACCAGCAAAGGTAACTCAAACCAGAATAAGCTACCGGAACCCGCTTCAGATTCAACACCAATCCGGCCTCCCATAAGTTCTGCCAGTGATTTACAGATTGCCAGACCCAGTCCTGTGCCACCATATTCTCTGTTCATAGAGGCATCTACCTGAGAAAAGCGGGTAAATAGCTGTGCTTGCTGATCCAATGCAATACCAATCCCTGTATCTGCCACCTGAAAACGCACCCATTGCCGGTTTGACTCTATGTGATCTGATACCTGTTCTACCTGAACCTGAACCGAGCCTGTGGGTGTGAATTTAATACCATTACTGATCAGATTCATTAGCATACGACTGATCATCCGGGCATCTCCACAGTAAATCTGGTGACAATCTGCCTGTAGCTGATAGCCAAGTTGCAACGATTTTTGTGTTGCCTCTGGCTGCATGGCATCTGTGGCATTGATAAGCAGTTCTCTCAGGCTGAATTCTGAGTGATTAAGCTGAACTCTGCCCGCTTCCAGGCGAGTGTATTCCAGAATATCATTGATGATATTCAGCAGAGACTGGCCAGAGTTTCGTATGATTTCCGTCAGTTCTCTCTGTTCTCCGTTCAGCTCCGTGTCTTCCAGCAGTGATAACATTCCCATCACCCCATTCATCGGGGTACGGAGTTCATGACTCATTGTTGCCAGGAACTCTGTTTTGGCACGATCGGCTTTTTCTGCAGACTCCCGTGCTTTATCAGCACTATCCCTGGCTTTATCAGCACTATCCCTGGCTTGCTCGGCATCATCCCGAGCCTGTTCCGCCTCATCTCTGGCAAGAAGCAGTTGCTGCTCTCTTTCTTTGAGTTCCTGGGTCCGTATATTCACCAGAGACTCCAGATGATCTTTAAGTTTCCGTAATTCAGTCTCTGCTGCCACTTCCGCAGAGATATCCCTGGCATAAATATTGAGATATCCCTGCTCAGTCATAGGAACAATCACGACAGCAAACACTTTATGATGACGCTGAAATGTCAGCGATATACTTTTCAGGCTTTCCATTGCTTCTACAGCGCTGCGCTCCAGTTCGTCCACGAGTGTCTGTGCTGAGGAGCAGAAAAACAGGCTTTCCCGTTTTGCACTGGGGTTGGTATAAATCACTTCATATCTGAGATTACAACGCAGAATGGGATTGGGATTTTCCTCTGGAATCCGGGCCAGTAGGGCGATATCCTGAAATGCCTTATCGATACGCTGCCTGAATACCTGATAGGCGCGAGCCAGTTCACCCAGCTCATCCTCCCGTTTTATCAGGGTATTATCAGTATCTGCAGGAGTAGTATCGGTGGGCATCCGATCTGATCTGGTGATCTCTGCTTTCAGATTAATCAACGGATTAATCATCAATTGTCCAAGGATCAGCATAGTTACACCGGTGACAAACAGCGAGATTAGCAATACCAGCGCAATGATGCGAAAAACATACTCTGACAGCTGAATGGCAACGCCTGATACATCCAGTACAATTTCCAGCCTGGTGCCACGGGCATCCGGTAAGGTTTCATAGATAATCAGCTCTCCATCGTCAGGAACATAAACCGGGTCTGAAGATGCGACATCGATAACATCCAGTAAGCGAATTCCGGTTACCTCAGGTAATGCCTGTATCAGGGCCAGCTTCTCAGTCAGAGATAAACGTTTCTGGCGCATAAAGCTTTCCGCCACCTGACTGACATGCATGTGTTTCAGGTTAAGCAGGTCTGACTTTCGTTTGTCATAGGAAGGCACAAGAATAATCAGCTCAATAACAATGATCCCCAGAAACACCCCCAGCCCGACTTTCCGGGCCAGAGGCGATTTTGCCATTGAGTAAAAATTCCTCAGAATACTGAGCAAAAATCCGCTCCTGTCAGTTCAGAAACAGCGCAGGATCAACCCGTGCACCATTCAGTGTTACGGTCCAGTGAAGGTGAGGCCCGGTCACACGGCCTGTCGCACCTACATCGCCTAACTGCTGTCCGGCTGAAACCTTATCACCCACTTTAAGATCTTCTGTCCGGGACAGGTGGCAGTACAGAGTCGTTAATCCCTGACCATGATCCACAATGACGGTTTTACCATTGAAGTAATAATCACCGATTGCGACGACCTTTCCGTTCAGAGCCGATAATACAGGTGTGCCAGTTGGTGCTGCGATATCCATACCACTGTGAGGCCTTCTGGGTTGGCCATTAAACACCCGTCTCAGGCCGAAAGAGCTGCTGATTCTGCCCTGTGTCGGCTGAACCAGTTTCTCAGGCAGAGCATAGACCACCGGTCGGAAAGTATCCATTCCTCCTCTGATGATGGGCGTCTCTTTACGGATACGGGCCAGCTGCTCCGGGTCAGGGTTTACATGCTTTTTCTTAACCGTTAATCGCTGCTCTTCGTACTTTTTACCTTTTACCTGAATGGCAAAGGGTTTATTGCCCTCTTTGGTTTTCCAGAAGGCCTGATAAGAACCCGGTTTAAGAGATAAAGGCAGGCCTACCCAGGCAAACCAGCGTCCTTCCTGCTTAGCGGTATACACCCGTTTTTTCTGGAAAAAAACATGAGGCGGGGAATCGCCGCGCTGAGGCAGCTCAATCACTGCGACTCCGCCAGGTACACGACTGTCTTTCGGTGTAAACTGAGCCAGTGCATTGACTGATACTACGACAGATAATGCCAGCAAGCCGTATTTAATCGTCTTAATCAAAATGTCCCCCGGTAATTGCTGCTGAGTCAGGCTATATGACTGTTCAATCAGGCTTTTCAGAGAGGTTATTCTCTTACATACAGCCTGGCAGAACTCTGTTTTTGATGATACCCCCGGACTGCGTGTTATCCCATTGAATCTTCAATAATTTTCTTTACACATCTCAATCCAGCGCTCGACACCCGCACTGCGATATTTCTGCTTATGCAAGACAAAATAAAAACGACGTTCAGTATTGCGATGCGGCATAGTAAGAGGCACCAGGCTCCCTCGACGAAATGCATCTTCCAGTGCGACACGGGATAAACAGCCCAGTCCCAGCCCTTCTTCTACGGCTCGTTTAATCCCTTCGGTATGCTGTAGTTCCAGCAGCACGGTCAGCTCTGGCAGAATGCCACTCATAATGCGATCAAATGTTTGCCGGGTTCCTGAGCCGGACTCTCTGAGAATCCAGGTAGCCTCCTTCAGATCCTGATCAGATAACGGTTGCTGGCTCCGTTTGGCCAGTGGATGATCCGGGCTGCAAAAAACCACTAACTCATCACAGCGCCAGGGAATCACATCCAGTTCAGATTGTTGCAGTTCGCCTTCTACCAGCCCCAGATCCAGTTCAAAGTTCAGTACTTTGCGGGCAATAGTAGCGGTATTTTCGACATCCAGCATCACTTTGGCTCCAGGCTGCTCAGCCATGTAGCGCGCCATAATACTGACAGCCAGGTAGTTGCCTATAGTCAGAGTTGCACCGACTTTGAGGTTTCCTGGCTGCTGGTGCTGACGTAACGCCACTTCCAGTTCTGTAGCCTGGGCCAGCAGTGCTTCTGCTTGTGGGCGAATTAAGCGCCCCAGTTCATTGAGCTGTAACCGTTTACCCACCCGATCAAACAGCTGAATATCAAATTGCTGTTCCAGCTCCTTTAAAGCACTACTGGCTGCAGATTGCGACATAGAAAGGCTTTCTGCTGCCCGTGTTATATTTTCTGTATTAGCGGCTGCCAGAAACACTTCCAGCTGCCTGATACTATATTTCATCGACGGCCTCTTTTTGAATCGCACTCTGCCTGAGCCGATAGGGAACTCTCACAATAGATCTTTTATATCTATTTTATAGATAAACAAAATCTGTTTTAACCATTTCACCGATATGAAGTTGATCCTCTACACTGGCTTCAATCCTGGCGGAGACAGTCAATCAGCACTGACTGATACTCTATCCGCTATCCTGTTTATTATTGGCTTGTTGCC
The DNA here is from genome assembly GCF_014164585.1 of Oceanospirillum sediminis. Lineage (GTDB taxonomy): Bacteria > Pseudomonadota > Gammaproteobacteria > Pseudomonadales > Halomonadaceae > Oceanospirillum > Oceanospirillum sediminis. The sequence goes on along the minus strand of NZ_JACJFM010000017.1, from coordinate 83,982 downwards.
AGAGGAGAAAACAATGTCTGCACTGATAAAAGAAGAAGTGCTGAGTGTACATCACTGGACAGATAACCTGTTCAGCTTTAAAACCAGTCGGGGCAGCAGTCTGCGTTTTAAAAATGGCCACTTCATCATGATAGGGCTGGAAGTTGAAGGTCGTCCTTTGATGAGAGCCTACAGCATTGCCAGTGCAAACTATGAAGACCATCTTGAGTTTTTCAGTATTAAAGTACCAGATGGTCCTCTGACCTCTCGTTTACAGAATATTCAGCCTGGTGATGCTCTGATGATGAGCAGCAAACCCACGGGGACTCTGGTCAATGACCACTTACTACCGGGTAAAAATCTGTATCTGATCAGCACAGGCACTGGCCTTGCGCCTTTTCTGAGTATTATCAGAGATCCGGAGATTTATGAACAATACGACAAGGTGATTCTGACTCATGGCTGCCGCTATATCAGAGAACTGGCTTATCAGGACATGATCCTGCAGCAACTGCCAGAAAATGAATATTTCGGTGATCTGATCCGTGAAAAACTGGTTTACTATCCGACAGTAACCCGAGAAGAATACAAAAATACCGGACGTCTGACCGACCTGATGCGTAGCGGAAAGCTGTTTGAAGATCTGGGGATGCCAGCATTTGATACTGAAAATGATCGTTTCATGATCTGTGGTGGTCCCAGCATGCTGAAAGAAACCTGTGAAATACTGCAGGAAAATGGATTTACTGAAGGGAAGAACAGTGGCGCAGGCCATTATGTTATTGAAAGAGCTTTTGTAGAAAGCTGATTCAGTAACCCCTTGTTCAAGGTCCTGTTTTATCGTACCGGGTCTGCAGTAGCCAATTTTTATCTTTGAATATAAAGCTACAGGATTCTCTGGTTTGTTGCCGGGGAATTCTGTAATGGCTGGCTGAGACTCTTTTGTCATGGCTGGCCAGCGGCGCACATTTGATCTTTCCTGATATTAATATACTTTCCTATCCAATCTGTCCTCTCCTTTACCCTGATATAGGAACAAATTTGCCTATTTCATAAGCTGTCAGAGTATTGCTTTGCGTTATATCCTGCCGTACATTACGACGGCAGAACATTATGGAATAAAAGTGATGGAGCAGAATTATCAACTATCCGGGCGTATCTGGATTGAAGGTCCTGATGGGACTTATCTGGGCGCAGGCAGAGTGACTCTGCTGGAAAATATCCGGGATCATGGTTCGATTAGTGCCGCCGCCAGAGCAATGAAAATGTCGTATAAACGGGCATGGAATCTGGTGGATTCAATGAACAGGCAAAGCCAGACCCCCGTCGTAGAACTGACAACGGGGGGGAAAGGCGGTGGTGGTGCGGTTCTGACAGCCAGTGGTATAAAAGCAATTGCATGCTTTCGTGCAGCTCACAGAGATTTCCAGGCATTTATGGCCGATCGTAGCGAACAACTCAATTTATGAATATCACTGCATATATCAGATCTCTGTCAACCCTACGTGTCCTTTTTGTCAAGGGGGGGATTTCTGTCCTGATAATTAAGATCTGTATCAATATACTGTTCTGTCTGTCTTTGCTGCTGATCAGCTCCGGGTTAATGGCCAGTGAGAGTACAACATCATTATCTGAGTCGAATCATTCGATACGAGTCGCTGTTGCCAGTAATTTTGCTCCAACGTTGAAGGTGATCAGCCAGCGTTTTGAAAAACTAACCGGACACAAAGTGGTTCTGGTTCCGGGGTCCACGGGAAAACACTATGCTCAGATTCGCAATGGCGCACCTTTTGCGCTATTTTTTGCTGCAGACAGTGTCCGCCCGGAACGTCTGGAACAGGAGAAGCGTATTGTCCCCGGCAGTCGTTTCACCTATGCCTCAGGTAAACTGGTACTCTGGAGTCCTGAAAATCACGCCGCCCTGAATCCTGAACAGTTACAGCCGGAGCACCTGACCTATCTGTCCATTGCCAATCCCAGACTGGCGCCGTATGGCAAGGCTGCAAAAGAAGTGCTGGATCACATTCAGTTATGGGATAAATTGAAAGGCCGGATTGTGATGGGGGAAAATATTGCTCAGGCTTATCACTTTGTTTCCAGCGGCAATGCTCAGCTGGGTTTTGTGGCCTGGTCTCAGGTACTGCAGCGTAATGGGCAGGATAAAGGCAGTTACTGGCACCCGCCATCAGGCAGCTATTCACCGATACAGCAACAGGTTGTTCTATTACAGGCTGATCCTGTTGCCCGACAGTTTCTGGATTATGTCCGTTCCAGTGATATTCGTCAGCTGATTGCCAGTCGCGGTTACCTGATGCCGGATATGCTGGCAAATCATCTGTCACAGCCTTTGTATCATCAATAGTACGCTCTATCATTTTTATAATCTGACGGAAAATCACCGGATAATGGATGTAAACGATTTCACCGCCTTAATGCTGACCCTGAAGCTGGCTGGCATTACAACCATTATCCTGTTACTGATAAGTACACCTCTGGCCTGGTGGCTGGCAACCAGTCAATGGCGCTATCGTTTTCTGGCAGAAGCGGTAATAGCACTGCCACTGGTGCTGCCACCGACCGTGATCGGCTTTTATCTTCTTGCTCTGATGGGGCCTAATGGCCCGATTGGTGAACTGGTTCGCTGGCTGGGCTTCCGGCCTCTGACTTTTTCCTTTACTGGCCTGGTGGTCGGGTCTGTATTTTATTCTCTGCCTTTTGTGGTTCAGCCCTTACAGAACAGCTTTGTTCGTATTGGTAAGCGTCCGCTTGAAGTTGCCGCAACTCTGGGAGCCTCTCCGAAAGACCAGTTTTTCAGTATCGTTCTGCCTCTGGCTCGTCCGGGGTTCCTGACTGCTGCAGTACTGGGCTTTGCCCACACCCTGGGTGAATTTGGTGTGGTGTTGATGATTGGCGGTAATATCCCCGGAGAAACCCAGGTAATCTCTATTGCGATTTATGATCATGTCGAAGCGCTGGAATATAGCCAGGCCCACGGATTGTCTGCAGGTCTGTTGCTGCTGTCATTTATTCTGCTGATGATCGTATATGGCCTGAATCGTCGTTTTTCGGTAGTACGGCTATGACAATAGAAGTGCATCTGACACTGCAACGAGAGAACTTCACTCTGCAAACCAGTCTGAGTCTGCCTGCCTCTGGCGTCACTGCACTTTACGGCCCATCCGGTTGCGGTAAAACCACATTGCTCAGAGCTATTGCTGGTCTTGAGCCTGCTGCGCAAGGCATTGTAAAAACCAATCAGGCGACCTGGCAGGATAAGCAGCATTTCACGCCTGTTCATAAGCGTGCTATTGGCTATGTTTTCCAGGAAGCCAGCTTATTTGAACATCTGACGGTATATGACAATATCGCTTATGGAATGAAACGCCGTCAGCCACACAACCGGGTTGAATCCGAATTCAGTCTGGATCTGCTGGGCATCAGGCATTTGCTGGATCGACATCCGGAGCAACTATCTGGCGGGGAACAGCAACGGGTGGCCATTGCCAGAGCTCTGGCGACTCAGCCAGATATGTTATTGCTGGATGAACCCTTAGCAGCACTGGATAATGCACGCAAACAGGAAATTTTACCTTATCTGGACAAACTACAGCAGAAGCTTAGTATCCCTGTGCTGTATGTCAGCCATGATCCACATGAGGTGTGTCGCTTAAGTCAGTATCTGGTGATTATGGACGAAGGGACTGTGGTTGAGCAGGGAGCCACATCCTCTCTGATGTCAGCTCCATCTCTGTCTGGTTCTTCTTTATTTACTGTATCTCAACCGGAAGAAAATCAGATCAGCCACTTATCGAGAGACAAATATATTATCAAAGCCAGGGTAGATGGATTTGACGCAGAGTCCAGCCTGAACAGCTTATCGTTTTCAGGTGGCACCTTGCTGATTCCGGGCGAAGAGATAACTCAACCATCCGTATGTGTCGAAATTGCTGCATCAAATATTCATCTGACCACGCAACCCGGTCAGGTATCCAGTATGCTGAATACCCTGCCTTGTAGCCTTATCGATCTGCAGCCTTGCTCACCTGGCTACCTGACTGTCAGACTGAAACTGGGAGACGAGATACTGAATACCAGAATCTCCCGGAAAGCAGCCAGTACAATGGCATTACGTAACGGCCAGCGGTTGTTTGCTCAGTTTTCTGCTGAGGTGGCATCATCCTGATCCCCAAACACCGGGCGTAAGAAGCTTCTCTCATAGCTGACGATACATCGGGTCTCTTCAGCATAACGAAACGCAGCCTGACAGGCTTCATCCTGCATGGATTGCTGACGGTAACACTCGTATTCTGCCAGCGACGGAAATGAAAACAGAGCATAAGCGATATGACTGGCACCTTCTGATGGCAGAAAATAACCATGATGCTGGCCGCCAAATTGATTTACCAGAGGTATCCAGAGCTTTGCATAATGCTCGAACTCAGCAATTTTCCAGGGATCAATAATATACTTCAGATAACAGGTAACCATGTTTTACTCCTTATCCATGAGTGGGGATAGATACATCTGATTTTTCAGGTCGTTAGTTATCAGACTGAATCTGACAGGAATACAAAGAAGGTTACTGTATCCCTGTTGTTGTCAATCTTTCCAGAACGGTTTGTTCAGCTCCTGACTGACATCTGCATTGCTCAGGCCAATATCTTTAAGCTGGCGTTTATCAAGATAACGCAACTGCTCTCTGGTCTGATAATTCCGTATCCAGTGAAGCAGCTTGTCCGTGACCTGCCGGAAACAGTGGTGGTCGGACTGTTTTTTTACTGTGGCAGGCATTAATTTTTCTTTTCTGATTTCGCGATCGCCTGCAAAAGAACGGTCAGAGTCACATACTGTGCAACTACTGGCTGACATAATAATACTCCTGTTCAGGTGGAAGAACTGGCTTTAATTTTCATCAAACCGGCTTATACTGACAAACGAGTATTTTTTACATTCAGTTAAGAAAATCTTAAGTTATTATGTCTTATCCATCACTGCCCGGCATACTGTCAGGACGCATGCCTCCCCTGAAAGCCTTACGTGTATTTGCCGTCGCGGCTCATTACCAGAGCTTTAAACAGGCGGCAGAGCATCTGTTTGTCACTCAGGCAGCCGTCAGTCAACAGATTCGTTTACTGGAAGAACATCTTGGTCAGACACTCTTTATCCGTTTAAACCGTGAGGTGCGTCTGACACCGGCTGGCCAGACTCTTTATCCCTTTGTGATCAGTGGCTTTGAAGAATTATCTCGCGGGCTTGAACGCTTGAATGAAGATTCCAATCCGGATGCTCTGATTATTAATTGTCTGCCCTCCTTTGCCGGGCGCTGGCTGGTTCCGGGGCTGGGTAGTTTCCAGCAGCAGAATCCGGCATTAACCGTCAGTATCATTCCGGGGCATGCGCTGGAAACGTTCGAACACAGTGACACGGATCTGGCTATTCGATTCGGCAGAGGGCATTATCCCGGCCTTAAAACCGAGCTGTTACTGGAGGACTACTATTTACCGGTTTGCTCTCCTTCCATCCTTGACCGGTATGATCTCAGTAAACCCGGACTGGGCGGCATCCCTATACTGAGTGATGATCTGCCCGATGATGATAATCTTTGGCCTGATTTTGCCCGGCGTGTCGGTTTGCCTGAACCGATACACTCCTCGTTGCTGGTACATGATGCCACCATGCTGACTGATGCTGTGCTGGCGGGCCAGGGTCTGGCGCTTTTGAGATTCAGTCTGGCATACCGGTTAATAGAATCTGAGCAACTGGTGTGCCCTTTGCCTTTTTACTGGCACTCTGTTTTTTCCTACTTTCTGGTTGCACCAGAGCATCATTTCCGACGGAGTAAAGTGCAGAAATTCCGCCAGTGGATTGCAGAGGAAATTCTTGAAATATCAGCTAGCTGGAAAAAAGTATCCGACACACTATTATCCGGTTTTGAAGCGAACTCTTTACCGGATTCAGACTCTGAACCGCCAGTAATACAACAAGCCTGCGGTCCTTATTCCACCTCAGGAAAATGCTGATTTCAGTGGGCTTAAAAAAGTCGCAGAGATATCTGAATAGCAACACTGTCGTATTTTTCGGTCAACGTCTGGAGTAGATGACAACCTTATGCAGAAAAAACATTGGTTCAGAAGAACTCATTCGTATAGCACCCTGGCAACTGAAGCATGAGATCTGTGCATTGTATCCATGACATTTAAAAGTGGGTTAACAGGATAGTCACCATACTGAAAACATTGCGGCGCAGCATAAAAACATATCATCTGATAAATTAAGGATAAATAGATGAACTTCAATCTGCGGTCTATGGCGATTCGCTGGCGTCTGGCTTCTATGCTTTTGGTGACTTTAGCTGGTATGGCTATTCTGGCTGTTGTTGCGCTGAATGAAATCAGGTTTTCAATGCAGGAAGAAAAAAGTCTGAAAACTCAGCATCTGGTAGAAGCTGCGCACCAGATGCTGGACTTCTGGCATCGTAAAGTTGAAACAGGAGAGCTGTCACCTTCAGAAGCCAGAAACCATGCACTTGATTCCCTGAAAGCGATGCGATATGGCGATAACGACTATTTCTGGGTTCAGGATATGCAGGGTAATATCGTGATGCATCCAACCCGTCAGAATCTGGAAGGCCGGAGCGTACTTCATATAAAAGACCCTGACGGGATCTATATGTTTAAAGAGATGACAGAGCTGGCCGGAACTCATGGTAAAGGTGTTATCCATTACTCCTGGCCTAAACCTGGCCAGGATAAGGCTATTAAGAAAGTAGCTTACATAGAATATGAACCTCAATGGGGCTGGATTATTGGCTCAGGCATCTACCTGGATGATATCGATAAACAGTTCTGGAGCAGTGCCCGGCTATTTATCATTATCGCAGGCATTGTTGCTGCCATTATTGCCGTGATGGTGATTACTATCTCTGGTTCTATTATCCGTCCTATCAATCGCACGGTTGAAGCAATGGATGAAATCAGTCAGGGCGAAGGCGATCTGACTCGTCATATCGAGGCCGAAGGTGATGATGAGATATGCCGTATGGTCCGGCACTTTAACCGGTTTGTGGATAAAATCCATGATCTTGTTTATGAAGCCCGTCAGTCAACTAATCAGGTCGCTACTGCAGCAGAAGAGCTGGATACGATTACGACCAACAGCAGTAAGCTTATTCAGAAACAAACGGATGAAACTGATCAGATGGCTACGGCTATTGACGAAATGACCCAGACTATTGAAGATGTGGCCAGAAACGCAGCGGATGCAGCAGAAGCCGCCCGAAAAGCTGACCTTCAGGCCGCCCACGGCAGTGATAAAGTGGCTGCTGCGATTGATAGCCTGAGTCACCTGGTCAGTAAGGTACAAAGCTCTGCAAACGTGATTCATCAACTGGAAGAACGTAGTGAGGCTATTGGTAGTGTGCTTGGTGTGATCAGAGATGTGGCTGAACAGACTAACCTTCTTGCTCTCAATGCGGCAATTGAGGCGGCCCGTGCCGGAGAGCAAGGGCGGGGATTTGCCGTTGTGGCTGATGAAGTCCGGCAACTGGCTGGCAGAACTCAGCAGAGCACAGAAGAAATTCACTCGATTATCTCAGCGCTGCAACAAACAGCCGGGACTGCTGTCACTGAAATGAGATCCAGCCTGAATCAGGCTGATCAGACGGTAGATGTCGCTAATCAGGCCAATGAGGCATTACAGATTATTCGGGATGCCGTTACTCAGATTAATACGATGAATATGCAGATCGCCAGTGCTGCGGAAGAACAAACCGCAGCTGCCAGTGAGATCAGTAAAAATGTATCCAATATGGTTGAACTGGCAAACCAGGGTAATGCCTGGACCCAGGATACGGCTACAGCCAGTCACGAAATGGCACAACTGGCAGAAGGGCTAAGAGGTATTGTGGGGTCATTCAAAGTCTGACAGTAGATGCTCTCATGGCCTGTTTTTGATTCCGGGTCGGTCTGATCATTGATGTTTTTCGTTCTCCGGGTACGAAAAACATCAGACCCTCTTATTCGCGTCTGGTTTACCACGACAAAAATTGATCTATCTCAAGTAAAAATATCTAAAAAAATTAAACCTTTAAGTATCCTTGCCGATATCTAATATCATTGAAAGAAACGAACCCGAACAGATCGATACAAAGCCGGACTATAAAAAGCTGTCTGATTACTGCTAAAAACATCCGGGATGTTACTACCTCTGAACAATATCAGGTCGTTAACTTGGGCTACATCAATGGGTAGCTAACTGGCGGAGGATGCCATTTTGAGAGTTCGATTAATAAACAGTGCATATGGCGTCAGCTTCTGGCTGGCTGAGATACGGCTTACAGGCAGAGATAAACTTTTGAGTGCTCAAGGAGAAACCTTTACAGAAGCCTTTAAAAGTTGTCTGGATAAATATCAGAGAACCTCCTGCTAAACGGGTTCTGATCTATCAGCCATAAACTGGCTTCTGTTCTCCGTTCGGACTTTTTTCGCTAAACTGGTTGCAGATATATAGAGATATAAGCACGAAAAGATAGGCCCTCATTTGTTTTAATAAGCTGTGTGTGTGGATCTCACAGATAAGCTCAATAGCTCTCCCGGGTTTGATAGCCCTGCTGTATCTTTAATTTGCCTTTACAGAGCAGAGCGCTTCAGTTCTATGGATTGCACTGTTCTGTCAGACGACCCTTTGATATTTCTGAACATCACTCAGGCTGCGACATTTTGCAGCAGGTCAGGTAGTGCCGTTTTTATGAAGAAGCAGGCATAATATTGTTATATATTCACATATTATCCACCTGCAAGCAGATACTCTTTTTCTAATGACACAGCCTTTGCCACTTTCAACTCCGGGTAGAAACCTGATTCGTCTCACTTTGATGAGAGGCATTGCCTGGAGTGGTTTTCTTCTTTCTGTCATCGTCGGAACAGAAGTTCTGAGCATACACTTGCTGGCCGTCCCTCTCATGCTGATCATCATTGTTATGGCTGGCCTGAATATGCTGACCTGGTGGCGTCTTAGAAAGCCCTGGCAAGTGACTGACTCAGAATATCTGTTTCATCTGCTGGCGGATGTTATCGGGCTGAGTATGTTTTTCTATTACTCAGGAGGTGCCAGTAACCCCTTTATCTCGTACTTCCTGGTGCCTCTGACTATCAGTGCTGCTACTTTACCCTGGATTTTTACCTGGATTATTGCCGCTGCAGTACTGAGTGCATACACCTTCCTGATGCAGTTCTATATTGCTGTGCCTGAACTCAGCCATGCTAATCATGCTGGTATCAATCTTCACCTGCTGGGAATGTGGTTGAACTTTCTGTTGTCTACCGGATTAATCACAACCTTTGTGTTTAAAATGGCACATACACTCAGAGCCAGAGAGAAAGCGCTGGGCGAGGTCAGAGAGCAGTTAATGCGGGATGAACAGATTCTGGCCGTCGCTACTCAGGCGGCAGGGACGGCCCATGAGCTGGGCACACCCTTATCAACACTGGCGGTTATGATTAAAGACCTATCCCGGGATTATCCGGATGATCCTTTACTGCAGGAAGATCTGGAGCTGATGAAGGAACAGGTTGATAGCTGTAAAAAGAAGTTGCAGCAATTATCCCGTCAGGCCGATATGAATCAACAACTCAGACAGAGCCGTGTGCCCGTCTGTGATCTGTTACTGCCTGTTATTGAATACTGGAAAGTACTGCGTCCCGAGGTGAAATATACCCTGCACAGTCCTGATGCTGAACCTGTTCCAGAGATCTATACCGATCAGACACTGGAGCAGGCCCTGTTAAATCTTTTGAATAATGCGGCGGATGCCAGTCCGGGTCTGGTGGATATCAGCGTATACTGGGATGATGAAAAAGTGCGTATCATTATTCGCGACTATGGTCCGGGTATTGCCCCTGATATTGCTGAAAAGCTAGGTGAAGCGTTTGTCTCCACTAAAGAAGAGGGTATGGGGATTGGTATGTTTCTGACCCATTCAACAGTCAACCGGTTTAACGGTACTGTGAAGCTATATAGTCCCGAAGATGGCGGCACCATTACGCAGGTCAGTCTGCCTCTGGCAGAGACAGAATAAAAGCACATTACGATTTTCTGAAGAGGCGGCAGTATGCCTGAAACACGTTTTCTGATCGTTGATGACGATCCTGTTTTTTCCCGGGTACTGGCCCGTTCTCTGACTCGTCGCGGGTATAGCACTCGTGTGGCAGAGTCTGCTGAGGAAGCCTTGCCTGTAGCCATAGAGTTTAATCCCCATCTGGTGACGCTCGATCTGAAAATGGAAGGTGAAACCGGTTTGTTGCTTCTGCCCAGACTGCTGGAAATACAACCGGATTGTAAGGTGGTAATCCTGACAGGTTATTCCAGTATTGCAACCGCGGTTGAAGCGATTAAGCTGGGTGCAGTCAATTACCTGTGTAAGCCTGCCGATACCGATGAAATTCTGGCAGCGCTGGAACAGGAAGAAGGTAACCCGGAACAAGCCATTGCTGAAAAACCGATGAGTGTTAATCGTCTGACGTGGGAGCATATTCAGAAAATACTGAATGAGAACGATGGTAATATCTCTGCAACAGCGCGCCAGTTAGGTATGCACAGAAGAACGTTGCAAAGAAAGCTGCAAAAACGCCCGGTACGGGAGTAATCATTAGCAGGTGCGGAGTGATTACTGACTCGTTTTATTTGTCCTGAGCAGATAGAGTGTATTCGCCCGGATAATAAAAAATCAGGCAGATATTCCTTTTCGGCCTGATTTTTATCAACTTATAATTCGTCAGTATACTGGCAGTTCGATATGCTCAAACAGTTCATCCAGATCGGTTTTTGAGCCACACGACAGCGCCTTATCAATCAGGTCCCGGTCCAGATGAGGTGCAAAACGGGTCACAAACTCATACATGTAACCGCGCATAAAGGTGCCCCGGCGAATGCCAATCTTGGTCGTGCTGGACTGGAACAGATGGCTGGCATCCAGAGCAACCAGATCAGTATCAACCTGCTCATCGTATGCCATACGCGCAACGATACCGACACCCATTCCCATACGGACATAGGTTTTAATCACATCGGAATCTGCTGCAGTAAACACCACTCTGGCTTCTAACCCTGCCGAGCTGAAGGCTTCATCCAGTTTTGAGCGTCCGGTAAAGCCAAAGACATAAGTGACAATAGGATGTTCAGCAACATGCTTCAATGTCAGCGGGCCTTTGACACGAGCCAGAGGGTGATCTTTGGGTACCAGAATACAGCGATTCCAGCGATAACATGGCAGCATCACCAGATCGCTGAACAGCTCCATTGCTTCCGTCGCAATAGCAAAATCCGCCGCACCTTCCGAAACCATCTCAGATATCTGCATAGGTGTGCCTTGCTTCATATGCAGGGATACATCCGGATACTTGGCGATAAAGTCTTTAATCACTCCGGGCAATGCATATCTGGCCTGAGTATGTGTGGTGGCCAGAGTCAGGCTGCCAATCCGGTCATCACTGAACTCCTGGGCAACCTGTTTTATATTATCAACCGTACGCAGTACCTGACCTGCCAGTTCAATGACAGCCTGTCCAGCAGGTGTAATTCGGGTCAGGTGTTTACCGCTACGGGCAAAAATTTCTATGCCCAGTTCATCTTCCAGTAAGCGGATCTGCTTACTGATACCAGGCTGCGACGTGTAAAGACTCTGAGCGGTTGCAGATACATTAAGATCGTGATGTGCAACTTCCCAGATATAACGCAGCTGCTGTAGCTTCATTCCGCCTTTCCTCTCGTGACTAACGGTTTTTAAGACAATTATGCCATAAAAATATAAATAAACATTACTTTTAAGAATATAGCAGACAGGATAGATTACCCTGCAATATCCAAAACAGCTTGTGTAATCAGCTTTAATGCTCGGACATTTATGGACTTTTTACTATATATTCTCTCAGGCGCGGCCGTCGGTCTTGCCGTAGGGCTGACAGGAGTCGGCGGCGGGTCACTGATGACCCCGCTTCTGTTACTGTTCGGTTTTCCACCGCATATCGCGATTGGTACCGACCTGTTGTATGCCTCTATTACCAAAGCCGGTGGTGTTATTTCCCATCACAAGCAAAAGACCGTGGACTGGAAAGTAACCGGTACACTGGCTGCTGGCAGTCTGCCGGTTGCTGCTGTAACCGTCTGGCTGCTGGCTAACTACTTCCCATCCCCGGAAAGCTATGCGGGCCTGTTGACCCATAGCCTGGGAGGGATGCTGATTCTCACTGCAGGTGTACTGTTACTTAAAGGCCGTATTCGTAAAATACACGATACCCGTGACGGCCCTGTGCGGCAATTTCTGGACAAACACAAGTACCGCTTTACCCTGATTATGGGTGCTTTGCTGGGGTTCTGCGTAACGTTGTCTTCTGTTGGGGCTGGCGCATTCGGTGCAGCCATTCTTCTGACACTGTTCCCGGCGTTAAGTGCCATCCGGATTATAGGTACTGACCTGGCTCATGCGGTTCCATTGACACTGATTGCAGGTCTGGGGCATATGATGCTGGGTAATGTGGATTATCAGTTATTGGGCGCTCTGTTAATTGGTTCTTTGCCTGCTATTTATCTGGGGACAAAACTCAGCTCCAGACTGCCAAACAGTGTATTGCAACCTATTCTGTCGAGTATGTTGTTAGGTCTTGGTATTAAGTACGCTTTTTTCTGATAACCGCTGTATCCTGAATAAAAAAAGATGCCCTGTTTTTCTTCTGATTGCTGATAAACCCTGTCTTTTGAGATAGGGTTTTTCCTGATCACCTCTGTCCTGATACGCAACAGCGATGCTTCAATTCACCATAGCCGGTATTGTCTGTTCCTGCCGATGATTCTTTGTAACGGAATCATCAGAGTGAAAATAACGGAAGAATTTTTGTTGGTGCTTTATACGATATGCACTATGTTGAATACATGATCTGAATAGATGGAATCTTCTGTTTATCCAGCTGGACAGCTTTTGAGTCTGTGCTGGTTTTTATACCTGAAATATCTTGTTCAGTGCCAGTTTAAGACGTTGATTCCTATAAATGATATGTTCCTAACTAATCCGCTCAGGTATTAGAATGCACGCTGGTACTATCATGAACTATGGAGAGATTATGAGTCAGGTTACAGGAACCGCTGGCTACGAGAGATTTGCCAGCCGGTTTGTTGAAAGCAGTCAATCTATGGACTTTCGGGTGGTATGCCAGGCGTTTATTGATTATCTGCCTGAGTTTCCTGCCCGCATTCTGGATGTTGGCGCTGGAGCTGGTCAGAATGCTGCAGCCCTGGCTGATATGGGATATAACGTCACTGCGATAGAACCCCTGGATATTTTTCTTACTGCTGCACAGACCGCATATAGTGATCAGGCGATTAACTGGCATCAGTGCCAGATGCCGGGGCTGGCATGTCTGGATGGAAAGGAAGCGTCATTTGATTTTATTCTGGCCGAAGGTGTCTGGCACCATCTGGATGAAACAGAGCGGCAGTCTACTGTTCTGCGTTTCGGTGAGCTATTAAGACCCGGTGGTCGGTGTGCTTTATCCCTGAGAAATGGCCCTATGGGCATGGGAAGCTGTGTTTATCCAACCGATGCTGATGAAACGATAGCGCAGTTTCTACGAGCAGGTTTTAAATGTATGATGCATCTGGAGCATTTTCCCGGCCTTATACAGGGTAAAGAAAATATTATCTGGTCCCGTGTTGTGCTGGAAAAATTATAGCGGTGACTCAGCAGCCCGCATCGTTGCTGTTTTACTTCTGATAAGTCGTCTTGGAGTGATGGCTCTGTATCCTGGCGTATAAGTCAGCATAAATTGCTGACTTTCAGGGCTTATCGACCTTACGTGTCAGCCGTGCCGATGGTGGTTGGCATGGTTCTCTTCTCTGTTTCAGTCCGGCTGTTCTGATTTAATCCGAATGTGTTACCGGTTTTGTGTGCTGCTATGACTCTTTTATTGCTTGTTCTGCCTGTATTTCTGGTCATTCTTCTGGGTGCTGTTCTTCGGTGGAGGTTTATTAAAGATGCCGGGTTCTGGAATCATCTTAGCCAGTTAACATACTGGGTGCTGTTTCCTGCATTTCTGTTTTATAAAACCTCTCAGGTACAAATTGGGCATCCGGGGATTATTGATTTTTCAATTGCGCTTCTGGCCGGTTTTTTGGCTGCGGTGGCTCTGGCCTGGATCTGGGGGAGAGTGTCGGGTATAGCGTCTGCTGCTCTTACCTCTGTTATTCAGGGAGCCGGGCGACATAATACTTTTATTCCTCTGGCGGTCAGTGCTCAGCTATTTGGCGCTAGTGGAGCCGCCACCGGAACGGTGGCAACGGCGGTGCTGGTGCCGTTTTCCAATGTCGTAATGGTTTTTATGATGTCTGTTCTGCTGGGGCAGAATAAGAAAAGCCTGTCTGCTATTCTGCTGGATACCGCCAGAAACCCGGTAATTATGTCAATGTCAGCTGGATTTCTGGTTAATGTACTGGGCATGAGTGGTGACCCTGTGCTCTATGAGTTAACTGGTCAGTTAGGGCAGGCTGCTTTGCCCATTGTGTTGTTATGCATTGGTGCCGGTTTACAATTCTCCGGTATGAGTCGTCAGCTGATGCCTGTTCTGATGGCTTGTACCGGAAAAATGCTGATATTCCCTCTGGTTACCTGGAGTGTTGCGTATCTCGCCGGATTGCCTGAAGAGTTTATTGTGATTGCGGTATTATTTGCGATAGCACCTACTTCGACGGCAGGCTACCCATTAGCTAAACAGATGGGAGGCGATGCTCCGCTGATCGCTTCCATTATTTCTGTTCAGACCCTGCTCGCAGTACTGGCTGTGCCTGTTGCAGTGGTTCTGCTGGGTTACCAGCTCTGAGCTGTGTATCAGGGGAATTCAGGTGCTATTCAGATGCTTCAGTGACACTTCTGTATTATCAACGACCTTGCGCATCACAAAGCTGGAATGCACTCCGGTGACGCCCGGAATCTGTGTGATGGTATTCAGCAGAAACTCCTGGTAGTACTCCATATCCGGTACGATCACCTTGACGGTGTAATCAGCGGATTGTCCTGTTACCAGATAGCACTCAACAACCTCCGGGCAGTTTTTAACGGTGTCATCAAAAGCTTTAAAGCGGTCCGGAGTGTGTCGGTCCAGAGCGATTTGTATATAGGCGGTGAGTTTCAGATCCAGTTTGGATTGATTCAGTCGGGCAACGTAGTGATCAATATAGCCTTCATCCTCCAGATGTTTTACCCGGCGGGAACAGGGAGAGGGTGACAGACCTACTTTTTCTGCCAGATCCTGATTACTGATGCTGCTGTCTTTCTGCAGCTCATCCAGAATGCGTTTATCGGTTCTGTCCAGTTTCACGGGAATACTCACTTATGTTTTTTATTAATATAGCGTTATATTTTTATGATGTGCAATTTTTTGTTGTAAATATATTTTTATGTGATTATTTATTGCGTAATTATGAGAAAAATACGCAATATTCGCAATTATTGTGCGCGGTGATTTCGTTATACTTATTTCCGCTGGCAGAGAACAGAGATTAGCCAGGGTGTCCCATAAGGAAACCTGTCTCTGTGCAGTATAGTGCTTCATAAGAGCCAGCTGATAAGGGCAGCGTATTTGCACCTGCCAGCATATTATTTTTGGTGTGATGATAAATAAGGAATTCACCGTGAACCGTTTTGACCATAAGAAATATCGCCCTTTCCCTGCGGTTAAAATTGAGAACCGTCAGTGGCCGGATAAAACCATCGATAAAGCACCGACCTGGTGCAGCGTTGACCTGCGTGATGGTAACCAGGCTCTGATTGACCCTATGACTGTAGAGCAGAAGAAGCGACTGTTTTCTTTACTGGTTAAACTGGGATTCAAAGAGATTGAAGTCGGTTTCCCTGCCGCATCTCAGCCGGACTTTGATTTTGTCCGGGCACTGATTGATGAAAATATGATCCCGGATGACGTCACCGTACAGGTACTGACGCAGGCCCGTGAGCATCTGATTGATCGTACGATTGAAGCGTTGCAGGGTGTGAAAAAAGCGATTGTTCACGTGTATAACTCAACATCGACAGTACAGCGTGAGCAGGTTTTCTGCATGGAGCGCGAACAGATTGTTGATATTGCTGTGTCCGGCGTACGTATGGTGAAAGAGCGTGTATGTCATCACACCGACACGGAATGGCGTCTGGAATATTCGCCGGAAAGCTTTACCGGTACTGAGCTGGATTTTGCCGTTGAGATCTGTAACGCCGTGGTCCAGGAATGGGGGCCGAGTCAGGATAATAAGATTATTCTGAATCTGCCTGCTACCGTTGAAATGTCGACACCAAATATTTTTGCCGATCAGATCGAGTGGTTCTGTGGTGAAATTAAACACCGGGATTGCATCGAGATCAGTCTGCATACTCATAATGACCGGGGCTGTGCCGTTGCGGCTGCTGAGCTGGGTGTTATGGCGGGCGCGGATCGTATTGAAGGCACTCTGATGGGCAATGGTGAGCGTACCGGTAATATGGATATCATCACTATGGCTATGAATCTGTACAGCCAGGGGGTAGACCCACAACTGGATCTGTCTGGTGCTGAAGAAATTGTTGAGGTGGTTGAGGCCTGTACCAACATTCCGGTGAATCCTCGCCATCCTTATATTGGTGAACTGGTATACACCGCATTTTCTGGTAGCCACCAGGATGCGATTAAGAAATGTCTGAATCGCTATGATGAAGGTGATCACTGGAATATTGCGTATCTGCCGATTGATCCTCGTGACCTGGGCAGAAGTTACGAAGCTGTGATTCGCATTAACAGCCAGTCTGGTAAAGGTGGTGTGGCCTATATTCTGGAAAGTGAGTATGGGCTGGTACTGCCTCGCTGGATGCAGGTCGAATTTGCGAAGAAAGTGCAGGCCAGAACTGAGAATGAATCCCGTGAGTTGAAATCTGCAGAGATCTGGGAAACCTTTAATCAGGCATACCTGGACAATCCGGAGTGTGCGACCCTGGTCAGTTACAAGCTGGAGCGTAGCGACAAAGATTATCTGACTGCTGTGATCCGTCAGAACGGTCAGGAGCAGGAGATTTCCGGTGAAGGCAATGGTGCTATTCATGCTCTGACTCAGGCGTTACAGGCTGAGCTGGGTGATGCTGTAGAAGTGAATGAATACAGCGAGCACGCCCTGTCATCTGGCAGTGATGCGAAAGCAGTTACTTATATCAAGGCTCAGGTCGCAGGTCAGCCGCATTACGGAGTATCGGTCAGTGAAGATACTGTTGCAGCAAACCTGAATGCAGTACTGGCAGCCGTGAGTCCGGTGCTGGCCGCTCGGGCAACAGAGGCCGCGTAAAAGTAAAAGTCTTATCTCTGAGCTTATGAAAAAATTTGTTTAAGCCGTCCCGCTTAAGCCCATTGTCCGTAACCTGAATACGAGCAGGTTACGGACTTTTCTTGTTTATGGCCAGGGGGGATGTATTTTCGGCTTTTTCTTATTTCCCTGCTTTTCTTCTGGGGATTTTGGCATAAACGGGTATCTGTAATTAATCAATTGTGTTAAATTTCTGGGCCTTTTTGGGCAATATGACCATAAAGTCATCAGAATAATCTACAGTCGGTCAAGGATCAGCCATTATGTACACCGTTATTTTTAAAGCCGAAATTAAACGTGTGGATGCAGAGTACGATATGACAGCCGTCAGAATTCGTGAGCTGGCAATCAATGAGTTTGGCTGTAAGCAATATACCTCAGTCAGTGAAGGCGACACTGAAATTTTTATCTCTCACTGGGAGTCCCGAGAGCAGATTGAAGCCTTTCAGCAACATCCGGTTTATGTTGCGGCTCATGACCGGGCACGTAAGCGCTGGTATAAGCGTTATGATGTGCAGATTCTGGAACTGCTGGAAGAATTCAGCTCAGATCTGAGCGACGACTGATCCTGTTTTTTCTGTCAGAATTTCATTGGACGTATCGAAACAACTGTCTCTATGCTGTTTTAAAAGCTCCTTAAACTAACCATACCTGTATTTTATTATGTATTGACTTGTATCCGATGAGGGTAAGATGTGTGCAATACACTTGGAAAAAAGCATAGAGCAGTATCTGGGCGACGGAAGCCAGAGCATCCTGCTGTTAACAGTGAACCTGTTCAGTCAGAACCAGAGATTGTTCCGGATGCCCCTATGCTTGTTTTTGAAGCAGAGCATGGAGGCATCCGTGCCCGGTTAAAAAAGCTATTCGGTCTGTTCTGGCTGGTCCAGGATGATTAACAGCTATCTGCTTCTTTCACTTTTCGGTTCCACAGAGCTATTTTTTCAGCTGACGGTTTGTTTTGTGTGTGGCTTGTGCCGTTATAGGGTCTTCTGGCCAGGGATGTTTCGGGTAGCGCCCCCTCATCTCCTTACGTACTTCCGGATAGACATCCCGCCAGAAGGTTGGCAGGCTGGCAGTCACTGCTAAAGGCCTTCCCGCTGGTGATAGCAGGCTGATATTCACTTCGCTGTTCAGGATATTGCCAACGTCATGGGTGCCGAACATTTCCTGCAGTTTTACATGCATCACTGGTCGGTGTTCACTGTAATCCAGACGCACTCTGCGTCCACTGGCAGCGGTAAAATATTCCGGTACTGACTGAGTCAGTTGCTGTTGTTTATCCCAGCTCAGCAGTGACACTAATATCTGTGTTGTGGGGAGCTGTTGCCATTTTTTCTGGCTGCTGACATCGTTAAGATAAGGGGCAAGCCACGCCTGTGCAGTTTGTTTCAGGGTATCTTCACTAACATCAGGCCAGTGCTCTGGCTGCTGACGATAAGCAAATTGCAGACGCTGGTAGAGAGCATCGCAGTGCTCATCCCAGGGCAATGCTTTCAGTCCGCCCTGTATAAAACGTTCAAGACCTGCTTGTATACAAAGCTCGGCGGATAGTGACTGGCCGGGCTTCTGACTGAGTTCCAGTCTTTCCAATGTGGTTGTCTCATGATTCAGCAGGCGGTTATCCTGCCATTGGCAGTGACTGCTTGTGGAAATCAGGTGTTCCAGTGTCCGGAATATGATGCTTTCTTCAACCGGCAGCCATAAAGTTATTTTATCCCGCTCCTGATCGGTGCGGGAGCGGGTTTGCAAGACCAGTAACCAGTGATGATCAACAGCCTGTGATAGTTCAGCCTGCCGGCCATTAGCCAGTTTAAACAGGGTTTTACCATTTGATGGTGTTGCAGATTGTCGGGCAACCTGCAATGGGAATGCACTGATCAGAGCTGCCTGTAACGCTTTTTGTGCCTGTGGCTGTTCCATTGTTTGTATCAGATCAGCAGAGGATATTTTGCCAGAGGCGCTGGCAGAGCGGGTCAGCTGACTGACTGTTCGGCGGCATCGCTGATGCAGTGGCAGTCCGGGTTGCGAGATTATCATCTCCAGTGCCGTCAGCAGATCAGAACCGTCTGTTTTACTCTGCTCCTGGAGCATCGCAATCAGCCAGGCGGCATGGTGCTGTGGCACCTGTTCAGAGTCTGACAGCCTGAGCCAGGCTTTTGCCAGATGAGCGGGCAATGGCAACCGGGCTGCTTGTTGACCATCTTTGGTGAGCTGATACTGATGCCCTTCTTTTTCAATCAGTCTCAAGCGACTGAGCTGAGTCAGGGCGCTTTGCCAGCGAGTCTGCTCTGGCGGCGTAATCCAGTCGAATTCCTGATAATCATCGCTGCCCCACTGAATCAGCTGAAAACTGATCGGGCTGAGATCCTGACGACTAATTTCAGGTTCTGACTGACTGGCCAGCAACGGATGCTGCTCTTCACTCCAGCAACGAAACACATGGCCTGTCTGGGTACGGCCCGCCCGCCCGGCACGTTGTCTGGCTTCTGCCTGAGTGACGGAGCGGGTATGAAGCTGGCTCAGACCCGTTTTTTTATCGAAGCGGGCTTCACGGGCCAGTCCACTGTCCACAACCAGAGTGATGCCTTCGATGGTCAGACTGGTTTCTGCAATGGAGGTTGCCAGAATAATGCGTCTTTGTGTTGATGGTGATAGTGCCTGTTGTTGCTCTGTCAGTTTCTGCTGACCATGCAGGGCACGTAAAGTGTATCCCTGCCGGTTACAAAAAGGTTCCAGCGCCGAGCGTGTTTTCTCAATCTCATAAATACCCGGCAGAAAGCAGAGCAGGTCACCATCATGGTAAGTCAGTGCGTGTTCACATAGTTCAGGAACCTTATCCAGTCGCTCAGACAGGCGGGTACTGTTTTTCAGGTAATGATGTTCGATAGGAAAGGTTCTGCCAGAGCAGAAAATTACATCAGTGGCCAGAGCCTGTTCCAGTTCATCTCTGGCCAGAGTGGCTGACATAATCAGAATCCGGACCGGGTTGTCTTCCCGGTATAACAGATTCATCTGACGTAGCATGGCCAGGATCAGATCGCTTTCTATGGTGCGTTCGTGAAACTCATCCAGAATAACCAGCTCAATACCTTCCAGTAATGGGTCGCTCTGTAGCATACGTAGCAGTACACCGGTGGTGATAATCTCAACCCGTGTCCCAGCACTGACACAGGTATCGCCTTTTACCCGATAACCTATGGTGTTTCCGATTTTTTCCTGCAGCAGTTCAGCCATATAGCCGGCTGAGGCCTGAGCAGCAATCCTTCTGGGGGCTGTCATGAGAATACGGCTGTCAGCAAACAGAGTTTGTTGCTGGAGCCAGACGGGGACCCGAGTTGTTTTACCTGCACCAGGCTCGGCACTGAGCAGAGTGATCTCCTGTTCTTTCAACTGCTCCAGCAGATCGGGCAGGCGTTCATAGATTGGTAGTGACGATGTCATGGCAAGTACGGGCTCTGAAAATCAGGTGAAGAAGCGGAAAGATACAGGTAAAAGAAACACTGAACCAGTGTTGAAAGTATCCTCAGAGTATCAGATCGCTATCATTTTGCAGTGGATGGTCTTGATATATGGCAGAAACAGAGTGATGGATAGCCCGTTTTTTGCATCTGGTTGTTTTTATATTTCTAAATATTATTAGAAAAGTGTTTTTTATTTCTTATAATTGCGCGCCTTTAAACTTTAGTCGATATTTTCAGGTGTGTTAAATGAAAAACTCTCCTGTAGCCCTGCTACCCATATTGTTATTTCTGAGTTTGTTTATTGGTAGCGGGCTGTTTTATCAGTCGCAGGGAACTGATTTTGCTTTCTATCAAATTTCAGCTCCGGTAGCGATTTTGCCAGCCATCGCTCTGGCACTGTTTCTCAATCTGGGGGGACTGAAAAACAAACACCTGAATGAGCGGATCAATACCTTTGTTCAGGGAGTGGGTGATAACACCATTATTACTATGGTGCTGGTTTATTTGCTGGCAGGTGCTTTTGCCAGCGTAGCAAAGTCTGTTGGTGGCGTTGATGCTGTTGTTAATCTGGGGTTAAGTGTGATTCCGGCTCAGTGGGTGTTACCCGGGTTATTTGTGATTGCAGGGTTTATTGCAACGGCTATGGGAACCTCTATGGGGACTATTGCAGCGATTGCCCCTGTTGCCATTGGATTAACAGAAGCGACTGATTTACCTGTACTGGCAACAATGGGCGCTGTAATAGGTGGTGCCATGTTTGGCGATAATCTGTCCATTATTTCTGATACAACGATTGCTGCAACCCGAACTCAGGGTTGTAATATGCGCGATAAATTTCGTTTAAATCTGCGTATTGCCTTACCAGCAGCATTACTAACGATTATCTGGCTGTATTTTCAAGGGCAGAGTGTACAAGTGCCCCCCCCCCGGTGATTACGATCTTATTGCGCTACTCCCGTACCTATTGGTACTTATACTGGCCATCACTGGTATGAATGTCATGCTGGTTTTATTTACCGGTATTCTGGCTGCAGGTTTGATTGGTTTAATCCAGCCCGGTGACTATTCTCTGGCGAACTGGTCCAAAGATATTTATAACGGTTATACCAGTATGCAGGAAATACTGATTCTGTCACTGCTGATTGGTGGGCTGGGAGCTTTAATGAAGGCTCATGGAGGACTGGAATGGCTGGCTTATAAAATTAGCTCTTTCAGTCAGAAAGGCTCTGCCAGAGCAGGAGAGATCAGTATCAGCTTATCTGTTGTATTAACCAATCTTTGTACTGCGAATAATACCGTCGCTATTGTGATTTCCGGAGGGCTGGCTAAAGAGATTGCACAACGTTACGGCGTTGATCCCCGACGAAGTGCCAGTCTGATGGATATTGTTTCCTGTGTGGTACAGGGCATTATCCCATGGGGCGCGCAAATGTTGTTAGCGGCATCCATTGCCAGCATTTCACCATTAGAATTGGTCTCTTCTGTTCAGTATTGCTGGCTATTAGCTTTAGTGGCTGTTTTATCTATTAGTACAGGATATCCTTCACTCGCGCGTACCCGCTGATGTTTTATCCTGGATAAAGTTGCAATACTCTGAGTATGTCTGACACAGATATGAGTCTGTGTGGGCTATGTTATTAAGATGTTCTGCCAGTGTAATCCGGCAGAACATTTTTTTAACAGGATTAATTTGTTCGTTTAATAAAGATGGATTACAGTAACATTAAGGCCGGACGTTCTGATCATAATAATGTTACTAAAGATCAGAGAGTTATAGATAATCCGGGGTGATACATCTGTCAGGCCTGTGGACTGACAAAAGACCTGTGGAGAGGCTTAATGCCTGCATCACTGTTTAACGGTATTTTTCGGAAAAATACCGTCCTGACCTCTATTGTTCTGTTAGCGACGCTTAGCAGTGGTTATGTATTATCTGCTGAAGATGCTGCTGCGAAATCCGATACGAAAACAACCTCTGCGACTTCTGATAAAAAACAGACTGAACAGCTTGAACAGCAACGTAAGCTTTATCAGCAGGCGATGGCTGCGATCAAAAAGAAAAAACTGGCAGACGCTAAACGTATTTATCCTCTTCTGGAGGGCTACCCTCTGCAGGTTTATCTGCAGACTGAGATTTATTCTCTTGATCTTAACAATATTTCTGCCGAAGAGATTGATCGCTTTATTCTGGAGAATAAGCAACTGCCGCCTGTTTCTCGCCTGCAGCAACGCTGGTTATCTTCTCTTGCTGCCAGAAAAGACTGGAGCGGTTATCTCAAGGCTTATCAGTCATACCCGGTCAGAGGTAACCATTATCGTTGTCTGAATCTTAAAGCAGCATTGAATTCTCTGAAGAAGAAACAAAAGATTCCGGATGATCTGATGCGGGACATCAGCGGTATGTGGCAGCAGGGGTATTCTCAGCCTGACAGCTGTAACTCTGTTTTTAAACGCTGGCTAACGGCAGGCGGTATGAATTCACAGTTGGCTGAGACCCGTTTCTGGAATGCAGTGGAAGAGCGGGATTTTAAACTGGCCCGTTATGCTCAGACATTTATTAAGGACAGGAAAGCTCAGCAGGATGCTGAGATGTTCTGGAAAGTACGTACCAACCCGGCCCGTTATCTTAAAAAAGGTGTCTTTGAAAAAGAGAATTCCCACCATAACATCATAGTGACTTATGCTGTGCGGCGTATGGCAGGTAAACAGCTGGAAGAAGCAGCAAGACGCTGGTTGATTGTCAGAGAAGATGTCACCATGAGTGATAGTCGGCTGAAATCTCTGAATGAGTACTTTGGTATTCGGCTTTCAGCCAACTTTGTTAAAGATGCTGATCTTCTTACTGCTCAGCTGGACCCGGAGTTTCTGTATCCGGAGGTAACTGAATGGCGTATTCGGCTGGCACTGGCGGCACAGAACTGGCAGCTGGTATCTGATTGTATTGATCGTCTGCCTGACGAGCTGAAGATGTCCAGTCGTTGGGCATACTGGCAGGCTGTTGCAGCACAGCATCTGACTGGCAGTAATCAGACACTGTCATTTGCCAGAATTGCAAAAGACAGAAGCTATTATGGCTTCCTGGCTTCTGACCAGCTGGGCGTTAAGTTCACTATGAACTATGAAAAGGCGAATATACCGGAAAAAATCCGTCAGGACGTTGCTGGTCATGATGCTGTGCTGCGTATGAAGGAGCTGATACATCATAATCATATGTATTATGCCAGGGCGGAATGGAGCCGACTTTTTAAGACTCTGGATCTGAATGGTAAGCATGCTCTTGCGTACCTGGCCGATGAATGGAAGTGGCACTCTGTAGCGATCTATGGCGCTGCGAAGATACGAAAATGGAATGACCTGGATATTCGCTTCCCTGTACAGTATTTCGGGCTGTATCAGAAACATACCGAGAAAAGCGGTATTCCTCTGAACTGGGCGCTGTCTATTACCCGTAAAGAAAGCGCATTTAACCCTGTGGCTCAATCTGGCGTGGGGGCCAGGGGGTTGATGCAATTGATGCCTCGTACGGCTCGCAGTGTAGCGAAACGTATTAAGCAGCCCTATAAAGGAAAACAGCAACTGTATAACCCGGATATAAATATTGCGTTGGGCACAGCTTACCTGGCTCAGATGAAAGAACGCTTCGGCAGCCGGATTTATGCCACTGCCGCTTATAATGCCGGTCCACACCGGGTGAAAAAGTGGCTGGCTGAAAGAGGTGATCTGCCTCTTGATATCTGGATTGAAGTCATTCCATTTAAAGAGACTCGTAGCTACGTACAAAGCGTGCTTGAATTCGGGGTTGTCTATGATGTGTTATCCAGTCGTGAACCTCACTTTATGCTGAAAGAAGAGCAACAGATGCTGGTGCTTAGTCAGTTACAGCTGGCAGAAGAACAGACGCCTGAAGCGCTATAGCCTATTGC
Organism: Oceanospirillum sediminis; assembly: GCF_014164585.1. Taxonomy (GTDB): domain Bacteria; phylum Pseudomonadota; class Gammaproteobacteria; order Pseudomonadales; family Halomonadaceae; genus Oceanospirillum; species Oceanospirillum sediminis. Next base: position 59,252 of record NZ_JACJFM010000017.1, on the reverse strand, counting down.
TCGTATTGACTTGAATCCAAAAGAGACTTTTCTTGTACTCTGTTGTCAAAAGCCCGGTATCTCTGATATCGGGCTTTTTGATTTTTAGTCGGATAAGCTGATAACAATGGCGTATTGCCAGGTGTTTGATGGTTTTGAGTTTTAAAATATGAGGCAGGCAAGAACAGATGATTAAAAAGATGTTGATGAAATGGCTGATTGGGAAAGTATTAGCCCGGATTCCTGGACTGATCGGTAAGCTGGCATCTGGTACATTGAAAACAACATCATTGAAAACATTATTAGCCGGACAAGTGTTTGAGCGAGCATTTCGCCAGTTTACCGGTAAAGGAGAAAGAGAACCGGCTGAGCAAGCTTATGAATACTCACCACACGGTTCTGGAAAGTGGACACCACCAGCAACAGCACGTCCCTGGCTGAGTCGTATCTATAAAGCAGAAGCCCGGCATGATATGCCAGAGAACCTGCTGGCCAGACTCATCTGGCAGGAATCGCGTTATCGGGAAGATATTATTAGTGGAAAAACTATCAGTTCTGCCGGTGCTGTGGGTATTGCACAGATTGTTCCCCGCTGGCATCCGGATGTCGATCCTCTGGATGCTAATGCCAGCATTGATTATGCTGCGGATTATCTGACTCGTCTTAAGCGTCAGTTTGGCGACTGGCCTACGGCTCTGGCTGCCTATAACTGGGGGCAGGGTAATGTGCGTAATGCTCAGAAAAAATACGGTAGTCACTGGCTGGAAAAAGCGCCCGGAGAAACCCGGAATTATGTTGCTCAGATCTGGAGTGATGTCGCTTAAAAGATAAGATAGTATGCAACAGATGAAGAAAAGATGGTCGCTCAAGGTTCCTGCTCAGGCGTGCAGGAACCCGAAAATTCACTGGCTATCTGATGCTCGGTCTTACTTATTCAGACAACATTTCTTGTATTTTTTACCACTGCCACATAAGCACGGATCATTACGTCCCGGAGCCTTTTCAGCCGGTGGTGTAAAGTCTTTACCCTGTACGAAGAACCAGCGGCCATCTTGTCTGATAAACTGAGAGTCTTCAGAGTGACGGATGATGGTGTCGTTATCACGGTATCTGGCTGTAAACTGTACCCGGGCGGTATCGCCGTCTTCTGTTGAGGAATGGACCGTCAGTCCCAGCCATTCTGATTCTTCTGCCCATTTTTTCAGTGCGACAAAATCATACTTTGAACGCATCGCTTCCTGCGTGGTCTCTTGTAGGTAATTCAGATCCGCAGCAACGTAGGCTGTATATCTGGAGCGCATCAGAGCTTCCGCTGTTTCCGGTAGCTGTTCTTTCTGAACAAATGGCTGACAGCACTCTGAAAAAACTTTGCCGGACTGGCAAGGACAGACGGAATGACTTTCTGGTGTTACACTCATTTTGCTAATCCCGGATTAATTTTTTCGAGCATCATACGGAGTATTCCCTGTGTTTCATACTGAAAAAACAAAAATGGTTGCGGAGCATGATGCCCTGCCCGGACGCGACGATTATAGCTTCGATATTGCGGATCATACGATTTTTGCTGGTAAGGTATCCGAGGTGATGAATCATCCCAATAAACTGATTGTCGGGATGGGATGCTTCTGGGGTGTTGAACGCCTTTTCTGGCAGACAGAAGGCGTGATTGCGACAGCATCGGGTTATGCCGGTGGTTTCACGCCTTATCCAATCTACGATGAAATCTGTACCGGGAAAACCGGTCATACTGAAGTGGTTGCTGTGGCATGGGACCCGGAAAAAATTTCATTAAAGCAGTTACTGGCTATTTTCTGGCAGGAACATGATCCAACCCAGGGTATGAGACAGGGGAATGATCAGGGCACACAGTATCGTTCAGCCCTCTATCTGTTTAATGAGGATGATCTGGCACTGGCCAGAGCCAGTGCTGAACAATTCCAGGGCCGTCTGACAGACTCGGGTTACCGACAGATTACTACAGAGATCGCTCTGGCACCGATTTTCTATTATGCGGAGCCATATCATCAGCAGTACCTGGATAAGAATCCGGGTGGCTATTGTGGACTGAAAGGAACTGGTGTCGTCTGCATGCTTTGATTACTGGTTGCTGAACATTATTCTACGATAAACAGAGAGGGTCTTCTGCTCTCTCTGGTCCTGCCATCCCTCTTTATTATGTTTTATTCAGACTTGCGATACCGATATTAAAGTTAAGTAAATTCTTATTTTTCCAGCAAAAGATGTATTTAACAGCCATACTGTATAAAATGATTTACACAGTAACCACAGGGTAACATCGGCTAATGCGTTTAGAGATTGTCTGTCAGAATCGCGTGGGCATCATGCGCGATATCCTCGAAGTATTTGTTGAGTTTCGTATTAACGTTTCTCGTGCAGAGGCCGGTGGAGATAAAGGCAATGCAATTTACCTTTATATGCCGGGTATGCTCAATATGCAGCTGCAGAGTGTAAGAGGACGACTGGAGAAAATTGCTGGCGTGTACAAGGTACGCCGTATCAATCTGATCCCCAGTGAACGACGTCATTTTGAACTGGATATTCTGCTTCAGTCACTGGATATTCCTGTACTCTCAGTAGACAGTGACGGACGGGTTGTGGTGGCTAATGTTGCTTCAGGGAAAGTGCTTGGTGTCCGGGTGGATGAAGTGCCAGGCATGTCTCTGACCAAACGTATTAAAAACCTGGATCTGGAAACCCTGCTACCCAGACTGGAATCGCGTCTGAATGGTCTCAGGGTGGAAGTGCGCGGTGATGCCTTTCTGGCAGATATATCCCCGATTTACCTCGAAGATAAGCTGAATGGAAAGGAAGCAGCTGGCGCTGTGATCTCTTTGCATCCTGTGGAATCTCTGGGGGCACGGATTTATGCCATTCAGAAACATGAAGACTATGGTTTTGATGGTATTCAGATACAGGCTCCAAAAATGCTGAGTCTGATCCGGGAAGCGAAACGCATGGCTCCTCTGGATGCCCCTTTGCTGATTCAGGGTGAAACGGGCACCGGAAAAGAGATGCTGGCTCGTGCCGCTCATCTGGGCAGCCCCAGGGGACGAGCGCCTTTTATGGTGCTCAATTGCGCGGCTCTGCCGGATAATCTGGCGGAAAGTGAACTCTTTGGCTATGCGCCAGAAGCATTTGAAGGTGCTCGCAAAGAAGGCAAACTGGGATTACTGGATCTGGCGAATAGTGGCACTATTTTTCTGGATGAAGTGGGTGAGATGAGTCCGCATCTGCAGGTGAAGTTGCTGCGTTTTTTGCAGGATGGACGTTTTCGCCGGGTTGGCAGTGATGATGAAATTCAGGTAGATGTGCGTATCATCTGCTCGACTCAGAAAGATCTGTCTGAGCTGTGTGAACAGGGTGCGTTCCGCGATGACCTTTTCCATCGCCTGAATGTACTGTCTCTGACGATTCCTCCTCTACGCAGTTGTAAGGAAGGGATTCTGGATCTGGCGTTGCGCTTTATTGATCGGGCTTGCCACCAGATTGGCAGTGAACTGCCTGATCTGCATGAAGATGCGGTTATTCTGCTGAAAAACTACCACTGGCCCGGCAATGTGCGTCAACTTGAAAATGTGTTGTATCAGGCAGTATCCCTGTGTGATGGTCAGGAAATACGTACATCCGATATCCGTTTGCCGGCACTGAATAACAGTAATGGAGCCGAAGTTGATATGACTGGTTCCTGGTCTGAAATAACCGGACGTATCGAGCGACAGATTCTGGCTGCTTTATATCCTGATCATCCAAGCTCCAGATTATTGGCTAAACGCCTGGGAGTGTCTCATACTACGATTGCGAATAAGCTGCGTCAGCACGGTATCGGTAATCAGTAGAATAGCCGCGCAGTACTGTTGATCAGGATCAGTTAATGAAAACCCTTTTTTACCGGATAATTCCCGGTTCTGGCGGTTACATTAACAAAAAATAAAGGTAATTTAGATTGCAGTTGTAACACCAGAGTGTTATCTATAAGCCTATGTTTTCAATATGTTTGTTCCTGCAGGGGTTGATATGGTTAAGCTGCTTATTGTTGATGATCATCACATTGTGCGCGCTGCTGTGTCAAAAATGCTGGCTGACGAAGACTGGATAGATATTGTTGGTGAAGCTGCCAGCGGCGAAGAAGCGGTGCAGATGGTTCGGGAGACTGAACCGGATGTGGTTCTGATGGATATTAAAATGCAGGGAATTGGTGGACTGGAAGCTACGCGCAAGATTGTGCGCATGCACCCTGAATGCCGGGTCATCGCGTTATCAGCCCTGATTGAAGAAACCTATGCGGTACGCTCGCTGGAAGTCGGGGCTGCCGGTTACCTGTCCAAGGGAACTGACCCTGCTGAAATGGTGCAGGCCATTCGTCAGGTAAGCCGAGGACAGAATTATATCAGTGCTGAAGTAGCACAGAAGGTTGCTCTTAAGCAGATGATGCCGGGTAATCAGAACCCGTTCGATGTGTTATCCGACCGTGAACTGCAAATCGCTCTGATGGTTGTGAACTGCCATAAAGTGAATGAAATCTCAGATAAACTCTTTCTGAGTCCTAAAACGGTAAATACCTACCGCTACCGCATTTTTGACAAATTAAAAATATCCAGTGATGTAGAACTGACCCATCTGGCCATTCGACATAATATGCTGGATACAGAATCTATCTGAGAATGTCTGAGTTTGATGCCAAAGCTTTCCTGAAGACCCTGTCAGTTCATCCGGGGGTATACCGGATGTATGATCAGGATGAGCAGCTGTTATATGTCGGGAAAGCTAAGAACCTTAAAAATCGTGTCAGCAGCTATTTTCGCACCAGTGGACTGAGCCTGAAAACACAGGCGCTGGTGTCTCAGATCGCCCGTATCGAATTTACTGTTACCAGCAGTGAAACCGAGGCGTTATTGCTGGAACAGACCCAGATTAAGGAGCATCGCCCGCCGTTTAATATTCTGATGCGGGATGATAAATCCTATCCCTATATTTTTATCAGTCGTTCAGATTATCCGCAGATAGAATTTAGCCGGGGGCGAAAAAAGCGTTCAGGACGTTATTTCGGACCCTACCCTAATTCTACGGCGGTGAAAGAAACTCTGAATATGATCCATAAAGTATTCAGACTGCGTCAGTGCGACGATAACTTTTTTAATAACCGCAGTCGTCCCTGTCTGCAGCATCAGATTGAGCGTTGCAGTGCACCCTGTGTGGATCTGATCAGTGATGAGGATTACCAGCAGGATGTACGTAAAGCGGAACTGTTTCTGCAGGGACGAAGTGATGAACTGCTGGAACAGTTACAGGTACAGATGGATGCTGCTGCGGTAGCACTGGAATTTGAACTGGCTGCCCATCTGAGAGATCAGCTGATACAGCTCAGAAAGATCCAGGAGCAGCAGTATGTGTATGGTGAGCAGGGCGATGCTGATGTTTTTGCCCTGGTATCCCGTCCTGGCGGCTTTGCTGTTTCAGTGCTTTTTGTTCGCGCTGGCCGGGTGTTAGGTTCGCGGCATTACTTCCCCTCTGATGTCTTATCTGATAATGATGCAGAGCGTTTGCAGGCCTTTCTGAATCATTATTATCTGGCCTCGGACAACAGGGAAATACCCGCAGAGATTATCTGCAATCATGCTGTCAGCGATGGCGATATGCTGATTGCTGCTATTGGTGAGCTGTACAAAGGGAAGTCGCCATCTCTGAGTAGCAACGTCCGTTCTCACAGGGCAAGATGGGTACAACTGGCGATAACCAATGCTGAACAGGCCCTGGTCAGCCATCTGAGCAGGAAAGGGACATTAGAGGGGCGCTTCAGAGCATTAAAAGAGGCTTTGGGGCTGGATTTTTCTCCGGATAGGCTGGAATGTTTCGATATCAGTCACAGCTCTGGCGAAGCGACAGTTGCCTCCTGCGTGGTATTGGGAAAAGATGGCCCGATTAAGAGTGAGTATCGCAAGTTCAATATTGAAGGTATTACTCCGGGCGATGATTATGCGGCAATGAAACAGGCCCTGACTCGCCGCTATAAGCGTTTACAGAGTGGTGATGGTAAGAAGCCTGACATTCTGGTACTTGATGGCGGTAAAGGGCAGCTGAGTCAGGCCCGTGAGGTATTTACTGAACTTGGTGTGACTGATGTTGTCCTGTTAGCCGTATCGAAAGGCAGTACCCGAAAACAGGGTTTTGAAACACTTTATCTGGAAAATAATGATCAGGAGTTTGATCTGGAAGCTGATTCCAAGGCACTGCACCTGATTGAACAGGTCCGGGATGAGGCTCACCGGTTTGCTGTTGCCAGTCATCGACAGCGCAGGGATAACACGCGAAGGACATCCCGTTTTGAGTCCATTCCAGGTGTAGGTCCTAAACGACGCCAGGCTTTGCTTCGTCATTTTGGTGGTCAGAGAGAAGTATTAAATGCCAGTATCCAGGAGCTGGCGAAAGTATCAGGAATCAGTAAATCCCTGGCTGAACAGATTTATTACCATTTACATCCGGAACAGTAATAAGCTACATGAAATTGCCAAATATTATTACCGCGTTACGCATCTGCTTTATTCCTCTGGTCGTGCTGATGTTTTATCTGCCGGTGGAAAATAATCTCTACTACACAGCTGGTATTTTCGCTCTGGCCGCATGGACAGACTGGCTGGATGGTTTTCTGGCCAGAAAGCTGAATCAGACCACTGCATTTGGTGCTTTTCTTGACCCTGTTGCTGATAAACTGATGGTTGCTGTTTCCCTGGGACTGCTGATTGAAAGTCATGCCTCTCTGCTGATGACCATCCCTGCGTTAATTATTATTGGCCGTGAGATTGTTATCTCTGCATTGCGGGAATGGATGGCTGAACTGGGTAAGCGAGCCAGTATCGCGGTGTCCATGATTGGCAAAGCTAAAACAACCCTGCAGATGCTGGCTATTTTTATTTTGCTGACACAGGCTCCGGATACTCAGATTGCCTGGGCAGGTATGGCCGTGCTGTATGTTTCTGTGATTCTGACAATCTGGTCTATGGTTCAGTACCTTAAAGCAGCATGGCCGGATCTGAAATCAGGCATGTAGCCTGTAAGAACAGTGTGTTAGCTAAGCTAATGATTTTTTTTAGATTTTTCGAGAAAAAAGTATTGACGATCTCTAAGGGTTGTATATAATACGCCCCACGTTCTGCGGGAATAGCTCAGTTGGTAGAGCACAACCTTGCCAAGGTTGGGGTCGCGAGTTCGAATCTCGTTTCCCGCTCCACTATGAACGTATCTGAAAAGGCCGGGTGGCAGAGTGGTCATGCAGCGGACTGCAACTCCGTGTACGCCGGTTCGATTCCGACCTCGGCCTCCATTTCAGAGTTTTGCCCGGATGGCGAAATTGGTAGACGCAAGGGACTTAAAATCCCTCGGTGGTAACACCGTGCCGGTTCGATTCCGGCTCCGGGCACCATTCTGTGGTTGCTTTATTTTCGACCAGATTCTGACAGTTTTAATTGTCAGGTTCTCTATGAAGCGGGAATAGCTCAGTTGGTAGAGCACAACCTTGCCAAGGTTGGGGTCGCGAGTTCGAATCTCGTTTCCCGCTCCAGTTAAGATGTAATAGATGGCCGGGTGGCAGAGTGGTCATGCAGCGGACTGCAACTCCGTGTACGCCGGTTCGATTCCGACCTCGGCCTCCATCTTTCTTAACGTTCTGATTCCTGTATTGATTCCCTCTGTATTCTACTGATAAGTGCAACCCGATTTCCTCGGTTACTCCTGAATGTTTGTGGCAGGAGCTGTTTCAGGTACTCTGTGAAGCCTTTACCTTTTATATATAACATGCTGATTCATAAGTGATCCTGGTCAGATAAACGTAATCAGAGCTTGAATATTTTCATAGCATGCGCAAAATAAAGAGAACATGTTAACTATTTTTGCGAGATATTATGCGCCAGTTTGACGATTCGCTTCCTCTTCAACTGTTAAAAGCCCGTGAAGCCTGTATGAATTTTTTCCGTCCTCTTTTGCAGGAGAATGGAATTACAGAACAGCAGTGGCGAATACTCAGAGCTCTGCATGCTCATGGAGAGCTGGAAACTAAACAGCTGGCAAATCTTTGTTGTGTACTGAGTCCCAGCCTGACAGGTATTGTGAATCGTCTGGAACAGCAGGGATATATTCAACGACGTAAATCGACGGAAGATCAACGACGTACACTGCTGAGCATTACAGACCAGGCCAGAGAGCTATTTGATAAAATGAGTCCCGAAGTAGATGCTCGCTATAAAGCTTTCAGTGATAAGTATGGAGAGGAAAAGCTGCAACAGCTAATGATACTGTTAAATGATCTGAGTAAAATTAACCCCTGACTGAGCAGAAAGTCGTTATGTCTGATCAGCTTTTGCCTCATCAGTTCCAGCATCAGAGTTTGTCACTGATCAATAGTGTCGTCACTCTCAGTGGTTCTGTCTTTTTTCTGACAGAGCCAGATATGCGCCACAAAGGCGCTGTGCTGTATAATCTGCAGCCTTCAATTGAAAAAGAATACACTGCCACCTATGCCAGTCTGGACCCTCTGAACCCGCAACGCTTTGCTGATAAAGATCTGACAGTGGTGACTCTGGATTCTCAGATGTCACCTTATATGCTTCGGCAGACACTGTATTATCAGGAGTTTATGCAGCCTTATAATCACCGCTATGTTGCTGATATGTTTTTCCGGCAGGATGGGGATATTGTTGCAGTATTAAGCATGCTCCGGACCGACAAGCTGGGGGCTTTCACATCTGATGAACTCAGTCTGCTCAGAAAACTGCAACCCTTTATGGAATACTCCCTGAATTCGGTTTATCTGCCTGAACGTAACCGTCAGCGAGAACAGATTAGCAACCGTTATCAGCTGACCAGCAGGGAGCTGGATACTCTGGAACTGGTTATCAGCGGAGCCAGTAATAAAGCCATTGCCAGTCATCTGGGGCTTGGGCTGGCAACGGTCAAAACACATCTGCATCATATTTTTCAGAAAACCGGAGCCAGTTCCCGTAGTGAACTGGTTGCCAGAATGTTGCAGGAGATCTGAAACCACTCTGGCGAGGATGCTACTCAGCCCAGGAAGTGTTACTCAGCCCGATAAGGGCCATTCAGCCCTGGATGAGCTACTCAGTCCGATAAGCGCTATTCAGCCCGGAAAGTACTGAGCAAACTGTTTTTTCAGCAGCGTAATCATATTTTTTTTCTGCTTACACTCCTGACTCAATGTCTGTATCAAAGACTGTAACGGCATCATGCTGCTGTTGTGCTTTTGCAGGATCAGCTCCAGCTTTTTCAACAGCGCAATAGCATCCTGATACGCTGTATTATTGGTCTGGCTGATGATGGATGTCAGCACCCGATAATAAAGGTTTTCACTTTCTTCAGGGTGTTGTGAAACAATCAGATTAGCCAGTGATATCAGGTTGTTATGATAAGCTTTATGCTGCTTTGCCCAGGCGCGGGCTTTATCCAGCTGATTCAGCTCCAGATAGAGTGAGAGCACGTCATCGGATAATAGCGGAGAGATAAACTCCGGATTTTCCTGGTTTGAAGGCATACAGGCTTTAAGTAAAATAGCTTCGGCTTTTTCCGCCAGATCTTCCTGAATATGGCCGGTTTGTTGCTCCAGTTTTTGCAGCTTTCTGAAGGCGTTAAAACCAGGGTTCTGTTCAAAGATCTGCCAGGCCAGTGCCCAGGCCGCCTGATCTTCATCCAGAGCGAATTTCACCTTAACCTCATACTGCCTGCACTCTTCTTCCTCTCGCTCAGAACAGCAGAGCTTTTTCGCTTTTAATAACCAGTCTTCCGCATCAAAAGGCTCGTTATTATCCAGACAGATCTGACAGGCCTTCAGCATATCAAAGCTATAGCTTGCTGTGAGTCCCAGTAGCCGACAATGTTCCCGCCAGTTGTTATCTGCAATCGCTTTATCGATTAATGGCTTACCGTATCGGCTGAGCTTCCAGAAGTAGTCGAAATGGCGATCCGATTGGCTCACAACAGGACGCTGGACAGCAAGTTCTTTCAGTTGGTGTTCACACTGTTCTCTGAATATCTCCAGAACGCTGTCTGATGGTGAAAAATCATCGGGCACATTAGGGAAGACATTCATATCGGATTGGTCAAGGTGCTGAAATAGCCATTGAGCCTTTTTTTCATCATTCCAGTTCAGTTGATTAAATAGCGCCGTCAGTTTATGGATCAGCTGCTCCTCAAGCACAAAGCGATAACCACCAGAATCATCAATACGTTCAAGCACCTTATTCAGGCGCTTCAGGGCATGCAGTATCAGGCTCCACTGACCCTGAGGCTTCATGGTACTAATCAGTTGAAACAGATAGTCGAACTGGGCTTCTGCTTTACTGAAATAGTCCCCTACTTTGCGCCACTGATGAATGGTTCGGGACGGGAGTGCTTTAGTGATCATTTTTTTGATTTCACTGACCGGAAGATCACCATTGGCCAGTTTAATGTTGAGTTGCCACTTATCCCACTCTTCAGGAATACGGGTAATATAACCGACTAATAATTCAGTAAGCTCTTCTGGTGATTTATTCAGCAGAAATTCACGCAGTTGTTGCTCTTCTACTATCTTACGATTGTTTTTCGCTTTCTGGGCGGGTTGGTCCGTAGCGGCTCCGTGTATTGCCGTCAACGCGACGGCAACGCAATGTTTACAAAAATCCTGATAACTGGCAGCAGGGCAGGTGCAGAGGTTTTTAATGCCCTGATCAGTGGCAGTCAGCGTAACAACATATTTATGCTGCCCCGTTACAGTGGCTTTTATGGTCGTATCAGTCTGATGCATCACACTGACTTTATCCTGTCTGTAAAGCGCTTCTCCGCGGCTCAGACTGTTGGTTTCAGCTCTGGATTGTATTTCTTCAACACTGAACATAGTCTCTGCTTTTCCTCCCGTTATTCAGGGAGATACTGCCAGAACATGAGAGATGTTGCACGGTAGAATGAGACGTTTTCGATATTTTTCAGTCAATCACTAAAATATAAGCTGAACCGGGTTCAGGCAGACTATTTTTTACTCTGATAAAAGCAGAGTAAAGCCAGTACAACAGCCAGAATCATGGTAACAGGCAGCATTATCAGATTAATCTGCATCAACAGAGGCGTAATCTGTGCGAGAGCCGATCCCGCCAGTAACTGAATAAAGCCCAGCATGCCGCTGGCTGTGGCCGCACTGGCAACTGATCCTATAGCAACAGACTGAGCACTGGGCTGGCTAAGCCCTCGGCCAAAGGTAAATAGCGCCATGGGTAAAAACAGACTGAAATAAGAAACACCGCTCAACAGAAACATGATCAGCATCAGGCTGGCCGCTAGCAGAGACAGAGAGTGTCCTGCGGGAATCATTCGGTTAACGCCCAGCTTAGCGGAGGTTTTGCCAGCCACCATACTGCCTGCAAAAAAACCGCCTGCCACCATCAGAAACCAGTTACCGTAATCGGCAGAATCACCGGTCAGATTCTGCGCCACAACAAAGGGCGCACTGGTGATAAAGGTGAAAAAGCAGGAAGCAATCAGGGTACTGGACATTGCCATCATCAGATACTGGCGATTACGCAAGACTTCGCGATAGCTGCTGAAAACCTGAGTAATACTGCGTTTCTCAGACGATAATTCATCTTCGGGCAGATACCAGATCGCGGCCAGCCACACCATACATCCCATTACCAGCGACAGATAAAATACGGATGTCCAGCCTGCTGTCAGGTTCAGGTACCCCCCCAGGGTTGGTGCTATTGCCTGCGATGCCGCAATGCCCAGAGTGATATAACCCAGATAGCCCGCAGCCTGGTCCCGGCCATGCTGCTGTACCAGAATACTGCGGGCAAGCAACATACCTGTGCAGCCTCCCAGTGCCTGGAGAATACGCCCGACCAGTAACTGCGCAATATCCGTTGCCAGTGCTCCCAGCAGACAACCCAGAATATGGATAATAAATCCCCATAGCAGAACCGGACGTCGGCCAAAACGATCGGCCAGTGGGCCGCTGAGGAACTGACCGATGGCCAGAGTCAGCAGATACAGAGTAAAACCCAGTTGTACCGTGAACGGATCGGCAGCAAAGCTTTCGGCCAGTTCAGGCATCACCGGGGCAAAAATATTCAGTGCAACCGGACTGGCTGTCGCCATCGCCAGTAGCATGGGCATGGGTGCTGTTTTGGTTCGGGTAGACATGTGGGCTGTTTCCGAATAAGACAATCTGGAATGACAGGGCCTGCTATTTCTGGCAAAGGGTGTCGTTGCTATTTCAGGAGGTGATGCACTTACCATGTCGGGCAGAGGCCTGACACATCACTGAAGGATACCGCAGACGAGTCTGTTCCGGGGTAAAACATGAGCACCGGGGATGAGTACCGGGGATGGGAGTGCTTCGCATAACAGCAAAGCCCCCGGAACAGACTGCAGGGTGAACGAAAAACTTACGCTTCAGGGTTACGCAGTACCATCAGACGCAGTTCTGTCATATCTTCAATGGCGTAGCGCACGCCCTCACGACCCAGGCCACTGTCTTTTACGCCGCCATAGGGCATATGATCAACACGCCAGGAAGGCACATCACCAATCACGACACCGCCCACATCCAGTTCGTCCCAGGCTTTATGCGCCTTGTAGATATCCTTAGTGAAAATACCGGCCTGCAGACCAAAATCACTGTTATTGATCTCTTCCAGCGCGGCATCAAAATCACTGAAACGAGACAGTACGGCAACCGGGCCAAACGCTTCTTCGTTGTTTACGGTCTGATCGCTGCCAACATTTTCCATCAGAGTGGCCTGCAGCATAGCGCCATCACGCTCGCCACCACACAATACAGTGGCGCCGTTAGCCACCGCATCATTGATCCAGCCGTGCAGGCGCTCAGCTTCTTTTTCAGAGATCATAGGACCGATAAAGGTTTCTTCCTCTTTCGGATCACCCATTTTCAGAGCTTTAACAGCCGCAGTCAGCTTATCACGCATCGCGTCATACAGGCTGTCATGTACCATAATACGCTGTACGCTGATGCAGCTCTGGCCCGACTGGTAATACGCGCCGAATACGATACGGGCAACGGCATCATCCAGATCGGTACCTTCATCCACCAGACAAGCGGCATTGCCACCCAGTTCCAGTACAACCGGTTTTTTACCAGCTTTGGCTTTCAGCTGCCAGCCCACATCCGGAGAGCCGGTAAAACTGAGCAGTTTCAGGCGGTCATCTGTGGTAAACAGATCCGCACCATCACGGCGACATGGCAGAATAGAGAAAGCACCTTCTGGCAGATCGGTTTCTGCCAGTACTTCACCAATAATCAGCGCACCAATGGGCGTCAGGCTGGCAGGCTTCAGGATAAACGGGCAACCCGCCGCAATAGCCGGAGCCACTTTATGAGCCGCCAGGTTCAGCGGGAAGTTAAACGGTGAGATAAAAGAGCAAGGGCCAATCGGCACACGCTTCCACATGCCGGAATAGCCTTTGGCCCGTGGTGTGATGTCCATCGGCACCACTTCACCACCGATGCGTACCGCTTCTTCCGCCGCAATACGGAAGGTATCAATCAGGCGGGTGACTTCGCCACGGGCATCTTTTACCGGCTTACCGGCCTCAATACACAGTGCCTGTGCCAGCTCTTCAAAGCGTTCTTCAAAACGACGTACACAGTAATTCAGAATATCCTGACGCTGGTAAGCGGGCATTTTGCGCATCGCATCTGCAGCCTGATCAGCTGCTGCGATGGCGCGATCAATGGCATCCGCATCGGCCATGGCTACGCGAGTCGCGGTTTCGCCGGTGTATTTGTCTGTTACGACCAAATCCGTATTAGGGGCTTCTGGTTTATTAGCAAGAAAATAAGGGTAGCTGGCTTTTAACATGGTGTGCTCTCAATTGCAGATAGAAAATCAGTTTGTATTTATATTGATAAGGCTTGTCAGGGCATCAATACCGGCCTGGGCGCAGTCACAGTCCTGTTGTTCCGACGCACCGGAAACACCGATAGCGCCCAGTACAATGCCATCCAGAACAACAGGAATACCACCGCCAAAGGTGATCAGACCGGGTTGCTGGCTCAGGCTGCTGAGCAGATGAGGCTTTTCCTGTAACCGGCTCTGCCACAGAATGGTGGCAAAACCAAAACTGGCTGCGGTACGTGCTTTGCCCTGGGCAATATCCGTGCAGTAAACCGGAGCCTGGTTAATACGTTGCATGGCCAGAGGGTTACCATGACGATCCACAACCCAGGCGCATATTCTCAGGTTGTGCTGGCTGGCGTATTCGCAGGCCGCCAGCACCATCTGTGAAGCAACGCGCCAGTTAAGCACCTGTTCTTCCACAGAGACAGAGATATCCGGATCAGCGATACAATCAGTGATGTCTGAAGACATAAGGGCAGCTTCCAGGAGGCTTAGAAATAATAATCAAGGCTTGATATGCCCGATGTCGCGCCACAGAAGCCAGAGATATAAGCTCCTGTGGCGACAGGATTTAAAGCGGCAGATTTATACTTCAAAGGCCACGTTAACCTGACCTGTACCTGAACTTGGGAAGTATTCGCCGATAATTTCGGCTTTACCCTTGTACTTATCCCAGCCCAGAGCGCCAAACAGCATAACGGTGTCGTGCATACCGCCTTCACCGGAGCAGTGCTCGGCGTATTCTGGCAGCAGTTTCAGAACCGTGGCATATTCGCCTTTTTCCCACAGCTCCAGTACACGCAGATCCATCTGACGGTTAAATTCACTGGAGATAGTGAAAGTACCGTTGTTAGCCGCGTAATCATCGTTAGCCCAGATTTGATGAGACAGAGAACCAGACGCAACCAGCAGTACTTTGCTGTCGCTTTCTTCAATCGCTTCGCGGATGGCTTCACCCAGCAGACGAGAAGACTCAATGCTATGAACCGTACACCAGCCCGCGACGGAAACCACTTTCAGGTCAGATTCAGGGTTCATATAGCGCATAGGTACCAGGGTGCCGTATTCCAGTGTCAGAGACTCTACCTGGTGAGACAGGGTGTGTACTCCCTTCGCCATCGCTTTGTCAGCAATCAGATCACCCAGTGCCGGGTTGCCCTGATATTCATATTCCAGGTTCTGAATGAAGTGCGGGAACTCGTGACTGGTAAAGTTACCTTTAAAGTTATCTGCTGCATTAATGTGATAACCGGCGTTAACCAGCCAGTGAGTGTCGATCACAACAATAGTATCTGCTCCGGCAGCGCGAGCACGACGGGCAATTTCCTTGTGACCATCAATAGCTTGCTGACGACAACCTTCCAGTGGACCAGGCTGCTCTGACATCAGCATGGTGGGTACGTGTGTAACTTTTGCTGCTAAAACAATTTCGCCCATCTTCTTGAACCTCTGTTATTTTATTCTGGCTGCTCTCAGGACGATCCACGTTATATGGTCAATAAGACGGTCTTTTCCGGACGCCCTGATGAATCGTTATTTTTGCCGGTTTAGCTCTGTCTGAACCCTGATGACAGAATAAAGTAGTTAATATGTTAACTAACCGGTTCAATATAATTAACATATTAATGAATATCAAGCCCGAAACACTGAATATTGTTCTTTATCAATTATCACTTATGGGAAGAAATCATGCCGGGATAAGCTATCCGCCATAGGGTTGAATTATGGCAGAGGGATATTCGATAGTGACCGGATGAAATATCAGGATTTCAATCTGTAATACCGCAATAATGATCCTCTATGACCTGGTTAATGGTTACCAGAGCTGCCTGTAACTGTGGCAAAGGTATAGAAGCCAGTGCAATCCTTATCGCTTGCGGGACGGATGGCCCGACAGTAAAAGGCTCTGCCGTTGCAACGGCGATATGATGGTTTAACAGGGAGTGGACCACCTGATCCGCTCTGACGCCTTCAGGTAACGGCAGCCAAAGAGTATAGGCGTTAGGGTGTGACCAGATGTGATGTTCCTGCAGAACTTGTCGGGCGATATCCTGGCGCTGACCGGCATCCTGGCGTTTCTCCTGTTCCAGGCGAGCCACAGTGCCATCCTGCAGCCAGCGAGTAATCAAGGCCGTGTTTAAAGCCGGGGTATTCCAGCTGGTTGCCCGAATGCAGCGTTCGAATGACTCACACCATTTTACCGGCGTAACCAGATAACCAACCCGTAGTCCTGTGGCGACATTTTTAGAAAAACCAGACACGTAGACACTTCTGTCCGGTGCGAGGGTCATCATTCTGGCCGGGGCATCATTTGCCAGATAGTCATAGGCACCGTCTTCAATAATGATCAGATCAGACTGCTCTGCAATTGCTGCCAGCTGTTTTCGACATTCCAGATCCAGTACCCAGCCCAGCGGATTATGCAGGGTTGGCATGGTATATATCCCGCGAACCCTGCGTGCCTGACAGAGGGTTCTCAGAGCATTCAGATTCGGCCCCTGTGGCGTCACAGGTATGGCAACCAGCTCAATATGATGTAACTGCGCCAGCACTTTAAAACCAGAGTAGGTCTGAGCATCCACAGCGATTACATCGCCCGGATTAAACAGCGTCAGCAGGACAGAAGAAAGGGCATGTTGTGTACCGTTGGTAATAAAAATCTGCTCTGCAGAAACCTCCGTTTTTTTGTCTGCCAGATAATGGCTGATCGCCTGTCGCTCTGTTGGTCTGCCTGCATGGGGCTGATAGTGCAGTAACGTTTCCAGATCTCCTGAAGAGGCCAGCTTTTTCAGGGCGTCACGAAATAACTCAGACTGCCCTTCAACCAGGGGCGAGTTGAAGTTCAGATCCAGGGTATCAGGCGGGTTACTTTTCTGATCAACACCGTGTCCGGTCGGTAACGCGGTTTCTCTGACAAAGGTGCCACGCCCGGTTTCACAACTGACCAGCCCCATCTTTTCCAGTTCAGCATAAACCCGACTGGCAGTCACCAGAGCCATATTTTCGGCTGCCGCCAGTGTGCGATGTGGTGGTAGCTTTTCACCCGGCGGCAATTCGCCTGAACGTATCTTTCCGGCAAACCGATCGACAAGCTGTTTGTATCGTGGGCTGGGCATATTGTATCCATGACGATTTTTAGATTGTCATTATTTTAAATGGTTAGATAACGGCTCTTCAATCAATCAGGAGTCAAAATCATGCATATCTCTATTGTGACACTGGATCAGTTTAATGAACTGGACAGCTTTATTGCCCTGGGATTACTGGGGCGGGTACAGGGTGAACAGTGGAAAATATCCATCGCCAGTCCGACAGACACAGTAACCTCTATGAATGGCGTTGAGATTCGTCGCCATATCCCTCTGGAGCAGGTTATTGAAACCGATGCCGTCATTCTGGGTAGTGGGCTGCAAACGCGGGCCTTTATCGAAGATAAAACTCAGTTATCCCGACTGGCACTGGACCCGAATCGGCAGATCATTGGCAGCCAGTGTTCCGGGGCGTTAATTCTACTGGCTCTGGGAGTGCTGAGTGATCAGCCGGTATGTACTGACCTGACCACTCGACCCTATGCTGAGCGTTTTGGCAATTCGATTATGGAACAGGCATTTTTTGCCCGTAGTAACATCGCCAGCGCCGGAGGTTGTCTGGCTTCTCAGTATCTGGCTTTCTGGATGATTGCCCGATTAAAAGGTGTGCAGCAGGCGTGTGAGGCTTTGCACTATATGGCCCCTGTTGGTGAGAAAGAGCAGTGGATAGAACAGGCGATGCAGGTCGTCTCACCTTATCTGTAATTTACAAAATCAGATTTACGACTCACGCTCAGTGTCTGCAGGCCTCTTAAATGTTGCTTATCCACTCTGATTCAGTATAAACCACAACCGCTTAACCCTCTGAAAAGAATGTTATTTTAAATTCTGGTGATTCCTTATCGGTCAGAGTAGAATCCGGCTTCTGTCGGATAGCCCTGCTATTCCGGCTTCCTAAGGGGTGGCTGATCTGTCAGCCTGAGATGTCCTGCCGGGCAAACCCTTTGAACCTGATCCGGATGATACCGGCGTAGGGATAGGACTCTGAACAATTCGCCTTTCTTTACCGATTTCAACCGGGTCTTCGACTGCATTTTTTCGGAGACTTGAAATGAGACTCAAAACCGTAAGTTCCCTGACCGCCTTAGTGGTAGCGATACAAAGCGCCAATCTGATGGCACAGGAACAGACCAGTGCTGGTAGTAACAATACTCAGGCAGAAGAGATCATGACCATTGTCGTGACCGGCTCTCTGCGCGACACCAGCCTGCAGGAACTGCCTACCAGTGTCAGTGTGATTGATCAGCAGGCGCTGCAACAACGTGGCGCCACTCAGATGGAAGACGTGATCGGCCTGACACCCAACGTAAACTTTGCCGGGGGCAGCAACCGGGCACGTTTCTATCAGATTCGTGGTATTGGTGAACGCAGTCAGTTTGTCGAGCCGTTGAATCCATCGGTGGGTGTGATCGTTGACGGTATTGATATGAGCGGTATCGCCGACGGTGCCAGCCTGTTAGATGTTGAGCAGGTTGAAGTGTTCCGTGGCCCGCAAGGCACCCTGTACGGCGCTAATGCACTGGCCGGTCTGATCAATGTGAAAAGCAATGACCCATCGGATGAGTTTGAAGGCAGCATCGAAACCACACTGGCGGATTACGACACCCGAAAACTGAATGCGGTGATCAGTGGCCCGGCGACTGAATCGGTCGGCTATCGTCTGGCGGTGCAATCGGTAAACAGCGACGGTTTTACCCGCAACGATTACCTGAAACGGGATGATACCCACAACCAGGACGAACTGACCCTGCGCGGTAAAATCCGTATTGATGCAGCAGACGATCTGACCGTTGACCTGACAGCCCTGCACATCAATAACAACAACGGTTATGACGCTTTCTCGCTGGATGATCCTCGCCGCACTATCTCAGATCAGCCGGGGCATGACCGCCAGAAAACCACCGCTTTTGCCATCGCCACCGACTACACCGGTTTTAACGCCTTTGACCTGCAAACCAATGTATCCGTATCTGATGCTGATCTGGAATACGGTTACGACGAAGACTGGACCTACGACGGCTTCCATCCTTACGGCTACAGCTCAACAGACAACTATATCCGTGACCGCAAAACCGCCACGGCGGATATTCGTTTAGTCTCTGCGTCGGGTGCAGAATTGTTTAACGGCTCCACGAAATGGGTAACAGGCATTTACGCTTACGATCAGCAAGTGGATATGACCCGTGAATACACCTACCAGGGTAACGACTTTACCAGCGAATATGACAGTCAGCGTTTTGCCCTGTACGGTCAGCTGGATACCGCACTGTCTGACCTCTGGTCGCTGACCACCGGCCTGCGGGTAGAACAATGGCAGGCAGACTATAAAGACAGCGAAGGCGTTGACTCGGACCCGGATGAAACCCTGTGGGGCGGTCGCATCGCACTGGAATACCTGCTGAATAGCGACACTATCGCTTACGGTCTGATCTCCCGTGGTTACAAAGCCGGTGGCTTTAACAGCAACGGCACCTTGCCCGAAGCACTGCGTACTTTCGACACCGAATATATGTGGAACTACGAACTGGGCTTAAAAGGTGACTGGCTGAATAGCCGCCTGCAGGGACAACTGGCGTTCTTCTGGCAACAGCGTGAAGACGTACAGATTAAAGGCTCCCGTCAGGTGGCCCGTGACGATGGCAGCACCGAGTTTATCGACTACACTGCTAACTCGGCAGAAGGTCATAACTACGGCGTCGAACTGGAAGGCCGCTGGTTAGCGACATCACAACTGACACTGTCCGGCAGTGTTGGCCTGCTGCAAACTGAACTGAAAGAATCTGGTGCCAGTTACGATGGCCGCGATCAGGCTTATGCACCGAGCTATCAGATGATGCTGGCAGCCCTGTATCAGCACGGCTCAGGCTGGTACAGCCAGCTGGATGTGGAAGCGAAAGACAAGTTCTACCTGTCGGATCGCCATGACGAACAAACCGATGATTACGCACTGTTAAATGCCCGTATCGGTTATCGCGCTAAAGACTGGGATATCTCCCTGTGGGCGAAAAACCTGACCGATAAAGACTATATCGTGCGTGGCTTTGGTGCCTTCGGTAACGACCCGCGTAATGACTACACCACAGAACCTTACTACCAGTTAGGCGCACCGCGTCTGGTGGGTATGACGGCTAAACTGGATTTCTGATTCTGGGAAAGTGAGCCACTACCAATAAATCATTATCCCGTGTAACTTGTCCTTGTAACCTGTTGGCCAGGCTTGCTCAGCCCGGCCAACAGGGTGACCCTGTGTCAGCATAGTGCCAACGCTATATCGTTTAATCTAAGAAAAGCAGGTTGCCTGCAGTGAATATCGGCCAATGTCTATGGTTGCATGGCCTGTATCCGAGATGCTTATTATCTCCCCCGTTTTCCTGATCTACTGTTGATGCTTTTTAAAATTCTCGGCCTGCTGCAACACTTCCAGATAAACATCATCATTAGCTACAGGCGGGAAGCCGAATTTGTGCAACAGCAGGATTAACTCGACCTTTAAACTGGCTTTAATATCATCCCGATTACTCCAGTCCGGGAACTGGGCTTTATCATCAACGATGATCTTCATTTCTCTGGCCAGCTCCAGCATTTTTTCCTCATCATAGGTGAAGTCGTACTTTTCACACATATGCTGCAGAATATCCAGGAAAGCCTTTTCTTCCATATCAATGCCCAGATCCACAAACGACAGCATCTCGGCTTTAATGTCGTAGATCATATCGGTCATTTCCTGACTGAAGGTATCGAACTCTTCACCGTTGAGCACATCGTTTTCTTTACGTTCGTTGTATTTATCAACCAGAGACTGGAAGCGCTTAGAAAAGTTAATGCCCTGCATCTGATTGACCTTTTTAAAGTCACTGATCGCTTTTTCCAGCATCTTTTGCAGCAACTGCATGCGGGTGTTAGGCAGTTTAATTTTACTGACCCGATCCAGATAATCTTCATCAAAAATATCCAGGGTTTCCGCGTCATCCTCACCCATGCGGTAGATCTCTTCGACACCGTCTGCCCGTAGGGCCTCGGCAATCATTTCGCGCACTTTCTGGTTCATTTGCGCGGTATCCGGGGCATTACCTTTGGTCAGTTTAAAAACAATGGAACGCACCGCCATATAGAAATGAATATGGTCCCGTTCATCCTGAGTCAGTTGTTCATTGCCGACACACACGTCATAAGCGGCTTTTAACCGCTTCACCAGCGCCATAAAGCGAGTTTCGCCTTTTTTGGTGCGCAGTATAAATTCAGCGGCCTGATTCAGGCATGCCAGCTGCTCGGTGGCTTCACCGGAGAAATAGCCCGAACTATCGAACTTGTGGAACATCTGCCTTAACAGATCGAGATGATTCTTCACCTCTGTCAGCGATGCCTGAATATCCTCAAAATTGGTTTCATCGGCTTTGGAGTACATCGCCAGCGCCTGATTCATCCGGCTTTTAATGCCGATATAATCCACCACCAGACCTTTATTTTTGCCTTTGAACTTACGGTTGACGCGAGAGATGGTCTGAATCAGATTATGTTTCTGCAGTGGCTTGTCGATATAGATGGTATCCAGCTCAGGTACATCAAAGCCGGTCAGCCACATATCCACCACAATGGCGATCTTAAAATTCGAACGCGGGTCTTTAAACTGCTGGTCCAGTTTTTTACGATACTCTTTATTACCCAGCAGCTTATACATCTCAGCGTCATCGTCTTTACCACGAGTCATCACCATATTGACCAAGGGCAGTGACATCAGCTGTTTACGATCCTCTTCGTTCAGCTCAACACCATCAATGGCCTGCTTCTTTTCAAACCAGGCCGGGCGCAGTGCCTTAACGCTGTTATAAAAATCGTAAGCAATTTCACGGCTGGCGCAAACAAACATCGCCTTGCCTTTAATGGTGGAACCCTCACTGACGCGATTATCGTAATGCTCAACAAAGTCTTTTGCTAACGCCTCAATACGGTCCGGGTCACCCAGAATAGCGTTCATATTGGCGGTGGCTTTTTTACTCTCTTCAATCTGATATTCGCTGGCCCCGGCTTCTTCGCATTCCTTGTAGTACTGCTCGATCTCTTCCAGCTTATTATTATCCAGCACCACCTTGGCTGCCCGGCCTTCGTAGACGATACGCACCGTGATATCGTCATTGACCGACTCGGCCATGGTATAGCTGTCCACCGGATCACCAAACACATCTAACGTGGCATCAATCGGTGTACCGGTAAAACCGACGAAGGTGGCATTAGGTAGAGAATCGTGCAGATATTTAGCAAAGCCGTAGGTTTTACGCACCGTGCCTTTTTTCTGATCCACCACCACTTTCTGATCCAGATTGACCTGACTGCGGTGGGCCTCATCCGAGATACAGATAATATTGGTGCGTTCTGATAGCAGCTGAATATCTTCGGTAAACTTATGAATGGTGGTCAGAAATACCCCGCCACTGCTGCGCCCGGCCAGCTTTTCCCTCAGGTCCTGACGACTGGTGACCGGCTCAACCATCTCATCACCGATATACTGCGTCGCCTTACAGAACTGCTTAGATAGCTGCTCATCCAGATCGGTACGGTCGGTAATCAGTACAATGGTCGGGCTTTCAAAATCCACGCTTTTCATCAGCAAGCGGGATAAAAACTGCATGGTGTAACTCTTACCGCAGCCCGTGGCACCAAAGTAAGTACCGCCTTTACCGCTGCCTGACGGCTTGCGCTCTTTTTTGATATTAAAATATAGCTTACGGGCGGCGTAATACTGGGGATAACGGCAGACAATTTTTACCTCCTCGTTGGAGGTATCCGGGAAATAGACAAAGTTCTTCAGCACATCACGCAGACGCACCGGATCGAACAAACCCTGAATCATGGTATACAGGGCATTAATCCCGTCTTTCTCGGTGGACTCATTACCGGTGATCTTGCGCCAGGCGTAGTAATACTCATACGGCGCAAACAGATTACCCAGCTTATTGGCGACACCATCGCTCACCACGCACAGGGCATTAAAGACAAATAACTGGGGAATATCACGACGGTAACGCACACATAGCTGACGCCAGGCATCATGAGTGCTGGTCTTTTCCTCACGAATTGCGGATTTAAACTCAAACACCACCACCGGCAACCCGTTGATATACAGAATGGCATCCGGGATACGCTTTTCTTCTGTGCCTTCAATCTCCAGCTGATTAACCAGCTTATAAATATTATTATCCTGGCGCTTCTCAGACAGATAACTGGCCGGCGTTTCTGCTACCTGACTCGGCATATCAGCGGGGGCCGGTTCGCGGGTAAACATCTGCGCCAGCTGCTCTGGTAAAGCATGGGTATCCATCAGCTCAATATAGATATCCTGCTTCTGCCGCCCGGCAGAATCCGTCGCCGGATCACGCTCCAGCACAAAACCATTTGCCAGCCAGTGACAAAAGGTTTTATTACTCTCGTACAGAACGCTGGCCGATAACGCTTTCAGCTGACGAATAACCGAATCAATCTCGCTGTCCGTAATATCCTGCGCCTGATACTGACGAGACAGATAACGCCGTAGATCCTCCTCAATCAAAACCTCGCTATTATCACCCCGCTGGATATCACAACCGGGATAATGGCGATACCCCTGATCACCCAGCAGATCAATAATGGCTTGTTCCAACCTGGCTTCGGTAAATTTCAGGCTCATAGCGTTATCTTTCTCATCCTTGTAAAACGGCGTAGGTCGGAAAAGCCGTAGGCACCTTCCGACAAAAACGGAAAAACGAGTAAAAGTAAGAGTGAGAGGGCTATTTCTCCAAAACCCACTTTCCCTCTTTTTTGATGGCATCATGCATCGCATCGGGGGCCAGATCCAACTCACCCGGCCATGTCACCACACCATCCTCAATCATCACACGGCGAAACTCTTCAGGATCTTTCAAGCGTTCGAACACACCGTAAAAAAAGCTATTTGCAAACTCTACAGTACCCTGTACGCCGTCTTTAAAACGAACAAAAAGCCTGTTATCGGCTTTAACACTGACTTCAGTAACATCCCATTCCATAACTTACTCCAAAGGGGCAATAGGTTTTGGTTGCTGATGATTTGAACAAAGTTCCGGTAGTTTTCAAGATAGTTGTCCATTAACTCTGCCTGATGCAGCTCCACCCAATCGAGCACAAGATTGGTTGCCCTTCTTGGTAATGAACCATGCGTCACTTCCTGCTTTTGGAAATCAATCACAGCCTTATATTCACCGTACTTAACATGGATATGAGGTGGGGCATGATCACCATAAAACATCTGAATAATAATGCCGTAAAACGCACTTATTGTTGGCATAACAAATCCCCCTCCAATGTTAATGACATGATTTTCAGGCCACAGCTCTATCATCATCGTAGGTCGGAAAAGCCGTAGGCGCCTTCCGACAATCAATCACTCTGGGAGCAAAATGTCGGATGGTGTGCAGCCTATCCAACCGACTCCCAAGTTATTTAAGCGATAGCGATTTCCTCGGAGATATTCTCCTGATTGCCTGCATCAATATCGAGCTGATCCAGACGTAACTCCCCGGAGATTAGTTTGGGGAGTAGGGTGTCACGTAGAGACTCTAACGACACAATTTCTTGTATGTTTTTTAATAACTTATTTAGCAAAGGATCACTATACATCTGAAATTGTCTAAGTATGTTTTCTGATGGACATAAGACTTTCACCTTTGAGAAGGTACTTGTATTCATATTAAGCGTTGCACTCCCACCACTAGCTAGATCATGGAAATGATCTTTCTTTTCTATCAATGAGAAATACAAGTAATTTCGGTGATAATCACACTCAGGAATCAGACTGTTAATCTGCTGGTTTGTATGAGCATCACTAGTAGAAATAGATACTAAACCGACAGTTGCTATACAGCTAACGCAGATACTTCCTTTTGGTATAAGCTTATTTATTTGAGATTCACTACCTGCAGGGCTCAAGTTGTCAGATGTCTTCGTAATAAATACATTTCCATGCATGTCTGGTATTTTTATAAATGATACCTGTCCCCCATAATATTCTGAGACTTTTTTTGATGGAGTTTTACCACAAACTACTCGCCCTAAATCTGTAAGCTGTTTAACATCCCACCCTTTCGGCATCGATCCTAACTCGCCTTTCTCAAACTGATCAGGGAATAGCTGACGGATATTATCTGGAAGAGGTTTAAATCCTTCACTTGCACGCACTGCTTTACGCTGCGTTGCTCGTTGTTGCAACTCATTAGGAATTGGGTTGCCTGCATCCAAGGCGTTATCAATCACAGGATCAAAATCAACAAACCATGATTTAAAGAGGGTTTGCGCCATTTGTTCGAGGGTGTGGTTGATTTGGCGATTGAGGTCTATTCTGTCATCCAAGCTCTTAAGATGATTGGTTATTTTCTTTTGCTCAACTAAAGTAGGCAGTAAAATTTCAGCTTGTTTAAAGTCTTTTAGAATTACCCGGGGTATTGCTGCGCCCGAAATAAAGTTGTTTTTTAAATAGGAAAGAACTTGCGGTGACATAAAGTAATACTTTAGAAACCATGGATCTATGTCACTCAGAATAGGCCTCAAGATTGCTACAGAAGAAAGTAGGACCACTTCATCATCCCGCGTAACAACACAAACCGTGTCAAGGGCACTATTCCCATCTTTAGCAACGAGCACATCACCCACACTAGGTTTGCAGCCCTGCTTAACGAGTATTTCGTAATCTTCGTAAGATATGTGTCGCGCAGAATTTAAATCTATTCCCCAATGATTTAAATCCTTCACTGACGCCATGGGCATTCCGTTTAATACAGACTTGGGACTTTGATGACTACCATCAGTGATTTTTGAACAAATCTTTCCAAGTGTTGTGATTTGCCACTCACTCCCCATAACCCAGTGCCTCCATATTTTTACGGATGGCTTTATCCAGTTCTTCCGCTTCTTTTAGCTGGCTGTACAGGGTTGTGGTTAGGTCTTTCATTTTGGTTTCAAACGGGATGCCGTCATCTTCAATTTTTGCGGCACCGACATAACGGCCTGGGGTCAGTACAAAGTCGTTTGCTTTAATCTCTTTCAGGGTGGCGGATTTACAGAACCCGGCTTGATCTTCGTATTTTTCAACGCTGATTTCTTTGGCGTCGATACGACGTTGCAGTTCGTCGCTATCACTGCGCCAGGCGTGGTAGGTGTCTGCAATCTTAGCAAGGTCATCAACGGTCAGTTCTTTGTGTACCCGGCTGATCATGGTGCCCATTTCGCGGGCGTCGATAAACAGGGTTTCGCCTTTACGATCTCGATAACTGTGCTTTGAGTCAGCGCTTTTGTTTTTGGTCAGGAACCACAGGCAAACAGGAATCTGGGTGGTGTAGAACAGCTGACCCGGCAGGGCGATCATACATTCTACGCGGTCATCTTCGATCAGTTTCTGGCGGATCTCGCCTTCGCCGCTGGTATTGGAACTCATAGAACCGTTTGCCAGTACAAAACCGGCGGTGCCGTCTTCGCTCAGCTTGGACAGCATATGCAGAATCCAGCCGTAGTTGGCATTGCCGGTTGGTGGGGTACGGAAGCCGCTAAAACGTGGGTCGTCGGTTAGTTCCGCATCGTTACGCCAGTCTTTCAGGTTAAACGGCGGGTTCGCCATAATGTAATCGGCTTTCAGGTCTTTATGCTGGTCGGCAAAGAAGGTATTCGCCGGGCGTTCGCCCAGGTTGCCGGACAGACCTCGAATCGCCAGGTTCATTTTTGCCAGTTTGTAGGTGGTGGTGGTCAGTTCCTGACCGTAAATGGCAATATCCTGACTGCGGCCTTTATGGCTTTCAACAAACTTCAGGGATTGCACAAACATACCGCCTGAGCCACAACAAGGGTCGTAGATTTTGCCCTGATAAGGTTCCAGCATTTCAGCCAGCAGGGTGACGACGGATTTTGGCGTATAGAACTCGCCCCCGCCTTTACCTTCTGTGGCGGCAAATTTACCCAGGAAATATTCGTAAACCCGACCTACCAGGTCTTCTTCGCTAAGATCACATTCATTGGCCAGGGTGTCGATATTGTCGATGGCATCAATCAGCGAGGCCAGTTTCTTCACTTCCAGCCCCTGACGGGAGAAGTAGTTCTCTGGCAGTGCGCCTTTCAGAGAGGAGTTGGTCTTCTCGATAGTGCTCAGGGCAGTATCAATCAGGATGGCGAGATTATCCTGCTTGGCATTCTTTTTAACGAAATTCCAACGCGCCTCTTCCGGCAGATAGAAGACGTTATCCTGCTGGTAGAACACTTCGATATCAACAAAGGCATCCTGACCGTTGTCGATCAGCTCCTGACGACGGCTTTCAAATTTGTCGCTGATAAATTTCAGAAACACCAGACTCAGTACAACGTGTTTGTACTCCGATGATTCAACGCTGCCGCGCAGTTGGTTGGCGGTATCCCACAGGGTTTCTTCAAAGCCTTTGGCTGGTTTCTTTTTAGCGGCTTTTTTTGCCGGTGCTTTCGCCATGCTGATTCTGTTCCTGGTGTCGTCTGTTTTCGTTAATGTCTGAAACGCTAAAACAATCACTTAAGTCTTGTGATGTCGGGTAATGTGCCTGATGACAATATGATGAATAGCAGGCCATCACTCATTTCAATATTGTTTGGAAAGCCGGTGTTTTTCTGTTTATTAAGGTCGTAGGGACGGATGGTGTTTTACTGATCCCGCCTGTTTCCAACCTGTAATATTGAGGTCTGTTAGCAGAAGGATTGCAATATGCCGCATGAGCTATGGGGGCGCTCCCTCTGACCTCTGATATATTGTCTGAATTAACAGGCTGACTGTTGTCTGCTTGTAGCACGACACGGCTTTCCAATTGTCATGCGACGCTATAATAACGGATTTATCCAGCCAGCAGATATTGGCTTAATTACTATAGTGATCAAGCAGTTATATTCAGTATATTGCTATGCGAGGTGGGGGCTTCGCGAAGAAAGATGATGTCTTGTTTTTAAAATGATGTCCAGTGAGTTTATCAGGTTAATGACATATTATTTTCGGGTATCCGCAAGACTTTCTGAGTGAAGATCAATGGACGCTTTCTATGCAAACACCGGTTTAAAATCGGGTTGTAAAACAAAAGCCTGTTATTCAGAATCAAGGCACATCGCAGGTGCTCTGCTATACAGTGCGCTGGCTAAGTCATGTATCAGAAAGCATGGTTCAGAAAATACCGTTCATAAAAACCGTTTATAAAACACAGGGAGAGTGCATGTTCACAGTCGATCATCTGAGTAACCGAATCAGCCCGGTTAAAACGCAAAAATTCAGCGAACTGGGTTTTACCGAACGCAAACACCTGCAGGAATGGCTGGCCTATCAGCCTGATGCGCTGGGTGAAGAGCTTCTGATTATTCAGAAAGAGTTTGACGGTTTTGATGACACCCGTGAACGGCTTGATCTGTTAGCGCTGGATAAAGACGGTAACCTGGTAATTATTGAAAATAAGCTGGATGATTCTGGTCGTGATGTGGTCTGGCAGGCGCTGAAATATGCCTCTTATTGCGCCAGCCTGACCAAAGGCCAGATTGTCGATATCTACCAGCAATATTTACATAAATACCCGCCTGTTAAACGTCACGGTGATCAATCTGCGGATGTCGTTCTTAACGCAGCCAGTCGAATCTGTGATTTTCTGAACGCCCCTGATCTGGACGAAGTGAAGCTGAACTTAGGCAATAGCCAGCGTTTAATGCTGGTAGCGGCGAACTTTCGTAAGGAGGTGACCAGCACCGCACTTTGGTTGTTAGGTCAGGGGATCAGTATTCAATGCTTTAAAGTGACGCCTTATTCTCTGGAGGAACGGCTACTGATTAATATTGATCAGATTATTCCAACACTGGAAGCAAAAGAGCTGATGATCAGTATTAACGCTAAGGAAGCGGAAGAGAAAAGCACTGAAGTCGTATTAAAGAATGCTCAGCAAAAACGGTTGGCCTACTGGGAGCAGTTGCTGGAGGTGTTCCAGCAAAGTGATTGCAAACTGTATGACAACATCAGCCCCGGTAAAGATCATTGGTTATCAGCAGGGTCTGGATTAAGTGCTTGTCCGTTCCGGCTGATTTTTTCTCAGAAAGAGTTACGGGTAGAGCTGGGGCTGGATCGTGCTGATCAGGCTGACAATAAATTTCTGTTTGATTACTTATTTTCTCATCAGTCCGATATCGAGCAGGCTTTTGGAGCCTCATTGGAATGGCTGCGTCTGGATGATAAGAAAACATCACGGATTCAGTTTGGTTATCAGGTTGACGGTTTTAATACCGACACCTGGACACAGTCTGTCAGTTGGCATCTGGAGCATATGAGTAAACTGGAACAGGCCATCAGAGCACCCTTGCAAAAAGCCGCTGAGGCGTTAAGGCAAAAACATAACGGTACTACGAACGTGTAAGGCGGTGTCGTCAGTTTAAAGAAGTGCAACCCGTCAGTGATTATGCAGGTTGCGGATGCGTTTGCCATAACTGCCAAACAGGCCGCTCAGAAAACCAGCAAACATCAGTTAGCAGTTGCTTTAAACCGCTGACTGATGTTTCAATATTTGCTAATTAACCGGATCAAAAAGAAGGAGGTGTCTATCGCAAGCATTTAAATCATAAACAAAGTCGCTACCCCTGAGTGATCCTACCCACCCAGAGGCAGCTAACCATCATCGATAACGTGAGTATCTAATAATGGCTACAGTTAATAGTACGTCAGAGCCCCGCTCGGCTAAAGAAAAATTTCTTTATTTTCATCATCTTACGGCCTGTAATCGCATTTGCGGTGCCAGGTTTTTTTGCGTCCTCAATTCCTTCCGTTTCTCGGGTTTTAACCTTCATTGTCCGTCGTTTTTTCACCGAGGGGATGTTTTATCCCAGGGTATTTTATCCATAGGTGCTGTAACGCCCGGATTGTGCTCCCGTTTGTCTGAATCGATCATTCGTTTATCGGATCGGCGGTTTTCCTGTTCGTCTGTGGGTTTAATGCGCCGGGTATCCTCCCGCCTTAAATCTGCCGTCGCCATGATCGCGATTGATCTATTTAAACCAGGGCCGGTTAAATCTGGGCCGAATTCAGCAACCGGAATAACACGGAGGTTAGCACTATGAACCAGAGTAATAATGTCTCCGACATTAAAAGCGGGGAGAAAAAAGAGGCCGTTGATCCGCTGGATATGTATCAGTTAAGTCAGGCTTTCGAATGCTTTAATCAGCGCTGTGCATTTATGCTGGTGGCGCTGGACAATATCGCTTTCGGGAGTGAACCATCCATCCATAGAAATGATGCCGCTTATGGCGCTGGTTACTACATTTCTGATCTGATGGATGAGATGCAGCTGATTCAGAGAATGGTGGATAAAGATCTGAAAACTGGCGATTAACACTTCACCCTGTTTCTGATTGGCAGGGTATTGAGTGATTTAAATGCTTTGCCGGTAGAGACACTGCCTGTGCCATGTTCTTTGGAGGGAGCATGGCACATAGTGTCGTTGCTATTGGTTGGATATTGGCTAGCTGAATATTTGCCGATTGCATATTTACCGGTTGGATATTTACCCGATGTTTGCAGTACAGCGCTAAAGGCTGTACTGAATGATGATTCCACCGTTTGCCTGAGCCGCACGGCAGGAATCCACGAGGGATTGTATGAAGTTACCGCAGGGCTGGCATGAAGTCAGCGATGAACGGGCCTGGATTCTGGGCGATAAGTTAGATCAGGCTATCACGAAAGGTCATTTTTTATATGGCAAAAATATTCGGGTGGTCGCACACCGTTACCAGAGAAACCCGGATGAGGTGTTGTGCTGGCATCCGGACGAAGAGGATCTGTTTACCCTGGTGCATCTGAGCTGGGATTTACTGCCTGATGTTTGTAAAGCGCCACCAATTGTCGGTATGCACGGCAGCTTTCAGGATTTTCTGAATTACGAAGTGCTGGTACTGGAGCGTTTGCTATACGACGAAACCGGTGTGATAAAAGATGCTGAAGCACGAGCCGAGGCCAGGGGTATTAAGATTGGTGAGCAACGAGGTATTCCCATTGGTGAAAACAGAGGTCTGGCCGTAGGAGAACGGCAGGGGCAGATTAAAGTTCTCACCCGGCAGCTCTGCCGCCGTTTTCGAACGAGGCCAACAGAGATCGTTGCCAGAGTGCATTCAGGCTCTGCCGAACAGCTGGAACAATGGGCTGATAATATTCTAACGGCACAAACCCTGGAGCAGGTTTTTTCAAAGGGATAACGACAATCGTTAATCGTTAATGTGTTTTATCCGGGCTTTGTTTTTTATCTGAGCTCTGGTTTTTTGTCTGTATTCTGATGGTCGGGCTGGCTCCGCCATCAGTTTACATATCAACTTTGGAAGGCCGGGAAGAAGGTGAGCGAACGGGCTGTCAGATGGCCTCGAAGAGGCCTGACTCAGAACCGTTCAAAGTGTATATAAGATGCCAGACAGTGGGCTGGCTGTTGAAGCCGTTACTGAATTTTTGTCCGGTCTTGTTGTTGATGTCAGGGAAATCAAAGATCAGACGTCGTGGCTTCCAGTCCCATTAGTCACTTTGATCCGCAGCACCTGCCTGTGGTGTGTCATCGGTATCTCCGGCTATCAGACAGGCTTGCGCCCATAAATCACCAGGGTGATTCCACCCAGGATAGCCACAGAGGCGATAACCAGATTTATAGTGACGGGTTCTGCGACAAAGATGACACCACCCATTGCTGCAATCACAGGAACCAGTAACTGCAGAACGCCAGCCTGGGTGGCCGTAAACAGCCTGAGCACCCGATACCAGAGTACATAACCCAGCCCTGATGTTATCGCGCCAGATATCAGCGCCAGCAAGAAACCTTTCGGTGTCATTTCGGCACCCTGCCATAGCAGCCAGATGCCCGTTAGCAGCAGAAGAGGCCAGGTACGGAAAAAGTTTGCAGCCGTATCTGCCACTGGGTCATTTGATTCTTTCCCGGCCAGGGTATAAAACCCCCAGGCAATGCCTGCCAGAGTCATCAGTACAAAGCCCATCAGAGACGGTGTGCTTAACCCTGGCAATACCAGGTAAATAAAACCGGCAAAAGCAATTAGCAGACCCAGCCATTCCATTAATGCCAGCTTTTGCCCCTTTATCAGGCTGTATGCAATCATGGTTAACTGAACCGAACCAAACAGAATCAGAGCGCCTGTTCCGGTATCCAGATCCAGATAAGCGACAGAAAAACAGATCGCATAGACAAACAGCATAATGGCCGCCCGATTGCCCCCACGGGAAGACAAAACACTTAGCAGATCTTTACTTCTGTCGGAGAAGCGTTGTGACCAGCGTTTTACCACTGGAATACCATCCAGCAAAGAGCGATGTTCTACAGGAATAGAGACTCTCTGTTGCTCTCGCTTTCGAACACGAGCCAGTATCAGCATCAGTATCAGGATTCCACTGCCCAGCCTTACCAGAGTAAAGCTGACCGGATCGATCAGAGTATCTCCCAAAGCAAGACGACAAAGTACTGAATTTGCAGCAAGCGCTGATAACGCCAGAATAACGAGTAAGATATTGCCTGTCTTCATCTGTATTTCCGGTTCCTTCCCATAAATAGTCACCGATGGGGTAACAACAGCGGACCTTATTAAATTCTGGCTAAAGATACATTCTCCGCAGGTATAAATCAGGAGTGTGCTTAAAGGCAGGGTATAAAGTCGGATATATTATCAAGGGCTGAACAATATCGCTCTGCAAAGCAGTATATTCGTAGCATTCATTGAATAATGCCTGAATGCCTCTGTTCAGGTATGTATTGGCTCAAGGTTATTCTTAATTATGTCTGTTCAGACAACTTGAGCTTATCCAGACAATAACTGTCTGAACCTTAGATTATAATAAATTTCAGACCTGCTATGGCAGGTCTGAAAGCAAGACTTTAGTGCAAAATAATCACTGAGTCGTGATTACCACATCAGGTCATCCGGAATCTGGAAGTCCGCATAAGGGTCATCTTCTTCCTCGTCACCGGTATCCGGTGCTTTTTCATTCAGCACGATAGGCCAGTCCGGTTCTCGCTGCTGGATCTTTTCCGCCACTTTCGGTGGAATCAGCTCAAATACACCTTCCAGTTCAGCAATGGCCAGGCGACCTTTTGCCAGCTGATCAGATATTTTTTCGGCTACATGGATCTTCTTAACTTTTTTATCCAGTACGAAATTATGAGCGACATCACCTTTGATCTCATCACCCAGACGATTCATCTCAATCAGTTGCTTCACCTGAGCCTGAATCGCTTTTCTTTCTTCTTCGGCCGTTTTTTGCTGATTCAGCTCTCGGTCACGATCCGCTTTTTCTTTACGCGCTTGCTCAGCACGCAGCTTAGTCTCATCTTCTGCGCCGGTTTTACGCTGAACTTTTTTCTGTTTCTTAACGTGCTTTTCAGCCTGCTTAGCCTTTTTCTTATCTGTCAGGCCCATATTCAGCAGCTGATCCTGTAAGGATTTACCCATAGTTTTATCACTGTTTTAATTTCAGATGCATTGATGCTGGCTGATTTTACTGAAAGCCAGTCCCTAAAAGCCAGAATCAATTTTGCAGATAACTCATCATCTGCCAGATAATGGCCCGGACAATAAGCAAATCGGCTGATTGCCCGTCAGGTTTGCAGGTGGAGTGAACGGTAAGCAAAGCATCAGATCAATGATGGCAGATAAACAGTGAGTTACCCGATAAATATCTGACTGCCTTTGGTTCACCCCAGGTGCTTTTTATTCACTCAGACCCGACGGATTCTGAACTGACGACCTTTAATGCCGGATTCCTGCAGATGCGCCAGCGCCTGACGAGCGACTTTACGCTCAACAGCGACATAAGCGGCAAAGTCAAAAATATCAATTTTTCCGACCTGATTACCAGCAATGCCACCTTTACCGGTCAGAGCCCCCAGCAAATCTCCAGGGCGCACTTTGTTCTTTTTGCCACCATCAATTGCCAGGGTTACCATCGGAGGTCTCAGACTGGCGATGCGATCCGCATCGGTTAGTTTATCCCGGTCGGATACCGTCAGGTCCAGCCCCAGCAGATCGGCAATATCATTCATTTTATATTGCTCTGACTCTGTGATCAGGCTGATTGCCAGGCCTGATTTTCCTGCACGGCCTGTACGACCAATACGGTGTACATGGACTTCGGGGTCACGGGTCAGATCAAAATTGATCACCATTGGCAGGTCATCAATATCCAGTCCTCGGGCAGCAACATCAGTGGCAATCAGAAACTGAGAGCTACGGTTAGCAAACTTAACCAGTACCCGGTCCCTGTCCTTCTGGTCCAGGTCGCCATGTAACGCCTGGGCGTGGCAATCCTGGTCCCACAGCTCTTTTTCAAGATCCATGCAACCCTGTTTGGTGTTACAGAAAATCACCGCGTGTTCTGGCTGATAGTGTCCCAGTACATCCAGCAGTAACTCGGTTTTATCCGCTGCTTTAGCGACCTGATAAAATTTTTGCTCAATCTGCTGACCGGAATGTACCGATTCCACTTCCACCATGACTGGATCACGCTGGAAGTCACCGCTGATTTGCTGAATTTTATCCGGATAGGTTGCTGAGAATAGCAGCGTCTGGCGATCTGACGGTGTCAGCTCCAGAATATCCACCATCTCATCATAAAATCCCATATCCAGCATACGGTCCGCTTCATCCAGTACCACGGTGCGGGTTTTATCCAGACTCAGTGTTCCCTTACGCAGGTGATCCTGGATACGTCCCGGAGTACCTACAACAATATGTGCACCATGAGCCAGAGAGCCTATCTGAGGGCCAATAGGCATACCTCCGCAGAGTGTCAGTACTTTAACGTTGTGGCGATAGCGGGCCAGCTTACGAATTTCTTTGGCGACCTGACCGGCCAGCTCACGGGTCGGACACAGAACCAGTGCCTGACAGGCAAACGATTCGACCCGGATGTTTTCCAGCAGACCGATACCAAAGGCTGCGGTTTTACCGCTCCCGGTTTTGGCCTTTGCGATCACATCTTTGCCAGACATCACCAGAGGGAGACTCTGCTGCTGAATCGGGGTCATCTGCTGATAGCCCAGATCTTTCAGGTTTTGTAATTGTTTCTCGGGTAGCTTCAGGCTGGAAAACTGGGAACTGGACATCGGACAGGGGCTCACGGCAATTTAATCGGGAATTAACAGAATATCGGACGGCGTAGACCGGCGCGGGGCGCGAAGTATACCCTGCTTTTATAAAAGGTGCATCCGCCGTGTCGCTAAACATCTGCTTCTTCAAACCTCTATCTCTGGCTGACCAAACTCAGCGTTGAAACAGAACAAACTTTCAGCTCTTGCTCTGCTATCAGTCATCTGTTTTATTAGCCGGATCTTAAAAACACCTGATTCAAAATCATCAGGTAACAAAAATATAAGGAATATCCTATGTCGGACAAACCGTTATTAGCCATTACAGAACAGATCGATAATGAACGTACCTGTGTTAACCATCTGTTGTTCCCTGCCGGAGGAGAAAGCCAGTGGCACAAGCATGACAGAGATTATGTCATTGTTCCGATGCAGGATTGCCAGTTAGACATTGATACCGGAGAAGGAGCAAAGACAGTTCCGATGAAAGCCGGTGAATGCTATTTTCGTTATGCCGGAGTGGAGCATAATGTGATGAATAATACGGATCAGGATATTGTCCTGATTGAAGTTGAAATCAAATAAGGGGTCTTGTAAGAGTAAGGTTAAGGTACACAGCAATAGAGGGATCAGAGCTTTTCTTATAGCGGTATACCCGGTTGAATGGTCAATGTCATTCTTGTTAACAGATTAATGATTCAACCGGGATTGTCCGTCTGCCTGTGCCAGCATTCGTATGAGTAAAAACTAAAAAAATCTAATGCCTTATTTGTATTAATTCAAACCTGATCTGTCAGTTATCTTTTAAGTATGATTTCTGTCAGATCAGGCTGTGCGTTTGAGAACATGGGGTTGTCTTCTTTTTAATCACTAGCTTATATTGATGATTTTCAGTTACTTCATACTTGTTATACTCACTTGCCTGATATGTTTAAAAAGAGGTTTCAGATAATGCTGTTCTTTCCAGCCCAACAGGAGCTTGATTGTATAAATGATAATGGGGATATCATTGGGAAAATCACGTTTGATGGTGCTCAGGATGAGTACGTTTTCTCGCCTGTCAGTGAATCCATTGTCTTATCAGGTTTAGAAGAAGCAAGTATTGCTATGAGACTGGCTGGACTTAAGTTGGGTAAGTTTTCTATACCGATGCAGGATGATGACTGATCAGATCCACTTATCAGTGTTGCAGTAATTCTCTGACCCGTGGGGGAGGGGGGAAGGCAACGATTGACAGAAAGGCTTTGCTCAGGCGTGTATCATTTACGAAAAAGCACACATATTTTATCTTTTTGTGTATGAAAAATGATTTGAGTCATTAAAATACTCCTCAGCTGCACGTTACCTGTGCAGATTATTGCGACGAATTTACGCTTCGTTTAGCAGGAGAGATGATGATTACTGTTTGTGCTTTGTATAAATTTGTCCGTCTTGATGATTTTGAGACGATCCGTGAGCCTCTGCAGCAACAGATGCTGAAGAATGATGTAAAAGGTACCCTGCTACTGGCTTCTGAAGGTATCAACGGTACTATTGCTGGCCCGGCCGAAGGTATTTCTGCGGTTTTATCCTGGCTGGCCAATGATCCTCGCCTGTCAGATATTGTCACCAAAGAATCCTATAACGAGCACAATCCTTTCAACCGCACCAAGGTTAAACTGAAAAAAGAGATTGTGACTATGGGGGTTGAAGGTATCGATCCTCGCCACGTCACAGGTACTTATGTTAAACCTGAAGACTGGAATGCGCTGATCAGTGATCCGGACGTTTTGCTGGTAGACACCCGTAACGACTACGAGGTTGAGATAGGCACATTCAGAAATGCTGTCAATCCGGATACTAAGACTTTCCGTGAGTTTCCGGATTATGTGAAAGAGAATCTGGACCCGGAAAAGCATAAAAAAGTTGCTATGTTCTGCACCGGTGGTATTCGTTGTGAGAAATCAACCGCTTACCTGAAAGAACAGGGCTTTGATGAAGTATTCCATTTGGAAGGTGGCATCCTGAAGTATCTGGAAGAAGTGCCTCAGGAAGAATCTATGTGGCAAGGTGAATGCTACGTTTTTGATGGTCGGGTAGCCGTCAATCATGATCTGGAAAAAGGTCAGTACGATATGTGCAATGCCTGTCGTTTACCTATCTCAGAACAGGATAAACAGTCGGAGCAGTATGAGGCAGGTGTCAGCTGTCCAAAATGTTATGGCACCCATAGTGATGCTCAGCTGGAGCGTTTTCGGGATCGGGAAAAGCAGATTCAACTGGCCAGAGCTCAGGGCATGGAGCATGTCGGTGGTCAGGCAAAGACCCATGCAGCCAGAAACCGTGAGCTGAAGCGTCAACAAAAAGAAGCGCAAAGAACTCGTTCCGGCCAGTTCTGATCTGTCGCGGTATCCAGTCAGTCTTTTTCCTCTCCGTCCGCAGGTCGGAGAGGAAAGATGTGTTTTTAAAAAACAGCGGGATACAGTCTGGTGATTTATAACGGTTTCAGGGGCATATAAATATCAGTGATCAGATCATCAGGAGCCACTTCACGGGGGTTGTTCAGATACTCTTCAAAGACAGGCTGATCGCAGGCTTCCCGGCCAGATTGCGGTAACCATTGCCCATAGAACCATTGATAGGCGCTGTGCATGTTGGCATAAGGCCCTTTAAAGCGAAGAATAGCGTATTCTCCTCCCTGAACATCGACTTTGCTATAAGGCGATTCTGGGGTGGTCTGCTCCAGAGCCGGAAAACCTGCACAGGCAGCAGATCGAAGCTCTTCTTTGGGTACAGCGTCAGGGTCATCAAAGTAGATACCAATACAACGCATTTCAGCATTTGCAAGGCCTCTCATCCCTAACCAGCCAAACAGCTTTTCAAAAGACTGGCCAATATCCATATAATCTCCTTTATGCTCCAGTCCCATTAAGTTGATTCCCGGAATATTCTCAACTCTTACATCATGCATACTGCTTTCCTCGGCCAGTGACGGCATAAGTGTCATACTGAATTGTTTGTGGCTGCCTTCACGCCGATAACGGGCAGGAGGCATACCGTAGGCTTCACTGAATGCACGAGAGAATGACTGCAAACTACTGTAACCGGATCGCACAGCAATATCTTTTACCGCAAGATCGCTGTTTGCCAGATACCCTGCCGCTTTATGTAAACGCAATCGTTTAACTGTACTGACCAGACTTTCACCAAATATCGCGTTATAGATACGATGCAGGTGGTAGGGTGAAATACAGGCTATATCAGCCATCTGATTGAGGTCTAATGGTTGCTCCGAATGGTTCCATATATAGTCAATCAGCTTTTCCAGACGCTGTTGGTAACGAACTTGCGAACTAACAGGCACAGTAAGCTCCTTCCATCTATTGTGATTCAGTTATTCCCGGGAACATTTACAGAGTAACACCCGTGGATTTAACAAATCCTGCTAAGTTGGCTGGAAAAGAGAAAAGAGAAAAGAGAAAAGAGAAAAGAGAAAAGAAAAGGATCAGGAGAATATCAGCCCACCGCAAGGGTGGGCTGATAACGCATTATTACTGCTCGGTAGCAACTTCTTCAACAGAAGCTTCTGTACGGCCAAATGCAGCAGGCTGGAAGTAATCTTCAGCCAGTTCATTTAACAGTGCATCCTGATTGCCTGCACCATCAAATGGCATCTGCTGCAGGAATGCATATTCTTCCAGCAGTTGCTTGTAGTCATCATCGCCATAAGCATGAACAGCTACCAGCTGTGCCGCTTCATAGCCAACGAATGAACGAACCAGATCAGCATACATCTGTTTGTTTGTCGCATTGCTGTCAACAAACTTCAGCAGTTGCTGCAGTACACGCAGGTACTGGCCACTGAAACGCTCATTTTCTTCCAGTTTCTGCTTTGCTTCATCCAGAGACTTGGCTGCAAACACGTGCTTGGAAACATGAGTCAGCTTAGCTGCCTGCAGTTTTTCCAGAGCATTGTTATGCTGGTCCAGCAGAGCAAAGAAAGTTGATTCAAACTGAGATTTTTCCAGAGCTTCAGATTGAGAAACCTGAGCACCAGAAGATTTTTTCAGCTCTTCACGGGTTTCTTTGTTTTCTTTCAGCTGCAGAACAATTGTCGCCAGCAGAGCAACAAAAGTAGCAAACATCAGAACAGGACCTAAAGTACCGCCCAGGAAGTCACCAAAGGTACCCATGTGAGCAATAACAGAAGCGTCGCCGCCTTTGAAAACCATCGCCAGAACCTGCATGAAGAAATTCACCATGAACAGGAATGGCGCAATGAATACTGTCAGAGCAACAGTTTTCTCAATCAGGTTTCTGGCACCGTCATTATCAGTGACGTTGGTCAGGTTCTGATCCAGAAATGGCTTGTAAGTATTTTTCGCTTTGTCAGCCATTGTCTTAGCAAAAGCAAAAGACAGAATTGAGCTGATAGCCAGATAGAAAAACTCCGCACTGCTGCTGCTTTCGAAATGCAGGCTGTACAGGAACAACGCAATTGAACCAATCAGTCCACCAAGAATATTCTTTTTCCACTGTACCATGTCAATTTTTGATGAAATGGATTTAAAAATTACGATGGAAACAAATAGGTAAACACTGATCAGCACAGCGTTACTAATTCCCATGGGCACCCCCTTAAATTAAAGTTAAAAATAAAAAACCGAAAACAAAATTCCGTTAATGATATCAACCAGATACCCATAACAGCAATTGAATATTTCTGATTGTTCCTGCCCATCCCGGACATTATGATTCCCGGACATTCACTGATTGCAGTAAATCCCTGTGTAAAAAGAAACCTCCGGGCTCATTAGAGGCTGTATTCCGGATAAGTTCACTAATCTGAGGGGGTCGAACAAAAGATCAGCGTACCCTATCACTCTGGTTCAAAAGGTCAATTAGTCTATAGGGGCAGCTGTCAAAAATTTGTCTGCAATACTGACTTTTCCTCATCGGCTAAAAAGTATTTTTCTTTTCAGCCGGGGCGGGTGCATTTCGATGTCTGTTAAAAGAAAGCAGAGTGTTAACAGATAGTTTCTCCAGCAAGAGGCCGAAGTGCTTCATAGGGCGACGAATGGCATTGATTATGATGATAGAGACCAGTAGGGCAAAAGCGACAGATCCGGCAGATAA
Source organism: Oceanospirillum sediminis (assembly GCF_014164585.1). Taxonomy (GTDB): domain Bacteria; phylum Pseudomonadota; class Gammaproteobacteria; order Pseudomonadales; family Halomonadaceae; genus Oceanospirillum; species Oceanospirillum sediminis. The sequence continues at coordinate 19,049 of NZ_JACJFM010000017.1, read as the reverse complement.
TGCCAGAATCATGGCATGGCTGACACAGTTAACACGCTGAATTCTGCGCGTTTGCTCCGGGGCTTTTATTGGAAGTGGGTCTGTCGTCCCTGGAACTCTCTGTCGAGAGGAAGAAAAAGGGGGCCTTCCCAAAGACCCCAAAAGGCTTAGCAGTGGTCTTGCTAAAATGTATACAGGGTATGCATAAACACCGGAACAGAATGTAAAGGCTCAGGCTGTTGCGGCTTGTCTGGCATCTTTCAGACGGCCTCTGATATAAAATCCGATCGATAGCACGATCAGCATAAACAGCATCAGACTGATCGGGCGTTCGATAAACACCATCAGATCGCCTTCTGCAACTCCCATAGCCTGACGGAATCGGGTCAGAAATACCGGCCCCAGTACCAGACCCAGTACAATGGGTACTGCTGGAATCTCATTACGTCGCAGGATATAACCGATGATGGCAAACCCCAGTGCAATCAGTGCATCTGAAAACAGGTAGTTCTGGCTATAACTGCCAATAAAACCCAGTACCAGAATAAATGCACCGATAAAACGGCCACGGATTCGGGTCAGGTTAACAATCCAGCGAGTGGCTACGGATAAATAAAGGAAAACCACAATATTCATCAGGAACAGGGAGATATAAAGACCGGAGATAAATTCAGGACGCTCCATAAACAGTGTCGGGCCAGGGATATAGTTATGTACCATAAACACAGCCAGTAACATCGCCATCAGAGCATCCGCCGGGATACCGAAAGCCAGCAATGGCACCATCACAGAAGCGGTCACTGCATTATTGGATGTTTCGGATGCGATCAGACCTTCCGGAGCGCCATCACCAAATTTATCCGGTGTTTTAGAGAACTTCTGCGCCAGAGTATAAGAGAAAAACTGCGAGCCAAACTCTCCCACACCTGGTAACAGTCCCATCACAACCCCCAGAAAAGCAGAGCGGGCTACGGTGACTTTATGATGTACAATTTCCATCATACCGGAGAAAAATCCGCTGCCTTCCAGCTTAGTGATATGGGCATCCTGGCCTTTCTGAGATAACAGCACAAAAGCCTGTGACATGGCAAATAAGCCGATAACGGCAGGTACTAACGGGATACCTCCCAGCAACCACTCCTGACCAAAGGTAAAGTTCTGCGTGTTATACGAGCGGTCAATACCTATCGTGCCCAGAAAAAAACCAAACCCCAGCATCATTGCCGCTTCCAGAGTATGTTTGCGGTGAGCCAGTACCACAAAAATCATGCCCAGAGCTGCCAGCATGGCAAATTCTGCTGAACCGAACAGACGGGCCACCTGGGCCAGCATAGGTGCCAGCAGAACCAGAGAGGTCACACTGATAATGCCGCCAACAAATGAAGAGGTATAAGCAATGGATAATGCCCGCTTGCCCTCCCCCCTTTGCGCCATAGGGTAGCCGTCATAAGTCGTCAGAACCGCTACCGGGGTACCCGGAGTATTCATCAGAATGGCAGGGATAGCACCTCCGTACCAGGCACCGCCATAAACGCCCACCAAAAGCATCACCCCTGCCAGTGGCTCCATTGAAAAACTCAGTGGTAATAGAATGGAGATCACCCCGGCGGGTTCCAGTCCGGGAATAGAGCCAATAGTGACACCGATCAGGGCACCGATAAGAATGGCAAGCAGCACGCTGCTGGTACCAACTTCAGATAATCCGAGTAATAAAGTTTCCATCGCAAATCACCTTGTTATAGATACTGATTGGCGAAGATTGCCCAGTGCTCAGGCAGAAATTCGTATAACCAGACATCCGGCAGCCACAGACTCAGGCCAACCCGGAAAATCAGTACAATGACAAACAGAGCAAAAACAGATACTGAAAACCAGAAGCGGTCCAGTAAACGGGCCAGCCAGAGCAACAGGGTGACGAAGGCCAGAGTAGCAGGTACGAAACCAATCACAGACAGTGTATTGATGTAGAGGAAAAACAGGCCACTGGTAATAATGGCAACCCGGTAACGTCCTGCGCTGATAAAAGCGGCTTCCAGCAGATAGCCCGGATTCAGGCTTCTGATCCGGCAGGAAAAAAGTACCTTCCAGGCGGCAAACAGCACCATAGCGCCTAACCCCAGAACAGACCCCACCATTGGCTGCGTAAACCAGCCTCGTTTGGTATCGATCCATCCGGCCTGTTCCGGCACGCTGGCCATCAGTACCAGACCGGCCAGCAGTATTAACCAGTACACACTGTTGCTGCGTGTTTCCTTAATAGCCTGCTGTACATCCTGCTCTGTGGTGTCCGGATGATAAGCCGACTTTTGAAATGCGTCCTGCGTGCTGGCTGCCGATAATGGATTTAAGCCCTGACTCTCACGGGTGCCCGGAGTGTTTTCTGCATTCATAATAAATATCCTGATTGACGGCTGCAGCAGCATAGCGCTACTGCAGTCGGGATTCTTGCGGTTAACCAGGGGTTTACTTCTGCATGAACTTCAGCAGGCTTTCTGCTTCTTTGTAGTCATTGCTGATCATGTTCTTAGCGCTGCTTTCCGGTATCCAGAATACCGCTGCACCGGTATTTTCAACCAGTTGCTGAACCTTTTTAGATTTAAGAGCTTTCTGGGCAATAGAGGCAATCTTATCTTTCACTGCCTGAGGTGTACCCTTCTTCACGAACAGACCATTCCAGGTTGTCTGGGCGATACCTGTTTCTTCCTGCAACGTTGGTATCTGAGGTGCAATGCTCAGACGCTCATTGGTCAGAGAGGTCAGCAGTTTTACTTCGCCAGATTTAATGCAGGCCAGAATCTGCTGAGTTGTGGTGTTAATGACATCGGCATCGCCATTGGCCAGTGTTGAGCAGTCATTACTGTCAAATGGGGCATCAGACGAGAAGTGAATACCTGCAGCTTCTGCCGCTTTGAAGGTAATTGCTGTTGGCAGAGCCTGATAGCCAAAATGACCCAGCGAGACTTTATTGCTCTTAGAGTATTCAGCCAGCTCCTGCAGATTGCTATAAGGGGCATCGGCTTTTGTGGCGATAACAAATGGATAATCCAGGAAGATGCCTACCGGTTCAAACGTATCCTGATCATAGGGCGCATTACCCGATACCAGCTGAGTGGTTACCAGATCGGCTACAAAAGAGCCGATTGTCAGGCCATCAGCCCGTGCACGGGCAACACTGCTGGCACCCAGTACACCGCCGCCGCCGGGTTTATTCAGTACCGAAGCGGGTTTGCCTGTCTCCCGTGACATCTCTTCAGCAATCAGACGAGTCAGAACATCTTCCAGATCACCGGGAGGCCAGGGGACAACAAACTTAACCGGACGATTAGGATATTCTGCAGCAACTGCATGGCTGGTCAGAAGAGGGGCAGCAACCATCGCTGCAGCGATCAGAACTTTTTTTATTTTTCTCATAGGATTACCTCTGTTTTTATTTATTGGCTATGCCTGTTTACTGAGTGAATGCGTTGTTTTTTTAGTAAAAATTCTTGTTTTACTCTGATAAATGATTCGGTGCGATTGAGTAGAGCAAAGCAGATTTATCCGAATCCGATTTCTTGATGTCGGGTGAACGGAGTTCTATTGCAACGGATTTGTCAGATAAAGGTAATCAACCATAGGGTTGATCCGGTCAAAACAGAGGTACAGAAACAATACTCAGAGGATTAACTCCGATGAATGCTATGAGGACAAAATATTACGCAGTAATAGCAGATGTAAGGAGAGGAAAGTGACGTCTCTATAGAGGTGGAAGCTCATCAATGGCATAGGCCTGCTCCTGCAACCAGGGTGCAAAAGCCGGAAGTTGAGGAACCAGCTGTTGAGTGTAAATATCCTGACAGATCTGCACCACTTGCTGAGGCAGATCTCCGAACTCTCCACGGCGGAATAATAAGCCGATATAACGGGCATGATTGCCCTGCTCAATGGGTAATACTCTGACACCCTGTAGCAGAGCCTGATTCTGTAGCAGGCAGGTCGCAGGCGCAAACGCCCAGCCATGACCCTGTTGGACAAAACGCAGCAGAGTGGTGGTGTTATCCAGTTCAAAACGGATCGGTAATTCAACACCGATACGACGGGCAATTAACTGAGTCAGGCTGCCTAGCCTGAGCTGGCGGTTATACGCGATAAAAGGCAGCGATTGAACCAGTTCAGAGACGGTACTACCGGATAGCTGAGTATGATGTTCAGCCACCAGCAAAACAAAAGGGTCTCGCAATATGGGCTGCATGATCAGTTCAGGATGATCCTGCATAGGGTCGCTGGTCAGCAGCATATCAATATCCCGCTCCAGCAGGGCTTCTTTCAACGGAGCAACCAGACCGGTGCGAAGCGTCAGCTGATCCGCTACCGGCATCAGCATTTCCAGAATCTGTTGCCCTGCAGCGTCTGCAAAAGAATCGATCATGCCCAGCCGTAATTTGCTCAGACTATGCCCAGAAGCCATCTGTACATCCGCATGCATCCGCTGCATATCGGCGAACAGTTTACGAGCATAGCGACGTAGTACCCTGCCACCGGGCGTTAATTTTAACGGGCGGGAACGTCGTACCACTAACTCGGTGCCCAGCTGACTTTCCAGTTGTTTCATAGCCTGTGAAACGGCAGACTGAGTGATGTGCAGCTTTTCCCCTGCCTGAGTCAGGGTTTCAGACTCTGCCACTGTCAGCAGAATGCGCAATGCACTGAACTCAACTGATTTTTCTGGCTTCAGCATCATGCTCTCCTGTGATAATCAATAACCTGTGAAATCAGCAAAGACAGAGTCTGCGGGACAGTATCAGAGAGTCATTACAAGCACTGTCCGAAGGATTAAATCCGCAGCATACATTACTCATGCTGAAAAGAAATCATAACCGGAATAAAGAAAAGGAGGCAGATCGGAATCTGCCCAATACTGAACAAAAGCGTTCCCGAGATATTCCGCGTAATAACAGTAATAGATGGCATGGCCATATGGCGCTTTTGTTCAGGTGTTCAGCGCAAGGCAAGTAGATTGAAGTCTGAAATAACCGCTTAACTCCATGGAAACGGGCTGTTAGAAACCGGATGCAGTTTACCTTCAGCAAAGCGGGATAAACGGAATGGTTCCAGCAGAGCAGGTTTAGCACCACAGATCTCTTCTGCCACAAGTTTACCGACTCCCAGCATTTTATAGCCGTGGTTAGAGTCTGCAATCACAAAACAGTTTTTGCGTACGGTATCAAATACCGGGAAGCTATCCGGAGTAAAGCAGCCGATACCACCGGATGGCTCGTCCTTGTACTTCACAATAGTACCGGAGAAACGTTTCTGACAGTGCGCCAGTGCGGATACCCACATATGAGCAAACTCAGGGCCGACAATAAACTCCGGTGATTCAGGGCCATACGGATCAACCTGAACTTTATCCGCCGGTTTATCAACAATAAAGGGCGCTGCGCCACCCTGAACACCACCAAAGTGGAAATCAGGTTTGTAGTAAATACCCCACATCTCGTCTGTGATCAGAGAACCATCTTCATCCGACAACAGTGGTGCATTAGAGTCGACATGAATAACAGGTGGCATCTTGCCATCATTGGTGACCTGCATTTTCGGATCCACGCCCAGAGTACCTTCCTGCAGAGACCAGTACACCCACATAGGGATATCCGTTGCGATAGTGCCATCTGCCGGATTTTTGATATCCACGGTATTGGGCATATCCAGCATATCCCAGAAGGTTTTTACCCAGGGACCTGCACCTATCACAAGATAGTCAGTTTCAATCGTACCGCGATTGGTTTCTACAGCGGTGATCGCACCATCCGTGGCTTGTTTAAAGCCGGTGACTTCCACGCCGGACATGATACGAACACCTTCTGCTTCTGCTTTACCAGCCAGGCCATACATGGCTTTCGTATTGTTCGCATAACCGCCAGGCATTTCATGCAGTACCGAAGTGATGCCCTGAGCCTGCCAGTCGTGGAAGATATCCTTCATGTAGTTCATACAGTCTTTTTCGCCTTCGATGAAGCGAGACTCATAACCGATAGCCTGCTGCTGTTCATAGATAGAAGCAACATCTTCATGCATCGACTCAGGACTGATCTGCATGTAGCCCACAGGGTGGTAGCTGTATGCTTCAGGATCGCTTTCCCATACCTTAACGCTGTGGGCCATCAGTTCCCGCATTGCTGGCTGGTAGTAGTTGTTGCGGATAACACCGCAGGCAATGCCTGTAGCGCCAGCACTGATACCTGATTTATCAATCACCAGAATATCGCTGCCACTGCCTTTACCCTGAGCTTTTAACTGCAGAGCCAGATGATAAGCCGTACTCAGGCCATGAATACCTGCACCAATAATGACGTAGGGGGAATGGGTTGGAAAAGCCATAGTGTTATCCTTATTAAGACTTACAGGAACCTGATGTGATAACGACATTCGAATACACAACGGGTGTTATCAGATAAATAATTCACTTCTGACTCACCAGTCTGAAGCGGTTTCTTCAGACTATTCTTGATAATTCCCTGACAGCCAACAAGCAGATATAACCACTATTAGTAACTCTTATAATGGCCAGAAATAGCCACTTATGCTGCACTCAGAATGAGTGCATTTATATGGAGAGTTAACGTATCCGGGACATTAAAATGTTCTTTCGGGGAAAATCAGATGAGTCCGGGTTGTTTCTTGCTATAAGGTCAGGGGCTTGTTACAAGTAGTGCTTTTTAACTCGCTGAGAGATGGTATGAATAATTGTCTGGCCCGGATTTCTGTAATCTCTGTTTTGTCGCTATTGATTGTCGCCTGTAGCAGTAGTCCGAAGCTATCGGGTCTGAACAAAGAGCCTATTTCAAACTGGCAGGGATACGACAACCCCGGACAACTCAAAAGTTATACTGAAGAAGCTTTACAGAAGCATGGTCGTGATCTGTTAAAAACAGTGCCTGATGATATCGAAATGTATTGTCCGGCTTATGCTGATGCGACCCGATGGGAAAGAATGCAGTTCTGGAACAGGTTTATCTCCAGCTTATCTTATTTCGAAAGCAACCATAAAAATCAGGTCTGGTATCAGGAACGTTTTAACGATGCTCAAGGTCGGCCAGTCATCAGCCGGGGGTTGTTACAGATATCTATTGAAAGCGGTAACGGCTACCAGTGTGGACTAACGAACCCTCAGCAGTTACATGACCCTAAAACCAACATCAGTTGTGGCGTACGTATTCTGAATCGCTGGGTAGGTCAGAGGGACAAGGTTGTATCCGGTAATACCGGATGGTTGTTTTTTAGTGGGTCGTGGCTGGGGGCCGCCAGATACTGGAGCCCATTCCGTGATGAAGGAAAAAAACAGCGTATTGCTCTGGCCACCAGAGATCTGCCTTACTGCAAGAGCTGATTTATGCTGAAAACCGTCATCAGCACAGATCTTTGCCATCAGTGAATATGAAGCATTCTCCAGCCATAGATTGGAGAATGCTTCAGTTTCTTGCAGAATAATTTTTGCTCAGATGCTTAGTAAAAAAGCTTATCTGAAACACAACTCAGCCCACCGAGCCAGCCCCGCCGTGACTGAACCAAAGTAATCACCGTTAGCCATGGGAATGTCGCCTGCTGCCGATTGCACAGCACTTCTTAGTACCGGCGAACGTGATGATCCGCCTGTAATATAAATGACATCCGGTTTAACTGCAGCCTGAGCAATAGTCTCTTCAACCAGCTTTTTAATTCGCCTGACCGGAGTACTGACTGCCCGTTCCATTGCTTCAGTGGTGACCGGAATATCTAGTGGGCCGGATGGCAAATCGATACAGGCCTGATAGTGATCTGCACTGGAAAGCGCTATTTTAGCTTGTTCGGCTTCTGCAACCAGGCTGTAACCCAGTGTATTTTCATGCACCTCAATCAGACGCTGAAGCTTATCCGGTTGTTGAGCCGTTTGCTGAATCTGCTTCAGCTCATGGATATTATTCCGGGCATAGAATCGCCTCTGAGCTTCAACATCATTGATCGCAATCGATTCCCAGAACGGCATATTAGGGACTGGCAGCCCTGAGCGCGTCTCAGTGTCTTTGCCAAACTCGGACATAAAGTTCTTATTTGCCAGATGGATATCCAGATCATTACCACCGGTAAAACTGCCTGTGTGGCCCAGAAGGGTTTCAGAGCGTTCATGCTTACCCACCCAGTCAGGCCCCATACGAATCAGAGAGCAATCAGATGTACCGCCGCCAATATCCACAATCAGGACGTTCTGATCAGATGTCAGGCTGGCTTCATATTCAAGCCCGGCAGCCACAGGTTCAAACTGAAACTCAATATGTTTAAAACCGGCCCGGGTTGCAGCTTTGTGCAGGATATTGATTGCCTGCTGATTCGATTTTTCACCGCCCCGGTTATGAAAGGTGACCGGGCGACCAATCACCGCGGAATCAACTTCCTGCTGTAAGGATAACTCTGTGCGCTGTTTAACGTTCGCCATCATGGCACAGACAATATCTTCAAAAATGGCATAACGGATCTCATCCAGCCCCAGCATTCCCAGGAAAGATTTTGGCGATTTGACGTAATAAAAATCAGTGGGATCTTCCAGATACAGATCTGTCGCCTGTTTACCAAAGCGTAAGTCATCCCTCAGCACATCAAAACCTTCGTATCGATTGGTGTTAATTGAGCTTCTCAACAATCCTTCGCTGACAGCACCAATTGGCTTAATGTCCCAGTGGCGGTACAGGTATTCTGATACGGTCTCACGGTTAGGTGCACACAGTGTTGACGGAATTAACAGCTCATCGCCATTCAGAGGAATTGCCTGTACCTCATTATTGACCACATGAGCGACTGAACATGTTGCTGTACCAAAATCAAAACCAATGGCCATTTTTTTACCTATCGCCTGCTTACCTGCTGTTTATTTCACTGAGTGAATCAGAACGTTATCGACACACTTACCGTTTGCCCGGATTTCAGGCAAAGCGCGCAAGGATACCAGAAAAGCGGGACTTTAAAATGAATGAAGTGACATTGTGCGTCCAGATCTCAGTCCGCATTTTCATATCGGCAAGCTGGCAACCTGACTACAACTGAATCAAAGGCGCTTGACCCGTCTACAGGTGACGGCTTGATGATGGCTTTTTGTGAAGAAATGAGGTCAGGTTCATGTCAGTACTCACCAGAGAGCTAGTTTTAAAGCGGCTGGAACAACGCATTAATCATGTGATTCCGGTAAAGATACAAGGGATTTTGCTGGCATTAATATCTACCGGTTTGTTTGTACTGGTGGGGGTTCTGGTCAGGATATTAAGTGAACGCATTGATCTGTTTCAGATTCTGTTGTTCCGCCAGCTGGTCTTTATTGTGCTATTACTTCCATCCGTTAAAGCTTCGATCGATATATTGTTAAAGCCCCGGCAGGTCAAATTACACTTCCTGCGTATCTTCGGCGCATTTCTGGCACTCTACCTGGGGTTTGTCACTGTCAGCCATATCCCCCTGGCAGACGCAACGGCACTGGGATTTACTCAGGTACTGTTTGTGGCAGTCATCTCACGGTTATTTCTGTCTGAGGCGGTCGGGCTATCCAGATTGTTAACTATATTGATCGGTTTTGCAGGTGTGATATTAGTGGTACAACCAGAGTTTAATCAGAGTGCTGTGTATACCCTGACAGGTCTGATTGCTGCTTCAGGTGCTGCTGTTGCCGTGGTTTGTGTTCGAAAAATGGCTCAAACAGAACCCCGAGTTGTTTTGCTGAGTTATCAGGCTGTATTTGTTGGTTTGATCGCTTTACTTCCCAGCCTTATGAGCTGGCAATGGCCGACTTTATATGAACTGATGCTGTTAATTCTGGTTGGAGTTATTTCTTCTGTTGCTCAGTGGATTGGCATCACGGCTTATAAACTGGCAGAAGCGAATGTTATTGCGAATGTGGAGTACGCCAAAATTGTTTATTCTCTGGCGCTGGGTTACTGGTTATTTGCTGAGACTCCGGACACGTTAGCGGTATTGGGAGTACTGATCATTTTTACCAGTGCGATACTGCCTTTGTTGATGACGTTTTTATCTGTCCGCAGGTTCAGCTCGAATCAGCCGCCTGTCTGATAGAAAATGATTAATTGATAACCGGGTGCTTATAAATAGCACCCGGGTAAAAGCCCGCGATATGAGATGTTTTGCTCATATTCCGGTTCGGGATTACTGCGTTACAGCACAGATTCGAAGCATTCCAGCTGAGGCGGTCCCATGTAAATTTCTTTACGGGATCCGGCATTAGCATGGGCTTTTCTGAAAGCTTCCGATTTAGTCCAGTTCTCAAACGCTTCGCGGGACTCCCAGCTGGCATGAGAAGAGAACAGAGTGTATTCATCAGTACTTGCGCCCTGAAGAAGATTAAAGTTCTTAAAACCTGGTACGGTTTCCAGGTAGGAATCACGTCCTTTCCAGATCTCGATAAATTCCTGCTCATGGCCTGGTTTGATTTTGAAACGGTTCATTGCAATAAACATCTTTACCTCAATTTTTTATGTTATTTGAATAAGTTATGAGCAAAAATTTACTTAATATCGTTGTCTGATGCACTGGTTTTATAGCCTGTAAAGGATGCCTATGATCACAATATCCCAACTGGCAAAGAAATTTGCGCTATCAAGAACCACACTACTCTATTACGAACGAGAAGGTGTGTTAGTGCCTTCCCGGCGTTCAGATAATGGTTATCGCTGGTATGGTCCTGAAAAAGAGGCCCGGTTAGAAAAAATACTGGCTTATCGCTCCTTTGGTGTCTCTGTTGCGCAACTGACTGATTTACTGGACAGACCACAGAATGACACCGTGGCTCAAGAAAGTATTCTGATGGCTCAGTTTAATGCTCTGGAGCAGGAAATTCAGCAGCTCAGACTACAACAAAAAGCCATTGTTCAATTTATGGGATGTCCAGAGTTACTGGAACAAAAAATGATCAGTAAAGAAGGCTGGACGCAGATCATGCGCGATGCAGGGCTCACTGATGATGATATGCATAACTGGCATCGTCAGTTTGAATTAAGCCGGCCAGAAGAGCATCAGAAGTTTCTGGAGTCTCTGAATATCGATGCTGAAGAAATTACGCAGATCAGAGCCTGGTCCCGTGAAGGATAGCCAGCGTCTTCAGTGTTTGCGCTTTGAAATTAAAGCAGTCTCCGGAGCTATTATCTGACGGCTGAAATTAAATCTACTGTACATATATCAGTGAATTGAGGCTGATAAACCTTTTCTGTTCATATAGCATCATGACTTGCTATGTGTCTGCTATACACTTTCATACATTTCTATACTGCCAGGGCTCGGCAGCTTTACGATAATCTCCGCTTGCTACAGCAGACTGGCAGGTGGTTTTCAGGGGAGAAATGTGGTGCAGAAAATCCTGCTGGTTGAGGATGATAAAAAACTTGCCGAAATTCTTAAGGCTTATTTTACCCGCAATGGTTTTGATGTTGATATCGCGCTGACAGGTGAAGATGCCATTGCACTACTGGAAAATATTGAGCCGGATATCATTATTCTGGATCTGATGTTACCCGGTATGGACGGGCTGAGTATCTGTCGTCATATACGTTCAGATTATGCTGGAAAAATACTGTTTCTGACTGCCAGTGACGATGATATGGATCAGGTTGCGGCTCTTGAAATGGGAGCGGATGACTTTGTCTGCAAGCCGCTGCAGCCCAGAGTCTTACTGGCCAGAATTCGTATGCTGCTCAGGCGCAAAGAGCAGGAATCTCAGCCTGGCAATCACGGTGATGAATCCCAGAAAAGCCTGTTAATAGGTTCTCTGGAGCTGAGAAGAAAACAACAGGTTTGTTTACTCCACGGAGAAGAGGTCGCTCTGACATCCGGAGAGTTTGATCTGCTCTGGCTGCTGGCCTGTCACGGAGATCAGCCTTTATCAAGAGATGAACTGGTCAGGAAAACCCGGGGCATTGAGTATGATGGCCTGGACAGAACCATTGATAATCGAATTGTCAGCTTACGCAAAAAGCTGGGAGATAGTTCTTCAAGGCCGAAACATATCATCACTGTACGTGGGAAAGGTTATATGCTGGCAACAGATAGCTGGTAAACGCGATAGGGTTCAGTGTAAGCATTTTTAATAGCTGGTACTGCTAAAGTCTTTGCCCATACCTTCCCGTTTTCTTTCTTTTTATTCTCTGATGGGGAAGACATGGCCCGTATTTTTATTTCTTTGTATGCCGGTCTTATTGCAGCGATTCTGCTGTTCTGGGTCACGATGGTCTATCTGTATGGCGAACGGGAGCAGATAGAATCCCGCAGGATTCTTCAGGGCTATACCGCTTTATCCGGTATGATTTATGAGATGGAAGGTGAACAGGCCTGGCTGGAAGCACTTAATACTGCGGCAAGAATCAATCTGATGAAAATCGAACCGGTTAACGTTGATGATTTCTTGTCTGATGAAGAAAAACAGCAACTTCATAAACAGGGTTCTCTGGCCAGAAGTCAGCAGGGAACGCCTTATGATGAATTTTTCATTGCTGAAACAACGCCCGGAGCCGTCGTCAGGGTTCGTTATGATGATAGCAGTGATTACTGGCAGGAATCTGAAGTAGCTATTTTCTTTGTTCGCTTTGGTCTTTTTATCATTATTGCAATTGCTCTGGCACTCTGGTTGTGGCGCTTTCATCGCAAACTGATGAAGCTACAACTGGTGGCACAGCAATTGGCAGAAGGTAATCTGTCAGCCAGAGCGCCTGAGGGTTTTTTTCAGGATGTAGGTCATCTGAATAAAGCTTTTAATCATATGGCAGAGCGGCTGGAGGTGCTGATCTCCAGTCATAAACGTCTGACTAATGCCGTTGCTCACGAATTAAGAACACCGGTTTTCCGTTTACGTTGTCAGCTGGAGTTACTATTTCCCAATATGTCGGAGGAAGAGATTGATGCTTTTGTTGTCAGTATGGATGAAGATCTGGAAGAACTGGATACTCTGGTTGATGAGTTGCTGAGCTATGCCCGAATGGAATCAGGGCGGCAGTCTGTTTCTTTACAAAGTACCGAACTGAATAGCTGGCTGCGGCAGCAGACAGATTTTTTCGCCAGAGCCTGTCCGAAGCAAATTTTATTTCCTGCAGAAAATGCTGTTGCTATCTGTATCAACCTGGATGTTGATCTTGTTCGGCGGGCTTTAAGTAATCTGACCGGTAATGCCGCAACGTATGCTCAGACTACTGTGGAGGTATCCTGTTATCGTTCGGGGCGTCACGTCATCATCGCCGTTGACGACGATGGGCCGGGTATTCCTGAGTCGGACCGTGAAAGGGTACTGGAACCTTTTGAACGTCTGGATCGTTCCAGAAATCGTTCTTCAGGTGGCTATGGTCTTGGATTGTCGATCTGTCGGGAAATTGCCTTACTGCACAAAGGCCGTCTGGAGATATCAGATTCTGATCTTGGAGGAGCCCGTATTATGCTGGTGCTGCCTGCAGATCTGCAGGAGGATGTCTGAAGTAGTCGGAGTGATGTCATGGCATGTTATTGCAGTATTACATACTCATACACATACGAGCTTTTATTCTAATGATGCCTGTTTCAGACTTAATTCCGGGATTGATTAATCAGGATTAGTTATGAAACAGCTTGTTTTTACGGCACTGTGTTGCTCTGTCATCTCTTCTGCTCACGTCACAGCAGACATGCTGGATGAAGGAACGCTGACTCTGGGGGTAGGCGGCGGAGTACACGATGGTTTATACAAAGGGCAGGATACAGAGGATTTTGCATTCCCTGTTATCTCTTATGAGAACGGCCCGTTAAGCATCAGCGGAGAGGGCATTATATATCGTCTGACCGAAGCCGAAGATGGCCAGTTTGCAATTAGTGCAGGTCTGGGTGTATCCGGTAACAGCTACAAAAGCAGTGATGCTGACGGTCTGAAAGGTATGTCACGTCGTCATGATGGTGTTGATATTGGTGCAGGAATCGCCTGGGAAACGGGTATGGGGTCTTTCTCTGCTATGGTGCGTCAGGATGTATCTGATACCCATAAAGGCCAGCAACTGGATCTGGGCTATGAAATCACCTTACCTGTGCACCCGTATCTGCTGGTATCTCCATCTGCCGGGGTAAGCTATCAGAGTGAAGATTATGTCGACTATTACTTCGGCGTAAAGGATAAAGAAGCTACGGCTGATCGCGCCGCTTACAAAGGCGATGGCACAGTAAATACAACACTGGGTGTCAGCTTTATCATTCCGATCACAGATCATTGGAACATTATTAATGCGAACACTTACACCTGGCTGGGTGATGGCATTTCCGATTCTCCGATTGTACGTAAAGATAAAATCTGGAGTACCAGCCTGATCACAACCTATACCTTCTGAGGTATTAAAAATACCCAGGTGCAAAGATTATCGTAAAAAGTACCTGGCCCGGACTGATCACGCCCACCACTATAGATTAAGCTGATCAGTCTGTTATCAGGTCATCGCGTCAGGATATTTTTGAACGGGGACTGGTTTTTATTCAGTAGTTATAATCGGTGTTAACAGGCTTTATATGTTTGCAGAAGTGACTGCTGTAATGGGTTTTTGGTAATATTTAGAGTATTACATCTATATTCTTTTCGTTCTTCGCAGCAACGTCTGCGCATATGGTACAGGTATGATTTCCTCAAAGATTAGGTTTTCCCGGATCGTTGCAGTAGCGGCTGTTGCTGGTCTTATATACTGGGGAATGACCGCAGAAGTGTTGTCTGCACAAAAAGAAGCTCCGGATGCAGAAGATAATGCTGTATCGGTGTCAGCATTAACCCAGGTGGAGACCCGTATTATTCAGGCGCAGTCTTATGATAAGCAAAGAGTAGCACAGGGGCAGATTGAAGCCTGGCGCAGTGTTGAGCTAAGAGCTCAGGTTTCAGGCACGGTTCGCGAACTGCCTGTTGAACAAGGGCATAGCCTGGAAGCAGGCGACCTGCTGCTGAAATTGTCTGACTCTGAATTTAAGGCCCGGCTGCGTAGTGCAGAAGCTGAGGTTCGTTTGAAAAAGGCTGAGCTGGAAGCAGCAAAACGGCTGAAGCGTACGAATCTGCAGACAGAGACAGAAGTTCTTAGGCTTCAAAGTGAGCTGGAAAATGCCAGAGCATCTTTGGTGTCGGCAAAAGAAAACCTGAAACATGCGGCACCTGTAGCACCTTTTGCCGGTGTGCTGGATAAAAATGATGCCGAGCTGGGGCAATTTCTGTCATCCGGAGATAGCTGGGGCAGGTTGGTCAATATCGATAAGCTGAAAGTAACGGCTCAGATACCTCAGCAACATATTGCTGAAGTTTCAGTAGGGCAGACGACCAGGGTTGTATTGCTGGATGGCCGGGAACTGGAGGGAGTGGTCAGTTTTGTTGCCAGTGCTGCTGAAACCAGTACCCGGAGCTTTCGGGTCGAAGTGATGGTTGAAAACCCTGAGCAGCTGCGTATTGCGGGTGCCAGTGCCACTCTGGTCATCAACCTGGGCAGTATCCGTGCTCATAAAGTATCCCCGGCTCTGTTAAGTCTGGATGATAAAGGCCAGCTGGGTGTGAAGTGGGTTGATGCCGCAGATCGGGTTGTATTTCAGAAGGTAGAGTTGCTTAGTACCGGAACAGATGGTGCCTGGATTGGTGGTCTGCCTGAAAAGACACGTGTGATCTCGGTGGGTGGTGGCTTTGTTGAGCACGGGCAACAGGTTAGTCCGGCTCTGGCTGACACGGCTTCTGCCGGAGGTAACTGAATATGACAGCCTTAATTCGCGCTGCCATGGATCGTAGCCGGGCAACACTTTTTATCCTCATGATGCTGATTATCGGCGGCTTCTCCGCCTATCAGGTGATTCCGAAAGAATCTAACCCGGATGTCACTATTCCTGTTATTTATGTTTCCATGAGCCTTAGCGGTATCAGCCCGGAAGATGCTGAACGCTTGCTGGTTCGACCAATGGAACAGGAGTTGAGATCTCTGGCTGGTGTGAAAAAAATGACGTCAGTGGCAGGGGAGGGGCACTCTTCGGTTACTCTGGAGTTTGATGCTGGTTTTGACCCTAAAACGGCATTGCAGGATGTCAGGGAAAAAGTAGATAACGCAAAAGCCAAACTGCCGGAAGAAGCTGATGAGCCCGCGGTTCATGAGATTAATGTAGCGCTGTTTCCGGTATTATCAGTAGGGTTATCCGGTCCGCTTAGTGAAGCGGATCTGGTGTTTATTGCCCGTCGCCTGAAGCAGGAAATTGAAGGTATTCCTGAAGTACTGGAAGTGGATATTGGCGGTGATCGTGAGGATTTACTGGAAATTATTGTCGATCCGCAGGCAATGGACAGCTACAACCTGGACTATACCGATCTGTATAACCTGGTGACCAGTAACAACCAGCTGGTCGCTGCTGGCAGCCTGGATTCAGGTGCCGGGCGAATGACACTTAAAATCCCCGGAGTCATTGAAGGGCTGGATGATGTGATGAATATGCCGGTGAAGGTTGATGGCGATACCGTCGTGACTTTTCAGGATGTGGCTATGATTCGCCGGACCTTTACTGATCCTAAAGGCTTTGCCCGCATTAATGGGCAGCCGGGTGTTGTACTGGAAATATCCAAGCGGGCGGGTGCGAATATCATAATGACCACAGAGAAAGTAAAAGCTCTGTTGGATATTGCCAGTGATCAGTTACCTGCCGATCTGGATGTCCGTTTTATTATGGACCAGTCCTCTGAAGTGCGTAATATGTTATCAGATCTGCTGAATAACGTACTGACTGCGGTCATTCTGGTGCTGATCATTATGCTGTTTGCTATGGGGACCAAACCGGCATTGTTGGTGGGGCTGACGATTCCCGGAGCCTTTCTGACTGGCATTCTGGTGGTCTGGGGGCTGGGCTTTACCATGAATATGATTGTGCTCTTCTCTCTGATTCTGGTTGCAGGGATGCTGGTTGATGGTGCGATTGTGGTTTCAGAGCTGGCAGATCGGAATCAGTCTGAAGGCATGAGTCGTCAGGAGGCCTGGGCGCAGGCGGCTAGTCGAATGGCCTGGCCGATTATCGCTTCTACAATGACGACTATTATGGTCTTTCTTCCTCTGCTGTTCTGGCCTGGCGTGATGGGCGAGTTTATGAAATATCTGCCCGCAACAGTAATGATCTGTCTGTTTGCCTCTCTGGCTATGGCGCTGGTATTTCTGCCTGTAATGGGAAAGGTTATTGGGCGAAAAGAGCGTACCGAATCCAGTAAAAAAACAGAGGCAGAAAATGATCAGACGTCAGTGGAGCAGCCATCTCTGGCAGGACGTGGTTACCGGGCTGTACTCAGAGGAATGTTAAGCTGGCCCGGTACGACGTTTACGGGATTAATGTTAATTATGGCGGGTATCTACTGGTTCTATGCCCAGAATAATTATGGTGTTGAGTTCTTCCCCGATGTTGAACCCGAATCTGCTCAGGTGCAGATTCGTACCCTGGGTGATTTTTCTGTGTATGAAAA
This sequence comes from Oceanospirillum sediminis, assembly GCF_014164585.1. GTDB lineage: Bacteria > Pseudomonadota > Gammaproteobacteria > Pseudomonadales > Halomonadaceae > Oceanospirillum > Oceanospirillum sediminis. The sequence continues at coordinate 1,603 of NZ_JACJFM010000017.1, read as the reverse complement.
GGATGAGTTGCTGCGTCGGGTTGAATCCCGTTTGTATGGCATGCCTGAAGTTGAAGCACTTTACGCCCGTTCATTTGATGGTACAGATGGCCAGCTGGGAGCTGATGTTATCGGTGTGATCCAGTTCCAGTTTATTGACTGGGAAGAGCGCCGGCCTGCCAGTGTAATCATGGCGGAAATGAAAGAACGTACCCGGGATATTCCGGGGTTGATACTTGAATTCCGCAAACAGGAAGATGGTCCCTCTGGCGGTAAGCCTGTTGAGGTTCAGGTCAGTGGTGCTGCACCCGCTGAGATTAACCGCGCCGTACAGCAAGTCAGGGATATTATGGATGAGCTGGGTGGCTTTTCTGATGTTAATGATAACCGGGCATTACCGGGTATTGAATGGCGCTTTGAGGTTAATCGTGCTCAGGCGGCTCGTTATGGTGCCACTGTTGCCAGTGTGGGTAATGCGGTACAACTGGTGAGTAATGGCTTAAAGCTGGCAACCTATCGTCCGGAAGATGCCAGTGATGAAGTAGATATCCGGGTTCGTCTGCCAGAATATGCCCGAACACTGGATCAGTTGAATCGTCAGACTCTGAATACACCGGCTGGATTGGTTCCTCTCAGTAACTTCGTGACGCTGACACCTGTGCCTAAAACAGGGGTGTTACGTCGTCTGGATGGACAGAGAACCATTACGATTGAGGGGGATGTGGCAGAAGGTTATCAGGTCGATGAGCGCCTGGGAGTTCTGAAAGTTCGTCTGAACGAGCTGCCAGATACAGTAAAAGTTCAGTTTGGTGGTGAAGATGCGGATCAACAGGAATCTATGGTTTTCCTGGCCAGTGCTTTTGTCATCGCGATTCTGCTGATGATGCTGATTCTGATTATTCAATTCAACAGTTTCTATCAGACACTTCTGGTACTTTCCGCCATTGTATTTTCTACTGCAGGCGTGCTGTTGGGGCTGCTGGTAACAGGTCAGGCTTTTGGTGTTGTGATGGTCGGTATGGGGATTATTGCTCTGGCCGGTATTGTGGTAAACAACAATATTGTTCTGATTGATACCTATAACCATATGCGCCAAGATGGCTTGTCCGCGTTTGATGCAGCACTGGAAACTGGCTCTATCAGACTTCGGCCAGTGCTATTGACTGCAACGACAACCATTCTGGGGCTGATGCCTATGGTGCTGGGAGTTAATGTTAATCTGGTTGAGCACTCTCTGGGTATAGGGGCTCCGTCTACTCAGTGGTGGACTCAGTTATCCAGTGCAATTGCTGGTGGGTTGGCCTTTGCGACCTTGCTGACACTGTTCCTGACACCTTGTATGCTGGTGATTGGCGAAGGCTTTGCAAACAACTGGCTGTTTCGTTTACTTCGCAGGCTTTTTAAAGGTAAGAAGTCTGATCAGCAGGATAAGAAATCCAGTCAGGTTCTCAGTACCTCAGAAGCCTCCTGATATAGCTCACAATCATATCTGTTAGTAAAACCCGGTCCCAGAGGCCGGGTTTGCTGTTTTTCGGTTCTTCGACGTTTCATGTGGATTTACCTGATTGAACCTGTACCTCTATTGGACTGCCAATCAGGTAAATCATATTGATAAAGTTCTTTG
>NZ_JACJFM010000145.1 GCF_014164585.1 Oceanospirillum sediminis | reverse complement strand
AAATCTGCAAGTTTTCATTACCCGTTTGTTGCGCATTTACAACCACAGTGCAGTTCAACTCCTGGGAAAAGCCAAGTGAACTTAGGCTAAATAATAAAATGAATATTAAGTTACGCATTTACTTGTTTTACAATTTCGTTTAATAAATCTTTCGCTACTTCGGTTTTAGACTTTAATTCAAACTCTGTTACGTTATTTTTATTATCTATAAAAGTAACTTTATTAGTGTCGCCTTTAAAACCTGCTCCTTTATCTTGTAACGAATTTAAAACAATTAAATTTAAGTTTTTCTTTTTTAATTTCTGCTTTGCGTTCTCTAATTCATTATTGGTTTCAAGAGCAAACCCCACCAAAAATTGCTGTTGCTTAATCTCTCCTAGAGAAGCAAGAATATCTTTAGTGCGCTCTAAATCTAAAGTTAATGTATCAGATTTCTT
>NZ_JACJFM010000144.1 GCF_014164585.1 Oceanospirillum sediminis | reverse complement strand
AAAGGCATACATGAATTTATGATATGGATTAGAGCTCTTTTTCATATCGTTCCAAATATCTTTGTACTCATGCGTTAAGATTACCAACGGATTGTATGAATTAGGTGGTTTGGTAACACCATATTGAATTTCTATATCATCATCTAACTCTTTCCAAGTGCCAAAAATTTTGTCAAAAATATTTAAAAATCCGCCATGGTTTTTATCCATATACTCCAAGTTTTTAGCATGGTGTACTTGATGCATCGTATGGGTGTTAAATATTTTTTCGATAAAACCTAATTTAGGTATATAAGCTGTGTGTAACTGAAATTGCCAAAGGGCCTCTATACCTAAACATACAATTACCATTTCAGGAGGGAAACCTATTGCTGGTAACCACATATAAAATAAAGGTTTGTATAAAATAGTAAACCAGCCATTTCTAACCGCTGTTCC
>NZ_JACJFM010000143.1 GCF_014164585.1 Oceanospirillum sediminis | reverse complement strand
ATCGTTTCAGCTAGAGTTCCTCCCCCATGGAGAGGTTAGGAGGTGCTTTTTTATCTAAATTTCTGACGCTCCACCAAATAAGTTGTCAATATAGAATTGAAATCCTTATTAACGTCAGCCTCAACATATTTTATTTTATACTGCATGCATTTTAAGCGTAACGCTTCAAAATAGTCATTTACCGCTTCACTGTAATTTTCCTTTATGGTGTCCGCATATAAGTTGATATATTCGCCTGTTTCTACATCAATAAAACGCTTGGGGTTGTTATCAAAATCGAACTGTAACTCTTTTTCCTTATCAAATACATGAAATAAAATCACCTCATGTTTATTGTATTTTAAGTGTCTAAGCGCCTCAAATAGCTTTACCTCATCTTCAGCAGTTTGAAACATATCGGTAAATAAAAATATCATAGAGCGTCTATGAATTTTTTCAG
>NZ_JACJFM010000142.1 GCF_014164585.1 Oceanospirillum sediminis | reverse complement strand
AGAGGTGTTTGCACCTCATAGTCTAAATCATAAAATAAAAATGGTGTACAAGAACCTGCTCTAAATCCTATATGGTTTACATAACCCATGGTATAATCCTCTTTCACCTCCAATTGTACCAAGTTTCTATAGGATTCTGGAAGGTTTAATTTCGAAAACGAAAATCGGGATGCACTCAATGCAGTGTTCAATACGTCTTCCATTTGACGTTTTTCTTTTTTTAGCAGTTCAACATCTTTAACTGAAAAGTATGACGCTTTTAAGCCCACCTTACAATAATCGGCTATATGCTTTATAAGAGACACATACTTACGCTTGTTGATATTAATGCCTTTATCAAAAGTAGAATAAGAGCCAATAAAGAAGAATACCAAAAACTTAAACTGCGTTTGTTTTTGCTTGTTAATAATATACTTGAATGTATCAAAAGGGTCATGCT
>NZ_JACJFM010000141.1 GCF_014164585.1 Oceanospirillum sediminis | reverse complement strand
GAATGTTAGCAACCTGCCCTACTTTTAAAAAGTGATTGTGCGGTCCGTTAGTGCCCGCCTCTACTAATTTTAAATAAGACTCTCCGTTCTCATCGGGAATAATATCCTCTTCCGCACCCTCAATAAACTTTTCAAGTTCAATAGTTACATCTTGTCCGCCATAATCCGTTTCAATTTTTAAACTGTTGTTTAGCCTTGGAGAAAAATCAACTTCTTCTTCAATAGTACGCATTTGGCTAACACCATTGATTTTGAAATCACCAAAAATTCTACCAGTAACATAGGTTTTTTGAGATAAAAACTGATTTTCAGTAGCACCTTCGCGAATAGCCATCATGCCCTCATAGCCAATATAACGTGTAATAAATGCACCCAACAGAATAAAAATGAAAGAGATATGAAGTATAAAAGTGGCCCACTTTTCTTTTTTGTATAGCCTAAAT
>NZ_JACJFM010000140.1 GCF_014164585.1 Oceanospirillum sediminis | reverse complement strand
CGGAAGACGACGACTCGGAAGACGACGACTCGGAAGACGACGACGCAGAAGATAATGTGTCCGATCACGTCAATACAACTCTGAAAAATCTGGGTATGGCTATCAAGGAGGCTCGTCAGTTCATTCTGGACCATAAAGATACACCTCATGTTATCCATGAAGCCATCGCAGCCTTCAAATTCTCAAATAAGGATATTGCAGACATTCTGGGAGATGATGTCAGTGAAGAAGATGTCGAAGACTATCTGGAAGATAGTGGGTTAGAGCCTGATGATTCGGATAACACCGACGATTCGGATGACACCGACGATTCGGATGATACCGACGATTCGGATGACACCGACGATTCGGATGATACCGACGATTCGGATGACACCGACGATTCGGATGACACCGACGATTCGGATGACACCGACGATTCGGATGACACCGACGATTCGGATGA
>NZ_JACJFM010000139.1 GCF_014164585.1 Oceanospirillum sediminis | reverse complement strand
AAACACTTCTCTATAACGCTTTAATTCAGCTGCATTATAACCATTTAATGAATTATGAAAGTAAGATGGCTTTGAAGGGCCAGAAACCAAATCAAACACCCTGAAATGAGATGTATCGTTCATAATTTGCTTATCCACTTGGTTTGCTGTAAATGGCTTTGACATTTGTATTGATGACACAAAATCATCACCATTTACATAACGGCGATTTACACCAACTAAATCAAATAAAATTAAAGCCGTAAATCCTAGAATAACCCAATGTTCCCTTAATTTGTTTTTCAGATAACCAAAAATCAATACTGCCGAAATCAGCACTAAAACCAATGACCTGATGGTGTCTGCAGTAAAAATTGATTTCCTATCCTCTTTAACTGCCCTAATAAAATCTTGACATAGAGCCTGAATATAACTCCCGTCATTCGCACCAACAAAATCGAACATCG
>NZ_JACJFM010000138.1 GCF_014164585.1 Oceanospirillum sediminis | reverse complement strand
AACTCTTTGTATTCCTCATTCTTAGGATCTTCAGGTTCTACCCAACACGCTTTATGTACATTTAAATTCTCATATGTACATTTCGCCCCGTATTCATGTTCTAACCGATATTGAATAACTTCATATTGCAGTGCACCAACAGTACCAATTACTTTCCTTCCGTTCAATTCTAAAGTAAATAATTGTGCAACACCCTCATCCATAAGCTGATCAATACCTTTAAATAGCTGTTTAGCTTTCATAGGATCAGCATTATTAATATATCTAAAATGCTCGGGAGAAAAACTAGGAACACCTTTGTAATTGAGTACTTCGCCTTCAGTTAAAGTGTCTCCAATCTTAAATGTGCCAGTATCTTGTAACCCTACAATATCACCAGGGTAGGAGATATCAACTATTTCCTTTTTTTCAGCAAAAAAAGCATTAGGGCTCGAAAACTTCACTTTTTTC
>NZ_JACJFM010000137.1 GCF_014164585.1 Oceanospirillum sediminis | reverse complement strand
GATAGAAATCGCGCCATGGCTTTAGAAACTATGGTGCTGACTAAAAACTCAAAAACCCGAGAATTAGCTGAAACGATTGCTAAAGATTTATCAAGCAATCGCTGGATGAGTACACAAACCACGGCTTACAGTTTGTTAGCCATGGCGAAACTGGTAAATGCCAATGGCGGAAAAGCGTTACACCTAAACTATACCATTAATGGAAAAACGGAAAGTATTACTACTAAAAATGCCATTGCCCAACGTGACCTCAACATTGCTGATGGTGTGAATCGTTTAGTATTGAAAAATACCAAAGACAATGTGGTTTATGTCCGTTTTTTAAACTCAGGGAAATTACCATTAGGTAAAGAGTTGGCAGAACAACGCGGATTAAGTGTGTCGGTGCAATACAAAGACTTACAAGGAAATACTATTGATATCTCTAAATTGATGCAAGGTCAGGATTTT
>NZ_JACJFM010000016.1 GCF_014164585.1 Oceanospirillum sediminis | reverse complement strand
ATCTGAGCCATGATCAAACTCTTCAGTTTAAAATCGTTGATTGACTGATCCGAAGACCGGCAATCCAAACTTAGCTCAAAGTTAACAACCCTATCAATTCGAAGAATTGATAGTGAACACAAAAATGAATTCGGGTTACTTACTCTGATAATCTTGTGACTTTTCACAGATCATCACAGCAAGCGCCCACACGAATTATCTGACTGAATTTTTAAAGAGCAGGTTAAGCGATGAACTCGTCTCGCTCAACCGAGGCTGCGTATTTTACAGAAGCAGACCTCAGAGTCAATCATTTTTTTAATCTTTTTCCGATTCTTCCTGAGAAGAGAGAAAAGAACCTGAGAGAGACTTAAAAGTAAAACTCAGTAAAAACAATTGGTTACCGCTGTTCATCGGGTCACCCCGTGACAGCGAGGGCGTATTATACGCACCCGGAAGCAGAGTACAACCCCCTGAGCGAAAATAAGTGCATTTTTTGTAAAAAAGTTACAGCAGCCCTGAAACGAGCAGCAAAAGCAGGGAAATCAGAGGGTTAGCAAAGAAACGGATCATAACGCTTTCTGAATCGACTTCAAAGCCCTGTATACAGCCAAACCTGACTAACTGTCACCCCCTGAATATTAATGACCTGGATCATGGAAGAAGTTCGCCTACAACTAAAGCTATAATTTTTTTGATCCATGCCCTTATCAGAACAATATCAGTGGGTATACTGCACTGAAAATTCTAGCAAAAAGAGATTCTGGTTATGACAGAGCAAAAATTCTGGAGCATCATCAATAAGTCCCTGGAACAGAATGCTCCCGGATCTGATTCACAATACAGGGCTATAGCTCAATCTTTATCATCTTTATCCCCTGATGAGTTAATCGGATTTGAAAACCAGCTGAATGAACAAAAAGCAAAAGCGTTTACGTTTCCGGTTCTAATGGCAAACTTTATTCTGCAGAGTTATATCAATGACGACATTTTTGAAGACTTCAGACTCTGGTTAATCTCTTTTGGGGAATTAAGGTTTAACCAAATTCTGCAGAACCCGGATATTCTGGCAGATGTTTGCGATATTACAGACCCAGTGGATGATATCACCGGAGAAGGGCTGGTTTTTGCAGCTCTTGAAGCTTACGAAGCACAAACAGGGAAAAATGATTTTCTTAAGCAGACCACTCAACCTGTAGAACCTGAAATAGAATATGACTGGCCTGAAAGCACTGAAGGGCTGGAACAAGCCATGCCCGGACTATTCAAACGTTTCTGGGATAAAAACCGTAGCTACGAATTAGCTGCAGATTAAGGTAAGAAGAATGAAGTGAAGTCGATCAACTGACTTCACTCCTGATATTCAGTTAGTCGATATGTTCAGCTGTTATATCAATTTCTGACTGCAAACCTGTACGAATTGACTCTGCAATACCGGACATAGACACAACCTGCAGGATGTCATTAATACTATTCCAGTCTTCCTCTGAAATCATAATGGCATTTCCCTTTGAACCTTCGATAAGGATCGTACGATTTTCCATCGCAGTGGAGTTCACTGTGTCACCAAGATTTTGTAACAGTTCATCAGGCGTCATACGTATCATAGCAGGTCCTTTCTGTAGAATAGCCACGTAAACAACTCTTAAATCCTAATTGGGTATAGATATCCCAGAGAAGCTTCTTTTCCGCAGTTTAGCAAATAACCAACTAAATTCACTAATAAATCTGTCAGAATATGACGCCTGTCACAATCAACAGCGACTAAAGTTTAATACAAAACCCACTATAAATAGCCTGTGCATATCACATCCATTCTCAATGTTTCTGAGCTGATCTGGATATTTTCAGGCACTCACTACGACTTGATATTAAACGAGTTATAGATTGAGAGAACAGCTCTGGCAAACCAGGCCGGACCTTACTCCATTATATAAAAATACTCTTCCGAACTTATGCTGAACTCGCCTGGCAATACCGGCACAGGTTCATTTGAGAAGCACATTCCTGTTACTAAAGCCTTATCATAAGAATAACCAGACAGGATCATTCATAAATATCCAGCTTTATTTCATGATCAGTACGGTATGATGCAAACAACTCGGTGTTTCTTACAGAATTTTCTCTCATAACAGGCAACATCGTCTCTGCCATTACAATTTATTCATAAGATTAAATTCATCATTTGCCCACAACTGTACCAAAAGGTACAGTCAAAACTTCTGTCAGAGATAAATAGCTCATTTGAAGCAAATCTGATTTCAGAATCCCTGCCTGAATATTAAAGTAAAGGAGTAATGATCATGAAGCTGGTTGGTTCAACACCATCGCCTTACGTCCGTCGTCTGCGTTTGTGGCTGGAAGGTGAAGACTATGAGTTTATGGATCTGAATATCTACAGCCCCCAGGGACGTGAAGTGCTGAAAACCTACACCCCGGCTATGAAGATCCCAATGTTAGTTGACGGTGAACAAAAGGTCTTCGATTCCCGAATGATCTACCGCTATCTGAACGACAAACTGAGACGTAAAGCTCTTTCCCTGGAGCAGGAAAACAATATCACTCTGACAGACAGCGTACTGGATGCCTTTATCATCATACTGCTCTCCAATCGATCTGGTATTGATGCCAGTCAGGATGCCATGATCTACAACCTTCAGCGCGAACGTGTGGCATTAACGCTGCCAGTGCTGGAAGAAAAAGTGAAAGCAGGTGAATTTGATGAATGGCAGTATCCTGCCATTTGTTTGTTCTCAACTCTGGACTGGATCACTTTCCGTGATCTGTTTGATTTCGGCGATTATCCGGCCTTGAGCGCTTTCAGAGAACAGCACCTGTCCCGCACTATTGCTAAAAAAACTGACCCACGTCAGTCAGCCTGATAGAATCCTGGCTAGCATAGCGTCTTTTGATACAAAGAGAGAAGGGAGCTTTGATAACATAACTTCCTGTTCAGAGCCCCCTGATACATAAGGCGCTATATGCAGGACGATGCGCTTGTACCTGTTGCTATTAATGGTTTACCGGATGAATTCTACGGCTACCGTTTCAACCCGGAAGAACATCCCAGACCGGCAACTATATGGAGCCCTATCAATGGCCAGGCAATTGGGCACAGACAGAGGAAGCCTGTATCGTATAGCACAAAAATTTGAGCGGTTATCTTCTGATTACCGACACTGGCAAGCACATTATCAATCAGTATAACTTCTCATCGGAAAGAGGCTGAAAAACTTTCTCAGAGAAAATAGCGAGTCACTCTTTCCCTTCCGACCAATATTGCTTTTACAATACTATGCTATATCACAACTAACTATCTATAACATAACGCAATATCTCTTTTTGTCAGATTCAGAATTCACGGTTATTTTTACTGGAAAACAGGTGTTCTGGATAGAAAAACTATGGTTTACCCTGGTAACGAAAACCATTCCTGATTACTAGCTTTAATGTCAGTGCAGCAACATCGAGTAAAACAGGAGCCAGGTCATGTCACAGCAACAGCCCCAACAACTATCTAGCGCTCGCTCAGAAATGCCCTTTCGTTTGCGTCTCTCTCTTGGCTTTTGCATTCCACTGGCTGCTCTGATTATTCTGGGAATAGTTAGTGTATGGGGCATGAAAGAGATCGCTCAGGGTTTAAAAACTGTGTACGAAGACAGGGTTATTCCTTTGAACAGCCTTAAAACAATAGCTGATGACTATGCCATACTGATTATTGATGCGGTTAATAAGGCTGATGCCGGTATGATTACCAGTAATGAAGCACGACAGAGTATTGATCAGGCCAGGGAAAGAATTTCTACACTATGGTCAGAGTATCTGCAAACGAAACTGACACCACAAGAAGAGCATCTTGCCAGAGAGGCTGAAACACTGTTTGTCGACGCTAACAGAGATATACAACGCGCGTTGCAGGTGCTTAATACTATGCCTGCTGATGCTGAAGGAAAACTGGATAGCCTGAACGGCTCCCTTTATCTGACAATTGATCCAATCAGTAAAAAAATTACAGAACTGGTTCAACTGCAGCTTGATGTAGCCCGGAACGAGTACCTGGAGGCACAAAGCAGGGATGCCGGGATAGAAAATATTGTTATCGCTATCATGGCACTGGCCTTGACAGGCAGTTCTGCTGCCGGTTTATACATTGTATCCAGAGTGTCCCGGCAGCTGGGAGGAGAGCCAGAAAAAGTCAGGGTAAAAACCACCCTGGTTGCCAGTGGCGACCTTACCATTGAAGCGCCTGATGATGCTCACCCGGCCAGCATTATGGCAGCCGTAGGAACCATGGCCAGAGATCTGGAAAATGTAGTCACTGATGTTAAAAATGCCACTCAGGATATAGCCGCACTGGGAACACAACTCCATCAGCGTACAGAATCCACCCGAAATTTGCTACAGACACAAACCAATGAGACATCTCAGATAGCCTCTGCAATCACAGAAATGAATGCCACCGTTCATGAAGTGGCAAAAAGCACAGCCCAGGCCGCAGAAGCCAGCCACACAGTAGAAACAGAGATGCAGAACGGCCTGACGATTGTAGATGAAAGTATTCGCAGCATTCACCACCTGGCTGATGAGGTAAATCAATCCGTTAAAGTGATAACTCGCCTGGCTAAAGACAGTGAAGAAGTAGAGACCATTCTGGAAGTCATCGGTGATATTGCCGAACAGACCAATCTGCTAGCACTGAATGCAGCCATTGAGGCTGCCAGAGCAGGCGAACAGGGACGGGGTTTTGCCGTTGTTGCTGATGAAGTTCGTACTCTGGCCAGTCGGACACATGACTCGACACAGCAGATCCAGGGTATGGTGCAACGTATCCAGAGTAGTGTTTCAGAAGCAGTTAAAGTCATGCATAGCAATGAAGAAGAAGCTAAGCATGCTGTTACTCTGGCGGAACAAACGCGGGAAAGTCTGAGAAAGATTAACAACGCAGCTTGTACCGTTAACGATATGAATATTCAAATAGCCAGCGCAGCAGAAGAACAAAGTCTGGTGGCAGAAGAAATCCACCGTAACGTCGCAGTGATTAATGATATCACTCACACCAGTAATGATGCTTTCAAAGAAGTCTGGCAGGCTGCCAGCAATCTTGAATCTATGGCTGAACATCTGGAGCAACACATCGGTTACTTCCGCTTAAAAAACACGGCAGTTAACCCATAAAAAAGGGGCTAACGTATTCAATTTTAGCCCGTCAATCTCCTCTGAAACAGAAGATTCTGATAACCATCCTCTGCTCTGAATATTCTTCGATTATTAAGACCCGGATAAGAAATACCCAGGATAATCACCATCAAAAAATTATCAAAAGGCCAGCAAACATTATAGGACAGTGGTGTTTTTTAGCAGCTTTTCTGACGATGAAGTATGTAGTTGCCTGATCGGAATATTAACACTATCTTAAAAAGTACGTACACTAGAGCTGATAACTGAATATTACACTCTTAGCAAAGAGACGAAGACATAGCCTATAACAGCTATAAAAAGAAAGGCGATATTTATGGTAAGAGCACAAACCTATTTTAGTGGCCTGTCCCTGAAAGCCAGAATGACCTGGACATTTTCCATTATCCTGGTCCTGTCAACTTTATTTACCTCACTGATATTCTGGCAGAGCTATCAGAATAGTCGTCTGCATGATGCCGCAGAAAAGCATATACAGTCCCTTTCATCAATTGAGGGCCTAAGATACGATCTTTCTCAATCTGACCTACTAAGCCTTCAGCTAATTCATAATACTGACCCTGATGATCGTAAGCATCTGATTCGTGAGTTGCAGCAAGCCACTCAGCACATTCAGAAGACGTTGTCCCGGTCTGATCTGGTACATAATGCCGAGCTGCTTCAGCTACAGAATACTCTGGCCCGGCAATATGGGTTATACATGCAACAGATGGCTCAATTCATTGCCTTGTCTAATCAGAACAGAGCCAATGAGGCTCGGGCTATTCTGACCCGACCACTGGGTATTCAGATGAATCATCGTCAGGCGTCAGAGTTGCTGAACCAACTCAGAGAGCAGCTGACAGCAATAAGCCGAAATGCCCGCCAGCAAGCCGTTAGCACCAGCCAGACAGCAGAGATAAGGATACTTATTGTGTTCTCAGTACTAATGCTGACTGGCTTTTTGCTATCCAGAATAACAATACGCACTGTGCGTAAACCAATCCGGGCTGTAAGAAAAACCTTGCGCTCTCTTATGGATAAAACAGAACTACCTGAGGAGTTAATCCAGGCTCGCTACCCTGATGAGATTAAAGAACTTCTGGATATCACCACTGAAATACGCAATGAACTGACTCAGGTCGAAACACAGCGCTGGATAAAAACCAATATCTCCGAAATCAGCTCAGAACTACAACAAATCAGAGAGGTGAATCAGCTATCACAGACATTCCTTCAGCTGATTGCTCCACTGATTCATCTGGGGCAAGGCGTATTTTATCTGCATGACAGCGATACTCGACAACTGAAACTGCTGGGAGGATACGCTTTTCGTGAACGTAAAGCCCTGCACCAGACTATTGATATGGGTGAAGGTCTGGCCGGACAATGTGCGCTTGAAGGTCAGCCCATTATCATCACTAACCCACCTGATAACTACCTTTCAATTGGTTCAGGGCTTGGGGAAGCGACACCTGCAAACATTGCGGCCTTTCCGGTTATTCATAACAACCGGTTGCATGCAGTGATTGAATTAGCCAGTTTTACCCCGTTTAAGCAAACCCAGCAAACGTTGCTTGAAGGTTTATTACCTATTCTGGCAATGAATCTTGAAATTATTGAACGCAGCACCAGAACTCAGCAATTACTGGACGAAAGCCGGGATCAGGCTGAAAAAATGGAGCGTCAGGCTGCACAGCTGGAAGAACAAACCGTAGAGATGGAAGCTCAACAAAGGGAAATTAAAGCGACAGAAGAAAGAAGCCGCCTGATTCTGTCATCAGTTAAAGATGGCATTGTCGGACTGGATTGCCTGGGCAAAATCACCTTTGCCAACCCTGCCGCTTATCAGCTACTGGGCTTCGAAGAAGCTGACTTTCTGGGGCATCATTTCCAGTCTCTGGTGCATTACGCCAATATTCAAGGTACACCAATACCCGCAGAACAGAGCGGTATACATATGACCACTTCTGATGGAGAAGCCCGGTTCAGTGATACAGATGTGTTGTGGCATAAAGATGGACATGCTCTGCCGGTAGAATACAGTACTACAGCCATGTACCGGGGAGATCAACTGATTGGGGCTGTGGCGGTATATCGCGATATTTCAGAACGCAAGCAGGCGCAGGAAGCACTCAGCAAAGCCGCTGATGAACAAAAAGCTATTCTGGAATCTGCCACTATGGCCATTGTGCTATTGAAAGATCGGGTAGTGCAGCAGGCTAATAACAAGCTATCTGAAATATTCGGACGTCCCATGGAAGACCTGCTAGGACAAAGCACCCGGCAATGGTATCCCTCTGAACAGACTTTTCAGGATATAGGTACTTTTGCTTATGACGAACTGGCCAAAGGCAAAGTGCATCAGCAGGAGGTACAGATGGTTCGGGCAGATGGCACCCTGTTCTGGTGTTATCTGAGTGGTAAGTTACGTGACAGTAACGATATATCTCAAGGCACGGTCTGGATGCTGGAAGATATTACCGAAAGAAAAGAGTCTGAGGAAAAAATTCAGGCCTATTTTAACAACTCCAGTGACGGTCTGATGGTACTCGATCCTGAAAAAGGTCTGGTACATGCGAACCAGAGAGCCGCTGATATTTTCGGTTTTAGCAATATTGAAGAGCTTTTAACCCACCACCTGGCTGAGTTATCACCAGAATATCAGCCAGATGGCCGTCGCTCATCTGAAGCAGCTAAAACAGAAGTTAATCTGGCGCTTCATTCTGACAGCGCCCACCAATTTGACTGGCTACACAAGAATACTCAGGGTGAGGAAGTACCCTGTGAAATCAGTCTGGTTACTATTTCTCTGAAAGGTAAGCCTGCACTGATAGCCAGTGTCCGGGATATTACAGAACGCAAAGCCGCTGAGCAGGAGATGCTCAGGGCCAAAGAGCTGGCAGAGGAAGCCACTCAGGCAAAAAGTGATTTTCTGGCCAATATGAGCCATGAAATACGTACTCCTATGAACGCCATCATAGGCATGTCTCATCTGACGTTACAGACGGAACTGGACTCAAGACAACGAAACTATATAGAAAAAGTACATAAAGCCGGTGAAAACCTGTTGGGTATTATTAATGAAATTCTGGACTTTTCCAAAATTGAAGCCGGTAAAATGTCGATGGAACATACACCGTTCTACCTGGAAGAGGTCATGGACAACCTGGCCAGTCTGTTGGCCATTAAAACAGAAGAAAAAGGATTAGAGCTGCTATTCGACACTCCAGGAGATCTTCCATCAGCTCTGATTGGCGACCCGCTTAAGCTGGGCCAGATACTGACAAACCTGACGAATAATGCCGTAAAATTCACTGAAACCGGAGAGATTGTTATCGCCATTCATACTAGGCAAATTCAGGAGAGTAGCGTCGTCTTACATTTCACAGTCAAAGACAGCGGCATTGGTATGACACGGGAGCAGCGAAGTAAACTATTCAGAAGTTTCGGGCAGGCTGATGCGTCCACTACTCGTAAATATGGCGGTACCGGATTAGGACTGGTCATTTCAAAGAAACTGGTAGAAATGATGCACGGGGAAATCTGGGTAGAGAGCACTGTGGGTCAGGGCACAACGTTTCACTTCACCGCACAATTTGAGCTGCAGGCAAACCCGTCTCCAAGACGTATGTTCCATGCCAATGAGCTGAAAGACCTGAAAGCGCTGATCGTTGATGATAATGCTTCGGCCCGTGAGATTATGACGAACCTGATTCACAGCTTTGGTATGCAGGCTGATACCGCCTGCAATGGTTTTGAAGCACACACTATGCTGGCGAATCAGGATACAGGCAATTATTATGACCTGCTACTGGTCGACTGGAAAATGCCAGAGCGTGACGGCGTAATGACGCTGGAAGCCTTAAAGCAGGATAAGAATATTACCTGTCCTCCAGCTATTATGGTAACAGGTTATAGTCGTGAAGATGCTCTTGAAGAAGCCAGAAGCCGACAGGTTCGTTTTGAAGCAGTGATGACTAAACCCGCTACAGCCTCCAGCCTGTTGGAAGCCATAGGTTACGCCTTGAAAATGGGAGTAGCCACTGAACAAAACAACGCCCGACAAGAGAAAAATACCCAGGCTGATCTGACCGGAGCCAGGGTATTACTGGTTGAAGATAATCCGATGAATCAGGAGCTGGCTATTGAACTGTTAAAGCAAGCTGGTATTGATGTCAGTGTGGCCAATAATGGCCAGGAGGCTGTAGATCATTTGAAAGAAAACACCTGCTACGATGCCATTCTGATGGACTGTCAGATGCCGGTGATGGACGGTTACCAGGCCACAGCTTTAATTCGTAGTAACCCACAAGCCTGTCATATTCCTATTATCGCGATGACAGCCAACGCCATGATTGGCGACAAAGAGAAAGTACTGAATGCCGGTATGAATGACCATCTGGCTAAACCGGTCAATATAGAAGTGATGTATGCAACTCTGGCACGCTGGATCAACGTGGCATCGGACAGTCTGGTACCGCCAGTTAATCCCGAACCGGCCTCCTCTGAATCAGATCAGACTTATGCTCTGCCGGATATCCCCGGACTGGATCAGGATGCAGGTTTATCCCGGATGGGACAAGATCAGGCGCTCTACCAACAAATGCTGGTCATGTTTTGTGAAAATCAACAGACGTTTTCTCAGCAATTTCAGCAAGCCTGTCAGGAAGATGACAATCAGGCAGCAGTGCGCTGCGCCCATACTCTGAAAGGGACCGCGGCCACGATAGGTGCAACCCAATTAGGGGAAATAGCGTCAGAGTTGGAGCAATATTGTGAGGAAAAAGGCTATAACAGCCAGGAAGCCCAGTCCGTTCTGCCTGAAGCGATTCAGGTAACAGAGCAATTGATTCAGGACTTATCTGCAACGGGGCTGATCACCAGCGATACATCTTCATCAGACGAGACTATCCGTTCGCCCGATAAAAGACTGACTGCCAGTGAAGTCGGTGATTATATGGCTTCACTGCGGCATTTACTTGAAGAAAGCGATGCAGAAGCGGCAGAAACAATCGCGAACCTGCAACAATTATTACCCTCTGAACAGGCAATAAGGCTAAAGCCTGTCGTGCTGGCTATAGAAAACTATGACTTTGATCTGGCTCTGACAAAACTGAGCGAAGTGGAAAGTCTGTTATGACAGCTCCGTGTAGTATTGTCGCTATCGCAGCCTCAGCCGGAGGACTGGAAGCACTGCTGACGCTGTTTTCAGCATTGCCTTATAGTACACAATGCTGTTTTATCATTGCTCAGCATATGGCCAAAGAGGGGCACAGCGATCTGGTCGCGTCACTGATCAGACGAGAAACTCACTGGCCTGTCACCATTCCTGTTACCACAAGTGGCCTGAAACCCGGCATGATCTATCTGCTGCCAGCGGGTAAAAACGGAAGTATTACAAACAGTCAATTATATTTATCTGAGCCTGACGCTTATTGCTTTTCCAGTCCTTGTGCCGATGTACTTTTTACTTCTCTGTCTCAGGAGCAGGAAAAACATACAGGTATTATCCTGTCCGGGGCCGGATCTGATGGAACCAAAGGTTTACAGGCACTTAAACATTCCGGAGGCACTACCTTTGCTCAACAACCCGAAGAGGCACTGTTTAACTCCATGCCCTGTTCTGCTATCACCACAGGTTGCATTGATTATGTTCTGCCTCTGAATCAGATCGCGGCACAACTCAGCAGCACCATACTGGCAAGAAATGATTGTTCTGTCTCAACCAGTAATGTGATTCATGACTTATCGCCGACAAACCACTCACTTACCTCCAGGTCTGATCATCCAGGCTCAACGGCAACCGATGAACTGAAACGTCTGATAGAACAACTCAGACAATATACAGGTGTCAATTTCAGTGGTTACAAAGAAGAAACACTGCTTCGTCGGCTGGAAAAGCGCAAAGCTCTGCTGGGTAAAGAGCAGAACGGTCATTATGAAGACTATGTACTACAACACCCCCAGGAGCTGGCTTGCCTGGAACAATCTCTGCTGGTTTCTGTATCGTCGTTTTTCCGGGACCAGGAAGTTTTTAATCTTTTGCACCCTTTGCTGAATAATCTGGCTGGCAGTTTATCACCAGAACCGGCCCGTATTCTGGTGGCGGGTTGTGCCACAGGCGAAGAAGCCTGGAGTCATGCCATCTTATGGCAGACAACACACACGCAACGACCACTGGAAATTCTGGCTATTGATCTGAACAAGGAGGCTATCGACCAGGCCTGCCAGGGCTTGTACCCAGAACAAAGCCTGCAGCAAATAGATAAAGGCTGGCGTGATAGCTTCTTTCAGCCCGTCAGAGAAGGTTATCAGGTTCGCCCTGAACTCAAAAACATGGTGACCTTTCAACAAACTGATCTGCTGAAAACAGAATTATCTCAGAACTTCGATATTATCAGCTGTCGCAACCTGATGATCTATCTTAAAAGAAAGCAACAGGACGAATTGATTCATAAACTGCATGATGCACTTTGCCCGAAGGGGATTCTGGTAACCGGTCTGACTGAATCACTCAGCCCGGAAGGTCAGGGTCTGTTTGCCCCACTTGACCATTACCATCGGATTTATCAGCGTCGTTAACCTGTCTGCCCGAACGTAAAACAAGCTGACACGATATGGAGTGCCTATGACACATCCTCCGCACCCTTGCTGGATTGAAAAAGCCGTTATTCTGGTGGTGGATGATACACCGGATAATCTGACTCTGATGGCCGGATTGCTCCGGGACAACTATCGGGTAAAAGTCAGCAATAACGGAGCTAAAGCACTGAAGATCGCTAACTCAGTCGCACCACCAGATCTGATACTACTGGATATTATGATGCCGGAAATGGATGGCTACGAAGTCTGCCGTCATCTTAAACAAAATCCGGACACAGCAGATATTCCGGTCATTTTCCTGACCGCAAAAACAGAAACAGCTGATGAGACCCTTGGCCTTGACCTGGGGGCCGTGGATTATCTGACCAAACCAGTTAATCCGGCGATTCTGATGGCCAGAGTGCGTAATCACTTACAACTGAAAGCGCAGAAAGACTTTCTTAATGATCAGAATGCCTTCCTGGAACAGGAGGTCAGACGTCGCACCCGGGAAGTCACTATGGTACAGGATGTCACTATCATGGCGTTGGCCTCTCTGGCTGAAACCCGGGATTCTGATACCGGCAACCATATTCGTCGTACTCAGTATTATGTCCGGGCTCTGGCAGAAAAGCTTCGTGATGAGCCCGATTACAAGGAGAAACTGACCGATCAGTATATTGATGTGCTGTTTAAATCGGCCCCCTTGCATGACATCGGGAAAGTAGGTATTCCAGACAGAATTCTGCTTAAACCGGGTCGATTTGAAGACAATGAATTCGAAATAATGAAAAGCCATACGACTCTGGGCAGAGATGCCATTGAGCATGCTGAAGCCCAACTGGGCATGAAAGTTGATTTTTTGCAGGTCGCAAAAGAGATCGCATATTCCCATCAGGAAAAGTGGGATGGCTCAGGGTATCCCGAAGGTTTATCCGGTGATGATATTCCTCTTTCCGCCCGACTGATGGCCATCGCAGATGTCTATGATGCTCTGATCTGTCGCCGGGTTTACAAAGACCCTATGCCTCACGAAAAAGCCATGGCTATTATCATGGAAGGCCGGGGAACACACTTCGACCCCGTTATTGTTGACCATTTTGTAGAAATTCAGGATACCTTGCTATCCATCGCTGCACGCTTTGCGGATTCGGTAGCAGAACTGGAACAGAAGAAACAACATCTGGAGCAATTCAAAACACCGGATTAAAAACTGACAGCAAAGCCACGACTCCACACTGTCTGACAAATCAATACGACTTGCTGAATCAGTGTGTTACAGACCATAAGCTCAACCATTCGGTTGATATTATCAATTTCATCCAACGTCATACTGAGCAACAACACTGCGGACTGGCAGTGAATTCAGACAAATATACCCGGATAAAATCGTTCGCTGTTTTTCAGCCAGTCGACAAGAGATACAGCAGAGAAGTTGTTGTCCGGGTACTTATGAATCGTTGGAGAGATCAATGACAAACACAACAAGAAAATTCTGGAACCCTATGGTTCATCCGGGCATGCCAGCCAGTCACAATACGGTAATTGTCAAAGGTGACGGTAACTACGTTCAGAACAAAGAAGGCGACTGGTTAGTTGATGGCGTCGGCGGCCTGTGGAATGTTAACGTTGGCCACAACCGCAAAGAAGTCAAAGAAGCGATCACCGCTCAGCTGGATGAACTGGAATACTTCCAGATATTTGACGGTATCAGCCATCCTCGCGCCGAAGAACTGTCCTCACTGCTGATTGAAATGCTGCAGCCAGAAGATATGGCAAAAGTGATGTTCAGCTCCGGAGGCTCTGACGCCGTTGAAACCGCCCTTAAACTGGCCCGTCAGTACTGGAAAGCGGTGGGTGAAGCTCAGCGTTACAAATTTATCTCTCTGAAGCAGGGTTATCACGGTGTTCACTTCGGTGGCGCATCTGTAAACGGTAATACTGTATTCCGTACTAACTACGAGCCAATGCTTCCGGGTTGTATCCATATCGATACCCCTTGGTTGTACCGCAACCCGTGGAACTGTGAAGATCCTGAAGAACTGGGTCGTCTGGCAGCGGCTCAGCTGGAAGCTGAAATCATCTTCCAGGGCCCAGAAACTGTTGCAGCCTTTATCGCGGAACCTGTACAGGGAGCCGGTGGTGTAATCGTACCACCTGCAAACTACTGGCCGCTGATTCGAGAAGTATGTGATAAATATGGCGTACTTCTGATTGCTGATGAAGTCGTCACCGGCTTTGGTCGTTCCGGTAATATGTTTGGTGTTCGTGGCTGGAGTGTCGCAGCTGATATCCAGTGTTTCGCTAAAGGTATCAACTCAGGTTACATACCTCTGGGTGCAACCGTAGTAAATCAGCGTGTAGCTCAGGGTATCGAAAGCTGTCAGAACTTCAGCGGTGCGGTGATGCACGGTTACACCTACTCAGGTCACCCGGTTGCCTGCGCTGCAGCTCTGGCGTCACTGCAAATTGTTCAGGACGAAAACCTGCCAGAAAATGCAGCAGTTCAGGGTGCTAGCCTGAAAGAACAACTGCAAAGCGCACTGTCTGAGTTCTCTGCAGTGGGTGAAGTCCGTGGCAAAGGACTGATGATCGCCATTGACCTGGTGAAAGATAAGGCAACCCGTGAGCCTATCGATCCTATGGATGGTTACGCCAATGCCATTGCCGCTGTAGCTTTGCGTGAAGGCGCTATTGTCCGTCCGGTAGGCACGAAAATTATTCTGTCACCACCGCTGACTCTGACCGAAAAAGAAGTGGGTATTCTGGTGAATGCACTGCGTAAAGGGTTTGAGGAAACTCCGGTTTAACCTGTATTAGCTCAGATTAAACCTGCCCCTTATGTATTATGCTCTGAGGTGGCAGCGCAAGGCAGAGAATCCAGGTCAATCAGGTCACGACCTGCATCGGTTAGCTTTATTATTGTGTAATAAAGCTAACCATTTTTCTGCTCACCACCTGTATCAACTTTAAACTGCAGAATTGCTGATTTCATTCTCCTGCAGAAACTCTGCTACCTGAACAAAATGATCATTAACGGCATCAGGATGAGTCAGCATATTAATATGATCATAATCCTGAGCATTGCCATTTTCTTTGGACAACAGGGTTAATTTACCGTGGCCCACCTCTGCCAGAAAGTCCTCTACGTCAGACGGGTTGCCAAGGATCATGTCATTCTTTGCCGCAATCGACCAGATTGGAGGCCACTTTATATCCTTAGCCCGTCTGCCATAATCGAACTGATCCCTTGGATCTGTCCAGGGCCGGTTATGCACCCAATGAGCACTTTCACTGATTGATAAATAGCTCTCATTATCCGCTCCCAGCCCCCATTCCTTAAAAGGGAAATAGCCTTTATATTTTGCATACAACGGGGCAAGGCGTTTCCAGATTAACTCTACTTTATACACACGCTCAAAGTTCCATACCCGGATACTTCTTTTGGTGCCAAACCAGGTTTGAGATAAAACGTGCTGACTTAATTCCGGGCTACGGATTAAAGCAGAGGCCATCAACACTCCCCCCATGAGTGGGCAATCCAGTGCAGCGGCTGTTTATGACGTTCTGATACAAAGCGATGTGCCGCTGGAATGGTTATAGCAATCGATTCATATTGCCCATGCTGATTATCCTGAGTAAACGGCGGAGTACTCCTTCCCCTGGCCCTCATATCCAATACATACACAGGATATCCCTTACCAGCCAGATAACAGGCCAGACCTTTGCCTGACTCGGTATAAAAAATACGACCATCCTCCATAGCGCCATGTAACATCAGCACAGGGGCCTTGTCTGTAGGCTGCTCAGGTGTGATATATCTCAGGTGAAGCTGATGATCCTGTTGCGGCAGAAACAGTGAATTTTGCTTTATCATTATTATTCTCAACATCATGGCAGAATTAAACGACTGTTTGAATATTAATTCAGCTGACGATAATGATCAGGTCTGATAATTGGTCATACTGCTGACCTTGCTTAATTACCTTGCTCTGAAAGACTGTTTTAAGCACTCTGATGATGCCAATGTCCCAATGCAACTCTGCACCTTGTAAGTTCAGGATATGCCACAATATATCCACTCCTTGCCTGCTAATCTGATAAATAGCATTCGCCAGTGTATGATCTGCTGTTATTCAACAGGCGACCTGGTGCGTCATCACTCAGACAGTGCAAACCGAAAAATCTCTCTATACAGCACCCAAAAAGGATAATCATGAATTCAGCTCCTGAATCACTGGCCAGACAGCTGGTCCGCATGACCTGGCCTATGCTGATCGGCATTCTTGCGATTATGAGTAACCAACTGGTCGATAGTGCCTTTATCGGGCAGTTAGGTGCTCTGCCGCTGGCGGCGGTTGGTTTTTCCATTCCGGTGTATCAACTCATTATCGGTATTCAGGTCGGCTTAGGTATTGCGACAACCACCGTAATATCAATGGCTATGGGGGCCGGAAAAGCAGACTACGCTAAGCAGCTGGGCAGCCTGGTACTCAGCACAGGCTTTATTCTGATCCTGTTACTTTGCCTGGCGCTCTGGTTCCATCAGGAAACTCTGCTGTTTTATATGGGAGCTAATGAAGAGCTGTATCCTCTGGTGCGAGACTACTGGATTCCCTGGCTATTAAGCGCATGGCTGGGTGCCATTCTTTATTTTGGCTACAGTATTTTCCGGGCTAACGGAGAGACCTTCTTACCCGGTATGGTGATGGTTATTACCAGCGTACTGAATATGATACTGGACCCTCTGTTTATTTTTACCTTTGGCATGGGCCTGCCTGGTGCCGCCTGGGCGACCGTTGTTGCCTTTATTGTCGGCGGTATCATTATCTTCAGAGGTATTTTTGCCCGAGACCTGATTGCTGTACCGGAAAGTATCAGAGTTATTTTCACCGGTCTGCGCCGCCTGTTCTCGTTTATGGCTCCCGCGATGATGAGTCAGTTTATCCCGCCGATTTCCGCAATGGTGGCAACCTCTATCGTGGCCGTTTACGGGGACCACGCGATTGCCGCCTGGGGATTGGGTACCCGTATTGAGTTTTTCTCTATTATTGTTGTGCTGGCTCTGACCATGGCCATGCCACCTATGATCGGACGTCTGAGAGGTAGCAAAGAGATTGAAAAAATTCATCAGCTGGTACTGATGGCAACGGGCTTTGTACTGATCTGGCAGTTGATTCTGGCTGCACTGGTTGCAACAGGATCATCGCTGATCAGTAACTTACTGACCAGTGACGAAACAATTGCCAGCCTGCTGGAAAGCTATCTGTGGCTGGTACCGGTCAGTTATGCCGCTCTGGGCGTTTGTATGCTGATGGTATCGGCCTGCAGTGCGATGGGGATGCCAAATCTGGCATTAGGTATCTCTGCTCTGCGCCTGCTGGCCTGTTATCTGCCATTGCTCTGGATAGGATCTGAGCTGTCTGGATTAAACGGATTATTTGTCGGCGCTATGGCCGGTAATATGATGGCCGGTATTGTCAGCTGGTGGATGTATAAACGTCACTACCTGCGACTTAAAGCAGAAACCGGAGCATCTCCGGATCAGGTAGCCTGTAATCCGGATTAATCGAGTTTTACCCTGCGGGCTACAGCCTGGCCAACTATTTGCATTGAATCATCTATAACCAATGGTCACTGATAAAATAGTATCCTGTAAAATCAGCAACACGTGACATGCAGATGAGGAGGCGCAAATGAAGACAGTTATTTTTTATGAGAAGCCCGGCTGTCAAGGCAACCTGAAACAAAGACAACGTTTAAAGCATAACGGTTATGCTATTGAAGTTAAGTCGATACTTTCCCATGTGTGGTGTCCGGCATCCCTCAAAGCCTTTTTACAACATAGGCCTGTAAACGAATGGTTTAACCGTTCAGCACCCATGATAAAACAGGGTCAAGTGAATCCTGAATTACTTTCTGAGTCTGACGCATTAACACTGATGATTAAAAACCCACTATTAATTCGTCGTCCCCTGTTGGAATATGCCGGAGAAAAGAGATGTGGTTTTGACAATGACGTAGTTGTAAGCCTGTTACAGCTAGCTCCGGAAAATGCTGTAGAGCACTGCCTGAACCGTGCAAAACAGAGGTAATCCGATTTTGATTTCTAGTTAGCTTACGGTTGAACGACTGCATCATAAAATTAAAAACCGACTGTAATTCAGCAGGAGGAAAGAAGAGTCATCAGAACCATTTGAAAACCCTTATTTAGAAATAAATAATGTAGATTGACGCAGCATATTCCATTCACGTCAGCCACTTGTCCAGTATCTCTTTCAGACTCTCTTCGGTGACGGGCTTCGGCAGGTAGTCATCCATCCCGGCAGCCAGGCATTTTTCTCTGTCTCCGGCCAGTGCATGGGCTGTCACTGCGATAATCGGGATAGCATGATTTTGTACCTGACTGCTATCAGAGCGGATAATCGCTGTGGCCTGGTAGCCATCCATCACCGGCATCTGACAGTCCATAAATACAACATCAAAATGGCTGGTTTTCAGGATATCAATCGCTTCCTGACCATTTTTGGCCACAGAGACCTGAATGTCACGTTGACGGAACATCTGTTCAATAACGGTTCTGTTGGTCTGATTATCCTCAACGACCAGTACATGACGCCCCTGATAAGAGGGAGCACTACTCTCTGATATTGGCTCATTCCGCTGAGTTACTGGCCTGGAATGGGCTAATAGCTGCAATAAATGTCTGTAAGGAATCGGGCGGTGCAGTATATGATCAAAATAACCTGAAAGCTTCTCATGAGCTTCACTTTGCTGATTATAAGGTGATATGAACAATGTGCAGAGCTGATCGGATGTAAGCAACTCTGCTTGCTGATCAACCAGATAAATAGCCTCGGCCACGGTACAGTCAACCAGCAGCGTATTTACATCCGGCGACAAAGTGAGTTTATGTGATACAGATACAGCTGTGTAATTAATACAGTGTTCATCCAGACATTGTTCCATCCGCTGCGATGTGACAGACGGTGTTCTTATATAGAGCATATTCACGCTGTCATACAGCCTGTTATTCGTCTCCGTTGAATGAACCGGTATATCATGAGCCATCGGCAACGTCAGATGAACGTCAAAAGATGAACCATGTCCCTGAAGGCTGGATACCTGTATATTACCACCCATCATTTTCAGCAGCTGATGGCAGATTGCCAGTCCTAGCCCTGTACCGCCATACTCCCGAGTGATAGAGCTATCAGCCTGAGTAAAACGTTCAAACAGAGAAGCCTGTTGTTCTTCACTCATACCGATACCGGTATCTGATACTTCCAGCTGGATGCTGACACTGTCATTATGTGCCTCCATCCGGCAGAAAACACTGACGCTGCCATGAGGAGTGAATTTAATGGCATTGCCCACCAGGTTAGTCAGTATCTGCTTGATACGATCCGGGTCTCCTACCACCAGAAGAGGAGGCACAACATTTGCTGGGCAAACCAGTTCCAGACCTTTATCCTCAGCCTGGAGGATAAAACTATTCCCCGTATTTTCCAGAAGTTCAGTAAACTCAAACGGTATCTGATTCAGACTGAGTTTACCTGCTTCTATGCGGGAAAAATCCAGAATATCATTAATGATGGTCATAAGTGAGCTGGCGCTATCTCTGGCCACCAGTATCATCTCTTTCTGATCCTCGGCCAATTGATCATTTTTCAGTACTTCCAGTATTCCAATCACACCATTCAGAGGTGTTCGGATTTCATGGCTCATATTAGCCAGAAATTCACTTTTGGCACGACTGGCATCTTCAGCACGTTCTTTGGCTTCGTTTTGCAGTTGTTCTGAGAGGATCAGTTTTTTATTAGCGAGCGATAAATCTTTCGTTCTGACTTCTACTTGCTGCTCAATCTCGCGCGTATGTCCGGCAAGAATAATCATAAACCAGCCTAGCAGACCAGAGAATAAGGTGCCTGCTGCCAGCAGAAGATGTACCCCCCAGGGCTGATAAATATAGGCATCTGTACTGACTTGTATCAGATACCAGTGGCGCGCTCCTACCTCAATTTTATGTTGCCTGTACATAGGGAAAATATTATGGCTATTTAAACTCGACTGGGGATCATGGTCGATATAGTGAGCCAACAGAGCCTCCTGACTTTGCTGATCAAGCCCGCTGCTATATAGAATAGCCTGCTCGCTACTCGCTTCAGGGTCAATCAGGGCTATTCCGGTTCGTGGCAGCAGAAGTTGAGCAAAGGCTGCCTGTGCCAGGTCTCTCATTTTGATCACTCCGGTAGCGTATCCTAGTAATGAGTCCTGCCCTTTCGCCACTTTGCTGTTCTGAATCACAGGAAGAAAGAGCAATACTCCAGCCTGGCGACTTTTTTCCTGAATCAATGAGATGGGTTTAGTAGGGTAGATCAATCGAGTTTGCCAGGCTCTGTCTAACGCAAAGCGCCGGTCACTCTGTGAATAAACGTCGTAGCCCAGAGCTTTCAGGTTGCTTTGCAAGGGTTCGATATAACTGACAACAATATGCTGTGTATCTGGCATCACCGGTTGGAGTTGTCCTTGTGCATTACGCTCTTTAACCTGAAATGAAATCCCTGTTTTCTTAGAATAAAGCGCCTGCATTTGCTCGGTGAAGTCGTCCAGGCTTTCACCTGTCGTGCGGATATTCCAGGATAAACCATGCAAATATGGGCTTCTATTCAGTAAGTCATGGGTAAATATTCTGAATTGTTCCGGGGTAATCTGATCCCTGTTACTGAGTACCATGCCGGACATCGCATACAGAATATCTGAGGTATTATGCAAACGGGCTTCCAGCGATTGAACCAATAAATCTGAGTTGTTGGCAAATTCTTTACCTTGCTTTTCTTTTTCCACCTCAGTCGCCAGCCAACCAAAAATAAGCGTAAACAGTGTAATCACAGTGAGGGTGGGTATCACAAAACCATCTTTGGGTAATGGTGTTCTGGAAAAGCGGGCAAAAATCACCAGCAACCAGGGCGTAACAACAATCACCCCAATAGCATCACCGGCCCACCAGTTAAGCCAGTTCACGACAAGGGAGGCATCTGACAAAACATTGTTATGCCACAATATTAAATTACTGAGAGAAGCATTGACCAGCGTACTAATCACAGCAATCAGTAAAAAACGTGCGACCAGAGCCGGACGCTGATAAGCAAAGGGGTAGCCAATATATTTCTTAACCAGCCAATATCCGACAAACGCCTGCAGCATGGCATTAATGCCGATGGCTGCTGGTATTAAAATACCTCCCCCGGCTTGCTCTGCACCGGATGCAATATATAGATTGATCAGAAAAGACCCTAGAAATATGCCAGGTAAGCTGTATATGCCAAAAGTCAGCACGGCTGTCAGAGCCAGCCCCGATGCTGGCCAGATAACGGTTGCAAATCCGGGAGGTATAGCAATTAGCTGACCAATATACCCTAACAGGGCATAGGCCATTGCAGTAAAAATAATAATACTGGCAGTTATTTTCATACTGTAATCCAGAAAGACTTTATTCAGAAGCATCATATTCTTTTATAAATACAGCCTTGGTGATTGTATCATGCTTTCTTACACCCCATATTAATTCATTAAATATATACCTATTCAATAACAGAGTATTAAAACGTTATACAGGCGTGCAGGTGCAATATTATTTGTATAATTTTTCCTATGTAAACACCCGGAAAATACAGCAAGATCCTCCTTAATAATAACCCGCCCCCATAACATCAGCTAAAAAAATACCAGGAGAATCAAATTCACCCATATTAATTGATCTAAATCAATATATCAGAAGATCATCTTAAACAAAGGATATATCGTTAAAACGATAAGTTGATTATATGTTATCAGAAAAATATTGCTGTAATCGCTTGTCATACAACTCATTCTGAATTGGTCTATACTGACAAATCAGATAGGCGCCTGAGTTCATTCCTGTTATTGAAAATCATTAACAATAAGGAGGAGTTATGTTTAGTAGAGATAAGACGATTACTTCAAGCATCGTTGTTTTATGGGCGATAGCTTTGATAGTTTTTCTCTCATTAAATGTCTCCCATGCAGAGACAACTAAAAATAACGATAACCTCCTGATTACGGATGCGACAGAAAATAGTTTATCTGCAGATGATGATTTGTTAGGTGAGGATGACCTTCTTAGTGATGAGGATGATCTTCTGGATAGTGATGATAATCTGTCAGGTGATGACAATACGTTACTCTCCACGGAAAGCTTATTTGAAGCCAGAGAGCCTGATAATGAGTCAGTCAGAATCAGTGCAGCCAACCAGGAGCACAAGCGCTTATTTGAAGAGGTTGCTTATCCTTCTGCACAGACCTGTGCCACCTGCCACCCAAGGCACTACGATGAATGGTCAGTATCCCAGCATGCTTACGCCCAGCTCAGCCCTTTAATGCTGGCAATGCAGAACACTATCAATATTGTCACCTCAACCACCAATGGTGACTTCTGTTTACGTTGTCACGCTCCGGTTGGATCAGAATTAAAAGAACCTTTCGGATTGTCCAACCTGGATCGTCACCCTGCATCCCGAGAGGGCATTACCTGCGTAGCCTGCCACCGCATCAATAAAAACTTCGGTAAAGTATCCGGCCGTATCTCTCTTGAACCCGGTGATATCTTCCAGCCGGTTTATGGACCTACAGGCAATGAAGAGCTTGAAAAATCATTAGCTCAGCCAGAAAAATTCCGTGTAACCACCAACCCGGATGAACCCGGACGCGGTATTCATGCCAAAGCTGAGAAGTTTTTTGAAATAACTACGCCAGGTTTTTGTGCCACCTGCCACGATGTGTTTGCACCGAATGGCTTGCGTATAGAAGAAGCTTTCAGTGAATTTAAAAATACTCCGGCGACTAAAGATGGCCGCACCTGTCAGGATTGCCATATGAGTAAGGTACAGGGTGTGGCTGCCGGGTTTGATCACGGACCCGCAGCGATTGTCGGTGGGGAAGAGACAACGCCACGCAAACTGACCAGCCACTTTTTTGCAGGCCCCGACTATTCCATTATTCATCCGGGGCTTTTCCCTCATAACGTGAAGGCTGCGCAGTTTAAAACCATGCGCGAATGGCTGGAGTTTAAATGGAAAGAGGGCTGGGGAACGGATGAGTTTGAAGACAGTATCTCAGATGATTATGTGTTCCCGGATGCCTGGGTGTCCATTGATGATCGTTATGATGCCCGTGCCATTATCGACGAACAGCTGAAAAAGCTGAAATGGGCGGATACCCAACGTAAGGAAGTACTGCAGAATGCCTTTGATCTCTCTGATATCCGGGTGACCCGAGCTGATGAAAGTGGTCTAAACTTTGAGCTGGATGTAAAAAGTATATCTGACGGCCACCTGATGCCTAATGGCTTTGATGCTGAGCGTATTTTCTTCCTGCAGGTGGAATTACGGGATGCCAATGGTGATCTGAGATTTATATCCGGGGATAGGGACCCGAACGGTGACCTTCGCGACCGGCATTCTAAATATGTTCAGGCCGGTGAAGTAGCTGTTGATGAGCAGCTGTTCAATCTGCAGTCTAAATTTATGGTGCGCTTGCAGCATGGTGCTGAGCGAGAACAGGTACTGCCATCGCCGGTATCTGTTTCTGTCGCACCATATATCCGTCCGGAAGCCCGGCCATCAAGCCTGTATGGTCGGGCTAAATCAGCACGTAAACACCGCAAAGGGATAGAGCCCTTTGGTAAACGTACCGCCAGTTATGAAGTGGATGCTGATGCCCTGATGGGACCAGGCCCATACACACTGGATATTAAATTTATCAGTCAGGCTTTACCAGTTAACCTGGTTACTACAGTTCAGGTCGCAGGTTTTGATTACAACATGTCGCCTAAGCAGGTGGCGGATGAGCTGGTTAAAGGTTCTATGGTGATTCGTGAGCGCTCAATCGAACTGGACGTTGAGAGGAAAACACAATGATCAACCCTAAGGGATTTAAGGCTGCTTCAGTGGCAGCATTGACATTACTTTCCTGCTCCTTACTGTCTGTTCAGGCAATCGCTCAGAACAAAGAACCACCGGTAAAATCGAAAGCGGCACTGAGTGATCAGCCTAAACCTATGGTACCCGAGACAGTGATTGGTCCGCGTAATGGCCCTCTGATTGAGTTTGGTGATCTGTTTTTAAGTACAGGCCGGTTGAATGATCCGTTGGTTTTGCCCTCAGGCGCGGTCTGGAATCCATCACTGTGGATTTTTGGCAGTTATCGTGCGGCCTTGCAAAGTGTTAATCATAACAACCGGGAAGCCCATACAGAGGCAGTGAACCGGCTGGATGTAGTGGCCAATCTGCAGTTAAGTGGTACTGAGCGAATCGTAGTCGGCGTCACGCCGTTACATGATAGTGGTGATTTTTCCCGTTACGTGTTCGATGGCACAAAAGAGAATGAGGGAGGTCACTCTGCTGCCGGAGCTCATATTTCTACCGCATTTGCTGAATTTGAACTCGCAGAGCTGTTTCCGAATCTGGATAGAAACGATGAGCTGCCGCTGGATATCGGTTTCGCTGTAGGTCGACAGAAAATAGAGTTCCAGGATTCATTCCTCGTAAATGATACGATCGACTCAATCGGTATCGTTAAAAATAACCTTTTGCTCTCTGGCACCAGCAATACGCGAATTACCTTTTTGTATGGCTGGGATGAGATACACAGGGGGAATAATAAAGAAGATAAAGATGCCAGACTGTATGGCCTGTTCACCAGTTATGATCTGGCTAAGACCTCCATTGATGTCGATATGATCTATATCGACAGTACTGACAACATCAACGCTCAGCATTACGGCGACAGTCTGCATCTGGGTATTGCCGCAGCTCAGCGTGTCGGTCTATGGAATACAGAGGCCCGTTTGCTGGCATCACAGGGGCTGGATACCGACAGTGCGGCTGCCAATGATGGCGTGCTGCTCTATCTGGAAACCTCGACCTCTTTTCCCGGAGCCCCTCATATCTTTTATGCCAATGGTTTTATTGGTGAAGGGGAGTTTACATCGGCCTCTCGGGCAGGTACCGCTGGTGGCCCTTTAGGGCGTACCGGGTTGCTTTTCTCTTCTGCTAACCTGGGAGAGTTTGGAGCCCCTCTGAACAATCGTGGTCAGGATACTGTTGGTGGAGCAGTAGGTTATCAGATGTTCTTCGGCGTGAAAAAAAGGCTGACATTTGAAGCCGGAGGTGTCGCTGACAGAGAGAACAAAGACAGAGGGGGCTTTGGCGTGGCTGCCAGATACTCTTACAAACTATCCCGGCATTTTATTATGAATCTGGGTGGATACCTTGTTGAAAGCGAAGATGCAAAAGGAACTGGCTATGGCCTGAGATCAGAGTTAGAAGTGAAATTCTGACCATTATTAGTCAGTGGAGATGCTATGGTCCAGTTTATTGAATTTTTGGGGATAACTGCACTGGTGATTGCTCTGATTCAGGGAGGGCTGGTTTGTATATCTGTTTGGCGTAAGCATAAAGCCGAAGCCTTATTACTTCATACCAGAACCACTAGTCTGCAAAAAACAGCAGATCTGACTTTTCAGAAAGCCAGGCAGGAAATAGACCGACAGCAGCATATCTGGCAGGACTGGCGCAAATTTGAGATTGAACGCATTGTTCAGGAAGCCTCTGACATTAAATCTTTTTATCTGAAACCTCATGATCGTAAGGATATCCCTTCATTCAATCCGGGACAGTTTCTGACCTTTAAGCTGGATATACCCTCCGGCAAAACGGTAGTTCGATGTTACTCCCTGTCAGAGGCACCTGAAATAAAAGGATTTTATCGGGTGACAATTAAGCATTTGCAAGGCGGCAGTGACAATCCATCCGGTGTTGCATCATCCTATTTTCATGACCACTTATCTGAAGGTGATATCCTCAGTATCAAACCACCCTCGGGGCATTTTTATCTGCAACGAGATAATCAACGCCCTGTAGTACTGATTGGTGGCGGTATTGGTGTGACGCCTGTTTTATCCATGCTGAATTCAATCTGCACCTCTGAGCCTCAGCGTGAAACCTGGTTTTTTTACGGGGTAAGAAACAGCCAGGAGCAAATAGATATTGAGCCTCTGCGTCAGAAAGCCCGGCAACATGAACATCTTCATGTTGTTATCTGCCATAGCGCACCCTTGGCTGACGAAATGAAAGGCCGGGACTTTGATATAGCCGGACGTATTTCTGTGGAGCTGTTGAAACAATGCCTGCCCTCCAATAATTATCAGTTTTATATCTGTGGGCCAGGGACAATGATGTCCGCTCTGACTCAACAGCTTACCGACTGGCAAGTGCCGGAAAACGATATTCTGTCTGAAGCCTTTGGCCCTTCCAGCGTTAATAAACAGGGAGCAGTAAGCAAAGACATGGTTACCACTAATACTGATAAAGATGTTAGTGCCGGGCAAGATGGTGCAGTAGAGGAGAAACAATTCTGCGTTAATTTTGTAAAAAGCGGAGTGTCTGCTCAGTGGTCGGCCAGTCAGGGTTCTTTACTGGAATTAGCAGAAGCCTTTGGACTGACACCGGATGCGGGTTGTCGGGCCGGAAACTGTGGTACCTGTGCTGTAGCGATTAAAGAGGGGGAGACAGATTATATCGCTCCGGCAGGATCAGAGCCAGAACAGGGTAGCTGCCTGCTCTGTGTGTCAAAACCAAAAAATAACATCGTTCTCGATCTGTAATACATAACAAAAACACCTGATGCTAAGGCGGAGAAAAGATGAAGCTGTCTGAATTTAAAAAAATACTATGGATCGGTCTTACAGCCTGTATGGGGTTTAGTCTGAATTCTGCTCATGGAGCACAACCTCAGGATCACCATAAGATTGCAGGACCGGATGAATGTGCTGAGTGCCATAAGGCAACCAATAAAATCTGGCAGGGCACTCATCACTTTTCCACTTTTTCAGCCATGCCGCGTTCGAAAGAAGCCCGTGACATTGCTAAAAAAATGGGCATAAAACGTATCAAATCAGAGAGTGTCTGTCTGGATTGCCACTTTACTACTCAGGAAAAAGAAGCTGGATTTAAACAGGTGATCGCCGGTATTTCCTGTGAATCCTGCCATGCGCCAGCAGCTGACTGGCTGGAGCGGCACTCAGAGTTCAGCGGTAAAAAGAAAGAGCAGGAAACTGAACAAGAAGCGGTATTACGCTGGAAGGACTCTGAAGCGGCCGGGATGATACGTCCACATATGCTCTATAAACTGGCGAAGAACTGCTACTCCTGCCATATCACGCCCAATGAAAAACTGGTTAACCAGGGTGGACACTCCGCTGGCAGTCCGTTTGAACTGGTCTCCTGGTCTCAGGGGGAAGTTCGTCACAATGTCTGGCATTCTGATGGTAAAGAAAACCAGATGGCCAGCCCGGAACGCAAACGTATGATGTTTATTGTCGGGGCTATGGTTGAACTGGAAGAGTCTCTGCTGGCCGTCGCAGAAGCCACTCAAAAAGCGGAATATGCCATTACAATGGCTAAACGAGCCAAAATTGCGGCTAAGCGCATGGCAAAAATCAGTGAGTCCGTACAAACACCTGAAACTCAGAACATTATGGTCGTGCTGAAAACAGTCAAACTAAAACTGAACAACACAGAACAACTAAAAGGCGCTGCCGCAAAAGTGGCCAGTGCAGCGCAAAGCTTTGCGTCATCCCATGACGGATCTGCTTTTGCGGCAATTGACGCCATGATTCCGGGCATTGATAAATACAAGGGCGAACCAGAACCTGTGCAGAAATAATCCTGAGGTCTGGTGATGATTGAATTAAAGGCAGGGCAGCCAGAACGCTGGCTTCATCCTTATGGTAAAGAGGCATTAGACGATGATCAGATTGATCAGGTTCTGACCCTGCCTCAGTTTGCACAGATTGATGCCGGAGCATTTCCACAAAACACATCGCTGCGGGATATTATCCGGTACGATGCGCGTATTGAGCGTTATCAGAAAGGAGATGTGGTGACGCTGCTTGGAGATTACGGTAGCTCAGCCTTCTTTATTCTGCAGGGACAGGTTCATGTTTTTATTGATAAACATACAGACCCTGCAGAAAACTTTCGCCGACCCCATAAGAGAAAGTCCACTTACGAAGCTTTAGCGCAGCTCTGGCGGAATGATAAAGAACCGGAGGTTCGCCATGGCGAACAGAGAGAAAGCCTCAGGCAATGGCAGGTGCATGATGGAGAATCCGGTGATATCGCCAGGGTTTATCTGCCTGATATTGAATCTGTCTTAAATGGCGCTAAAACAGTTCCTCTGGGTGAACAGCAGATGTTTGGAGAGATATCTGCGCTGGCCCGCACACCACGTACAGCCACGATTGTGGCTCAGGATGATCTTCTACTGGTCGAAATGCGCTGGCAGGGGTTACGTGAAATTCGTCGTCGCAATCGCAATTTCAGGGAACATCTGGATCAACTGTACCGAGAACGTTCGTTGCTAAACTATCTGGAGATGTCGCCTTATTTTGGTCATCTGGATGACGATACTCTGCAACTGATTGCCAATGAAACCCGTTTTGAAACCTATGGCAGTTTTGAGTGGAATGGCATCTTTCGCAAAATTCAGGGTAGCTCTTATCAGGTCAGCCCGTCAAAACGGAAACAGCTGATTGAAGCGGAACCGGCGATTGTACGGGAAGGTCATCCCATTACCGGGTTGATTATCGTGCGCCAGGGCTTTGCCCGTATCAGTAAAGAGCTTGATGAGGGCCACCTGACCATTGATTACGCAACAACCGACGAAGTATTTGGTCTGGATGAATTACTGCAACAGCACAGAACCGGTAAACCGGCGATATCCAGAAATACCCTCAGAGCAATTGGTTATGTTGATGTTCTGTATATCCCCCTTGAACTGGCACTGACACATATCGTCCCTTTTTTAAAAACAGACGTGCTTAAAGCCCGGCAATCAGGCCCCGAAGGCCAGAGCACAGGTCTGGACCGGCAGTGGGCAGAACATCAGGCACAGATGAACTTTCTGGTGGATAACCGCATTATTAATGGCACCGCGGCGATGTTTATCGATATTGATCGCTGCGTGAATTGCGATGAGTGTGTTCGGGCCTGTGCTGTTAATCACAATGGCAATCCGCGTTTTATTCGTCATGGTCTGGCCCATGAAAACTGGTCAGTAGCCAACGCCTGTATGCACTGTGTGGACCCGGTATGCTTAATTGGTTGTCCAACCGGTGCGATTAATCGCAATGCTCAATCCGGCAATATCATTATCGAAGACAGTTTATGTATTGGCTGTGGCACCTGCGCAGCATCCTGCCCTTATGGCAATATCCGCATGGTTGAGGCACGAACACCTGATGGCCAGTTTATGCGCATGGCTGAAACCAACAAGGTGGTTCATAAGGCAACCAAGTGCGATATGTGTATAGGATCACCCAGTGGTCCAGCCTGTGAGCAGGCCTGCCCTCACGGAGCGCTTAAACGTGTAAATATGCGTGAGAGGGATACCATTCCATCTCTGGATGAAGATCTGAGACGTAAAAAGTGGCTACGAAGACTCGGATTGTCGTCACTGGTGATATTTTTTCTTGTGCTATTCAACCTGGCAGAAGATTACCTCAGTCAGGCACTGATGTCTGAACAACTGGTCAGTGGCTGGTTTCTGTTTACTTCAGTTATTTTGCTGACATTGCTGAGTGCACGCAAAAAACTGTCTATGCTGCCCTTAATCAAAAGCTCGGTCTGGATGCAGGTGCATATCTATCTGGGGCTGTTATGTCTTGGTGTGTTCGGGTTCCATACCCACTGGCACTTGCCTACCGGTGTACTGGACAGTCTTATCTGGTCCGGGTTTATTCTGACTTCCCTGAGTGGCTTGTCCGGGCTGTATCTATCCCGTTATTTTCCAAAGCGTTTACGAACAGGTAATAACCGTGCTCCGGAACGTTTACTGTTTGAACGTATACGGTTTTTAAGGGCTGAACTGGAAAAAGAGTTCCATGAAACCAGCCTCCAACTGATTAGCAATGTGGCTTCTGACTCTTATCTGAACTTTTATCAGACAGATCTGATTCCCTATTTTTCCCGCACGAAGAACTTCTGGTTCCATGTATTTAATATCCGTTATCCCATGAGGAGGACTTACCAGAAGCTGGAGCTGATCAAGCTGTATCTGAATGAAGACAGTTATCAGGATCTGGAACAGATTCGTCGACTGATTGAGAAAAAAGATAATCTGGACTTTCAGTATGCATTGCAAAAGGTGCTGAAAAGCTGGCTGTTGGTTCATATCCCACTGGCTTTTATTATGCTGCTTTTGCCTCTGGTACATGTGGTGATTGTGTATGCCTTCTCTAAAGGGGCCTTATAATGGATGATCTGGTTCAGA
Organism: Oceanospirillum sediminis; assembly: GCF_014164585.1. Lineage (GTDB taxonomy): Bacteria > Pseudomonadota > Gammaproteobacteria > Pseudomonadales > Halomonadaceae > Oceanospirillum > Oceanospirillum sediminis. Next base: position 73,257 of record NZ_JACJFM010000016.1, on the reverse strand, counting down.
AAAGAGATCCTGCCTCCAGTGACTATGAGCGCCCATTCAGAAAATGGAAGTGCGCTGGAGGAATAAATGGAAAGCCCTGTTCCCGAGGGCCTTCCTGCGAAGGCGTGTGTGGTGCCACCAGTGCCTGTGAACCCATTAAGCGAGAAGATCGCTGGTACTGTACCCGTGATACCTTATCAGGAGGCCCATGTCAGGACGGCCCCTTGCCCGATGGACAATGTGCCTGCCAGGAAACACCCTGTATTCCGGAACTATCTGCCAGAGCAATAAGAAGGCGTTCCATATGGTGGGCCATATTGCTGATGCTTGGCGTCGTTACATCCGGTGTCGGTGGCGCATGGACCTGGCGTTTTATCAATCCAGGCACCGTCGCTGATCATCATGTCACGATTGAGCAATGTGATGTTTGTCATTCAGAGACTATGAATCATGGCTTTGCCCACTGGATGGCCGCTTTTTTTGATGAAGCCAATGTGGTGATGGAAAATCAGAGGTGTACCAACTGCCATGAATTAGGCTCATCGCCACAGACTGCACACGGTTTCACAATGGCTGAACTGGTACTTAAAACAACTCGCGCTCAGGAAAAAGTGGCTGCAGAAAAAGTCTCACCACCTTTGTTTACAGAAGACAATGTCGCCTGTGCTACTTGCCACAAAGAGCACCAGATGGGGGAAAAAATTAACCGGGAATCCTGTAACTCCTGCCATGTTAATAACAGTACTACCTTTCCAGCTGCACACCCTCCATTTGAGTCATTCCCTTACAAAAGGCGTACCGCACTGATTTTTGACCATAGCAGTCATTTTAATCAGCATTTTGACAAAGAAGCTGAGCGTGCTCCGGAACTGTGCCTTGATTGCCACAACGCAGATTCTGAAGGCCGCAGAATGGAGGTTAAGTCATATCAGCAAACCTGTCAGGCCTGCCACGATAAACAAATTACTGGTGATGACCGGGCAACTGGCCCTAAAGGTATTCCTTTCTTTGTGTTGCCAGGTATCGATGTAGAAACACTGGCAGAATCCAATATCCATATCGGGCAGTGGCCTTTATTTGCAGAAGGGAAAATAACACCTTTAATGCAGGATTTGTTGCTTGAACAGCCCTTCCATATGCTGGACTCAATTGATCTGATGGATCTGCAGGTGGTTGACGAAACAACACGACAAAAAACATCTGAACTGGCCTGGGCGATCAAAACTTTTTTATATGATCTTTCAGTAAACGGTCCGGAAGCAGTGTTAAAGACCCGGCTTGAAAATCAACTGGGCCGTCAAGCGACTCAGGCGGAGCTATCTGCTTTAGCAGCCTCCTTGCCTGTAGCCGTACTGCAAGATGCGGTTAATGACTGGTTTCCGAATTTAGCCGATGAAGTACAGGCTTATCGGGAAGGGCGTACTGTATTTTCAGCGGCTTATGATCCGTCAGAAGATATCGATTCTGTTAGTGAAGAAGTACTACAGGATTTTGTAGAAACAGTATCTGATGATAGTAATAACATTCTGGGCGATGACGAGGGGGATCTGCTATCCGAGGACGATAGTGGAATTCTGGGTAACGACAAAGGTAATCTTCTATCTGAGGATGACAGCGAAATTCTGGGTAACGACGAAGGCGATCTTCTGTCTGAGGACGACAGCGGAATTCTGGGTGGCGACGAAGGCGATCTTCTTTCTGAGGATAGCAGCAGGATTCTGGGTGACGATGAAGATGAGCTTTTGTCCGAAGATAATAGTGAAATTCCGAGCGATAATGAGACAATCACTATATCATCAGCCCCTGAAGTAACTACTGAGCAATGGAATAAGCTAGGGGGCTGGTACTACACCGATTTTTCAGTGCTTTACCGCCCAGCCAGGCATAGCGACCAGGTCTTAAAGGAGTTAATTACACTAAGCGGGCAGCTTTCACATAAGGCTTTCCTCCAACTGACAGATGATAAAGCTCAGGGGCAGTGTGCAAAATGTCATGCGCGCTCAGAAGCAGGAGATGGCAGTCTGCAACTGGAGTGGCTGCAGATGGTCAGTACCATGACTCCACAACAATTAACCGTTTTTCGGCATGCTCCTCATTTTGCTACACAAACCAGTGAAGGTTGCCGTACCTGCCATGTGATAGGTAATAATAGTAAGGCGTATCAGGATTCTTTCCAGCAGACAGATACATCACACTTCAAATCTAATTTTGAACCTATGACGATAGAACAGTGCGATACCTGCCATAATGAACAGACGCAACTAAGTGAATGCATTACCTGTCATCAGTATCATCCGGGAGGGGTTGATGTCAGGCCACTGCGCTCACATCTGGTGTCAACAGATCCTTAAACAGGCCCCAGGGTTGTTACAAGTTGATCCATTTGTATACACTGATCAAAAGCAGTTGCAAAATAACCAAACGCACTGCCCCACGAATGTCTTAACCGAACCAACTGCCTTTACGATCTTATTTGATTCGACAAACCTGACAAAACATATTGCTCAGATCTTTTGTGATAAATTGTGATATTTCCTGTACATATTGCTATCTTATTGAAAAGTAAACTCAAAAACGTTAGTGCTTACCACGATATCGCAATGAGGCTGATATGAAATGTATCCTGGCTTTTATGGCAGGCCTGATGAGCTTTTTTCTGATGTTTCAGTCTGCTCAAGCGCAATTTAAAATTGCGGTCATAGGAAAAACTAAGAACGATAGTTTTTACGAAAAGGCTTTTGAGGGTTGTAAGACGTTTGCATCCAGCGTAGATGATCTGTTGTGCATTTACGATGGTCCTGCTGATTTCCAGGATCCCAGAAGTCAGGCTCTGATTGTTGAAAAGTTACTGCAGCAAGATGTGGATGGTCTTCTTATATCCACCACTAACTCTGATTTTCTGGTAGAGCGGGTACTTAAAACTGTGAACCAGCGTAACATACCTGTTATTACCTTCGATTCAGACTTACTACCACAACATCATAAATATCGGCAGGCCTATGTTGGAACCAATAATTTCGATTTTGGCGTTGCACTGGGCCAGTATGCCAACCGACTGAAACAAGGTGAATTGACTGAAATTTGTATTCAGTCCGGAAGTTCAGATACACCGAACCTGAATGAAAGAATCAAAGGTGTGCGCTTTGCTCTATCCGGGAAAGGCAATAATCAGAAACTGTCTGGTGAGAATGGCTGGATAGAGCACCATCGTTGCCCGTTTTACACTCTTGGTAAACGCAGTAATGCATTGAGTCAGCTGAAGTTTATTATGGCTCAGGATCAACCTCCGATTTTTCTGGCTGTTGCTGGTTTTGCTCAGTTTTCACCATACTATATTGAGCAGATCATGCCTTTTCGAGAGAAAATTAAATCTGGTGACAGTATCGTTATTTCTGCAGATGCCGAACAGGTTCAACTGGAAGCACTGGAGCAAAATCTGTCCACAGTTAATATAGGACAGCGCCCCAGAGAAATGGGACGTTTCAGTGCAAAACTGATATACGAACTGCTTAAATATCAGACAATGCCAGACAAAGAGATCAACTATCTTGGTTTTTACTTCTGTACTGAGGATATGGGAGTAAAATGTGAGATTATCGAATGAGTGCAGAGTTATGAGTCATCATAAGCTTATTGCTGCCTGAGAAAATAATAGCTGAAGCTTAATATTCCCTGTTAGTGTTAGTAGTAATAAATGTGTCATTGATCACAACAAACAGCCCCGAAACAGACCAGTGTCTATGCCAGGGCCGTTTGCTCTCAGCATTACTGCACCCAACGTATGCTGGTGCGAATATCCGGTAGTTTAATAAGCTGCTACCAGAATCTTGCGAACGATATCCAGTGTCAGATCACCGCTTTCAGACAATGTTGTCAGGCCCATTTTCTCCATATTCACTATGACATTATCAATACCCGCCTCTTCAATGCCGTAATCTGATAAGCGAGTACTGACTTCAAGATTATTAAAGAAAGCTTCAGTTTTATCGATAGCCAGAGCAACTTTCTCTTCCTCTGTGCCTTCAGAGATATCCCAGACTCTCTCCGCAAACTGGAGCAACTTAGCGTGCTTCTTATCTTTACGCTCACGTAACAGAGACGGTAAAACAATGGCCAGAGTACGACCATGAGCAATGCCATACATAGCGGTCAGCTCGTGGCCAATCATATGGGTTGACCAGTCCTGAGGAACGCCTGATCCGATAGACCCACACAAGGCGGTTGTTGCAGACCAGATAAAGTTCTTACGGGCTTCAATGTCCTCATTATCATCAAAGGTGGCCGGACCATCTTCAATTAACGTTTTCAGTACGCCTTCAGCAATTCTGTCCTGAATTTTGGCATTAACCGGGACGGTCAGATACTGTTCCAGCACATGAATAAATGCATCAACTATGCCGTTGGCAATCTGCTCTTTCGGCAGTGTAAGCGTCAGTTCCGGGTCCAGCAATGAGAACTTCGGAAATACCAGCGGCGACATAAACGGGTATTTCTGTTCATTGAAGGTAATGACCCCTGCCATATTCATTTCAGAACCGGTAGCAGGCAAAGTGGCAATACAACCCAGAGGCAAAGCATCTGTAGCCGGAACCGGGCTGAAGCCATGGGATAGTAGATTATGGTATTCGTCTGCGGGAGTTTTAGTGGCTAAGGCAATAAATTTAGTACCATCCATCACAGAACCACCACCAACGGCCAGCAGAAAGTCGATCTTTTTTTCTTTTGCCAGTTCCGTCGCTCTGATCAGGGTATCAAACTGCGGGTTTGGTTCTATTCCGCCAAATTCAATAACTTCCCGGGACTTCAGAACGTCTTTTACCCGATCTATAGTGCCAAATTTTTTGGCACTCTGTCCGCCAAAAATCACCATGACTCTGGCTGTTTCCGGAATCAGCTTGTCCAGTTCATTCAGTCTGTCCTGACCAAAAACAATGTGAGTCGGGTTGTAGTAATCGAAATCAAGCATGGTCTGTGCCTCACGTTGGCAGAAATATTATGACATGCACTATAGTCTTAAAATTAGACTTTATGGATACATAAAAGCACTTTAATCATGCATAATCATTCAAAAATAAGCTCCCATAGTCTTTTTGTGCATTCTAAGATGTTACACTGAACATCAGCATGTTTACTTTACATCGCATCGGAACCAGAACAATGCCAGACAAACTTCACTTATTAAACCAGCGGCTGATCAGGCTGGCGCAGATTGATGGTTTTAACTCTATTGGTATTGAGTGTGCAGGCGTTTTCCGGGCATCCGAGGTCCATGAAAAAGTACCGGCATTTTATGAGCCTCTGGTCTGTCTGGTAGGCCAGGGCGTTAAACACTGTCATGTAGGAGATAAAACCTTCTGCTATCAGGCCGGGGATTTCTTTATTAACTTCTTGCCCATGCCGGTAACGTCAGAGATTGTTCGGGCAGATGCTCATAAGCCATTTTTATCCGCAGCACTGAGTATTAATCTGGTGCGACTGGCAGATATGGTACTCAGGATTGAGCGCTTTAAAGGTGATATAAAAGCAGATCAGGCTGACCCGGCATCCTGTGTGGTTGTGGCTCAGGCCGATGATGAGCTGATTGATGTGTTTACCCGGCTGCTGTCCGTGGCTGAAAAACCGCTGGAGGCGGATATTCTGGGAGAAGCTATCGTAGACGAGATCTATTACCGTTTACTGACCAGCAAACACGGCTACGCATTACGCTCACTGTTAAATCAGTATGGACAGATTCAGCCAATTTCCAGAGTTGTCAGCTATATCCATGACAATATGGACAGGAATATTCAGGTTCATGAACTGGCCAGTATCGCCAATATGAGCAAAACCGCTTTTTTCGGCGCGTTTAAAAAGCTGATGCATGTCCCACCAATGCAATACATTAAATCTACCAGACTGCAAAAAGCTCAGGCGTTGTTAGTACAAGGTATGCAGGCCAATGAAGCCAGTTACAGAGTGGGATACAACAGCTTTTCGCAGTTTAGTCGTGAATATAAACGCTTTTTCGGCTTTCCACCGTCAGAAACCCGATATGCTTAAATGCTTCCACTGTAGTGGTCTAATAACTCCGGATATTGCATTAAAAACTATTTCCCAAATCGTTTTGCTCACTCTGCGGGTATTATCTCGCATTCGCAACATAATATTACCATTCCAATGTTTACACCTTTTCTCGACAGAGGCATGATAAACATAAAGATTTTAAGGTTTTTCTATAAAGAACTGCTGTTTTAAACTGCATATTCTTTATCGCCTGAACAGCCTTTTAAGCGGATTACAGTACTTGGAGGTAGTTGTGTCCCAGCTTTTGATTCGTTATTCCCGAATTCTTGAGATTGTTGGCGATATCGTCAAAGTTCATGTTCCTACCTCAGAAGAAGAGGCTTCTCAGATCAGCTTTGGTGATCTGGCATTGATCGAAAGCCGGGATGAGGGCCAGGAAATTTTGCCCCGTACCGCTCAGGTAATCCATGCTATTTTGGTTAACCCGGCGGCATAAAGAATGATGGTTGCCGGAATCATATAAAATGTCAGAAACAGCTTACCAGCATCACCTGAAGGTGACAGATCTCCAAATCCCACGGTGCTGCCAACGACAGAGCAGAAGTAAATAAAGTTAACGAAGTCAGTCAGTACTTCTTCACCTGCCAGAGAAAGGCCTGTCCAGCAAATCAATCTGAAAAAATTGTACTGAAGGGGGAGTGATTTTATAGCAAATAGCGCAAAGTATAAGTACTTCAAATATAAAGAGTTATTTCTTCTCCAGCCAGAGACCGGAGAAGAAAAAGAAGTTTTGATCAAATAATCATTGATAAAAACTGCTGCAAACGAGGGTTGGTGGGATTATCAAAGAAGCTCTCTGGATCACTATCCACCAGCAGCTGTCCGCTTTCCATAAACAACACGCGATCTGCCACCTCTTTGGCAAAACCCATCTCATGGGTAACGACCACCATGGTCATGCCTTCTGCGGCGAGGCTTTTCATCACATCCAACACCTCTCCAACCATCTCAGGATCTAGTGCAGAAGTGGGTTCATCAAACAGCATGATATTGGGTTCCATCGCTAGCGCACGAGCAATAGCGACCCTCTGTTGCTGACCGCCAGAAAGATTATTAGGGTAGTTAAACATACGATCTTTTAACCCCACTTTTATCAGTAACTTTTTAGCGAGTTGTTCCACTTCAGCTTTGGGGCGTTTAGCGACCTTCATCGGAGCCAACATAACGTTGGCTAAAACATCTTTATGGGGGAAAAGGTTAAAGCTCTGGAATACCATACCTACCTCTTCCCTTAACTGGTTGATGTCCGTTTTTTTATCGTACATATCGGTGCCATCAATAGTGATGTTGCCACTGTTGATGGTTTCTAGCTGGTTAAGTGTCCGTAAGAAAGTGGATTTACCTGAACCTGAAGGCCCGACAACCACAACCACTTCACCTCTTTTGATCGTGGCAGAAACTTGATTGAGTGCATGGCATCCATTGGGATAAATTTTGTCGACGTTATTGGCGATAATCATATCATCACCTTGATAATCTCTAGTCACTGGCCGCTAACCTCTTTTCTAATCGTTGAACACCCCAGGAAAGACTGCCGGTTAACAGCAGGTAGAGCAGGGCGACGGTGAACCAAACTTCGAAGGGGGCAAAACTACCACTCACTACCTCTCGTCCTGCTTTTGTTAGGTCGGTAATGGCGATAACAGAGACCAGAGAGGAGTCTTTAATTAGGTTAATAAATTGCCCCGCCAGTGGTGGTAGTACGCGTTTAAAGGCCTGGGGCAGAATGACATAGTACATGGCTTGCAAGTAGGTCATGCCCAATGAGCGGGCAGCTTCCATCTGGCCTTTAGGAATGGATTGGATCCCTCCTCGGGTAATCTCTGCGACATAAGCCCCAGTAAATACCGCCAGAGCAATAACACCAGAGGTAAAACGTTCTAACTCTAAAACGGTACCGACAAAGAAGTAGATAATAAAGATCTGTACCAGCAGTGGAGTACCACGAATAATCTCCACGTAAGTGATCGCCAGATTTCGCAGGACGATATTGTGGGATACCCGCATCAAACCAAAGGCGAGGCCAAGAATAATGGCAAAAACTAACGAGTAGATAGAGATTTCAATGGTGACCCCTAATCCTTGAATAATCGGGCCAAATTGCCATTGCGGTTGGCTGGCTACTTGATCTCCTTCAAAGATAGTATCACCTTCAGAGACCATAACCTGTTCGAACTGAGAAAGATCTAGTCGTTGATCGCCACTCTCTGACTCGAACAACAGTTGTCCCTGGGCATTTTCGATAATATTACCGTTTTGTTCGGCAAAAATAGGCGTGGGTTCTGTATTTAAAATATAGGGCGTGACTCGATGCCAGTTCCATTGATAGTTAATCCGGTCACTGGAGGCCTGAATAGCCAGGGCTAATGCCAGTAGGATGGCAACAAAAGCACTATGCCAAAGGAGTTTATTGGGTTGGGTATGCATCTGAATTATACCTCACCTGAAATTAAGGGGAGCCCACTGAGCCCTTCTCACATCGGGTACAACATATCGTTGTGCAGATAAGAAGGTGCTCAGTGATCACACTTTTCGGTGTTAAGTGATTAAATGGCTACTGTTTTAGATCAGTAGCAGAGAACTTATTGCACGCGCTTTAACCAAGCGTCATTTTTAAACCACTTGTTATAGATGCGATCGTAGGTACCATCGCCCTTAATCTGGCTGAGATAATTGTTAAGGAAGTTTAAGAAATCAGGGTCTCCCTGACGGATTGCCCAGCCTAAAGGTTCATAGGTGAAAGGTTTATCTAGGTGTTTAATTTTGTCTTTATGTTTAGCGGAATAGATGGCATTAAACGGCATGTCGTAAACAAAGGCATCGGCTTTACCGTTAACAAACTCTAAGACTGCATCAGTTTCTGTTTCAAACAGATTGGTATTGGCTTTAGGCAATAAGCGTTTGACTGCCGCATCACCTGTGGTGCCTAGCTTGGTGGATACGGTGTACTTAGGATTGTTGAGATCTCGGTAGCTTTTAATGGAACCGGCCAGTTCAGGAGACACTAGAATAGATTGCCCTACTACAATATAAGGATCAGCAAAACTCACCTTCATATTACGTTGAGCCGTGATTGTCATACCGGCCATAATAATATGGCACTTTCCTGTAACTAGAGAGGGAATAATGCCATCCCATGCGGTGTTTACCGGAACATATTTAACGCCCATTGCGGCAGCCATCTGTTTACCGATATCGATATCAAAACCCATAAAGCCGCCTTTTTTCGACTTCATCTCAAAGGGCATATAACCGGCATCAAAACAGACCTTAAGTTCACCTTTATCGGTGATATCTGTTAAAGCGGAATAGTCAGAGTTTGCGGCTAAGCTCCAGTGAGAAGCCAAAATACTTGTGCCAATAATTAAGGATTTGAACAGCTTTTTCATCACTTACTCCAGTATTGTTTTAATTGTGTGTCGAACTGGGCTAATACCGTAAGACAACTGGGCTTACGGCTTTAAAAAGGTTGAACGGTGAGGGGCTACCTACTTAACAATCTGCTTGCTCTTTGGACGAATTCTCGCGAACTCTGGGGGTAAGATGCAGACCTGCTAACATGCAGCGTACTGAACCTCCGGCCAGCTCAATCGTAGGAATATCTAACACAACAAAGCGGACATAACGCTCTAGGGTCTCTTTTTGCTGATCCGTTAAGGCATTAAAAGCGGTGCTAGATAAGGCAAGCAGGTGTCCTTCAGGTGAGGCAAGTTCTAAGACATTGCCAGCAAATTGATCGATTTGATCTTTGGAGAGCGCTATAACTTCTCGACCAGTTGCTTGTAAACGCTGAATAATTTCCTGGCGACGAGTAGGGTCGGTAATCAGCTCTGTACCCACCATGGCAAAGTGGGTGCCGATGCTCATCATGACATTGGTGTGATAAACCGGTTGGCCTTGATCATCCTGAGTATCAAAAGCGGCAGGTTCATAATTAAAGTGAGCAGAAAAACGCTGTAATGCGATTTCGTTCGCTCGATTGGATTTTGCGGTATAGGCGACACGTTCAATATGATCCAACACCATAGCGCCTGTACCTTCAAGGAAAATACCGTCCAGTTCTTGGCCGGAATAATCCGTGACATCCTGTACATAAAAGTTCTGTTTTAAGGTCTCAATAATGTCCTGGCGTCGTTCTCGACGTCGATTATTGGAATACATAGGGTAGAGCGCGACATGGCCACCTGGATGAGTCGAGAACCAGTTATTGGGAAAGACGGAGTCAGGGCTTTCTCCTTTCTCATCATCAAATAGGTAAACAGCGATATTATGCTGACGCAGTGTTTCTGCCGCTTGTGTCACCTCTTGATAAGCACGCTGGGCGATCACTTCCATCGCTTCGTCAGGGACTTGTTTTTGGTAAGCATTATCCTCAGCGGTATCTGGGTTAGGGTAAAAGTTATGGGGACGTATCATTATCACAGCACGGGGAGACTGTACCGATAACTGGACTCGATAGTTATTCATCATGCTCATCATTACACCGCTACTGGTCGGTTAGATTTTGAAAAAGAGGTCGGCTCAGAAGGTTTGGTTTGACTGTTGGTCATCTGAGTATTCAGAGGTTGGAACTTAAATTGCCCAGTATCGCCATCAGGATTTACCAATAGACCAAACAGGTTTTTAGGGTTAGATAGGTGTGGGATAAGGCCTAAGGTTTGGCCGAGCTCGCTATCACCCTGTTGAGTAAACTCATACAACATCCGCAGGGCGCTATAGTCCTCAAGAGCAAAGCCCACAGAATCAAACACTGTGATCTGATGATCGTTTTGACGCCCCGGTTGTTGTTTAGCAATCACCTGCCAAAGTTCTGTCACTGGATAATCTTCGGGCAGTTGTTGAATATCGCCTTCAATACGAGACTGAGGTTCATACTCAACAAAGGTATCAGCTTGGGTCAGTACATCTCGGTGTAATTCAGTCTTACCTGGGCAATCCCCGCCAATAGCATTGATATGTTGACCAGGGGCGATCATATCGGGGGTTAAAATGGTCGCTAAACGTTTATCAGCGGTGACCGTGGTAATAATATCTGCACTAGCACAGGCTTCATGGGCTGATTCACAGATCACCAGTCTAAGATCGGTATAACAATCTAGGTTGGCTTTTAGTTTGGCGCTAGCGGCATAGTCTACGTCGTAACAACGGATCTCATTAATACCGAGCAGCTTGTGAAAGGCGATCGATTGGAACTCACTTTGGCAGCCATTGCCAATCAGTGCCATGGTTTTAGCATCTTGGCGGGCCAGATATTTAGCGGCCATGGCAGAAGTGGCTGCCGTTCTTAATGCCGTTACTAGAGTCAATTCGCTCAATAGTAGGGGATAACCCGTCGCTACTTCTGCTAGTACACCAAAGGCCATTACTGTTGGTAAACCCTGAGCGGTGTTTGAGGGATGGCCATTAACATATTTAAAGGAATACAGCTGATCATCAGCGATAGGCATCAACTCGATAACCCCTACATCACTATGAGCGGCTAAACGGGCGGATTTATCAAATTTGGCCCAGTTCAGATAATCCTGTTCCAGGTAATCCACCAATTTGGCCATCAGATGTTGCGGCCCCATATTGCGTACAAACTGACTTAATTCATGTACATCAAGAAACTGTGTCATAGCGCTACCTATTGCCTTTTATTGTGAGTGAGCGACTTGGGTCATCACATTATCTGGCTGGGTAAAGCTAAAAATAAGTTTAAAAGTTAGACTAAATTGATATCATTTTGACGATTTGCTAACTATGGGTTAACAAAATGTCAAATCTGGATCATATTGACCGCCAGCTAATTGGTTTATTACGGAGTGATGCACGCATGCCTGTAGCTGCTTTGGCTAAGGCTATTGGTACTTCAAGGGCTACGGTACAGAATCGACTGAACCGTATGGAGAAGCAGGGTGTTATTACGGGCTATACCGTTTTGTTGAGTAGTGAAACGGATGAAAGCCTCTCCTTAGTTCGCGCTTTAATGAGCCTGAGTATCGAAGGAAACTGCTCTATCAAGATCAGGGAACAACTCATGAAAGAACCCGGAGTACGAGCTTTTCATAGTACAAATGGTAAGTGGGACCTAGTAGTGGAGCTGCAAACCAGTAGTTTAGAAGCGTTTGATAAGGTGCTAGGGCGTATTAGAAGAATTGAGGGTATCTCAGGATCTGAGACCAGTATTCTACTGTCATCTACCCGGATGGGGACGGCTCAAATATAGTGTAAAGAAGTCAAAGACACTTCTTTCTGTACAAAGATTGCTGTCAGTTTTATGTATCAAGTCAAAGCATCTTCGCTGATGCAACATAATATTACCATTACATTGTTTACACCTTTTCTTGATAGGAGCATGATAAACATAAAGATTTTAAGGTTTTTCCCTAAAGAGTTGCTTTTGTAAACGGTATTTTCTTTATGGCTTGAACAACCTTTTAAGCGGATTACAGTACTTGGAGGTAGTTGTGTCCCAGCTTTTGATTCGTTATTCCCGAATTCTTGAGATTGTTGGCGATATCGTCAAAGTTCATGTTCCTACCTCAGAAGAAGAGGCTTCTCAGATCAGCTTTGGTGATCTGGCATTGATCGAAAGCCGGGATGAGGGCCAGGAAATTTTGCCCCGTACCGCTCAGGTGATTCTGTTGGACGGCGAAGAGATCTCACTGCAGGTCTTTTCCGGCACCAAAGGCCTGTCCACTCACTCCGTTGTACGCTTCCTCGGTCGTCCGATGGAGGTGACCTTCTCACCTAATATTCTGGGACGTACCTTCTCGGGTACCGGTCAGCCTATTGATGGCGGCCCTGCGTTAACTGATGAGCCTCGTATTGAGATTGATGGCCCTACAGTAAACCCTGCCCGACGTATTCTGGCATCTCGTATGATTCGCACCGATGTGCCTATGATTGATGTCTTTAACTGTCTTGTAGAAAGTCAGAAGATCCCTATTTTCTCGGTTGCCGGTGAGCCCTATAACCAGCTATTGGCTCGTATTGGTGCCCAGGCAGATGCAGATATTGTAGTGTTTGGTGGTATCGGTCTGATCTTTGATGATTACCATTTCTTTAAGCGCACCTTCGAGGAAGCCGGAGCGTCTGCCCGTACCGTAATGTTTGTGCATCAGGGTTCTGATCCTACGGTTGAAGCTCTGCTGGTGCCGGATATGGCACTGGCTGTAGCTGAGCGTTATGCAGTCAACGAAGGCAAACGAGTCCTGGTACTGCTGACCGATATGACCGCCTATGCTGATGCGTTAAAAGAGGTCGGTATCTCTATGGAGCACGTGCCGTCTAACCGGGGCTATATCGGTGATCTTTATTCTCAGCTGGCCCGTCGTTATGAGAAGGCCTGTGACTATAAAGGCGCAGGTTCGGTGACGATTCTGTCGGTCACCACCATGCCGGGCGATGATGTCACCCACCCAGTACCGGATAACACTGGCTATATCACCGAAGGGCAGTTCTATCTACACGATGGCGTGATTGACCCGTTTGGTTCTCTCTCCCGTCTGAAGCAGCATGTGATAGGTAAGGTCACCCGGGAAGATCACAGCCAGATTATGAACACCCTGATCCGTTTCTATGCCGCGTCTCAGGATGCGGAACAGAAACAGGCGATGTCCTTTGAACTCAGTGAGTTTGATGAGCGAGTATTAAAGTTTGGTCGTCTGTTCCAGAAAACCTTTATGGATATTGATGCCAGCATGCCCCTTGAGGAAGCGCTGGATACCGGCTGGTCAATTCTGGCGCAATGTTTCAAGGAAGAGGAGCTGTTGATGAAGCAACACTTGATCGACAAATACTTTCCTAAAACCGATGCAGAGGCCGATTTCCAGAACGAGACAAATTCCCAGGAAAGCGCCTGACAGGAGTTAAGCCATGGGTAAGCTGGCACTGAATAAAAGTACCCTCAATAAGGAAGGCCGTAAGGTTAAGGCCTACCGCAAGTTTGTTCCGGCACTGGATCTTAAGCGCAAGCAGCTGCTAGCGGAGCGAGCCAACTCGCGTAAAAGCCTGACCGAATTAGAAGACACTCTGGAGTCTTTGCGCTTACAGGTACGGGAGCAACTGCCGATGTTGTCCAGCTATCAGGGCAATATCGGGCAGTTAGTGGAGATCGACGATTTTTCCCTGCGTCAGGTCAATCTGGTGGGTATTAAGCTGCCGGAGCTGGAGAGTGTCTCCCTTAAGGTTCGCCCCTATTCCGTATTAGCCACCGAGCATTGGCTGGATCCTATGGTCGTGCTGCTGAAAAAAAGAGTTGAGCTACAGCTGGAACAGCAGATTTTGCACAAACGACTTGAGTTGTTGGAGGTGGGGCTGCGCAAGACCACCCAGCGTCTGAATCTTTTTGATAAGGTGCTGATTCCCGAAGCAGAAAAAAATATCCGCAAGATTCGTATCGCCCTGTCGGACAGTGAGCGAGCTGGGGTTGTTACCTCAAAAATTGCTAAAAACAAGCGGCTGAAGGCAGGTATGGCATGAGTATCCTCCAGCTTAAAAAAGCCTCTATTGTTGGGCTAAGTCACGATAAAACCCTGATTCTGGATGCTCTGCAGTCTTTGGGGCTGTTGCATGTTATTCCACTGAGTGAGAGCAGGGGCAAGCAGGCTGCTGAGGTTGACGATACAAATCCGCAGCTTTTAAAACCAGAGCTGTTAAAACGTTCTTTGCAGTATCTGTTGAGTTGTCCACAGAAGCGTCGTCAGGTGACACGGAAAAGTCAGCTTGATTTGGATGATGTACTGCAGCAGGTGGATCAGAATCGTCAGAATCGCATTCGCTTAATGGAGAAACGGGATTTTCTTGATAAACGCATCAAGGATCTGGAGCCCTGGGGAGAGTTTACCCTGCCGGACCTGGCTGATCTGAACCATGAAAAGCTGTGGTTCTATCTGGTACCCAACTACAAGATGCAGGATATCGAGCAGTCGGATCTACCCTGGATGCAAGTACACAGGGACAACCGTCATACCTATATCGTTGTGATTGCGGCCGAGGAGCCGGATAGCAGCGTTATGCCGGTACCACGTACTCATACTGGCTACATCCCTCTTAGCCAACTAATGGAGCAGCTGGAAGAAACCGAGATTCAACTGGAAGCCGCCGAGGCAGAACGTGAAGCCCTCACCCGCTGGATCTACCTGTTACAACATAGTATCGCCAGTACTGAGGATCAGGCGCTGCTGGATGAGATCTCAGGTCAGACCAGGGATTACGGGGAAATCTTTGCCCTACAGGGTTGGATTGCGGTGCGGGATCTGCCGCAGCTGGAAGCTTTTGCCGAGGAGAAAGGGTTAGTCCTGCTGGAGGAAGAGCCTCAGGACGATGAAAACCCGCCCACCTTCCTGGATAACCCGGAGGTGTACGGTGGCGGTCAGGAAGTAGTGAGCTTTTTCCAGACACCCAACTATCGCAGCTGGGACCCGTCCCGGGTGGTGTTTTTCTCCTTTGTCAGCTTCTTTGCCATCATTATGTCTGATGCGGGTTACTCTCTTCTGTTTGGCGGCATTATCGCCTGGAAATGGCAAAGCATGGGGCAAAGTGAAACCGGCCGTCGCTTACGGGCCATGGGGGCAGCACTGACCGGTGCAGGCGTCTTCTGGGGCATTTTAGTAGGTAGTTACTTTGGCGCTACGGCTCCCATATCCTTATTAGGGGATATGAAGCTGCTCGATCTGAATGACTTTGACACCATGATGGCTCTCTCTATCACCATAGGGGCTTTGCATCTGGTGCTGGCTAATCTTTTAATGGCCTGGGTACGGCGAGACAGTCAGCAGCGGCTCTCCTCTATTGGCTGGGCGGTGGCGGTCACTTCGGCCTTATCAGGCTGGTTGCTGGGCTTTACCTTCCTGCACTGGATAATTTTTGCGGTAGGTCTGGTGATGGTACTGCTGTTTTCCACTGCTGAAAAAGAACTCAATATCAGCCGTATTATTTCGGGTTTGTTAGCACTGACCAACGTCACCAAGATCTTTGGTGATGTATTGAGCTATCTGCGTCTTTTTGCCCTGGGTCTGGCCAGTGCATCCCTGGCGATCACCTTTAACCAACTAGCGGCAGATGTGGGTAATGCTCTACCGGGTATCGGCCTGTTACTGCATCTTCTGATTTTACTGGCAGGCCATCTGCTGAACTTTGTACTCACCGTGGTAAGCGGTGTGATTCATGGCTTACGTCTTAATCTGATCGAATTTTATAACTGGAGTCTGGCTGATGAAGGCTATCCCTTCCAGCCGTTTGCAAAACAGGAGGTAACACCTTGGACAACCTGATCTTAGCTCTTGGATGGGCAGGTTTATATGGACCTATGGCACTGGGTGCAATCGGTAGCATGATCGGCTGTTCTCTGGCCGGACAAGCTGCAGCGGGTGCGTTGTTAGAAACGGAAACCGGTCATGGTCGTTATATTGGTATTTCGGCGATGCCCTCCTCTCAGTCCATCTATGGCATCGTGGTGATGTTTGCTCTGAACCGTGATCTGACTGTAGATAATGCACCGGGTCTGGCGGCTATTGGTCTGTTGTGTGGTTTAGCACTGATGTTTAGTGCGATTTATCAGGGCCGTAGCTGTGCTTCTGCGATCAATGTCTCCAAGATCCGTCCAGAGATTTTTGGTATGTCGCTGGCACCGGCGGCCATCGTAGAAGGTTTTGCGGTATTTGCCTTTATCTTCGCTCTGGTGATCAGCGCCGGTGTACCGGCTTAGGAGCAGACGATGAGTGATATTGAAAAGAATCACGTCTCCTCTGGCATCGAAGCCCTGATCGATAAACTACGTCAGGAAGGGGTGGATAAGGGCCGTTCAGAAGCGGAACAGATCCTGCTGGATGCGGAAAAAGAAGCGGATCTGCTGCTAAAACAAGCCCGCGAAGAAGCGGATGCCATGATTAAAAAGGCAAAGCGCGACGTGGCTCAGAAGCAGCAAGCTGGTGAAGATGCATTAAAAATGGCCGCCCGTGATCTACTACTGGATGTGAAAGAAAATCTGGCGCGGAGCTTTACCGACCAGGTGGAACGTCTGATCGAACAGCAGATGGATAATCCCGAGTTTGTACAACGGATGATTCTTGAACTGGTCGGCCGTACCCGCGCAGCAGCCAATCTGGATGACAGTGAGCAAGTTGAGATACTGCTGCCGGAAAATGTGATCGGTCTGGATGAGCTACGCCGCAATGCCGATGAATATAAAACGGGTCGCCTGAGTCAGTTTGTACAATCCCTGTCGGTGGAACTGTTGCGAGATGGCATTAGCTTTAACAGCCATAGCGGTTCTGGTATTCGTGTACGCCTGGTGGGTAAAGATGTTGAGGTGGATCTGACCGATAGCGCGGTTTCGCAGCTGCTATTGCGTCACCTGCAACCCCGCTTCCGTGCCCTGCTCGAAGGAGTGATCCGATAGTGAGCTACTACACCCTGGTGACCGCTTTGCCAGACCTGCCACCTCTGGCGAAATGCAAGCAGATGCCGATCTCCCGCATTGCGCTGGATCGTCGTTTGACCATGCTCAGTGAAGAAGATCAGAAGCAGCTGAAGCTGGCTGAAAGTCTCTATCACTTTGGTGCTGAGCAGCCAGCATCTCTGCCTGATCAGAAACTGGTATATCAATGGCAATCTCAGCTGAGTCAGATCCAATCTGAGCCGGTTCGTCAGTGCATAGCAAACCGCCTGGAGTGGCAAAGCTTCCTGGCAGCCATGCGCCAGCGTCAACAGGGTGATAAAGGCCCAGAGCAATTTTTTGGCTTTGGTCGCTGGACCACACGTATTCGTCAGCATTGGCACGAACCCACGTTTGGTCTGGAAACTGCTCTGCCTCTGCTGACAGAACTGCATCCCCTGCTGCAAAAGGGCGCAGCCGGTGAGGTTGAGTATCAGATCAATCATCATCTCTGGCAGCAGCTGTTACAGATTGAACGCAGTCATCACTTCACCATTGAAACCGTGATCTGCTTTGTGCTGCGCTGGGAGCTGGCAGAGAAACAGATTCGCAATAATGCTGATCAGGCGCTTGCTGCCTTTGACACTATGGCTGAGGGATTGATAGCCACCCCAGCCATCCGGCAACATATCGCATCAGCCTTTGAGGAACTTTCCTAATGAAGGATGTAAAGATTACCGCTCGGGTTATCGGTGTGCGCGACGATATCGTAACCCTGCGTCAGGAAAAGGATGAGCAGGGTGAGTTTTACCCGCTGATTAAAAATGAGGTGGTGTATATCTGCCCCTCCCGTGTGCCGTCCGATGATCGCCAGGAGTATCTGCAAGCAGAAGTACTGCGTGTACGCCACGGTGAAGCGGATGTACAGGTGTTTGAGAATACCCGCGGTGTTGCCGTGGGTGATCCGGTGCGTCAATCCGGTCAGATGCTGTCTGTGACCTTAGGCCCCGGCCTATTGGGACAGGTGTATGATGGCCTGCAAAACCCGCTGGAGATTATTGCCGGTCAGCACGGTTTTTTCCTACCCCGAGGTTTACAGGTTGACGGCATCGATAGCCAGAAACAGTGGGCTTTTCAACCCTCCGTCAAAGTCGGTGCTCGTTTAAAAGCCGGTGACCCTGTTGGTCATGTGCAGGAAGGGCGTTTTAAGCACAAAATCATGGTGCCCTTTAATCAGGTGGGTGAGGTAGAGATCACCTGGATTCAGGAAGGTACTTTTACCACCACGACACCCATTGCTCGTATTAAAGATCATCTGGGTAAAGAGCATGAGCTGACCATGCAGCAGAAGTGGCCCGTGCGTATCCCGGTATGTCAGCCGTTGCTGGCGCAACGCTTCAGTGAACGGGAATACCCAGAACAACCACTGCTGACTTCTATCCGTCTGATCGATACCTTTTTCCCGATTGCCAAAGGTGGTACCGCTTGTATTCCAGGGCCTTTTGGTGCCGGTAAAACCGTATTGCAGGGCCTGATCTCACGTTTCTCTGATGTGGATATCGTGATTATTGTCGCCTGTGGTGAGCGGGCCGGTGAGGTGGTGGAAACCATTACCGAATTCCCGGCATTGCCTGATCCTAAAGGCGGCACCCTGATGGATCGTACCATCATTATCTGTAATACCTCCTCAATGCCAGTGGCCGCCCGTGAAGCCTCTATCTATACCGGTATCACCCTGAGTGAGTACTACCGTCAGATGGGTTATAACGCCCTGCTGATTGCCGACTCCACCTCACGCTGGGCCCAGGCGATGCGGGAAACCTCGGGTCGTCTGGAAGAGATCCCAGGTGAAGAAGCCTTCCCGGCTTATCTGGATTCCTCGGTGAAAAGCCTGTACGAACGCGCCGGTTTAATTCGTAATAACGAAGGCGAACAAGGCAGTCTGACCCTGATCGGCACCGTATCTCCTGCCGGTGGTAACTTTGAAGAACCAGTGACACAATCGACTCTGCGTACTGTGAAGACCTTCCTGGGCTTAAGTGCTGACCGCGCCTACAAACGGGCCTATCCGGCGGTTGATCCGCTAATCTCCTGGTCCCGTTATCTGGAACAACTCAGCGCCTGGTACGGTGAAAACCTGGATAGTGAATGGGTTGATGATGTGAAGCAGATGCAGAAACTGCTGACTCAGGGTGAAGATATCCAGCAGATGATGCAGGTGACCGGCGAAGAAGGTGTTACCCTGCAGGATTTCCTCACCTTTAACCGCGCCCAGTGTCTGGATCAGGTTTATCTGCAACAGGATGCCTTTGATGACGTTGATGCTTCAACACCGATGCAACGCCAGATGCGCGTCTTCAGGCTGTTAAAGCGCTGCCTGTTTGAACATCCTGAGATGGATGATAAAGACAGTATCCGTGAGCACTTTACCAAACTGGCTGGTTTGTTCAGAAACATGAACTATAGCCACGAAGATGGCCCTGACTTTAAGCGCTACTGGCAGGAGATTCATAACCTGAATCACTTCACTGTGAATGAAGGCTTTGCTTCTGAACAGCAATAAGAGCTCTGCTGAATAGAGATCGATAATATGGATCTGAAGTCTGCAGTCTATACTCTCAGGCTTCAGGTTCTGACTTTATTAGCAATAAAGATACAAAATAATATCTGATACCAATATGATGGTATTTCTGAACTAAGAAGAATTAAACTGAATCCGTGACATCCTAAGTATTGCTTCAGGAGAACCAATACCCTACCAGCAAAACAATCATTCCTGCAGTATATGTTTGATATTTGAATAAAATATCAGAGTTAAGGAACCTATTTACTTATTAATTGTCAGGTGTTAATGACTCAAATACAGGATTATTTGACGTGTTCAAAAATATCATTCATTTATCTCTTCTCAGCAGCTTAGCCTTCTCATTACATGTTCACGCTGCAGAACTATCGGTTTCAATACGGAATCAGGATGGTACAACTGTTGATCCAGTGATCCTTTTTGCTGAGCCGTTAGATCACAAAGCCCCTGATCGCGTGGTGCAAAAAGTAGAAATTGCTCAGGAAGGTAAAGCTTTTGCTCCTTTTATGACGGTGATGCAGCACGAAAACAGTGTGATGTTTACTAACCGGGATGACTTTACACACCACATCTACTCCATTTCTGACGATAACCGCTTCTCTTTCAAGCTGAAGTCTGATGAATCACATGAAATGACCCCGAATATTACCGATAGTGGACATGCCCAGATCTCTATGGGATGTAATATTCATGACTGGATGAGTGGTCATCTGCTGGTGGTGAATACACCATATTTTACCAGGACGAATACCGACGGCCAGGCTCAGCTACAACTGGAACAAGCTGGTCAATACAAAATAACCCTCTGGCATCCACAATTCAGATCTGATAATCAGATTTACACAAGGACCATAGAATTCAAGGGTGATACTATAATTGAGTGGTCACTACCTGAGACACTGGTAGTCAGGCTTCCTGAAGCCAGCACGGAAGAATTTGATTTTATTGAGCAATACTAGCCCCCGGGAATTTACAGCAATGGGTAGTTTAAGAACCCAGGTTTTTATATTTTTTGTCTTTCTGATACTGCTTGTCCAGGCGGTTTCTTTGGTTATTATTTATAAAGCCAATAGCAAACAGGAACAGCAGCAGATCGATTTGCGGCTGGAGTCCGCAACTTCCGCCTTCCAGAATCAGTATCAGCAGCGTAGTTATTACTTACAAGCATTTGCCGAAACGGCTGCTAAGGACTTTGGCTTAAAAGAAGTCTTTGACGCTGATGCACGTAGTTTTCTTATTGCTCTGAATAACCATCGCAAACGAATTGATGCAGACCTGGCCTTTGCCGTAAACAGAAAAAATCTGATTATTGGTCAGTTATTTCGCACATCAGCAGAGAGCAAAGTAAAACTGGGTCCAGAACAGAATAATCAATTCCGTTTCCCCCAATGGTTTGATGCAGAAAAAGCCACCTCACAGCTTTACCTGTTAGAAGGACAGGTTTATCAGCTTAGTTTCGCACCTTTAAAAAGTGGTCAGCAAGTTGTTGGCTGGATTGGATATGGTTATCAGGTCAATGGATCTCTGGCGCAGAATCTGGCTAATGTCACTGGCTTAAACGTTGAATTTCTGCTGAGCAAAGCCGGTGACCGCTGGCTGAACCTCGCTGCGGCTTCCCCTTATACTACTGGCAGCCCGGCAAACCCTATGGGGCAGCTGATCGTTTCTGGAAATCCTGACCCGACAACATTTCATACCAGTATCTCTCTGGGTGAGGTTGATCAGCAGGACCTGAAAGCTGCCATCTATGGTTCGCGTTCCAGCCTTCTGGAAACACTCCGTCAGAACCTGTGGCAACTGATGGTAGTTGAGGGCGTAACGATCCTGCTCGCTCTGGTTATTGCTTACAATCTGTCAGGCACTATCAGTAAACCGGTAAAAGAACTGGTGCGTCAGGCACAGTATATTGCGCGTGGTAACTATGATTCATCGGTTAATATCACAGGGAAAAATGAGTTGGGCCAGCTGGCACAGGAGTTTAATCTGATGCAGCAGGCGGTTCTGGTACGTGAGCAAAAAATTAACCATCAACTGCGCTATAACAGTTTAACGAATCTGCCGAACCGTTATTCTCTGCTGGAAACTCTGGAGGAGCTGTGTGCAAGCGGCAGTCCCGGTTGTACCTTGCTACATCTGGATATCCGCCGAACCAAAACCGTCAATGATACCCTGGGTTATGATACCGGCAACCTGATGATTAAAGAGGTCGGTAAACGTCTTAGCGAGCTGAATAAAGAGAAGATGATATTTCATCTCGGAGCCGATGAGTTTGCTGTTATCCTGATGACTACAGACCAGATGCAGGTGGTAACCTGGTGCAATAATGTTGAGAAATTTCTTGATCCACCGCTGTGTGGTGACGGTGTTATGTTGCATCTGCAGGTACACGCAGGTTTCGCCAAAGCACCGATGGATGCAGGCAATGCACAACTGCTGTTGCAGAAGGCTGATACAGCACTGAGTCATAGCAAGCGGGAGATGAAAGCCTTCCTGCCTTATAAAGCGGAGATGGATGCCGACGCCGGGCGTACACTCAGCCTGGTAAATGATCTGAGAATCGCGATTGAAAGCGACCAGTTACAACTCTTTTACCAGCCTAAGCTGGACATTAATGCCGGAGTAGTGCGTGATCTTGAAGCTCTGATCCGCTGGAGACATCCGGAACAGGGTATGATTCCTCCCGATGCCTTTATCGGTATTGCCGAGCAAACCGGACAAATTGATGCACTGACCCGTTGGGTGATTCGCGAAGCTGCCCGCCAGTACAATGCCTGGGTAGAAGAGGAGCTTTTACTGTCTATTGCCGTCAATATTTCTGCTGAGAACCTCAAGAACCAGAATTTCACTGCAGAGCTGGAGGAGATCTGGCAAGAGTTCTCATTGCCAATGGATGCACTGACACTGGAAATTACCGAAAGCGCCGTGGTATCAGATCCGGTGTCTGCTATCGGTATGCTGTGTGATATTCAGGATCAGGGGATTAAACTCTCTATTGATGACTATGGTACTGGCTATTCCTCTCTGGCTCAGCTGAAGCAACTCCCGGTCAATGAATTAAAAATTGATCGTTCCTTTGTCGATAAAGTTTATTCAGACCCGGATGACCAGATTATCGTGCGCTCAACCATCCGCATGGCTCACGATATGGGATTAAGTGTTGTGGCCGAAGGCATTGAAGATGCTGAAACACTGGAGTGGCTAGGAGAGCAGGGCTGCGATAAAGCTCAGGGATATTTCATCAGCCGTCCCGCTCCTGCTGCAGAAATCGGTCAATGGCTGAAAGAAAAGGATAAGGCGATATCAGCAAATGCGTAAGTCTTCAGTATTGCTAACTCTGAGCATGGTGTCTTTCAACAGTCAGGCGCTGGAAGCTGATTTAAACGGCCTGATCGATTTGCGATTGGGTCACAGTCATGGTCTGGACAGCTATGTCAGTGGCGGGCAAGGCAAACTACAACACTCGCCGGGTACAAAGTTTTCATTAGGCCAGGCCGCTCTGATCTCCGATCTGTCATTAACCGATCAGGTCAATCTGATTGGCGTTCTGAATGGCTTTAGCGATGAAGATAAAAGCCAATTGGGTCTGACGGAACTTTATTTCAGATACCGTGGACTTCCCGATGACACAGGTTTTCGTCAGGGGCTGAAAGTCGGGCTTTTTTATCCAGCGATATCTCTGGAGAACCGTGCACGGGCCTGGTCAACCGCTAATACTTTGACGCCGTCCACAATGAACAGCTGGATTGGTGAGGAATTGCGAGCCACAGGTCTGGAATATACTGCCGAGTGGCTGGGTAAGTTCCGGGACAAAAGCTACGATCTGAAATTAAATGGCACCGTGTTTTTCAATAATGACACGGCAGGTGCCATATTATCCTGGCATGGCTGGACGCAAAGCAGCCGACAAACCGTATTAGGTGAGAAGTTAGAGATTCCCCATTTCCCGGCTCTGGATAACGCCCTGATTGACCAGGCCAGAGACTCTGATCCATTCCATGAAGAAGATGGAAAGCCAGGTTATATGGTCAGCCTTGAACTCAGCCTGGAACGTCGTAAGCAGATACAGCTGGGCTACTATGACAGTAATACTGATCCTTACAGCTTAACGAATGGGCAGTATGGCTGGCATACCAGGTTTTTATTTGCCGGGATTAACTGGCCAGTAGACCGGAACTGGAGCCTGCAGGGACAAATAATGTCCGGTGATACTCTGATGCAATCGCCACAGCGAGTTGACGTGGTTAATAACCGTTTTCAAAGTGCCTATCTTTCTTTAGGCTGGAAATCTGGCAAACAACGCCTGAATGCCCGGCTGGAAGAGTTTTCTGTTACAGACCGGGATAACACCCCTCAGGATAACAACAACGAATACGGTAAAGCACTGACCTTGTCCTACCGATATCAGCTGGCACGGCAATGGTTTATGCTGGGTGAGTTCAGCTGGCTGGACAGCCATCGCCCTGCCCGATGGTATCAGGGCATAACAAAAGATCAGGTGGAAAGATTAAGTCAGATAGGAGTTCGGTATTATTTCTGACAATTCAGATAAAAGATCGCTTAAATGGTTAAACAGCCCGCATGATGAAAGCATAACGTAACAATCTGAATACCGGGGGAAATGGCTGTTGCCAGAATCACATTCCACCCGGTTGAATATATTGTTAGTCCAGCAGTGACTTTTCATCCAGATCATCAACAGGAAAACTAAAGAAAGGCGTCGCAAAACGATCAGTTCTTGTTCTGTTGAGAATACGGGAATAAGGCGTCACTATTCCGGTCTTTTTATCTTTAGAGTAGTAATACATCTCACTTACACCGTGGTACATACGCACAGCAAGAATATCCAGTGATGGCTGCTCACCGCCAACCCAGAAGACAGGAATGGTCAAGCCAAAAACGTCATTATCGGTTCCCAGAGAAGTAAAGAAAAAATCCAGCTCGTAACGGGCTTTTTCCGGAGAATCAACTAAATTCAAGTGCAAACGACTGGTCAGCTCCAGGTATAAACGCTGTGTTGTGTAATTAAGTGTTTGTGAAGCTTCAATGAAATGACTTCTCACGTAAACTGGCTGCCCCGCGAAAGGTTTAAAATCTTCTTCGGGCAACTGAGCCATCAGATTATTAATACT
Source organism: Oceanospirillum sediminis (assembly GCF_014164585.1). Taxonomy (GTDB): domain Bacteria; phylum Pseudomonadota; class Gammaproteobacteria; order Pseudomonadales; family Halomonadaceae; genus Oceanospirillum; species Oceanospirillum sediminis. Next base: position 48,140 of record NZ_JACJFM010000016.1, on the reverse strand, counting down.
GTAGGTCAGCAAGCGTTGACTGGTAGAACCACGAAATTGCTCGGTGGCTTCGCGAGTTGAACAGGCGTTAATCGTTGCACATAGCAGGATCACAGACAAGATACGAATAAATGGCATAGCCAGCCTCTTGCAAAAATAATGACTAAAGCAGGTATTTTGCGAATGCAAAAAGAAAACCTGCATTATTTTAGAAAACAACCATTAAAGCAATGACTGACAGGACTTAACTCTTGTCCCTGGATACCATATTGAATTGATATTCATACTCTGAAACAAATACTACGACCCATCTCTGTGTAGTTAGCGCCTGATACATCAATAAGACTTCACTGATACCCGGATCTGCAATCAGGTTTCGCTTACAAGCCGGGTTATCACATCAGAAAGTTCCTGCTTGCGGAATGGTTTAGCCAGGTATTCATTCATTCCTGATTCAAAACACGCATCAATATCCTTTTGCTGAGTATTTGCTGTCAGTGCAATAATCGGAAGATCCGGAGCACGCTGACGAATCCTTCTGGTTGCATCCAGTCCGTCCATGACAGGCATCTGCATATCCATCAGAATTAAATCATACTGATAGTTTTCAGCCGCATCCACAGCTTCCTGCCCATCAGAGACAGTATCCACATGATGTCCAAGTGTTTTTATAATGTGAATAGCCACCTGCTGATTTATCTGGTTATCTTCTGCCAGCAGAATTCTGAGCTTTCCTGTTTCTTTCACAGACCTCTGGTGATCTGACACCTGGAACTGTTCATGTTTATCTGATGTCTCTGGTATCAACCCTGGAGCATCCTTCAAGGCATGACAAGAAATTGCAGAGTCCACCGGTTCTGATAGTGTCAGGGAAACATCTGACTGCTCAAGTGTCTGTATCCCGGATGAGCGCCCCGGACTTTCTATCGGCTGCTCTGACACCGGGAGAGGCAGAATCACAGTAAAGGTTGATCCCTTTCCAGGAGTACTCTCAACAGATATCTCACCGCCCATTGCCTCCGCTAAACGCCGACTGATCGCTAAACCAAGACCCGTGCCACCATAACGCCGCGATATAGAAGAATCTGCCTGTGAAAAGCTCTGGAACAGAGTATCAATCACATCTGGCTCCATACCTATGCCAGTATCCATGATACTGATCTTCAAAGCGTCTTTTTCAGACAGAAGACAACGCCCTACAATAACTCTCACACCACCCTTATCCGTGAACTTGATCGCGTTTCCGATAAGGTTTACCAGAATCTGACGCACACGCCCTGAATCTCCGATATAGGCCTGGTGAGAATTCAGGGAAAGAATCAGGCCTAATTCAATACCTTTTTCACGTGCCTTAGGCGCAAGAATTTCAAGAACGCTGTCAATCAGCTGTTTCAGATCAAAAGGATGTTCTTCCAGTGTCAGGTGACTCGCCTCAATCTTGGAGAAATCAAGAATATCATTGATGATGGTAAGCAGAGCTTCCCCGGAATAGCGTATGGTCTCTGTAAAATAACGCTGCTGATCATTTAACGGAGTATCTATCAATAACCCTGTCATTCCAATCACCCCATTCATCGGAGTTCGAATTTCATGGCTCATGGTCGATAAAAACTCTGATTTTGCCTGATTTGCTTCCTCAGCTTTTTGAGTCGCCAGAAGTAACTTCTCTTCAGCTCTTTTATGATCAATTATGCTGGCCAGAGTGTTACAGACAAGCTGTAAAAACTCTTCATTAATCTGATCACGGTCACATCCATCTACAATATACAGATTTAATACGCCCAACAGATTGTCACCCGTGCGAATCGGCATGCAGACATGGCCATGCGGTGCAATACCCTGGAACGTGATGTCATGTCTGTGGTCCATATGAGGAGCAAATACGGTCTCACCGCTGGCCGCTACTCGTCCACACAGGCATTTACCATAAGGGACATTTTTACATAAAACCTGTAACTCTGAAGCCAGATTGTATTCAGCAGTTAAGATCAGGTTTTTATTTTCAACATCTGCCAGGAAAATACTGCCTTGAGCCTCTACGCTTAACCAGGGAACAGAGATAATTTGTTCCAACGCCTGATTCATAATCTGGGGTAGCGTCAGCTCTTCAACCGAAAGCTCCAGAATAGATTTAATAACCGCATTCCGTCTTTCAGCTTCCTGAGCGACATCCTTGAGTAATTCGGCATGTTCAAGGGCATTTTCCAGCTGAATATTTGTTTTCAAGATCCTGCGTGCAATAACAAAACCAATGACAGCAACCAGCAGAATAGTCACAATAGCAATGACAGCTTCTAAGATATCGTATCTGTGTTTGCGTTGTTCAATATCACGCTCGATTTCCTGAAATTGAATCAGGCTTTTTGCATAGATACGATTAATATTTTCCTGCATTCTCCGGAACAAAGGAGGGGCTTTTTTCAGAAAGCGTTTAACTTCTGTCAAACTGGATAAATACTCATCCTGAAGGCCATTTTTCTGCGCCGTATCTCTCTTGATTAAGAGGGCTTTCAGAACCTGTATCTTCTCTTCGATCTCTGCCAGTTTAGGCGTTAGGTCAATAATCTCTAATACATACGGCGAGCTTTCACCAGTACGCGTGTAGTGAATGGAGTTGACTATTTTGTCCGAGCTTTCAAGATTTACGTCAATTTGCCTGGAATACGTGCCGCCGCCATTAAGGACTTTCAGAATGTCCCGCACTTCCTGAATGTATGTTTCTGAAGCCGCTGAGATCCGGCTGATATTCTTTTCTCTTTGGGTTACCGCCATTTCATAAAGATTGGACTCCAGAAGAGCCAGATTCTGATTAATCTGTTCTGCCAGCATAATCCTTGATTGCTCATTGGAATAAGTATCCTCAAGCGCTGACAGTTTATAAAGAACAAACAGATGAATACCGATCAGCCAGATAAACCCAACCAAAAATAATACGATCTGTACACTCATCAGAACAAAAGTTCGATTACGCCTCATCAGGCCTAAACTTAACTTATTCTGGTTCAGGTGATCTTTTTGCATTTATCACTATTTCTCAGCGTTGCCTTTGGCATCAAGGAAACCATATTTACGGAAAATAGCCTGACCTTCACCAGATGCGGCAAACTCCATCACTTTTTTCGCGGCTTCCGGATTATCAGAAAAAGTCAGCAGATTAAGTTGCAGTTTTTTAGGTTTAGCCATTGTTACAGGTAGATCAAGAATTTCTGTATTTGGGCGATTCTCCGGGAAAAACGCAGTAGCGCGCCAGTTCAGAATGACATCAGCATCGCCTACACGGAGTGCTTTATTCAGGTTGCGTGAGTCTGTCGTCAAATACTGAGATTTTTCGAAAACCTGATCATAGATTCCAACGGATGAAAGAATTTTCTTACTTTCTTTACCAATACTGCCACTATCAGGGTTACACACCACAATATCCAGATCTGAACGTAGCAGCTCGTTGACATCAGCCCGGACATTTTTGGGATTTCCTTTAACCACCATCAGCGATGCCTGGTTAAACCCGATATCTTCGTATGCACCGAGTAACCCATCTTTCTTATGACGTTCCCGGTATGAAGCAGAACCGGGCATATAAAGATCGCCCAACCTGGATGACTTCAGGCTTTGATAAAGATCCTCAGATCCTCCTTGTGTCATAGTGACTTTAATATCATAACGGGACTCCATGATATCGAAAATTTCAGCCATCGGTTTCGCCATAGTGATGCCGATATATGCAAGCAGTTCCGTTTTAATGTTTGATGTTTGCTCTGACGCACTATCTGAAGATTGTTCGCATCCTGCTAACAAAGTTACCAGTCCCATAAGCATTGTAATCCGGAGTTTTTGTACCATTCTTGCTATCACTCGAATATCTGCTGACAAATTGAGTTATATGATTAATCTATTTGCTCTAATGTTAATTTATTGCATTTAATCACATAAAGTTACAAAAAAAAATGATATTGATCTAATGACTATTGCTTATGACAAATTCTGTTAAGCCACACATACAATATAATGCTCCCCTTTAAACAGAGCAGAACCTGACAAGGGCCCCATCTCTGCCACTATATTGAAAACGGCCAACGATCAACCCGATTGACTTAGCTTTTGCCAGACAAATATGACAAGGTAGATATCATTAACCATTCAGGAGTATTTTTTATGCGGATATCCAGCCCATCTCAATTGTTTAAATCCAGTCAATACAAAGCAGTAAACTCAACGGGTACAAAAATGGAAACTCCCGAAGCAACACCACGTATGCCAGGCAACACAGCAGAAACGGTAGCCATCAGCCAGGAAGCCTATAAAAAAGCCAAAGAGCATAAATAGGAAGAAATGGCTGCAGGGTTTACCCCTGTTTTCAGGGACTCAATCAGACTTTTAAGCGTTCAGTGTTACAATCCACTATCTTAATTTTTTCAGGTGTCTGGTTATGAGTTTTGCATCTCTTAGTTTGCATTCAGATTTATTGGCAGTATTAGAATCCCTTGGCTATCAGACACCTACACCGATTCAGCTGAAAGCTATACCAGAGGTGCTGGCAGGCCATGATGTTTTAGCCGGGGCACAAACTGGCACCGGTAAAACAGCGGCCTTTGCATTACCTTTGATTCATCGAGATCTGACACGACTCAATCAGAATAGCGAAAAAGCCATACGTGTATTAGTGCTTACACCAACACGCGAGCTGGCACAGCAAGTATATAAAAGCTTCCTGAAATACAGCCAGGATTCAGAGCTTAACATCGTAGTTGCCTATGGCGGTGCAAGCATTAACCCTCAGATTGAAGCACTCAACAAGGGTTGTGATGTACTGGTAGCAACCCCGGGGCGATTACTTGAACTGGTCATCAAAGAACTGATCGATTTAAGCCACATTGAAACCCTGGTACTCGACGAAGCCGATAGGATGCTGGACATGGGTTTTATCACGGATATTAATCGCATCCTGAAGCGCCTTCCTGACACTCACCAGACTTTATTTTTCTCTGCCACCTTTAATGATGATGTATTTGCCCTGAGTAAAACCATCTTAAATGCACCCAAACTGATTGAGGTCGCCGAACGTAACGCCACGGCAGAAAAAATTGAACAACGCTTTTATGAAGTGGATACTCAGCGAAAGGCTGCGATGCTTGCCTACCTGATTGGCTCAAATAATTGGCAACAGGTACTGATTTTTACCCGCACCAAACAAGCGGTGGATGAACTGGTAAAAGAATTAGCCAAAGATGGCATCAAAGCTGTCGCGGTTCACGGTGATAAGTCCCAGGGAGCCCGTGATAGGGGATTAGAGGAGTTTAAAAACGGTAAAGTGCGGGCGCTTGTGGCCACCGACGTTGCAGCCCGTGGCCTGGATATTAAAGAGCTGCAATACGTCATTAATTTTGAACTGCCATACAATGCCGAAGACTATATACATCGTATTGGCCGTACTGGCCGTGCCGGGCAAACCGGCGTTGCTGTATCTTTGGTCTCTCATAAAGAAAAATACCTGTTTGAAGAGGTAAAAACACTCACCGGCGAAGAATTCCTTATGCAATGGTTCGCAGGCTTTGAGCCTGACTTCATGGCACAGGAAGAAGCTGACAGAGGAAAACGCAAACCTTCAAAAAAATCACTGCGTGCCAGGGCACTGGGGCAGAATAAAGGCAGCAAAGTAAGAGCTGATAAACGGCGTCAGCGGTAGACCCGGCAAAGGGTTGAACGTTTTTCGGCATATGCTCACAAAAATCACTATCAAGATAGCTCTCAATGCTGAGTCAGATGATCATCGGGCTACGAGAGACACAGCAGAAGAGCATCCTTAAGACCAACCATTGAGTAATGACGCCCTTGCGCCATTCGTATTAACCTTCTTTCAGACAGGATTGAGGCTTTACCAGATAGACAAAAAACCCCGGCTAAAAACCGGGGTCAAGGCAGAGCAGAGAGGGGAAATCAGTTAAGCATTAACGCTTACCCTCACGGCGAATTGCAGCAGGGGTAAAGTCTGAGTGCTTAGCTTTGATGCCAAAATCCAGTCCTACGGATTCCTCGTTGGTCATACCTGTGGTCAGGTAACGGCCAGACTGCAGATCATGCAGAGTCTCCATAGCATACCAGGGTGCGTCACCTGACTTATACTGTACTTTATGTGCTTCAGCCACACGCCATAGTTCACCACGACCATCGTAGTGGTCAACGACTGCAGCCTGCCAGGAATCTTCGTCGATATACATACGACGTTTAGCGTAGATATGACGCTCGCCGTCTTTCAGATCCGCTTCGATAACCCAGACCCTGTGCAGCTCATAACGGGTGTTTTCAGGATTCAGGTGACCTGGCATCAGGATATCTTTGTACGTCAGGTCCTTAGATGCCAGCTTAAAGGCATTGTATGGAATATACATTTCCTGTTTGCCAATCAGCTTCCAGTCATACTTATCCGGAGCACCATTAAACATATCAAAATTATCCGAGGTACGCTGACCGTCTGCCGCAAAGCCCGGACCATCATAAGAAACCTGAGGGGCACGGCGTACACGACGCTGACCTGCGTTGTACACCCAGGACTTACGGGCTTCTTTTACCTGGTTCAGGGTTTCATGCACTAACAGTACGTTACCGGTCAGACGAGCTGGTGCCAGAACTTTCATGGTGAAGTAGAACAGCATATTGCTGTCTTTATCTTCTTTATAGCCGTCGGTCAGATAGTGAGGCCATACCAGCTTGTCCTGAATCCGGTAGGTCGTAAAATCACCATTCTGGTGCACGGGTGCAACAGCCATCGTTCTTTCAACCGAACCACCGCGATAACGGGTAATATGATTCCAGATCACTTCCAGACCGTTCTGAGGAATAGCAAAAGGAATCGTTTCATCAAAATTTACTAAGCCATTACCGCCTTCAGCCAGCTCAGTCTGAATGGCGTTTTTCTTCGCCAGATCATAGACCTTCTGTGGGAAGTATGCCGTACGGTGGCTCTGATAGACCGGCATTTTATAAGTATCAGGGTACTTTTCGAACAGGGCGATCTGACCCGCCGACAGCTTGTCTTTATACTGAGCCATATTCTGTGCCGTAATCGTGAACAGAGGCTGTTCACCGGCAAAAGGATCTGTTCCCTCTGTCAGATTTTTAATGCCACCATCCCAGGCAGGGATAGAACCATCTGCATTGGCTGCTTTCTCAGCACCTACCCAGGTCAGTTCCTGCCCCAGCTTAGCCGCTTCTGATTCGCTGACGGCTGCCAGAGCTGTGCCTGCTATGGAGCCTGCAGTCAAAAGACCTGACATAAAAAGTGCTTTTACAATTTTATTCTTTTTAAACATTGTCATATAAACCTCTGCAAAACCTGCCTCAGAAAGATACGCCCAGATTCAGTGCCATAAAGTCACGATCTTTCAGCTCATTAAAGTCACCACCAAAGTAGCTGGTGTAAGAGATACTGGCAGTATAAGTATCCATGTAGTCTGCTTTCAGCCCCAGGCTGACAGCTCTGCGTCCTTCGTTAAACTGCTGAGCAGGTGCAGGAGAATAACCTTTAACATCATGAGACCAGGCAATAGAAGGTGTCAGGTTCACACCGGCAAATACATCACTGTATCTCAGGTTGGCGCGCATACGGTAACCCCAGGAGAAATCAGTTACGAAACCATCGCCAACACCCGGTGCCGCCGTACCGAATACAGAGTTACGGCCGTAACGGTGACCACCTTTTTCTGCATTATCAAAGTCATTGATGAAGATGAAACCTACTTCACTGACCAGGCTCAGACGACTGGCACCCAGCACCTGATCAAAAAATTTCACACCGGTACTTTGCAGCTGAACCACATCATATTTGTCATAGCCTTTAACAGCAGACCCTGGCGCCGTAGTCGGCAGCAGGTCATCAGCAGCCCCCATACCCGTCATACCGTCAGACAACAGACTGAACAGCAGGTCATTACCATTAATCTGAATCGGCATATCAGGACGGTAGCTGATTTCACCGGATACAGCCCATGAACCAACATTAGTTGCGGCACTCAGACCAAAGACCTGAATATCTTCCGGGAATGCAATCTGGTATGAACCATCGAAGTCCAGATCTGGTGTCTGGGCCAGAGCCAGAGAGTTAGGACCTGTGCTGGAACGGAAACCATTAATATAAGGCGAGCGACTGTGGTAGTTCAGATAGTAAGCGCCAAACTCGGTATCAACCTGTTCAGCGTAATAGCGGAATGCCAGACCAAACTGACCATCATCCTGTGCTTCATCATCCGCTTTACGGGACAGTTTCGCACCTGGCACCAGCAGGTTCATTTCATCCGGCATACTAGAGGCAAAGGTCACACCATTACAGCCGTCTGCAGCGAAGTCAGCGGTTGAGAAATAAGTACCACAACCATCAATTTCGGTTTTAGCCCAGTCAAGCTGATAAAAACCTTCCATACTCAGGTTATCGGTTACGCCCAAATTTCCGTACAGCATATTAACCGGTAACAGGCCTTCTTTAACTTCAGCGCCCGGACGACGGAAAGCGGATACATCAACCGGGTTAATAGAGTTAACACCACCCTGAATAAAGGTACTTTCACCCCAGCTTACAACCTGCTTACCTAAACGCAGATCCAGAGGTTTGTCACCCAGTTCAAAGGAACCATAGACAAAGGCATCCATTAATTCGAAGCCAGAAAATTTGGCATAGTCACTGAAACCAGAATCGTTCAGCTTAGCCCCTGACTGGTAGTTATTGCCCAGATGACCATGCTCGCGGCGGCCATCATTCAGCTCAGCGTCATACCAGTACTTAGCACGAACAAAAGCCCCAAAGTTCTGATAATTCAGCTCCAGATCATGAGATCCTTTAAAGATCTGTGAAAATGTCTCTCCCTTCTTAAAGTTCTGAGTGGCATCATCGGAGGTGTTACTTCTGCCTGCATTGCCACCATTACCTGGCGCATACAGATCTTTAGAAGGGTCTTCCATCCTCCAGCTGGCACCCAGTGACAGCTGAGAAGTGAAGTTCCCTTCCACTTCCCCCAAAGTGAAATTCGCAGCATGCGCTGCATTGGCGAGAAAAGAACCACTGATAATCGCCGCAACAACGGCTGCACTGACAGGTGTTCTTCTGATTCCGGCGGTTCGGAAGCCTGGCTCCCGGATGTTGTTGTTATTATTCTGGCTCATAGAGATTCCAACCTGGTTAAGGTGTTCAGCTAAATTAGATTTATTGGGTACCAGTCAACTGATTGCCTATTGATCATAGCAGTCAGAAACGCTGCCGTTGTCTTCAGAAAGCAGACCTGACTGGTTGCTGTCCTTCGCATGTTATGTCAGCCCTTGCGGGATACTGGAATCCCTGAGCGCCAAACTTATATCTGCAAATTCCATTATTATTATCTCCTGCGACCTTTTTCAAACATTCGTTTGCCTTAAAGATAACAAACTGGCGTGTAAAGAGTCCGCTATTCTTTCTTACTACACCTATGCTAAGCACTCTCGCCTGGGCTGCCCCATGTCTGTTATCTGGCTGCTGACCACAGATCACTTCAGATAACAGAGATGTAAGGTGGCCTCAAAAAAATAATGATAATAATCAGGTTTACATATATGACTGATCTTCTCCGTGTAGCACGCTCGCGGCCTGATTCTGACTCCGGTCAGCCGTTCCGGATACCAGAAAGCAGATATCATACTCAGAATACTGACAGTGTACTTTGTCGCCCTGTCTGTCGAAAAACTCCGGGCCATGTTGCTTCACCGGTCCGGTTTATCTCTCATGCTTTACGCAAAACAGGCTCTGCGGCCCGTATTCTGGGAATCACGGCAGCGCTGATGGCAATGATTACTCCCCCGGTTACTCACGCCAGTACCGATAGAGTTCAACAAGCTTCTGGTATATCCACAAAGGCCAGTAAAGCCTTAATGCTGGATATCACCCGAGCAGGCCCCGCTCTGCTGGCAGCAGGTGACAGGGGGTATATTCTTCGTTCAATAGATCAGGGTATGAGCTGGCAGCAGATTGCTACACCAGTCAGCACAGCCCTGACAGACCTATGGTTTGTTGATGAACAGCATGGCTGGGCAACAGGTCATGGCGGTGTTGTACTCCATACCAGTGATGGCGGTTCAAGCTGGAAGCTGCAACTGGATGGCCATCAGATTAATCACATGACCCTTCGTTTCTATGAACAGGAAAAACAGTCTCTGGAAAACAGCCTGGATCAACTGGACGATATCGCCCGAGAAGATGCCGAACTGGTGCTGGAGGAACTGGAATTCAAACTGGAAGATGCTCAGGTTGCAACAGAAGAGGGAGCCGGTAAACCTCTGCTCAGCGTCTGGTTTAAAGATCGCAACCAGGGCTGGGTTGTTGGTGCTTATGGCATGATCTTCCATACCACCGATGGCGGACAAAGCTGGCAACCTGCGATGTCCAGAGTCCCGAACCCGGATGGCTTCCACTTTAACAGTATTGGTCAGTTATCCGGAGATACCCTGTTTATGGCGGGCGAAGCAGGCACTCTGTACCGTTCGGATAACGCAGGTGCAGACTGGCTCCGGCTGGATTCGCCTTATGAAGGGTCTTTTTTCGGCTTTCAGTGGCTGGCACAACATAATGCCGTGATCGCTTATGGCCTGCGAGGCAATGCTTTTATCTCCTATGATCAGGGGGACAGCTGGCACGCACTGGATGTTCCGGGTAAAGAATCAGTCATGAACGCTATTGCCACTGCAGACCAGTTAATTCTGCTGGGTGGTTCAGGCTCTGTCTGGCAAGCGGATCTGAAACAGAGCAACCATCAGACAAAACCAGAACTACAACGTATCCGTCTGCCTCGCTCTTTGCCTATCAGCTCAGGCCTGAAAGTCAGTGACAACTTACTGGCTCTGACCGGACTGGGTGGTATTCGTCTGATTAACTGGCCTGTGGATCAAACCGCCCGCCAGCATCAGAAACAATAATTCGGAGGAGATCCCATGAGTCGTCGTGACGATATCATCGACCATCATATTATGCATCCTCTGGAAGATTCAGAGGCAGCAGTAGAGAAAGCACTGTTCAGTATGCGTTTGCCGGTTATCCTGCTTTGTCTGCTGGCTACTGTTTTTCTGGGCTGGAAGGCCACTCAGATGGACGTCGATGCCAGTTTTGAAAAAATGATTCCGGCCAATCACCCCTATATCGCCAATTTCCTGGAACACAGAAAAGATCTGACAGGCCTGGGCAATAGCCTGAGAATTGCAGTAGAAACTACGGAAGGGGATATTTTTACGGCAGAGTTCCAGGAAAAACTAAAACAGATCAGCGATGAAGTTTTTTTCATTAACGGCATTGACCGTTCTGGACTTAAGTCGATCTGGAGCCCGAATGTGCGCTGGACTGAAGTCACCGAAGAAGGCTTTGTCGGAGGCACGGTGATTCCCAAAACATGGGATGGTTCAGAGAGCAGCCTGCAACAATTGAGAACCAATGTACTCAAGTCCGGTACTATCGGTTCTCTGGTCGCAAACGACATGAAGTCGGCTATGATTCTGGCCCCACTGTACAGCGTTGACCCGCAGACAGGGCTGCCCATTGACTATCAGAAGCTATCCAGAAATATTGAACACCTGGTACGCGATAAATATCAGACAGACACCATTAAGATCCATGTTACGGGTTTTGCCAAAGTCGTTGGTGATCTGATTGAAGGTGCTGTTCAGGTTGCAATCTTCTTTATCGTGGCCTTGGGCATTACCCTGGTCTTGCTTTATCTGTATTCACGCTGCTGGCGCAGCACGCTGATTCCTCTGCTGTGTTCCGTCGTGGCGGTTATCTGGCAACAGGGTTTACTACAGAGCCTGGGCTTTGGCCTTGACCCTTACTCTATGCTGGTACCTTTCCTGGTATTCGCTATTGCTGTCAGTCACGGTGTTCAGGTTGTTAACCGTATTGCACAGGAAACCGGTGCAGGTCAAGATAAAGTAACGGCTGCTCGCCTGGCCTTCAGAGCCCTTTATATTCCGGGTTTTATTGCCCTGTTCAGTGATGGCCTGGGTTTCGTTACCCTGATGATTATTGATATCGCCGTTATTCAGGATCTGGCGATCTCTGCCAGTGTCGGTGTCGCGACCATCGTGCTGACCAATCTTGTGCTGTTGCCGGTACTGCTGTCCTATAGCGGAGTGAATGGCAAAACAGAACCAGAAGAGAAACCAGGTCAGCAAAATGACAAAGCCTGGTCTTTACTGGCTCGTTTTACCGAGCCGAAAGCAGCCTCCATTGCTATTTTACTGGCCGTCGGCGCTTTTGCTCTGGGCAGCTATTACAGCCAGAATCTGAAAATTGGTGATCTGGATGCCGGTGCTCCGGAGCTCCGGGCAGATTCCCGTTACAACAAAGATAATGCTTTCATTACCGAGAATTACTCGACCAGTACTGATGTCTTTGTGGTTATGGCGAAAACAGCCGACGCCCAGTGTGTCAGTTACGAGACTCTGGCCAGCATTGAACGCTTCCAGTGGCATATGGAAAGCGCTCCGGGCGTACAATCTGTTGTTTCCATGGTCGATGTTGCCAAACGGGGTATTGTTGGCATGAACGAGGGCAGTCTTAAGTGGGCTACACTGCTACCCAATCAGTATGTGCTGAATGCTGCAACCAGTGGAAAGCATGTGCCACCAGGCATGATTAACAGTGCCTGTAACCTGGTCCCCGTCGTTATCTTCCTGGATGACCATAAAGCAGAGACACTGACGGGCGTAGTGGCATTTGCCAAAGACTATATTCAGCAAAACCCGGACACCGCGGTTGAATTCAAACTGGCCGCCGGTAATGCTGGTGTTGAAGCCGCCACCAATATGGTGATCGAAAGCGCTCAGTATGAAATGCTGGCCTGGGTATACGGTGTTGTCAGCCTGTTGTGCTTTGTCACCTTCCGCTCATGGCGCACAGTGGTCTGCATTATTGCTCCTCTGGCTCTGACGTCGGTGCTGTGTCAGGCACTGATGACAATGCTGGGTATTGGCGTAAAAGTGGCCACTCTGCCTGTAATTGCTCTGGGAGTGGGTATTGGTGTTGATTACGGTATTTACATCTATAGCCGTCTGGAGAGCTTCCTGAAACAGGGCTTCAACTTGAATCAGGCCTATTATCTGACGTTGAAAAGCACAGGTAAAGCCGTTGCCTTTACCGGCCTGACGCTAGGCATCGGCGTCGCAACCTGGGCCTGGTCGCCCATTAAGTTCCAGGCTGACATGGGGATTCTGCTGACCTTTATGTTTGTCTGGAACATGCTGGGGGCACTGATCCTGTTACCTGCTCTGGCACGCTTACTGCTGAAAAAGCAGTCGCGCACCCGAAACGATAAAACCAGTCACAACACCAGAGCGCTGGTGTAGATCAAACGCCATAGGTTCAGGCTAAACAAACAGTGATCCTGTGAGTGTGGCCGAACGATCTGTCTTACCTTTTGGCGAGCTTTGGGCGGTACTTTTACCGCTCTTTTTTATCTGTGTTGCCTTCTTAGCTAATGGCCTGACGACTTGTCATCTGATGCTTTTTACCCTGTGATACAAGCAATTAAATTTTGATACTTGCGCCGGTTATCATTATCCGCCACCATTCAAACATATGAATGAATCCTTCAGCTAAGCGTCCATACCCTTGCTCAACAATAATAATTACCTGTAAAAGGCGGAGAATCACTATGATGCGAACGGCAACTACCTTATGTGGGTGGGTGATTGCGATATCCAGAGCCCTGGAAGAATATGACGTTAAAAGTGAACCTCTGTTTGAACAGGCCGGTATTGATCTGGAAACCGCCAGGGACCCGAACAGTCGCTTTGAAGTCACGCGCACATCCCGCCTGTTCCAGCTGGCACAGGAAGCCAGCGGTGATCCGGCATTCGGGCTTATGGTAGGGCGGATGATGCGACCAACATCATGGCATGCTCTGGGGTTTTCTATCTGGGCGGGCAATAATATTCGTGAAGGCCTGTATCGAGTCGTCAAGTACAGCAAAGTATTCACAAATTGTGCTTATGGCGGCTGTGAAGAGTTTGAAGATCGTATCCGCATCTGGGGTAAAGCCTACCCTACTTATGAACCCATTCTGAGTGACGCACAATATGAAGCTTTTATCGCGACGGTTGTACTGACCTGCCGCCATATTTTCCCGGGACGTTTCAGACCTCTGCGTATTGGCTTGCCCAGAAAAATGCCACTCATGGATATGGGCAGTTTTGATCGTATGTTCAAATGTCCGATTGAATTCGACCAGGACACTGTCTGGCTGGAAATTGATAGTCAGATAGCAGATACCCCACTGCCAACAGCAAACTCAGAACTGGCTCAGAAAAATGATCAGATCTGCGCAGAATACATCGCTCGTTTTGACCGTACTGATATCGTGAATCAGGTTTACTATCGACTACTCGAGGTTCTGCCGGAAGGGGAGCCGGATATGGAAACTATGGCGCAAACCATGAATCTGAGCACACGCACCTTGCAGAGGAAGCTGAAAGAACGAGGCAGTAGTTATAAACAGTTGCTGGACAATGTAAGAAAAGAACTGGCTCTGCTTTATATTCGCCAGTCTCACGTCCCTATTGCTGAAATCAGCTACCGTTTAGGCTTTTCCCATGTCAGTAATTTTTCCAGAGCATTCAAACGCTGGACGGGTAAAGCTCCGGCAGAATGCAGGAATCAACTGGAACAGGGACAGGGTGAACAGGAAGTTATTCAGGATCTGACACATGATTTATCACGCAACCTGACTGCAGCGCCTTAATTTTCATCTGAAGCCAGAACAGCGACCCCGAGCGGCACAAAATATGCGTTTTCTGGCATATTATAAATATTCAAACAAAATCAGCCCGTTAAAGCTCGTTTTTTATGCTATAAAAAGCATATAATCTGACAGATGCTCAAATTCCGACTCACGGATCGAGAAAATAAGCAATAATTAATAACAAAAGCGAATACAACCAGAAAGCTGACGGTTGTATTTTCATGTTAGTTATTAGCTTAACGTTACGTGTTGTAAGCAGCATTTACGGAAGCTCAGCACTCTTCGTGAAGCCGTATGATCAGAACAGACTGATCGTAAGAATTTCAGCAAGCGACTATCGAGAAACGAAAACAGGATAAATCCATGAGCCGCCAATATATGACGCTGGGCTTTTACACCGGCTTTAACGATATGTTCCGTCCAACGTTTGACATAAAGGATTATGAAGGCAATGCGGTTTTTGGCGATACCAAAGCCATTAAGCAGCTAGCGAAAGATAAAGTGATTGCGGCAGAAAATGACCGGGAGGGTCTGGAAGAACATCTGAAAAAGGAAGGTGTGCTTCATCCTGATGGTCAATTGATTAGTGGCGTACAAATGGATCGGGCTCTGAGTGATCTGGTAACCATTGATCTGGAACCGTTGGAAGATGAGAAACGTTTCTTTCTGGCCTGGAACACTATTAATAAGATTAAGATCCGTCGAGGCAAACTGATCAAAGATGTAAAGCTGCCTATTGGCACTTTCCAGGAAGGTACGGATATTGTCGATATCAGAAAGAAACTGGCACCTGCTTTCCCTAAATTTGACGTTGCGCAAGCTATTGAAGAGGGTGTCAACAAAATGCTGCTGATTCGCAGGGAAAAACTTCTGAACAACAGCTGAAGATTATCAGAGCAACAGCTCTGATAACACAAATCCGTTGTGATCTGATATAAAAAAGCAGAGTAAGCCTGACTCACTCTGCTTATAATTACTGTGTTTTGTCAGATACTAATCAAATCAGGCACCAGCAATGCCATCTCTGCCTGCCACACCTTTCGCTCCACTGTTGATGCCGGATGCCTGGTAAGGCACACTCTGAACCAGACGCTGAACCTCTCCCTTCATAGCCAGGCAGGAAGCTGTCAGCATATCAGTGCGCTCAAGACGAGCACAGGCGACAAAATGCTCCAGAGTATTGATAAAAAACTGTTCACGAGCATCCTGCCCTGTGACAATTTTTTTCATCGTATCATCCAGTTTCTTTGCTTCATGCAATAAGCTGGCGCGTAATGATAGTGAAACAGGCTGGCTAAGCGCCTGATCAAGATACATAGAAAACTCTGTTATGGCCGCTTTGATTTGTTGTTCTTTCACTTAACTTCTCCCTCTGAAGTCCTGTCGGGCTCATGCCTTATCTATTGACAGAATAAAACTCGGGAGTGACAAGTCAGTGACGACTTTCTGGCTTTTTTATGACGGAGAACAGTCTCTTTAATAACACGGGCTATTAAAGAGACTGGAAGACGATGGGAAAGCAGTTATACGGGAGTAAAATCCGTGTTTTCAGCCCCCGGATCAGACTTCGTCATAAGACTTAATACTGGCCTGTAATAAATCCAGTACTTTACCCATACCATCATGCAATGCCTTTTCAATATCAGCCATCGTGATAATTTCATCCGTCAGGCCTGCAGCCATATTGACCACCAGAGCAACACAGGCATAAGGCAGATCCAGCTCACGGGCCAGCGCCGCCTCAGGCATCCCCGTCATGCCGACAATATCGCAGCCATCGTTAGCCAGACGTCGTATTTCACCGGCAGTTTCCAGCCGAGGACCCTGGGTAGCGGCATAAGTACCTTGCTCCAATGCGGCCAGATCCAGACTCCGGGCATTACCAATCAGAATCTGACGCAGCTTTTCATCGTAGGGCCAGCTGAAATCAATATGTACGACCTCATCCAGATCTTCTGCAAAAAAAGTATGCTCGCGGCCATAAGTGTAATCAACGATCTGATCTGGAATCATAAGCCCTGCCGGTTCACAATCCGGATGTATTCCCCCTACCGCATTCACAGCAATAATCGCACTGGCACCAGCATCTTTCAGAGCCTGAATATTGGCCCGGTAATTCACTTTATGAGGAGGAATAGTATGAGGGTGGCCATGACGGGCCAGAAATAATACTTCCTGCCCGGCCAGCTGCCCTTTAAGAATCTCCCCTGAAGCCTCACCCCAACGGGTATCCGCCTTATTACTGCTGATCACATTCAGCCCTTGCATCCGGGTCAACCCGGTTCCACCAATAATTGCCAGCATAAAATAATCTCCATTTCCTGCCCGGGAAGCAGGACAAATAAAACAGCAGAATAAAAAAAGCCGCAGAACTCAGCTCAGGAGTCTGCGGCTTTTTATGTACATCAGGGAAAATTACATCCCTTTTGGCGCATAGATACCAGGTGCATTACGCAGGAAACCCTGATAATCCATGCCATAGCCAAACAGATAACGGTCTTCAACTTCCAGACCTGTAAAGCTGGCTCTCATACCAGGCTGAGCCTTACGGTCATGCTGCTTATCAACCAGAACAGCACTGTATACCTCTTTGGCACCCTGCTCTTTGCAGTAGTCCAGAATTGCAGCCAGTGTATGACCTTCGTCCAGAATGTCGTCCACAATAATGACTGAACGACCTTCCATGTTCACTTCTGGTGGTACTCTCCAGTACAGCTCGCCACCCGTGGTTTCACCACGGTAACGGGTTGCGTGAATGTAGTCCACTTCCAGAGGAAACTCCAGACGCGTCAGCAGGTGGCCCGTGGTAATCAGACCACCGTTCATTACACAGTATACTACCGGCAGTTTATCACCCAGTTGTTCTGTGATTTCCGCTGCCATTTTGTCCAGAGCAGCGTCAACCTGCTCTTTGGTGCACAGGCAGTCTGCTTCGGCAAACACTTTATTAATTTGTTCCAGGTTACTTTCTACCGGCATTGTTCGTTTTCCAATGTCTGTTGTTTGTTCAGATAATAAAATACACCTGACTGATACAGAATTACTGATCAGTCAGAAAAATTATAAAAGGGATAGCTGTAAGTATAAGAAATAAAAATCAGTTAAGCGCTTCTAACTGGTCGGCGACCCGATTGTATCTTGGATCAGAATCAAGCGAATCCAGACCAGGACGGGACATAACCTGAAGTTCTGCAAGGCGTTGCTGTGAACGTGGGGAAAAATCATAATCTTTAAGGCCATCCAGAACCTGTAAAGCACCTTCCCGGTCGTTACATACCAGTACCATATCACACCCTGCTTCCAGCGCAGCAACGGCTCTGGCACGAAAATCTCCGGCGACATGCGCTCCGGCCATCCCCAGATCATCACTGAAAATAACACCTTTAAAGCCCAGTTTGCGTCTCAAGACATCTTTCAGCCAGAAAGGTGAAAAACCGGCAGGCCTGGCATCAACCTGTTCATACACCACATGGGCAGGCATAACACCATCTAACTGAGCAGACAGTGCCGTAAACGGTTTCAGACAGCTCTGATCAATCTCTTCCAGAGTACGACTATCAACCGGAAGGTCGGTATGAGAATCCGCCACAACATAGCCATGACCAGGGAAATGCTTACCTATCGCAGGCATTCCTGCTTCATGCATACCTTCAATCAGCGCATCCGCCAGCCGGGTAACAATTTCCGGCCGACGGGAAAAAGCTCTGTCACCGATCACTTCACTGACACCGTAGTCCAGATCCAGCACAGGTGCAAAAGTGAAATCAATCCCATAGGCCAGCAACTCTGACGCCATTAACCATCCGGTATCCCACGCCAGCTCCAGCGCAGCTTCCGGATCATCATGAAACAGAGTGCCAATCCGGGCCATTGCCGGAATACGGGTAAAACCATCCCGAAAGCGCTGAACTCTGCCCCCCTCATGATCCACAGCAATCAGAATTTCAGGTCTGATTTCACGCACAGCATGAATCAGAGCCTGTAGTTGCCAGGGGTCACGGTAATTACGGGTAAACAGAATCAGGCCACCCACCAGAGGGTCTGCAAGCAAACGGCGTTCCTGCTCTGTCAGCTCATAACCGTCCAGATCAAGCATTAGAGGACCATGGGCCATAATCGGGATATTCCTGTGTCTTAAGCAACCGAACAAACGTTTTCCTGCAAAACCTTGCCGTATTTTCCAGCCACCGGACTGGAAAATAACGAAATACGCTTGTTCAGATACATATAAATGATTAAACGCGCAAATTTATCAAATAACGGCCAGAAAAAAAATAGCCGGATTAGCAAAAAAGCCATCAACGAATAAATATCTGGCCGGTTTAAGGCAAAATCAGCAACAATATAAAGAAGGCGTTTTATGGCAAATACAACAAAAATCGGATAAACCCGACCAGGTTGCCCGGAACATGAATCTGAGTAGAATCACGATATAACAGGATCAGTCGATATATACCGAAGCCCTGATGGGTATAAGATCAAATAAATTAGTAATATCGCTCATTGTCATACGGATACATCCATGAGACAGAGGAATACCCATCGGCTCTGACGGAGGAGTAGCATGAAAATAAACATAGCGACGCATCGTATCAACTTGTCCTGAACGGTTAAATCCGGGTTCCAGACCACTCAGCCATAGAATACGACCAAGAATCCAGTCCCGTTCAGGGTATCGGGCTGCCAGCGCCTCAGAATAACACTCCTGAGTCCAGCGCCGTCCTACGAACACGGCATCCTGCGGACATCCATCACCAATTTTCGCCCGAATGGTGTGCCAGCCTCTGGGTGTACAGCCACTGCCCTCCTGCTCTCCAGGGCCATTCAGAGCCGTTGAAATACTCCAGTGATCCAGTACCGTATCTTTCTCCAGCAGATACAGAGTCTGTGTCTGAATCTGTACCCGTAACCAGCGATTATTGGCAGCATAAGCGGGCCAGTTATCAGGCAGCTTCGGATTTAACATGATTTAATCCACTTATCTGAAGGCAGAAAAAACAGCCACTGACAAACCAATCCGATCTGTCAGCAGGTCAATAGAGAGATAAAGTCAGGATACTTCGTCCTGCGCACCGGCCAGTTCAGGCAAAGGGGCAGACATACCCGCAGTCACGAAAGGAATTAAACGCTGAATAACATCTCTGACACGAGTGTGTTCACCGTAATCCTGCTCGGCAATATCCTTCAGAGCTTCCAGACTCGACATAGAAAAAATAGCGGCCCCCAGCATAAAGTGCAGACGCCAGAAACGCTCAACGTCAGGCAAATCACTGGAGGCATTTTTTACCATATCGGTAAAGCGGAAGAAGACCGGGCCATACTGATCCTGCAGATAACGACGCATATGTCCCTGAGCCTGCGTGTAGGCCAGGCCCAGCAAACGCATAAAAACAGACAAACCATTTTTAGTCGGGCTCGGCATAGTAATAATGGCGCTGGTAAAGGTCGACAGCACGACATCCAGAGGTATTGGTTGCCCCTGATACTCAGCCTCCAGACGATCCATCTCTTCGTCTATACGAACGGAGAACGGATCCAGATAGCGAGCAAATACAGCCTGGATTAAAGCCTTTTTCGAGCCAAAGTGATAGTTCACTGCTGCCAGATTAACTTTTGCTTTTCCGGTTATGGTTCTTAACGATGTTTCCGAAAAACCTTTCTCAGCAAACAGCGTCTCAGCAGTATCCAGAATACGACTTACAGTATCAGACTGAGCCATGCCCACCTCTCTATCAAACGAATGTTTGAAACATAAAGTGATTCAGACTTAATGTCAAGATCATCCTGTATCCCTTATCTCATACACGGTAAAAAGCCTGTTAATCAGATTATTACGACACCCGTTTTCTGCTACTAAGAACAGATACGGCATAACGGTTACATAGATCTGGCTATCGCCATTACCAGCGCCCACGGCACTGCCAATCCCCCCTTAGCCAACCTATTATCATGACCCTATGGCAGATTACTCAGCTATTTTCAGCAATCAGCTTTATTTGTCTCTGTGTTTTCGCCTGAAACCGGTACATATAGCCTCCAGCCAGCAACATAACCACCGCCGCCACCGCAAAACCATAGTGGGTCAGTTGCCAGGATGACAGCAGCGCAATCAGCATATAACTCAGGCTTTGCATCAGAATAGAAAACATCTTTAAGCCGCCATCAATTCTGCCCCTTTCCTGAATATCTGTTGTCAGATTCATACGATTGATCCGGCTGATTCTGTTGGTGGCATTAAAAAAGCCGATTCCCAGAGTCATCACAATAATAACGACCGGCTCAGTAACAACAGCCATCACACTTAAAGACAGCGCAATCAGTAATACAGATACCACCATCAGGAGGTCAGAGCGAAATTTAACCAGCAGTACAGTAATCACTAACCCGCAAACCATCGCCCCCAGACCATAGCTGGATTTCCAGATGGCAAACCATTCACCGCTGTAGCCCTGCTCGGCCAGAAAAACCGGCACCAGCTTCACCAGATAAGTCAGAACAGGATAAGACAAGCATGACATCGCCAGGAAAATCATTAACTGAGGGTCTCGGAGAAAAATCTTCCGGGTCTCGACTAACTGGCCATGAAAGCTCTGTTCAATATGCTCTCTGAGTTTTCGCAGATAAGGCATGGTGCTGTAGCACAGCGCCGATAAGGTTGAGGCACATAATGCAAATAACGCGAACTGGCTAAGGCTCCATGACTCAAGCAACAGGATTCCGAAGCCGCCGGAGGTCAGCATAACCCCCTGCATCATCACTTCCTGGTATGCACTGATTCTGGGATATTCATCTGGCTGAAAGTTTTCCTGAATAAACGCCCCGGTTGTATTCCAGGCCAGATCAGCCGACACCCAGAATACCAGCTGAACAGCAGCAATACTCAGTATGCGGGCCAGATCACTGACCTCTGCAGGCAGGGTGAACACAATCAATAAAAACAGCGCCGCGATGGCCTGAGCAAGCTGTACTATCACCATGATCATTTTTCTTGAATAACGATCAACGGCGGTGGAAAAGAACGGGGTCAGCAAGAACGAACACAGGGTACAGATCAGTGCAATAATAGCCACGACAGAACCATTATTACCATCTTTAAGCAATATCCAGGGCAGAGCCATCATTAAAAGCCCTGCCGAGATACCTTCAAAAAAGCGTCCGGCTAATAGCCGGGCGACTCTGGGTTGCAGTAAAAAAATCATTATTGGCTTCCTGTTTATTTCTGATCCATGTATGGTGGGAGCCAACTCTAAAACCTCAGGTTAACCTGAGGTCAAGGGATAATTTAATCCTGCACTCCCATCGGTTATTCAGCGACAGGAAACCAGTACGATGTCAGTAAAAAAACGTCCGGAAAAAGCGATGTCCGTCGGGGCAGTAGCCTCCAGAGCAGGAGTTACCATTGCAACACTGCATTTTTATGAAGAGAAAGGGCTGATCCGAAGCTGGCGCAATAATGGCAATCAACGGCGTTTTGACCGGGAGGTGCTTCGTCGCATCGCCATTATAAAATCAGCCCAGCAATTAGGGTTTACTCTGGAACAGATCCGGCAGGCCCTGGCTAATTTGCCTGTTGAGAAAGCGCCGGACAAATCAGACTGGCAGAAGCTTTCAAAAATCTGGCGTGCGGAGCTGGACCGGAAAATAATGGAAATGACCCGGCTCAGAGATGAACTGGATCAGTGCATTGGCTGTGGCTGCCTGTCATTAGCGTATTGCCCGATCAGAAACCCGGACGACCAGTTAGCAGAATACGGTCAGGGCGCTGTCAGCTGGCTGGATTTGCCGGAATCCGATTCAGACGCGCAGTCCTGACGCCAGTCATCCTCATATTGCTGCAGTACCTTATGCCTGCGGGATAAAAGGTGTTCTCGGGCATCTCTGTCACTGGCAAAAGGCCCTGTGCGACACAAAGCACAGTAGTCTCCAGACTGAAGACCATGCTGCAGCCAGGCAGGATAATTTAACGACGCTTTCAGCTGACGGGATTGATCCAGGCTCCAGTAATAGCTCAGCCCTTTGGTGTCTTTCACATGTTTATCCCGGTCAACATTGCGCACTTTATAACCGGGAAATTCATCAGACTGAAAGGGTAAATAGCCGAGATAGTGCATGTCGGTATTTATCGCCAGTGAATACTCAAGATTCCACTCACGATACGGCTTAACATCTTTTGACGTAATGATCGCCAGTCCGGCTCCTTGCGGGTCAAGAAAGAAACGCTCGCAGTGAACCAGATACTGTCGAAGCAGACGCCGATTCAGCAGGTTTGTACTGGCTCCTGCAGCTTTTTCCATGAACTCTTCTTTTGAGCGAAATCCAGGCATCAGAGGAAACTGGAAAATCACTGCATCAAACTGATTAAGCGACAGCCCCTGCCAGCTATCCGGGCAGGTTACATCAAACCCGGTCAGCACGTCGCACTGCAGAGCACGTAAATCCTGATAATGCTGATCGCCGTATTTCTCTGTAATTTCAGCCAGAGAATCATAAGCGGTCGCGGTCAGATGCCGGGGTTTAACCGTCTGCATTAATGCCAGAGAAAAAGAAAAGTCACCGTCACCGATGGTCAGGATTCGCCAGTCAGAATTCAGATACATGCAGGCCAGTACTCGCAAAAAGCGTGCATTATGCAGCAATCACCGGGTTAACGGAATAATGGCACTGGATCTTTCATCACCTTTCAGAGCACAGAATTCCTGGCTGATTCCATCGACCCAGGTCACCACAACATTAAAGCCCATACCCGGTTCATGGTTGAGTAATAACGCTCTGTCTTCTCCTCCCGCTATTCTGAAAGTCTGGATAGAAGACTGCCCGTTACTATGACCGAAATCCAGCCGGATGCTTTGTATCAGCTGATCACTGCCATTATGGAAAACCACCTGCATACCATCGGATTGATTAAAAGAGGGAAATAGCACGGAGTGTACAATCAGGGCGGATACAGCACCCAGAATAAAGATAGTCAGCGGATGTCGCCATTTGTCAGACATAAAAAAGGGCTCCGTAGAAACTCAGAGCCCGGCATTAAATCAGAAAGCCCAAATATAATCCAGGGGCTCTTCAGATATATTAGCTCAGATGTATTCGTTCAGATCTGTATCTGAATATCCTCCATGGATATTTCATTCGGCGTAATACCGATCAGCTCTACGGCGTGGAATGTCATATTACCGGCCTGATCATTCAGTCCCAGGAACAGATAGCCTGATTCCTGATCCCATTCAAAACGATAGTAGTAATTTCTGTCCTGAACAGAGAGAAAGAACTGTTCTGCGGATTGCAGTGCCGACTGATAATCTGCCGACATGCTGTCGCTCTCGCTATAATTCATTCCGGTTGCCTGCAAAGGCAAAGAGAAATGCAGTTTATCAGTCCCTGATTTAAAATCGGCAATCCGGCTATGGCTTTCAGCCTGCTCTCCCAGAACAGGAAGTACAAACAGATCAGCCCCATTGCCACCGTGCATCAGATCCGTTCCGGAACCGGCATATAAGGTGTCATCACCATCACCACCTAACAGGGTGTTGTTACCAGAATAGGCGTATAGAATGTCCTGGCCGCTACCGCCAATAAGTACATCATTGCCGGAAAAGCCCGTCAGGGTATCATCACCTTCACGACCATCCAGCTGATCAGCCCCGTTACCGCCGTTAATGATATTATCCTGATTACTGCCCAGCACTACATCATCACCGTCACCGGTTGTAATATTGACCTCTCCTGATCGCCAGGCGTCAACAACGACACCGTTATCAGCAGAAATCAGAATATTGCCGTTGTGATCATCAAGTTCCAGAAAAACTTTCTGATCAGCATTGATGGTCAGATATTCGGTGTTTGCCAGAGCATCACCCGCATATATTTCAATAAGTCGCTGATCCTGCTTTTCCAGCAACACAGACACGGTTTTCAGGCTGTTATTATCTTTTAATACAGCCAGCGTATTAACAAAACCCTCTGCATCAACATGACTGATATTCAGATTTTCAAAGCCCTGAACGGCAGAGTAATCTGCAGGGACCAAGGGCGTATCGTCGGTAATCTCTGCATTGTCTGTATCTGTCCCACCGGGTACAAATTCAATATCCCCAGACAACAGGATAAGCGTATCGTCACCTGCTCCTGCCTGAATACTCTGAGAGGACGATAACCGTTCGAGAATCACGCTATCCTTATCCTGACCACCATTAAACGTGGTAACCTCATGGCCCAGTGAAACAGACAGCTCACCCTGATAATCATCAGCCAGTACGGCACTGAAACCGTTCAGCTGCTGTAATACAACATTTCCGGCACCAGACAAGGATAACACCGCCGGGACCTGGTTTATGTTCGTCAGGAAAATATCTGAAAATGAGGCCAGAGCGTTCTGATCGATACTCAGATTAACCTGAGCAAGATTATCCCCTGCCAGCTGAAGATTAATACTATTGTTGCCTGCTCCGGCAACAATATCTGCCGACTCAGCGATAGCCTGATAATTTGCCTCAAGCTCAACAAATCGCAACGTCTCTTCTCCCAGGGTATCCAGACCATTCAGTTGCAAGCCCTGTTCTGATGCCAGCTCTGTCAAAGACAGTTTGCCTGTTCCCGGTGTCACCAGAATACGATCAACAGCAGAAACCAGTGCAGCATTTACGTCTACAGCCTGCCCTGACAGATTGCTCAGGCCCAGTGTTTCAGTATTGTTAAATATCAGCTCTGGTAACGCCTCGGACGTTCTGATCTCCAGGCGGAAAATATCATCACCTTCCCCGGCATCGGTCTTCAGGCCTGACAGTGTATAGCCATCATTCAGGATCAGAGTAAAATCATCATGCTGATCGGAAGGCTGAAAATCAGATACATCAGAAGAGGTAATATTCAGAGCGGAATTAACCGAATCAATCTGACTTCCGACACCAGCCAGCGCCTCCTTCAATGACTGGTAACTCTGTTGTTCAGGGTTATTCAGTGAGTAATTCAGCGCCACATCGGTTTTATTTCTGAGGGCCTGAGCCGACTCGCCAAATAGCTCATTATCGGCAGGCGTATGCCATAGCGCCTCAATCGCAATATGGGTCAGCTCACCAATACTGCTGAATTCAAACAGGTGCTCCTGCATCCATGCTCGAGCTGCAGCATGAACCTGAGAAGGGGCAGAAGGCAAAATCAGTGTATCCAGCAGATAATCGGCATAAGCTGACAGCGTCACATCACCATGCACAGCATAGAAAAGATCTGTACCTACCAGGCTCTGAGCCAGAGCACTGGCTCCGCGATAATCAGGTAAATCAGCATTAAGTGTATTCAGTACATCTGCTCCGGGAGCAGCATTAAACATGACCACACTCAGGCGGGCAATCAGGATATTGTTAGCAAGGGACATAGAGAGATTGAAATCCGGAATCAAAAATCATTAAGCAGCTAAGGTAGTATCCGAGCATAATACGTACGGGTATCAAGCAACCGCAAAAACCCCTGATAGTCAGCCATTCCTTCTGCGCTGTTCAAATACTGATCCAGTTTTTCTGGTAAATATTTCGCGTGATCTGATGATTTATTTACCAGTAAGTGGAAAGCCACTTCCCTGAGGACACTGGGGTGGGCCGTAATAGTATCAGCTATACCGTCAGATTGCAGTTGCTGGTTCATGATTGCCCTGGCATGTACAAACAGATCAGCTCTGCCCATTTGCAGCATTTTTACTGCATTACTCAGATTTTTTACAGTAAGGCACTTCTGCCTGTATTTGGTGTAAATACGCTCACTGGTCAGATCACCCAGTAACATAATGCAACGGGCCGGAACAGACAACGGATTATCCATCGTCAGTAACTGCTCATAATTCGGAGTCAGAGCGCTGATATAAGCGCGCCACTGTAATTTATACAGTACAGATTCTGAACTGAAAGAGTACATTTTCCGGTCAGCTGTTGGAGCGGTGATCAATGCATCATATTTTCCTGAACGAACCATAGATTGCGCCCGCTTCCAGGGCAAAGCAATATGCTGAACAGGAATATCCAGTTGATGGCCTAAAAGGTAATCTGCGATATCAACCAGTATTCCCTTAGCCTGCCCCTCTTTATCTACAAAAGAATAAGGGCTCCAGTGGTTTGCATAAACAAGCGTAAAGGGCTTTGATCCGCCCTGAGAAAAGGCTGAAAACAAAAAAGTTATAATAAAAATGCTTAACCGGCAAATAGCCATTCTACCTCCGACAGCCTTGTCGACCAGAATAATAAACAGGTAATACTTCATACAATCGGGCTATTATCCAGCCCTTTGTTTATTGTAAGCGGAGCAAGATATCAGAGTATTGTGCGACATCAAGCTCTGTTTTGAGAACAAACTTCCTTAAGGCCAGTATTCTACTTTTTATCCGGGATTGAAGTAAGCAATGAGTCATATCAATAATTCAAAAAGCTCCTGAACAACCACTTTTCTGTAAAAAATTACCGTACTATCCAGTCAATACCAGCAGAGTATCGAAATACTTTTGTCAAGGTATGTAGCCACTGTTTTACCAGAACACTTAAAAGGGCTCCTCGACGTTAGGTGTGGATTCCAGTTTGAGAGTTGTAGCAAAATAAGCACTTTTTTCAGAGAGGATGAATCATGGACGGCAATCAGATTTTTGCACTGGGCCTGGGATTAGCGGCGCCCTGGAAACTGGTTGATTGGACAGGCCGGTGTTGTAGGGAAGACAAACAAGGGCATATTTCAAGGCATCTACCGCCAATACTGCAAAGACTCAATATCGACCAGAATGCCTGGCTCAAAGCAATGCAGCCAGAAGGTTTGCAAACCAGCCGAGCTATAGGCCATATCAAGCGACTAAAACAGTTTGCGCGGGATAAGGGGCTGGCTTGGATCTCTTCAGGGAATCAATTTAGAACTTTGTTTGTATAAGGTTGCTCAAAGAGGTGAGCTACGCCTTCCATCATTAATCTATGGCTTTTCTTCCTTACTGAAGCATGGAAGTGGTACTTCGGTGTTGTTTTATTATCTCGAAATATCTTAATCGTTGGTTGTCTGAGTTTATTGGCGACATATATTGTCGATATTGGTTGATTGTTTTTATAAATAATGGCTGTCCCTGTTTGCTTTTCTGGCGAAAAAAGAAAACTACCAGCCCGTTTAAGCTGTAAAGATAGAGTTTCGTAGAAATAAGGAGACCCGCCTATCTGATAGTGCACAGCACTGATGAAAAGAATGGTTTAGCGTTGCTTGGAACCTGAGTCGGGACATAGGCCTTAGAGGCCAGGTGGGTGCCAAGGTCAAGCAACGCGTCTTAGACCTCATCAAGGCTCGGACAGGTATGTTTATGAAAGAAGCCGGATATATGTACAAGTGCCATCTATTCTTCAGGACGTCATATCAGATAGACCAAATGGTAATTAATAACGTCAAACGGCTGGACATTGGCGAGGTGTCCATATATGTCCCCGTTTTATTTTATTATGAGTTGAGCCGGTCCCCATCGTTTGAGGGGCACCAAATCATGGCTGTCCCCTTTTGTTTTCTTTTGTTTTTTTAGAAAGTAAATGGTGGCTGTCCCCGTTTGCTGCCGATGGTTGTTTTTCAATCTGAAAACTTGCATTTTCTGAGTGTTTAAATCATTCTTGTCCTGTGTCCTAGGACACGGGACGAATGAGGGTGCTGAACCATGAAAAGTCAAGACATAATTCTACTATTTAAATTGATTTCATTAGAAAAAAGAGAGAAACAGCCACATAAAATGCACAAGTTATATTCTAGATATAAAGATGATATTTATTGTGATTTGTTGGCATTTAAGTGTGAAATGAATATAGAAAAAGCCAAGATCTATGATTGCAAAAAGGAGGTCCTAAACACGATATCATCAAGCCAAAATATAACGGATGGATCGGCTGGCAGGTGTTCTTATTGTATAGATGATAAACTTTCTAGTTTTATTAGTGATTCTATTGAGAGAGAACAATCTCGGGAAGAACTATATAGTACTAGGGCCCTGGAACAGGAAACTGGAATAAGCAAGTCACAGATCAGTCTGTCGATTAATCGATGTATAGAAATTGGATTGGCAATACGTGAACGAAAAAATGGGTTTCTAAGAGCTAATCGAAAAGAGTTATTAAGCTTTATATATTATGGTATAAAGTATGTCTTTCCTGTTAAACCTGGCCAGTTGACTCGTGGAATATCAACCTCTTTTGATGCTCCTATATTAAAAGGCAAGTTAATGAGCGCAGGTGAGAATAAATTGGTCTGGCCGGATGCAAAAGGAAAAACTAAAGGGTTGAGCGTTGAGCCTTTACATAAATCATGTACGTATGCAGCAACGCGGGATCCTGAAATGCACGCGCTTTTAGCTCTTACAGACGCAATCCGCCTTGGAGCACCTAGAGAGAGAGAACTGGCCTACAAAATGTTAGAAAAAGAATTGAGAATCGATTGATGGATAATTATGCACTCCACCAACAGATGTTGATACAGGTAGCAAAGGCCCTTGGGGCTGATTTACTCGACCAAGTGACTTTCGTCGGAGGCTGTACCACAGGGCTTTTGATCACTGATGAACTTATTCTGGAGCAGGTTAGACACACTGATGATGTTGATCTGATTGTACATGTGATTGGTTATACTGATTACCAACGATTGCAAAAGAAGCTGAGGCAATCGGGGTTTAGCGATGCATCAATAGAAGATGATGACATGCCTATCTGCGCAATGAAGCTGGGAGAGCTTAGGGTTGACTTTATGCCAGATCAAGATGTACTGGGATTTAGCAATATTTGGTACAAGTCTGCTATGGAAACAGCAGAAACGCATGTATTGCCTGATGGTACTCAAATCAAAGTGGTAAACCCTGTTTATTTTATAGCAACCAAAATTGAGGCATACAAGAATCGGGGAAATAACGATCCTATGAGTAGCCGCGATATAGAAGATCTGTTGAACGTTGTTGATGGACGTGACATGCTTCTAGAGGAAATTGCATGTGCATCTAATGATGTAAAAAACTATATACAGACTGAGCTAAGTACACTCCTTAATCATCAGGACTTTGTGTATGCCGTTCAAAGTCAGGTTCATGGTGATACTGATCGTGAAGAAATAGTATTTCAGCGACTCGAAGCTATACAGAACTGGAGTGGCCACATCTAATGGAAGTTGATTGGTTTAGCCGACAGGGAAACGAGAGAAAAAGTAACAACGACGCCGCGGTAATTGCTATGAATGAAGGCTATTGTATCGCAGTGCTTACTGATGCATCTGAAAGAGGAAATGGTAGTAGCTTGGCCCGTTACTGGTCTGAAACTGTTGTATCAACACTTCATATGGCAGATGGGCCTATACAGGAGCTTGGCGTCATAGATATCTTAAAAGAACTACACAGAACACTTAAATATAGGTTTGTATTGGAATTAGCTAGCTATTGCCTGCTTATCATTGACCATAAATTAAAGTTGGCTACTAGTTATCATGTGGGGGACTGCATAGCAATACACCATTGCCACCATGACGGTTCTACTCAGTTAACTCCTCCTCATCGATTAAGCGAAGAAACTAGCCTGCAATCTGGCCAAAGTTTAGCTAATGGGCACACTCTTACACGAAGTTTAAAAGCCAAGCGTTTTTTAGCTCCCGATATAAAGCAATGTAGTTTTCAGTCCTCTGATCATGAAACGACAAAATTTACACTGTCATCAGATGGTTTTTGGTATGAACATCTTATGGAGCAGACGGAAATTGACAAATTAGCAGATGATGCAAGCCTGTTGTCAATTGTTCTAGCAAATGGAGAGACGAGTATTTCTCAGCAAGCAGATAATAACCCTTTGATAATTTTATAGCAGTTCGCTAGGTATTCGTTCAGAAAAGAAGTAAAGCCTCTCCCTTATAGTTTCTGTATAACCGGGCAAAGGACTAGTTCGGGCTGAAGATAAATCTTCTATAATCATATATCGGCGCATTGCCATTTTGACTCTCATAGCCTGTGAATTCACAAAGCAAATAATGGCCATCTTGTCTGGATGTAAACAAAAAGCGATAACATCCTTAACTTAAGTAAACTCGGTAAGCACCTTGACAGTGAGCTATTCATTATTACCTGGGTTATATGAGACTACCCATCATTGAATCACCAAAAGCTAAACTTGTGTGCCAACCTTCCTTACTACCTCCTAACGGGCCACTTTTCTTGGTTCAAAGATCGGCTAGAGAAAAGCTGGTAAGAATGCTAGATCCACCTCTATTTCTTTCACTGGCAACATATATATAATCAAGTTTGTCCCGTGTCCTAGGACGCAGGACAAATGCGTTTTAACCTTTTCCCTCTCTAGATCCGTTGTAGATGGTGGTTTCTCTCTCCACTTGTTCAGCAACATTATCCGCCTGTAATATCATAAACTCTCAACTCAGGGGGGATCATGTCTACTTTATATAAGGCTTGCCTTTATTAGCGTTGTTTGTTCACCTTTCTGAGAAAGGCAAAACAGTGGATTAATCTAAGCTAATAGAAGGCAGTCATCTCCCCAGTAGGCCCAGCTGTGCTCTCTTCCACCCCCCCCAGCTTGCCCATTTGCGACACGTGACGTTTTTGGTTGCGAATGGGTCGTTTATAGCACCCTCCCTGTGTTCCCGAAAAATTACACTGACCGAAAACCGAGGGCCTGATAGTTGATATTCAGCATCATCAGGCAGTGACTTGATTGGGGACTATAAGAAGGATAATAACCATGAATGCAGCTGATTTACATAAAGATGCCATCGTCATTGATGGTCTGATCTGCGCTAAGTGGGAACGCGCTCTGTTTGAAGACATGGCTAAAGGTGGCCTGACGGCAGCAAACTGCACGGTTTCATTCTGGGAAAACTTTGAAGGTACGGTTCGCAACATCGTTGAGATGAATGATCTGATCGAAGAAAGCAGTGATCTGCTGATCAAAGTCCGCACCACAGAAGACATCCACCGTGCGAAGCAGCAGGGGAAAACCGGTGTCATGATGGGTTTCCAGAATGCGCACGCTTTTGAAGATCAGATCGGTTATGTACAGGTCTTCAAGGATCTGGGCGTGGGTATTGTTCAGATGTGCTACAACACGCAGAACCTGGTGGGAACCGGTTGTTACGAGCGTGATGGCGGTCTGTCTGGTTTTGG
Source organism: Oceanospirillum sediminis (assembly GCF_014164585.1). Classification (GTDB taxonomy): domain Bacteria; phylum Pseudomonadota; class Gammaproteobacteria; order Pseudomonadales; family Halomonadaceae; genus Oceanospirillum; species Oceanospirillum sediminis. The sequence goes on along the minus strand of NZ_JACJFM010000016.1, from coordinate 16,286 downwards.
TCGTGAGATCGTAGCCGAGATGAACAAAGTCGGTATGTTATGTGATCTGTCTCACGTTGGCCCTAACACAGCTAAAGAAGTGATCGATGAGTCGAAAAAGCCGGTCGCTTATTCTCACTGCCTGCCTTCAGGTCTGAAAGAGCATCCACGTAACCGTTCCGATGAAGAGCTGAAATATATCGCAGATAAAGGCGGTTTTGTGGGTGTAACCATGTTTACCCCATTCCTGCGTGCTGGCGTTAACGCCACCATCGAAGATTACGTCGAAGCGATTCGTTATGTGTACAACATCGTCGGTGAAGATGCCATTGGTATTGGTACAGACTTCACTCAGGGCCAGGATCAGAACTTCTTTGAATACCTGACTCACGATAAAGGCTACGCACGTCGCCTGACCCGCTTTGGCGAGATTATCAACCCTAAAGGTATCCGTACTGTGGGTGAGTTCCCGAATCTGACTGAAGCGCTGCTGAAAGACGGTTTCACCGAGACTCAGGTGCGCAAAATCATGGGAGACAACTGGGTTAACCTGCTGCGTGAAGTCTGGGGCGAGTAATTCGGCTACCCGGTGCTGATCAGTCTGACTGGCATCGGTTTAACGATAAAACGATATCCGTAACGTAAAACAGGGCTTCTGAACAGGTTAGTTATTTTCCTGATTCTGCTCAATGATCAAACCGCACCGGTTTCAGAAGCCCGATTTTTCATTGTGAAAAAAGAAGACATTTTGAGGTAGAGAGCTATGGGTGTACACGCGCCAGAAATGCCAATCAACGTTGATGACGAAACCGGTGTATGGACTACGGACGCATTACCAATGCTGTACGTTCCTCGCCACTTCTTTGTTAACAACCATATGGCAATCGAAGAAGAGATTGGTGCAGAGAAATACGCTGAGATTCTGTACAAGGCTGGCTACAAGTCTGCTCACTACTGGTGTGAAAAAGAAGCTGCAGAACATGGTATCAGCGGTGCGGATGTGTGGGAACACTACATGAAGCGTCTGTCTCAGCGTGGCTGGGGTTTCTTTATCACTGAAGAGCTGGATATCGAAAAAGGGACGGCCAAAGTACGTCTGGAAAACTCTGCCTTTGTTTACCAGTACGGTCAGGTTAATCGCAAAGTTGATTACATGTTCACAGGCTGGTTCGCTGGTGCATTGGATCAGATCGCAGAAAGTCTGGGTTATGACGTTCGCACTAAAGCAGAACAGACTCAGTGTGCAGCAGAAGAAGGCTGTGATGTGGGCTACTTCGAAGTTTCTCCACTGTAAGTTTTAGCGGTAATAAGTCAGTCAGAGATGTTCATGCCGAATCTGTATTAAGTCGTCAACAGGTAACGTATGAACATCTCTGTCTTAAAAGATAAAACACTGGGCCTCTCGGCCTGTAAAGAATAATTAAAACCTGGCACCACGACGGTTTGGATCATTAGAAAACCGTTAAGACCGGATAAGCAAGAAAGAGATGGGGTTCCGATTATGTCCCAGTTTGATGTGCTGTTTGAGCCACTCAAAATTAATAAACTGACCATCCGTAACCGTATTGTCAGTACCGCTCACGCCGAAGTGTATGCCACTGACGGCGGTATGACCACAGACCGTTATGTGAAGTATTACGAAGAAAAAGCTAAGGGTGGTTGTGGTCTTTGTATTTGTGGTGGTTCCAGTGTGGTGTCCATCGACAGCCCGCAAAGCTGGTGGAGTTCGGTGAACCTGTCTACCGACCGTATTATTCCTCATTTCCAGAATCTTGCCGACGCAGTGCATAAGCACGGCGGTAAGATCATGATTCAGATTACCCATATGGGTCGTCGTTCCCGTTGGGACGGTGAGAACTGGCCAAACCTGATGTCGCCATCCGGTATCCGTGAGCCTGTTCACCGCGCCACCTGTAAGACCATTGAAGAAGAAGAGATCTGGCGTGTGATTGGTGACTTCGCTCAGGCAGCGCGCCGTGCGAAAGAAGGTGGTCTGGACGGTGTTGAACTGTCTGCCGTACACCAGCATATGATCGATCAGTTCTGGTCGCCACGTGTCAACAAGCGTACCGACAAATGGGGCGGCACGTTTGAAAACCGTATGCGTTTCGGTATGGAAGTACTGAAAGCGGTACGTGAAGAAGTGGGGCCTGACTTTGTGGTGGGTCTGCGTATCACGGGTGATGAGTTCCACCCAGACGGTCTGAACCACGACGATATGAAAGAGATCGCCGCTTACTACAATGCTACCGGTCAGATCGACTATTTTGGCGTAGTAGGTTCCGGTTGTGATACTCACAACACTCTGGCGAACGTTATTCCTAACATGAGTTACCCACCTGAGCCGTTCCTGCACCTGGCAGCCGGTATCAAGGAAGTGGTGGATGTCCCGGTTATTCACGCACAGAACATCAAAGATCCAAACCAGGCCAAGCGTATTATCGAAGCCGGTTATGTTGATTTTGTCGGTATGACCCGTGCGCACATCGCTGATCCGCATCTGATCGCTAAGATCAAGATGGATCAGGTGGATCAGATCCGTCAGTGTGTGGGTGCTAACTACTGTATTGACCGTCAGTACATGGGCCTGGACGTGCTATGTATCCAGAACGCGGCGACCTCCCGTGAGTATATGGGCCTGCCTCATATCATCGAGAAAACCGATGGTCCGGTTCGTAAGGTTGTGGTTGTGGGCGGTGGTCCTGGTGGCCTGGAAGCGGCCCGTGTGGCGGCTGAGCGTGGCCATAATGTGACTCTGATCGAAAAAGCCGATGAGCTGGGTGGTCAGTTAACACTGGCGGCGAGAGCACCACAGCGTGATCAGATTGCCGGTATCACCCGTTGGTTGGTGATGGAGCTGGAGCGTCTGGGTGTGGATATCCGTCTGGGTACAGCAGCGGATGAAAATCTGGTACGTGAGCTGAAGCCTGACGTGTGTGTACTGGCGACCGGTGGTCGTCCGTTTGTTGAGCAGAATCCTGAGTGGGGCGCAGATGAAGGTCTGATCACTGCAAGCTGGGATATCCTGAGCGGCAAGGTAGAACCGGGCAAAAACATCCTGATCTACGACACCATCTGTGAGTTCTCCGGTATGTCGACTGCAGATTACGCGGCGGCGAAAGGTTCTCTGGTTGAGCTGGTGACTGACGATATCAAACCGGGTGTTGGTATTGGTGGTACGACCTTCCCGACTTACTACCGTTCTCTGTACGAGAAAGAAGTGATCATGACTTCTGACTTTATGCTGGAGAAGGTATACCGCGAAGGTGACAACCTGGTAGCGGTACTGGAAAACGAGTACACCGGTCAGCGCGAAGAGCGTGTGGTTGATCAGGTGGTGGTTGAAAACGGTATCCGTCCAAACGAAGAGCTGTACTACGCCCTGAAAGAGGAATCCCGTAACAAGGGTCAGATTGATAACGATGCGCTGTTCGACATCAAGCCTCAGCCGGTCCTGAGTGAATCAGGTGATGGCATGATCCTGTGGCGCCTGGGTGATTGTGTGTCTCAGCGTAATGTTCACGCTGCGATGTACGATGCTCTGCGTCTGTGCAAGGACCTCTGAGGATTCACCTTTGCGGCCCGTACTTCTGAGCGAGCCAGTGCGGGCCGCTTTTTTCTGATGTAAAAGGCGGCTAATCCCGCCTCTTCTGCTCTTTTCAATCATAACCGGGCAGAAACAGCCTGCCCGGACTCCTGCTATAAGGGGAGATCTTATGTTTTTCGAATGGTTACACCCTGTACTGATTGCAACGGCGCTGGCGCTGGCTGTAATTGGTGCTGTGCGCAGAGCCAATCTCTGGCGCGCAGGTCAGCCGGATCAGGTGAACCTGATTGCCGGTCTGAAAGCCATGCCCAAACGCTACCTGCATGATCTGCATGATGTGGTTGAGCGTGACAAGTATATGTCCAAAACCCACGCGGCTACCGGTGGCGGCTTTGTACTGTCAGCCCTGCTGATTATTCTGGTACATATGCTGGATATCGACAGTAAGATTCTGGCCTGGGCTCTGTTAGCCTCATCTGCACTGATGTTTGTGGGCGCGATCTTTGTCTTTAAACGTCGCTTAAATCCACCGAGCCGTATCTCTAAAGGCCCGTGGATGCGTCTGCCAAAAAGTCTGCTGGCATTTGCGGGTTCCTTTTTTATCCTGACGCTGCCTGCCGCGGGCGTACTGCCAGAAGGCTTTTTATTACAAGCGGGCAATGTCCTGCTGACCGTGGTACTGACTGCGCTGATTATCTGGGGTATGGGCGAGATGTTCTTCGGCATGTCCTGGGGTGGTCCGATGAAGCACGCTTTTGCCGGTGCTCTGCATCTGGCCTTTCACCGTCGTCAGGAGCGTTTTGGTGGCGGTCGTTCTACGGGTCTTAAGCCTGTTGATCTGTCGGTCGTTCAGGAGTTCAATCCAGGCACAAGTGAACAACAGGTGCTGGGAGTATCCAAACCAAAAGACTTTAAGTGGAACCAGCTGCTGGGCTTTGATGCCTGCGTACAGTGTGGTCGCTGTGAAGCTATGTGTCCGGCGTTTGCTGCAGGTCAGCCCCTGAACCCGAAAAAACTGATTCAGGATATGGTGATTGGCCTGGCCGGTGGTGATGATTCCAAATATGCCGGTAGTCCTTATCCTGGTAAAGAAGTCGGTAACGCCAAAGGCGGTCCTGAGCAGGTGATCACTGAAGGTCTGGTATCTGCGGAAACTCTGTGGTCCTGCACCACCTGTCGCGCCTGTGTGGAAGAGTGCCCGATGATGATTGAGCATGTGGATGCTATCGTCGATATGCGTCGCTTCCTGACCATGGAAAAAGGTGATACGCCAAACAAAGGCGCTGAAATCTTAGACAATATTATCGCTACGGATAATCCGAATGGTTACTCGCCAGCCAGTCGTACTAACTGGGCGGCGGATCAGAACCTGCCGCTGATGCGTGATGTACAACAAGCGGAAGTACTGTTCTGGGTGTCTGACGGTGCCTTTGATATGCGTAGTCAGCGTATTCTGCGCTCTTTTGTCAAACTGCTGAAAGCGGCTAATGTCGACTTCGCCGTACTGGGTGATGAAGAGCTGGATAGCGGTGACGTTGCCCGTCGTCTGGGTGATGATGCGGCGTTCCAGAATCTGGCGAAGCGTAATCTGGAAACCCTGTCTAAGTACAAGTTCAGCAAGATTGTGACGACTGATCCTCACGCTTACCACTGTTTGCGTAATGAGTATCAGGATCTGGGCTCTGACGCTCTGAATGGTGTTGACGTGCTGCACCACACCACCTATCTGAATGAGCTGGTTAAGCAAGGCAAACTGAAACTGGACAGCTTTAATGGCGGTACAGTGACCTATCATGACCCTTGTTACCTGGGTCGTTATAACGGTGAATACGAAGCCCCTCGTGAGCTGCTGCGCTCTCTGGGTATTCAGGTAGCAGAAATGGAACGTTCCGGCTTCCGCTCTCGTTGCTGCGGTGGTGGCGGTGGTGCGCCGATCACGGATATTCCGGGTGAACGCCGTATTGCCGATATGCGTATGGAAGACGTCAACAGCACGGGTGCTGAATTGGTAGCGGTAGGCTGCCAGCAATGTACCGCTATGCTGGAAGGTGTGGTTGAGCCTCGCCCTGAGGTAAAAGATATCGCTGAGATTCTGGCTGGTCAGCTGATCGAGGAGGTGCACTAATGAGTGGCGAAACTAACTCCTATGAAATCGTAAGAAGAGACCCTCGTGCCGAGTGGATCGCCCGTAACCGTCTGCACCCGCTGCATGGCACTATTAGTGTCGGTGAAGAAGCCGAAGTACGCGGTCCATCTGGTCTGATTCGTAAGAATCCACATAAAGTGGGCTTTATCGGTCCCAATGGCATTAAGCGTATTGATCGCCTGAAAGGTAATGCGGCAGCGGCTGCAACCGGTCGTCGTAGCGGCGGTGCGGCTCAGGAAGTTCAGCTGCCACTGCATAAAGTAGAAAACCCTGATTTCAGCATCTTTGTGGTGCCGGATATGGTCGGTGGTCGTCTGACCAGTCAGGACAAGGATATTCTGGGCCAGGCCCATAAACTGGCACGTAGCGATGACGGTGAAAGTGCCGTTCAGGGTGTAGTGGTTGCCGTTGTCTTTGGTGAACTGAAAGATGATAGCCTGGATACAGCCGGGGTTGACCGTCTGATTCATCTGGATGGGGAAGAGTATCAGGGCTACTGTCCGGAGCAACAACTGACCGCTCTGGTGCATCTGGATGCCACGTATAATCCACAGAACTGGCTGTTCCCGGACAGCGTTCATGGTGGTACTGACCTGGGTTCTCGTCTGGCAGCACGTCTGGGCGAACGTCCAGCCGTTCAGGCATGGCAGGTCGACAAGAAGACTACTGTCTGTCGTGGTGCCAGTGGCAGTACTGATATCAGCCGTCCGACACCTCGTATTTTGCTACTGGCAGAAGAGTGTGCAGACCCGATTGATGAAACCCGCCATGAAGTACAGCCGATTGAGCTGGGTTCTGTACCACGTGTCATCAGCCGTATGCAGGATATGGGACAAGTCTCTGTTGATCCGAATGCAATTCCGCTGGCAGAAGCTGAGTTCATTCTATCTGCAGGTAACGGTATTCATAACTGGGATCAGTTCCATGAAGCCGCTGAAGCTCTGGGTGCGACCGAAGGGGCCAGCCGTGTGGCGGTGGATGATGGCTTTATGCCTCGCTTCCGTCAGGTGGGGGCTACCGGTACCTGGGTTACAGCCCGTGTGTACATTGCCGTGGGGATCTCCGGCGCTATTCAGCATATGCAGGGTATTGGCCAGTGTGACAAGGTGATCGCGATTAATACCGATGCCGGTTGCGACATGGTGAAACGTGCCGCATTAAGTGCCATTGGCGACAGTGAAGAGATTCTGGCTGAACTGCTGAAGCTGGCTCGTGAACATAAAGCCGGACAGTCTGAAGGAGGTGATCAGAATGCCGCTTAATATCGTTTCTCTGGTCTCTGTTGGTCGTCATCCTCAATCTGGCCGTGAACGTCGGGCAGAACAGGATGGCCGGGCCGTTGAGCTGGGTATGAATCTGGAAGCAAGTCAGAGCGCCAGTATGACCGTTCTTCACGCTGGACGTTCTGTCGAGCCGGTACTGCGTAACTACGCTGGTATGGGCCTGCCGTCTCTGGAAGTGCTGGAGCTATCAGAGCAGGATGATGCTGTGCCCTCTCTGGCACAGTATCTGAAAGCCTCTGATGCGGATATTGTACTGACCGGTGTCCGGGCAGAAAGTGGCGAGTCTTCCGGCATGGTTCCTTACCTGCTGGCAGAAGAACTGGGCTGGCCGCTGGTGCCTCGCATTGCTGATATTGTGTCGATCAATAATGGTGTTGCCGAAATTTTACTGGCTCTGCCACGGGGACAACGCCGGTCACTCAGCGTTCCTCTGCCCTTTGTCGCCAGTGTTGATAACGCTGCACCCGCACCACGCCAGAGTGCTTATGGTCCGGGTATGCGTGCCAGTATTGACGCCAGCCAGGTCACGGCAGTCACCGACTCGGCCCGAGAACAATGGCAGGAAGCTCCGGCAAAGCCTCGTCCTAAACGTCTGAAGGTTGTTAAAGCGAAAACGGCGGCGGATCGTTTTAAAGCGGCAACGGCGAAACCTCAGGGCAAAGCCGGTAAGGTGATGAAAAATGAATCGGCTCAGGAACAGGCACAAGAGATCTTTAACCTGTTACTGGAAGAAAAAGTGATTAAGTAAGACCTGCCTGACTCATGGCAAATCAGACTCGCTCGGACTCCTGGCAGCATTTTTTGCTGTCGGGAGTTTTCTGGTTCTGCCAGGGCAGATCACACCAATAACAATAACGGAGAGATAATAATGATGTACGCCGATCTGATTGATGAAGTGGATTTCAAAGAACTGTTAATCAGTTTTGGGGCACCGGTCAGCGCCAGTAACAACCTGAAAGAGTGTCAGCAGCTGGTGTCTGACTGGCTGAAGACATCACCGGATATGCGCAAATCAGTAGCTGATGGTTTTAACGCTCTGGAAGACAGCGGTAATACTCTGCTACCGGAAATCCATGATTTCATCCGTGATGTGCTGGCAGAATCCCACTGAAGATAAATGGTATAAGTACAGCCCTGTTTGTTTGCATCACAGCAGGGCTGTCCCTCCTCTCTGATCCTGCCTCTGTCAGAATGTGTTGACTGTGTTATCCTGCTTTGTTTCGTGAATTCAACAGGTTGTGACTCCCATGGAGATAAAAACGCTGAACCCCAGAGAGGCTGATGTACGGGCAATTATTCAGGATATTGATACCCTGATGAATAGCCTGTACCCGGCAGAAAGCAATCAGCTTTTGTCTATCGCTGAGCTTGAATCGGATCATGTCCACTTTATTGGTGGCATGCTGAACGATCAGATCGCATGCTGCGGCGCCATCGTGCATAAAAACAATGATGGGATCTATGGTGAGTTAAAACGTATTTATGTGCTGCCTGAGTTCAGAGGCCAGGGGTTGTCCCGTAAGATCATGACAGCTTTGCTGGATCATGCCTCAAGCCTGGGGCTATCCATGATTCGTCTGGAGACCGGAATCAGGCAACCTGAAGCTATTGGTTTATATGAGGCCCTGGGCTTTACCCGGCGAGGCCCCTATGGTGATTATCCGGATGATCCTTTCAGTATTTTTATGGAACTGGATACCCGCCGCTAGCTTGAACATCAACAGAAACGGGGCAGTCTCCTTAAGGTATAATTGACCGAAGTGGGTTCTTCATAAGTAAAAGACAGATTAACGCTTATCCTCAAACCCGTTGATGCCACGAATAATTTCCCGAAATACAGCAAAACCAGTGGGAATCAATTCATCCGGAAAATCATAATCAGGGTTATGCAGTTGAGGGCTATGTTCTCCTGAACCCAGAGCAAACATAGCCCCTTCACTGACTTCTGTGAATATCCCGAAGTCTTCCGACCAGCGAAAACCTTCTTCCATAGTAATGGCTTCGACGCCAACGGCCTGACAGGCACGCATAACATGCTGATAACCGGTATCAGTATTCACGCTGGCACCAAAGACGTCCTCCCACTCTATGCTGACTGATAGCTTTTCTGCCTTCGCCTGCTGCTCTGCCAGCTGACAGGCATGAGCAACCAGCATATTCATAGCCTCATTGGTGGTAGTACGCAACGTAGCCATCACAACGGCATCCGCGGGCGATGTACCAAAAGCGATCTCGCCTAAACTGGCATGCACTACTGTGACTAAGTTAAAGCCTGTCATGGTATCAGGCAGGCGGGTCAGTCCTTCAATCAGGTGACTCATCGCAATAGCAGGGCTGATGCCATCTTCCGGGTGAGCAGCATGGGATGTTTTACCCGTTAAACGAATAATCATCCCCCGTGAAGCGCAGTTAAATGTACCGGGTTTACATAGCACCTGCCCCATCGGTTTGCCTGGTAAGTTGTGAAGGGCAAAGCAAAAATCTGGCTTTAACTGACTGAATGTTTCATCTTCTACTACCCGAATAGCTCCGGCGCCGGTTTCTTCGGCAGGCTGAAACAGACAGATGACGGAACCATTTTCTGGCTTGTTGCCAGACAGGAAATTTCCCAACGCAGTAACAATGGCCATATGACCGTCATGGCCGCATTTATGGGAAACACCATCAATGCAGGATTTATAGGGCAGATCATTGATTTCCTGAATCGGCAGGGCATCCAGTTCGCAGCGTATCAGGGTGACAGGGCCAGGGTTAGCACCTTTAAACAGAAAAGCGAGGCCATGTCCTCCGAGATTTTCGAATATCTGGTCCGGTTTCATTTTTGTAAAATGCTGTTTAATGCGTTCAGCCGTTCTGGCTTCCTGATTGGAAAGTTCCGGGTGTTGATGTAGCTCCTGACGTACCAGGGCAAAAGGCGATGGAGTCTGACTCATGGTTTTCTCTGTCTTTTTATTTGTCAATGCTGTAGACGCTTTCACGCGGCAATAACCCCATAAAGGCTTAGCTGTTCATAAGTGTACATGACTTTTTTCTCCTTCAGGGATAAACCTAACCTGTCAAAAATTCTATTCATCAGGTGCTCATTAAACTTTCTTCGTTTCCAGGAGACCATTGAGATCACTGTCTGTTCCTCCGTGTTTTTTTTCCGCCTGTCTTCCAGTTTTAAGAGATTCAGGGCAGACAATGATGCATTGAGGTGAGTATTGATGACCTCTTTTTTACGAGACTGGCAATCCATTAACCCCGTATATTGCTTTGCGTCCCTGAACACAAATTCAATCTGGAATCGGGCTTTATAATACGAAATCGGGCGGCCCAGACCTTCAGTATGCTTACCGCTCTTACGCATAAAACTGGTATCAATAGCCGCAATGCATTGATGCGATCTTTTAAGCTCACCAAAAATCAGGCGAGTATTGAACTCATAAAAGTTAAAGGTGCGCCGATACCAGCGGCTGAAGCGTTTATCACTCATGACACTGTATCGGCTCATATTTCGAAAATTAGGTTTACCTTATGCGACAACTAAAGCCGTCAGCAAGAGTGTGATGAAATTTTTTTGTGGCTTGCTGATGGACATTGAGTCCAGGACAGTTTTTACCAGAGATTCCATGAGTAGATTTCTGTGAGATATGGTTTTGGAGAATGATATTTTCGCAGTTTCTACTCATGTGACCAGTCTCTTTTCTTCCTGAAACTGTCCGAACTATTGCTGCCAGGTTGCTTAATTAAAGTAAGGATATTTTGTTTTAATCAGCAAGAATCAGTCGTTTTAAGTCATTTATAAGTATTTTGAGCCATATAATATGGATTCATCGTAAAAGGAGATTGCTATGAAAAAGACGGCAAGAGTACTACTGGCTATAACCGCGTTGACACTTCCTATGATGGTACAGGCGCAAGTTCCTGTAACGGCAGCTTCCAGTCAACAGGCTTTGTTGATCAGTGATAACGCCCAGCTAAAAGCTAACAAGCAGTTAGTATACGATTTTTGGCGGGAAGTTTTTGAAGGCGGTCATCTGGAAAAAGCCGATCAATATCTGAGTGAAGACTATATTCAGCATAACCCGAATGTGCCTACTGGTCGTAAAGGTTTTGTTGATTTTTTTAAACAGTATAGCCAGCCAAAGCCTGTTCAGGATGAGATTTCTGCACCGCTTGTTTCCATTGTGGCAGAGCGCGATATGGTTATCCTGAGTTTTGCGAAGGAATATAAAGAACCAAACGATGCAGGCAAAACCTATACAACAACATGGTTTGATATGTTTCGTATCGAAGATGGCAAGATCGCAGAGCACTGGGACCCTGCTCAGAGGTGGTAAGGGATAACGCAGAACGGAAGTTGTATTCTCAGTGGTTAAAGAATTGGACATTCTCCATTAATGTATGAGATGACAACAAGTTTAAAAAACACCGTTATTAAAAAGTTTTAATCTTCCTCTCCGGCTATTACCCGGAGAGGAAGGTTTGTTTCGTTACGGATGTATTCTATGCTACATATCATTAATCAAAAGTATGATGTCGGGTGATGGTGAAATAATTTAAGCCATAGTGAATAAGATAAATCGCCGACAAGCTGACTATAATAGCAATGCATACAGAACTGAAACGGTACAGAGCACTGTAAACCAGATCCTGATTGGGCAGCAGTGATTGTCCGAATAAAATACCAAAAGTCGTGATGATACCAAAGCCCACACCGGGTATACCGTTATTCAGCATATGGTAACGGGCAAAAGCAAAGGTAAGTATCCAGAGAACAATGACCGGAAACAGCAATATATGACTGTAATCAAGCAGTATTAACTGAGCCATCAATGCAAGATTACAGCCAATTAGTGTGCCGATAATCCTTTGCCAGCCTGCCATCCCAGCCGCTTTCCAGCATAAAGGAAATAAAATTAACACCGATGCAGCCTGAGCCGATAGTGAGTCCTGCAGATCAAAGATCTGAAACACAATAAAAGACAGGGTGGATACACTGGCACAAAGCAGGACCTCGTGGCGCACGCTGGCACTGTCTTTAGGTGGACGAACCATACTCTGTCGGGGTTCCACATCAGCAAAAATCCAGTGCATCAGATACCCTAACAGCAAACTGACGACAGATGCCAGAATATTACTGAAAATCAACTGATAAATACTGACCCCAGAAGTACTATAACTGGCAAAGTGAAGCTGTATTGACAATCCTACCAGACTGATTGCACCAAACAGGAAGTTCACACCTTTGCTCATCTGGTAAAATAAGAAAGCGAACAGGGTAAATGTCAGCATCACCATCAGAGCAGGATGAAACCCAAACAATCCTTGTACGACCAGAACTGCGATGGCACAAAAGGCAGCGCTGGCTGCAAACTGACGTACAATATGAGCATTAAGCACGGGAACCAGCCCAAGTATCAGCATAGGGTATAACGTAAAAAATATGCCATTAGGCCAGTCAAGCAGCTTGCTCAGAGCAAACCCCAGGGTGCTGCCCGTGGCAACACGTAACATTTGTTTAATATCATTGGCACTTAAGGCGGTTTTCATCGGGCCTCCGCTTTAGCAGATACTTTTTTAGCTGCTAACGCTTTTAATAGATATAGTGCATCCAGCTGATCAGTCGAATCTGTCCTCTGGCCATCAGCGCACCAGGACCATTGTCTGGCAGAATCTGCACCGTGGCTCGGGCACCACTGGACAAAAGCTGCTCAGGTTCATCGTTCAGCCGTAAATAGACCCGCAGGCGTTGAGCGTCACGAACCCAGCGGCTTGAGTTTTCAACCTGCACCAGATTACCATTAGCGTTCAGCTGTCCCTCACTGATACCGGCGGAGAACTCTCGGATATGGGCACTGAAAATCTGACCGGGTAAGGCATCAAAAGTAACCAGTGCCTGGCTACCTACCTCTGCGTAATACAAGGATTTTTCACGAAAGTCAGCGGCCAGATCCAGCTCCTGACCGACCAGGCTGGTTAAAGCCGTACCCGCCTTTGCAAAGGTGCCTGGCATGATCTGTAAATTACTGACAATACCATCGTGGGGGGCTACGACCTGAGTGTAGCTCAGCTCCAGCTTGGCTTGTTCAAGCAGGTTTTTCGCTTGTTGCAGGGCAACATTATGTTCGTTGCCACTCCCTCGCTTTATTCTGGCAGCATGCAATTTCGCTTTCAGTGATTGAACCTGTGCATTGGCGGTGACAACACTGGCGTTGATCCGGTCGATTTCCTGTATGGAAATCGAGTTATCGCTGACCAGACGTTCGCTGCGCTGTTGTAGTTTAGTTTGCTCATTGAGCTGGGCATGTGCGGCCAGAAGATCGGCCTGAATAACCTCAATTTCTGCATCCAGCTGCAAGTTTTGCTGTTGTACCTGAGCCAGTGCCAATTCAGCATTCTGTACTGCCAGCTGATAAGGGCGGGGATCAATTTGCAGTAATAACTGTCCTTTACTTACTGTTTCATTATTGTGTACGGCGACCTCTATAATTTCACCGCTGATTCTTGGCGTGATTTGAGTAACCTTATGATAAACACGTGCTTGCGGTGTCAGCGGTACATAGATATCTGCCATGATAAAATAGCTGAAGCAACAGATAAACAGCACTATGGCCACTTTAACATAGTGAGCAAATTGCTGATCTGGCGTACGAACATTCGACATTATTTTACCTCTTGTTGGCAATAACGCTGGGCATTAGCTTCCATAATGCGCAGTGCTTCATCGACCGCCTTTAAATCATCGTCGGTTAATCCGGCATACAGGCTGTCTCTGACCTGAGAGATAACCTTTTTCAGGCACTCTATTTGCTCTGAACCAGCTGCCGTGAAGTACAAATTCCGGCTACGCTTATCCTGTTCATCAACCCGTCGCTCGATAAAGCGACTCTGTTCCAGCTGTTGCAGAGTTCTGGTCAGACTAGGCATCTCAATACCCAGGCTCTGCGCTAATTGTTGCTGAGAGCATCCCTCCCCTAAAAAGTCGATATGCATTATGGCTGTCCAGCGAGGCTGAGTGAATCCCATAGGTTCAACCGCTTTGGTTACAGCCTGTCTGCAAATACGGTGCACCCGCCCAAGTTTGGCGCATAGTGTCAGGTCCAGCGATTCGTAACATGTGGACATAGCATCTTCTCTCTGGGGAAAAAGTATTTAGCATGCTAAGTATATTAATTTACTTAGCAGGCTAAGTAAATAGCAGATTACGGCGAACAAACAACGACAACCATTATTCAAGAAATGTACAATCAAGCTGTATCGACAATATGTGCCGCATAAGAAAGGTGAGTAATATTGCGTGGCTGGTTTGCAGGCTCTCTGGCTGCATTGCTTTGAGCCATGCATTCAGCATTAGATGGGGGCAGTTCCTCTTTTCTCTGATGGCTTGTGCCAATTCTCTGTATTGTATTTGTACATCATGGCAGGCAATAGTATTCAGATACTGCTAGTATTACTGGCTTTATATCCAGCTTGTGATTAAATTCAATCCAATGAAACTCCCTTTTAAACTAAGACCTTATCAGCAAGAAGCCGTTGATGCGACTCTGAAACACTTTCGTAAATCAGATGCTGCTGCCGTTATTGTTCTGCCTACCGGAGCAGGTAAAAGCCTGGTGATTGCTGAACTGGCCCGTCTTGCCCGGCGTAAAATTCTGGTATTGACCCATGTGAAAGAGCTGGTTGAGCAGAACCATGCAAAATACCAGAGTTACGGATTAACCGGAGGTATCTTTTCTGCCGGGCTGAAACGAAAGGAGAGTCAGCATCAGGTGACATTTGCCAGTGTGCAGTCAGTTTCGGCCAACCTGGATCAGTTCAGACATGAATACTCCTTAATAATCATTGATGAGTGTCACCGGGTCAGTGGTGAGGAAAGCAGTCAGTATCAGCGTATCATTGAACTGTTACGACAACAGAACGCTTCCCTTAAAGTGCTGGGACTGACCGCTACACCTTATCGTTTAGGTATGGGCTGGATTTATCGCTACCATTATCGCGGCTTTGTGCGCAGTGAGCAGGATAAGCCCTTCCTGCACTGCATTTACGAGTTGCCCTTAAATTATATGATTAGCAAAGGCTATCTTACCCGACCTGAGCTGGTCGATGCGGCTATTGCTCAGTATGATTTTTCTGCATTATCTCAGAATCGTTTTGGTGAGTATGCGGAAAAAGAAGTGAATCAGTTGCTTGGTAAGCATCGGCGTGTGACCCGATCAATTATCGAACAAGTGATGGATATTGCTGCTGAGCGCAAGGCCGTGATGATCTTTGCTGCAACGGTTGATCATGCCAAAGAAATTACCGGTTATCTGCCTGTACAACAAACCGCTTTAATCACCGGGGCGACAGATCTTAATGAGCGGGATTCACTGATTCAGCGTTTTAAACAGCGGCAGTTAAAATATCTGGTCAATGTCTCTGTGCTGACCACTGGATTTGATGCCCCTCATGTGGACTTTATTGCCATTCTTCGTCCAACACAATCAGTGAGTCTGTATCAGCAAATCGTAGGACGAGGTCTGCGTCTGGATGAAGGGAAAAAAGACTGCCTGGTGATTGATTATGCCGGAAATAGTGTGAATCTGTATCATCCTGAAGTAGGTGAGAAGAAACCGAATTCTGATAGTGAACCGGTTCAGGTTTTTTGTCCGGGGTGCGGTTTTGCCAATATATTCTGGGGGAAGGCCGATAGTGATGGTCATGTTATTGAGCATTATGGGCGCCGCTGTCAGGGGCTGTTGGAACCTGCCGAAGAGGAGGATACAACTGAACAATCGAATCGTCCGGAACAGTGTGATTATCGTTTTCGCTTTAAAGAGTGTCCCCATTGTGGTGCAGAAAATGATATTGCTGCCCGTAACTGCCAGCAGTGTAAAAAAGCGATCATTGATCCTGATGATCAGCTCAGGGATGCTCTGAAACTAAAAGATGCTATGGTCATTCGCTGTGCTGGCATCACTTTGAATCCCCATGACAGCAAGCTGAGAGTCATCTACCACGGTGAAGATGGTGAAGAGCTGAGTGAATCATTTGATTTTGGTAAACCCGCGCAACGCAAAGTTTTTAATAAGCTGTTTGGTCGACGACTGGCTGATAGTCAGGCTCCGGGTGAGTTCAATAGCCTTGAAGAGGTGCTTCGGGTAAAGGCACTGTTGCCTGCGCCGGATTTTGTTATTGCCCGTAAGCAGAAACATTACTGGCAAGTTCAGGAACGAATTTTTGACTATCAGGGCAGCTATCGTAAAGCCTTTTAAGGGCTCTTCGACGTTTCATGTGGATTTACCTGATTGAACCTGTACCTCTATTGGGCTGCCAATCAGGTAAATCATATTGATAAAGTTCTTTG
>NZ_JACJFM010000136.1 GCF_014164585.1 Oceanospirillum sediminis | reverse complement strand
TATCGTAAACACATAAAAACATGAGTACTTTGCTTAAAAGAACACAATCGAACCGATAGAAACTGAATATAATGCATGTTTTTAGTCCTGGAAGCAATCGTTTCATTCGAAGACCTGAATAACAACGTTTTCATTTGATTATATCTCTGTGAATATATGAGAGAGGACCTCAATTCTTTAAGAACATCATTTTCCCGATGGGGACAACAGATATTTATGACAATTGTATGTTTTCATTTGAAAATACCAATATGTACGGTGTCAAGTTAAATCAAATGCGTTTATATTGATATTTGTCGAATATATTATCGTAAACACATAAAAACATGAGTACTTTGCTTAAAAGAACACAATCGAACCGATAGAAACGGAATATAATGCATGTTTTTAGTCCTAGAAGCAATCGTTTCATTCGAAGAGCTGAATAACAACGTTTTCATTTGATTATATCT
>NZ_JACJFM010000135.1 GCF_014164585.1 Oceanospirillum sediminis | reverse complement strand
GTAACTATTCAGCCCGCTCTCAACTATTTGCTACCTTGACGAATAGTTGAGATCTGTCAGTTTATGCATAGCAACAGACATTGAAGAGCATGGATGAACCTGAAAGACATCAACGTAACTGAAGTGGTTGAGCAAGTACGTGCCCAACTCAAAGAGGATAAACAGGTCACTCCTGCCTTAAGAGCCTCTATCGAACTGATCTTAATGGTTGTTGTTATGCTGGCCGAACGCTTTGGATTAAACAGCCAGAACAGTAGTATCCCGCCTTCTAAAGATCCGAACCGTGCTAAAACCTCCAAAGCGTCATCCGGCAAATCACCCGGCGGCCAAAAAGGGCATCAAGGTTCAACGTTGGAGCAAACCGACTCCCCTGACGAAGTTGAGATACTGAGAGTTGATCGAAGGCGGCTACCTGAAGGTCAATACAAAGAAGTCGGCTATCAGAAGCGCCAGGT
>NZ_JACJFM010000134.1 GCF_014164585.1 Oceanospirillum sediminis | reverse complement strand
CGGCTGAGAACTCTAGGGAGACTGCCGGTGACAAACCGGAGGAAGGTGGGGACGACGTCAAGTCATCATGGCCCTTACGACCAGGGCTACACACGTGCTACAATGGCCGGTACAGAGGGCTGCAATATCGCGAGATGGAGCTAATCCCACAAAACCGGTCGTAGTCCGGATTGGAGTCTGCAACTCGACTCCATGAAGTCGGAATCGCTAGTAATCGTGAATCAGAATGTCACGGTGAATACGTTCCCGGGCCTTGTACACACCGCCCGTCACACCATGGGAGTGGGTTGCTCCAGAAGTGGCTAGTCTAACCTTCGGGAGGACGGTCACCACGGAGTGATTCATGACTGGGGTGAAGTCGTAACAAGGTAGCCGTAGGGGAACCTGCGGCTGGATCACCTCCTTAAACGACACTCACAGTCATCACAGTAAAGTGTCCACATGAATTATCTGACTG
>NZ_JACJFM010000133.1 GCF_014164585.1 Oceanospirillum sediminis | reverse complement strand
CACATTGAAGTCACTAAAATTTTGATTGAAAAAGTAGATGCCATCATTGATCGATTTGGAGATATTAAGGATAATGCTTCTGACACCTTATATGAATTGCGAAAGTCTATAAACAAAGTAAAAGGTAAAATAAATCAGAGTTTTGCATCTGCATTAAACACCTATCACAATCTCGAATATTTGGATGACATCCGAGAATCTGTAGTTGATAACCGACGTGTTTTAGCCGTAAAAGCCATGTACCGAAGAAAAGTGAAAGGTGCCATTATGGGTGGCAGCAAAACAGGAAGCATTGTTTATATTGAACCTGAAACTACACTACAATATACACGAGAGCTAAATAATTTAGAGTACGAAGAAAAGGAAGAGGTGATTCGTATTTTAAAAGAAGTAACTGATTTCATGCGTCCGTTCTTACCTCTTTTAAAAGATTACCAGTCTTTTTTGATTGATCTTGA
>NZ_JACJFM010000132.1 GCF_014164585.1 Oceanospirillum sediminis | reverse complement strand
CATTTTAACACTAAAACTAAGCTGTCGCACGTTTTGTATAAAGGTGGCGTAAATTTATTAAAATCGAAAGTCTAAAACGCATTAATTTTTTAAAATTATACTAAGATGAAGAAGAAGTTGGAATCTGAGTTAGTGAGTATTGCACATAGAATTCTTAAATTAAAAGGAAGGGAAGATGTTTTAAGGATGCATGAAGAAGCACGCTTGCTTTATGAAAAGCTGTCGGTTTTAAAATTTGCACATGAAAATTTTGACGATGATATTCCAACGATAGGCAACAATTCTTCATTTTTTGACATGTTGGATACCGCCTTCAATAATAAAATAAGTGATAATATTGAGGTTGAAGATAAAATTTATATCAATTTGGATGATGTGGTTGACGATGATATCTCAGAACCTGTTATGAACAAAATCAAGGATATGGTAGAGTTTATGCCAGAGGAAACAAAGCAACAG
>NZ_JACJFM010000131.1 GCF_014164585.1 Oceanospirillum sediminis | reverse complement strand
TACAACAAGTAACATGCTCATAGGTTTTGTGTTGTTTTTTGTATTCATCATCAAAACACCTCCTGAGCATTTGATACCATTGGCTATATCCATAATGTTGCACCTTTTTACCATCAACTTTCATCGCCACACCGAAGCCACAATCATTAACTCCAACACCAAATATTGGCTTTCTTTTTCCTTTCTTTATATCTCTGTTAAGCTCCATTTTTATGGAGAGATTTTTCTTTTGCATTTCTTTTCCTCATGGCCTTTAGCCTGCAATATGGACAGCAGTACTTCTTGTCACTTCTGCATCCTGGCAACAGGTCTTTCCCGCACATCAAGCACTTCATTATTAACCCTCACAATAAAGATAACACATAGCTGTTATCATATCAAGATGTAATGCAAGACATTATCACAATAAAACATATCAAAAGTGATAGCTTTCCTGTTCAGAACACGATAATCAGCTCATC
>NZ_JACJFM010000130.1 GCF_014164585.1 Oceanospirillum sediminis | reverse complement strand
GCAGAATACCCAGAAATCCCGGAATAAAGCCTGCGGCAAACAGCTCACGGATACTGGTTTCGGTCAGCAGACCGTAAATGACCAGGATCACGCTGGGTGGAATCAGAATCCCCAGAGTGCCGCCCGCCGCAATAGATGCGGTTGCCAGAGAGTCTGAGTAGCCATATTTACGCATCGGCGGCATGGCTACTTTAGCCATGGTCGCGGATGTCGCCAGACTGGAACCACAGATTGCGGAGAAGCCACCACAGGCCACAACGGTAGCCATCGATAAACCGCCCTTTTTATGGCCCAGGAAGGCGTTGGAGGCGCGGTATAACTCATGAGACAGCCCGGATTTGGTGACCAGGTTGCCCATCAGAATAAACAGCGGGATCACCGACAGGCTGTACTCCTGTGCAGTATCCACGACGCGTTTTGCCGCCATAGACAGAGCCCCTGCCCAGCGGAAATCCATAAAGT